>NZ_JBHVPP010000001.1:569475-961346 GCF_042887295.1 Streptomyces sp. NPDC057950
GCCTGTGCCCTCCCTAACCCTACCGGCCCCCCCCTCACCCCGGCGGCCCCCGGGCGGGGCCCCCCCCCCCGGGCGGCCCCGCCTCGCGACAACTCGCGCCCGTGGCCGCCTGCTTGGCCGCGCTTCAGCGCTTCGCGCCGCCGTCCTCCCAGTGTTTGGTCACGGGAGTCGCGGTCACGTCGCCCGAGTACACCAGCGCCACGCGGTGGTTGTACTGGATCGTGTACTGCGTCTTCGCGCCGGTGACGACCGTTCCGCTGGACTTGAAGTAGTCCACCGTCGCGCTCGGCGGCTGGGTGGCGACGTACGCCTGGCCCGCCGGGAGGCTGTACCCGCTGATCGGGGCCTGCGTCGAGGCGCCCAGGCCGGCCGGGTACTCCGACGCGTCCGGGTAGCTCGACCCGTAGACGGCCACCGGGGTGCTGCCCGCGGCGGAGATGGTCTTCACACCGTAGGCCTGCTTGGTGTTCTGGCCGCCCGGGTTGTAGAACCACACTTTCGCGCCGCTGAACCAGATCGCCGTCCAGTCGTCCTGCTGGTCGGCGACGACGAACTGCTGGCCGGTCTGCGCGGTGCTGCCCCAGTCGCTGATCTTGTCCGTGCCCGCGGCCGTGCCGTGGATCGCCTGGTCACCGAAGAGCGGAGCGGATGCGTCAGGCGCGGTGCGCAGGAAGACGAAGTTCGACGCCTGCTGCCGGTCCGTGCACGCGGTCGTCGCACCGGTCGGGTCGTCGATCGGGCACACCTGGACGGTCTGCAGGTTGGAGTCGAAGGCGGGATCGATGGTCACGACCGAGCCCACGGGCGCGTTGCCGCGCAGGCCGCTGAGGGGGCGGCCGAGCAGGCTCATGAAGTGGTCCCAGTCCCAGCTCGGTCCCGGGTCCCAGTGCTGCGCGCGGACACCGGCCAGGCTCGGCCCGGCGACGTCGTCGTGACCCAGGATGTGCTGACGGTCCAGCGGTATGTCGAATCGGTGGGCAAGGTACTGCACGAGGTAGGCCGTGGACTCGTACTGCGCCTCGGTGTACCAGGTGGCGCCCTGTGCGGCGTAGCCCTCGTGCTCGATGCCGATCGAGTGCAGGTTCGAGGAGTAGTTGCCCGCGTGGAACGCGATGTCCTTCGTGGGCACCATCTGCGTCACCGCGCCGTCCGAGGACCGCATGACGTAGTTCGTCGACACGCTGTTCGACGGGTTGGCGAGACCGGCCACGCCGGAGTCGTACGTGCCCTCCATGTCGTGGATGACGATGGTGTCGATCTTGATGCCGTTGGCGGGGCGGTTCGACACCTGCAGGCCGGCCGGGGAGCCGGGCACGAAGGTGCACGGCACGGCCGGCGGGCACTCCGTGTCGGTGGTCGCGGCGGCCTTGAGGCGCAGCCGGTCCACCTGCGCGGTGGCGGGGCTCACTGAGGGGGCGGCGTCGAGCCGGATCCGCCGGCCGTCCTCGGTGGTGACGCCGGCGCCGCCACGGATGGTGGCGAACACGCGGTCGGCGAAGCCCGTCGCGCCCGGCTTCTGCGTCGACTGGCTGTAGCGGGCGACCGCGCCGTACCACTGGGCGGCGTCCGACGGCATGCTTCCGGCCACCTGCTTCTCGTACGAGGCCAGCAGGGCCGCGCCACCGCGGATGTTCGCCGCGGGGTCCTCGCGCAGCGCGTCCTCGGACAGGCCGGTCAGCTTCGCGGCGGCCTGCAGGGTGTGCAGCGCCGGATTCGCGGCCATCGACTTCAGATCGCCGCGCCCGACGGCGCCCGCGCCGCCGGAGGCCATCATGGCCGGGGTCACGTCGGTGAGGTGCATGGGCCCGTAACCGCCGTCGGCACTGGCCTGCGCGCCGTGCGACTCCCAGGCCGACTCCTGGTACGCCAGGCCGAGCAGGACGCTCGAAGGGACGTGGTACTCGGCTGCGGCCGAGGTGAAGTCCTGCTGCCGGGCGCTGTTCGCGGCGCCTGAGGTGCCGCTCGTCGTGTCGGCGAGCGCGTTGATCGGCAGGACGGCGAGGCCGCCCGCGGCGACCGCGCCCATCGCGATCGCGAGCGTCACACGCCGCCGCCGTGTCTTTCTCTTGTGCAAGGTGCTGATCCTTTACGGAGCTCAGAAGTGGAAGGTCGTCGAGCACTCCGCTGACCTGGTCGCAGCCGGGGACCATGCATGTCGGGGGACTTGCCTTGATCACCGGTGGGCTATCCGACCGGTCATCTACTCCCGAACCTGCTCCCGTGCGTGCGACCCGGCCGGTCTCACTGCCTCCGGAGGGCCGTCGTCGCAGATCAGGGCCTGAGCGGCCCGCACCGGCCACGTTGCCGTGCGGGCCGCCGGCCCATGACGAAGGCACCCCGAGGCGACGGACGCCACGGGTGATTTGCTTGACGACTCAATGATCTTACGTGGTCGATGCACGCGAACGCGTCGCGGTGGGGCCACGAAGGTGTGAAGGTCTTGAGCGGGTCCGGCGGTACAACGGCGGCCCGCCCCGCCGTCATGCCGACCCTCCCGGCGTTCAGTCTTGCTCAACTACCCGCGAGGCGAGGGGCATTGGTGGCGACGGGCGGGCATGACCCATCGATCACGGGTAACCCGAAAGTGACTGAAAGGTCAGAGGCAACTCAAGGCGACATTTCGGGAGAAGAGTTATGGCGAGCTACAGCGGAAGCGGTGCGCAGCGGACGAGCCGGACCAGCGGTCTGGCGGTCGCGGGACTGGTCTGCGGCATCGTCGGCCTGTTCATCCTGCCGATCATCCTGGGACCCCTGGCGATCGTCTTCGGCGCCGTCGCGCTGCGTCAGACCGGGAGTGCGATGCCCAAGTGGGACATCGGCCTGGGTGTGGCCGACCTCCTGCTGATGGTGGTGATGTTCGTCGTCGCCGCGAACAACGGCGGCAGTGTCTTCTGGCACGTCGGCTGACCCGGCCGGAACGACAGATATCCACGGCTTCGAGGCTGCAGGCCGCGCCCGCGCCGCTCCCGTCCGGGGGGCGCGTGGGCGCGGTGCTGAGGGCCGGACGAACGCGGTGGTCGTGCGTGCGCAGGACGACCGGTCGGCGTGACCGGGACGTCTGCCCGCACGGGCCCGGGGTACCCGGCCCTCGCGGGGAGCCAGGCGGACAACGGCAAGGGGAGTGAGGACACAGTGGCAGTCAAGGCCATGGGCTGGGCACACTCGTTCGCGGTGTCGGGAGGCGTACGGGCCGGACGGCACTGGACACGCGACCATCTCAGGGCCCTGCCCTGGGCCGCCGAAGCACCCGACACGGCGGACGCGGTCGTCCTCTGCGTGTCCGAACTGCTCACCAACGCCCACGTCCACGCCCAGAGCGACGCCCATCTCGTCCTCACCTGGGACGGTGACTGCCTGCACGTGAGCGTCCACGACGAGGACCCCACCCTGCCCCGGCAGCGCGATCCGGAGGCCGGTGCGACGTCCGGACGGGGCGTGGGCATCGTACGCGCCCTCGCCGACGACTGGAGCATGAAGTGCCAGCGGCACGGCAAGACCGTGACCGCATGCTTCCGCCCGGCCGCCGCCCACCGGGAGACAGAGGACCCGCCGCGCGTGCCGACCCACCCGGCCGGATAGGGAAGCATCCGCTGAGCGCGGGCTGTTGCTCTGTGCGTGTGCGTGTGCGTGCCGGTGGGGGACCGCGAGTTGTACGTTCCGCGTGCGTGGACGCGCGATCCCGGCCAGTGTCGAGCCGTTGCCTGGACGAGGACACCGTTTTCGCGACCGAGCCGGATCCGGTGGCCCGTATGATCGCCGGCTTCTCGTCACCGGGCACCGCGTCGGCGGGTCGCTGGGGGCTTTCGCGACATGCCCCAGGGAAGAGGTCAACGGCGGCAACCTGACGGTGCGGTCCGCGCTGGAGGAACGAAAGGTCGGCTTGCTCGCCCACCAGAACGTGTCCTTCGACGGCGTACATCCATCGCGGCATGCCGGATGTGAACCGCCTTGCCCGGGGTAGGCGGGCGTCATGACGCGGGGCGGACCGACGCGCTGCTCGAGGGGAAAGTCTGCGAATGGAATTCGACGACGACGCTGCCCTGGACACGTCCGAGGTGCAGGACAATCGTGGTGGGGCGCTGGGCGGTATCCCGGGCGGTGGGAAGACCGTCGGTGGTGGCGTGGTCGGGCTCCTGGTGTTGGTCGTGTCGGTGGTCTTCGGGGTGGATCCGGGCCTGTTCGGCTCGGACGGCACCGCCGGCTCGCCGGGCGCCGGTAGGGGAGCGGGTACGTCCGCCGGTGACCTGGCGGCCGACTGCCGGACCGGCGCGGACGCCAACCGCAAGGAGGAATGCAGGATCGTCGCTGTGGTCGACAGCGTCCAGGCGTTCTGGAAAAAGACCGAGACCGCCGCCGGAAAGTCCTACGAGCAGGCCCCGACGTTCCTGTTCACCAGCAGCGTGAACACCGGCTGCGGGAACGCCACTTCCGACGTCGGCCCCTTCTACTGCTCCGCCGATGACAAGGTCTATCTCGACCTTGGCTTCTTCAACGACCTGAGCAGCAAGTTCGGTGCCAAGGGCGGTCCCTTCGCCGAGGCCTACGTCATCGCCCACGAATACGGGCACCACATCCAGGACCTCAGCGGCACGATCTCCCGGGGCAGTGGACAGGGCCGCAACAGCGGCTCGGTGAAACTGGAACTCCAGGCGGACTGCTACGCCGGCGTGTGGGCCCACCACGCCACCACCACCCCCGACCCCAAGAGCGGAAAACCACTGATCACCGAGCTGACCCAGGACGACATCAACCGCGGGCTGGACGCGGCCGCCGCCGTCGGTGACGACCGTATCCAGCAGCGGTACCAGGGCAAGGTCACGCCCGATACCTGGACCCATGGCTCCGCGAGCCAGCGCCGGCAATGGTTCTCGACCGGATACAGCTCCGGCAGTGTCAGCCGGTGCGACACCTTCGGCTGAGAACCGTGCCGAGGGGGCGGGACCTGAGCGACGCGGGAGTGTGCGGCGTGAGTGTGCGGGGCGGGAAGCCGGCCGAAGCGATCCCGCGGGTCTTCGATGACTCGGGCGGCCCGTTCGGTTCCCGGAAGTCCTGGCCCGCCTTCGTCCATTGCCGCCAACTCCGACCACTCCCGCCGTATGTAGGACGGCATGAGGGCCGGGCAGGGGTGGCGTCAGGGGGCGCAGACGCCGCTGCACGGTCCCAGCCACAGTGGACCGCAGCCGTAATCGGTCCAGTTGCACCACCACGGTGAGGCGTAGCACACCATGTCGCAGCTTCCGGTCCCCGCGCACTGGGAGTTGCAGTCCATGACCTGGACGCTCTGATCGCTCCGAGGCGTCGCGCCTCGCGTGTCGGCAGGGCCCAGCGCCATGAGAATCGCCCGCGCCCCGCTCTCGCCGAACGCCGCCACGACCGCCGTCTCCAGCTCTTGGACGGCCGCTTCCTGCCGGCGCCCCACGATGATCTGTGGTGCCAGCCGCGTCGCGTCGTCCAGGACGGCGGACTGCTCGGCCGACAGACCGGAGTGTGTCTTCCGGTAGTTCGCGAAGTGCGCCACCCACAGATCACTCCGAGCCGAGGCGGACAGCGCGCCGTAGACGGCGCGCCGGTAGTCCGCGGGGTAGGAGGCGAACTCGGAGTAGCCGGAGGGCAGTCGGTCGAGGTTTGCCTTCACCCATCGTGCCGCCTTACTGCCCTTGGAGCGGGTCACAGCCTGCGCGGGCGAGGCCGCCAGGCCGCCGGTGACCAGAAACGTTCCCAAGGCCAGCCCCGGCACGGCCCGGAGAATTCCTCGACGGCTCGGCGGCCGCAGCACATCGAGGTCGCGGAGCGCACGCACCACCCGCAGCGAGGCCGACGGCCCCAGCAGCCGCGCCAGGCGGAGGGACAGCGCGGTTCCGGTCCAGGCCCGCACCCGGTCGCCGCTGACCGCCAACAGGGTCGGGGCCCACTCGGCCCCGTCCCCCAGGGCACGTGCGCGCAGACCGCGGATACGGGGTTCCGTGAGGCCCGCGGTGGTCAACGCACCGTCGACGGACACGCGAACCCGATCCACCACTTCTTCGCATAATCGGCAGTCGGCGTCGAATGCCAATATCCACTCGGTCACGAGCTTCTCCCCACGCTTCTGTGCCAACCCGTCGTCGGTGGTCGTGCGTTGTGAGTCTTCACGCCGGTCCATAGCGCGCCATTCAGTACTCATGCGCGCTCCGGGTCCACCTGGGGAGGAATCATTTTCCGGGGAGTTCGGAAGCGTCAATCATTTCGGAGAGGATCGAAATGTTCTGCCTTCACAGGCCGTGGTTGATCAGAAGAGCCGCGGGCACCGCACCAGCGCCGGCGCTGCGAAACGGTGGGGCGAGCTGCCACCGGGGCGGGTCGGTGTGCCAGTTGGACCTGCCGAATCGCCCCCCTAACCGTCGCAGCTGGGTGAGCAGCTTCCCGAGTGCCCGCGGCGGGATCAGCTCGTGAAGGGGACTGTCCAGACACCTCTGGGCCCTGACGCGTCAAATCATCGTCGTTGAGTTCACCGGTTTCCCCAGCGGCTCCACAGCGTGTGATGCCATTCACCGGATCAGGACGGTTCCGACACTGAGACCACACCAGCCACAGCGAGATCGTCCCAGATGCGGCGCCAGACCCGTCGGCCAGTCTCAGGGGATGATGCTGTCCGCGGAAAGCACGGGTTCCGCCCATGCGGCGAAGCCGAAGATCGGTCGCCGGGTAAGCTTTCCTCCGCTGTCGTCATAGAGAGTCGTACGTACCCTTCGGCCCCGACGCACCAGGTATCGCAGGCCTTCCACGTCGACGATCCCGCACTCGCCGGAGTCCAGGTCGACGGAAGCCTCGTCGACGCGGCTGACAGCCCAACCGGCCTTCGCGGCGAGATGCATCCACACCTGAATCGCTCGCTCGGGCTGCTCCGGGGAGAAGCTCGTCCCGACTCTCGCGATGATCTGTACCGGGTCAGGCCGCTCGTCGATGGCCATCACAGCCCCTCTCGTAGACAGACGATCATGGCAGAGCTCTCGACCGGCCGGCTCGTCGGGTCTCCGGGAAGACTTTGCGGGACGGCCGTGAGAGCTCGCTGCCTGAGCGCCGCCAGGACCCGAGTCATGTCCTGGACCGTGGCTGAGGCACGAAGGACGGCATCGAGGGCCGTCTGCGCGGCAACCGCCGGACGTCGCGCGGTGGTGCGGTGGTGCGGCGGGCCGGCTGGGGGCGCGTCCGGAGGGGGACCGGTCGCGCCACCGGGGTGATGCCTGGACCCACGCGCCCGGTCAGCCCGTACCGTTTGAAGTGGGCGGCCCTGAAGTCGTCGGCGGCCTTCCTGGTTCCGAGCCCGGGGGGCGCGGAGGCGGCTGCGGGCCGTCCGGGGTCAGGGACGGTACGTGTCCCGCCGCGCCCCTGCCGGGGCGATGGGCCGGACACGTAGCCGTCCGGTCGCCGTTACGCAGTTCGATGCCCGCGACGACTCCGTTCTGGCCGCCGACGACCAGGGTTCCCCCGGCGATCGCCGAAGTGCTGGACGAGCACGCCAGGCTGTGCTGCAGTCGGCCCGGCGGGGTCCCGTCCGGTAGCCTCACCCTCAGCAGCTTGCCGTCGGCCGACTGGGCCCAGACGACGCCGTCGGCGACCACCACGACGGCGTTGAAGACACGCACCGCCAGATTGGTCTGCCGACGGGCCTTGCCCGTCGCCAGGTCGACCGGGACATGATGCCGAACTCCGCGGTGAACAGGGCCGATCCGTCGTCGAGGACGATGGTCGGGGCGTACATCGCGCTGCGGCCACCTTCCGGAGCAGCGCACCGGTCGTGGCGTTCGACTCCCAGGAACCGGCGACCGAGCCGACGACCACCACACCGTCGCCGACGGCGACGACCCTGTCCCAGCCGCTGTAGAGGGTCACATGATTCTCGGTGCCGGTGGCCATCGCGAAGGCCCACAACTGCTCACCGGTGGCCGCGTCGTGGGCTCGGGCGTAGCCGTCGCCCGCGGCGGCGCAGACCCGGTACCCGTCGGTAGCGGCCCCGCCCGAGGAGAAGCCGCGTCCGGGAACCGACCAGAGTTCGCCCCCGCTTGCCGCGTTGAGCGTGAACAGGTTCCGCCCGGCAGAGAGGAACACCCGCTCCCGGCCGGGGGCTTCGGCCACCAGGGGCGCGCCGAGTACCGGGGCCCCGGCGTCGAAGCGCCACTTCTGTCGGCCGTGGGCGTCCCGGGGCGCAGCCGCTTCAGGTCCGCCTTCAGTCACTCCAGGCCGCCGGGGCCGTAGTGCCCCGGCTCCCCCCCGGGCGCCGGTCACGCGCTCCTGTTCAGGACGAGCGCTCGCGCTTCTCGATGTCGTCCCGCGTGAGCGACAGGTTCGGCGCGTCGGGGTTCCACCGGTACATCGAGTCCTCGTTCTTCAGCAGCACGCCTGCCTCGGTCATCCGGTCGAGGACGTCGACGAGCATGTCACCGAGCGGGTAACCGTCCATCCAGAACATCCGCTTGGTCCCGCCGAACGACTGGTCCCCCGGAAACACCCCCCGGACCTTTCCGAGCTCGAAGCCTGCCACGTCGCAGTCGGTCCAGTCGGCCGGCACGTCCCGTAGTCCGCCCATCGCCATGGCACCTCTCCCGTCCCGGGATCCTCGTCGTGTCGGGGACCGGCCGATCGTAGCGGTCCTGTTCGGGGCGCGGGCCCGGCGGCGGTGGATGCCGTGGCTGCCCGTCGGCGCGGTGCCCTAGAGTCGCCGCATGCGACGAAGGACAGGGTTGGCGGCAGTTGGGGCTGCGGCGCTGGTCTGGGGCGAGTGGTTGAACTGGCACTGGTCTCGAGCTCTCGTGGGAAGCGCCATGGGCGCGTCCGAAGCCGTGGTCGTGTTGGGCTACCGGAATCCACAGCCGACGGCGAACTTCGTCAACCGCTGGCGAGTTCGTGCGGGAATCCGCTCCGTTTCCGCTGACGGTGTGCGAGGTACTCGTGTGATCTTCAGCGGTGGTCCGACCGGCAACGGGCCCACGGAGGCCCGGTTGATGGCCGACTACGCGAGGTCGGTGCTCGCGTTCGACGGCACGGTGCTTCTCGAGGACGAGAGCGCGACGACATGGGAGAACATCACGAACGTGATCCCGCTGCTCGAGGATGTCGACCGCATCAAGATCGTCTCCCAACCGGCGCACGCGCTGAAGGCCCGTGCGTACTTGCGGAGACAGCGACCTGATCTTGCCGCGAGGGTCGTGCGAGCGGATGAGTACCGCCCTGGCGAGTGGGTGGTCGGCAAACCGCTGCTGGCTCTGTACGGGTTGTGGACACTCCGGGGCATCGGGGCCGAAGAACGGAAGGTCTCGCTGTAGGAAGCCGTTCTCGTGGCGGCGTCGTCCTGACTGACGTGACCTTGCGTCATATGACCTCACGTCACCTGGGCCGCACCGAGTCATTGCGCTGGAAGGCGGGATCGAACGCCCTCACCGCGTATCCGGGTACCGGGCGCGGCCGTTGGGCAGTTCGCCCGACGTGGAGTCCTCCAGCAGGGCGGTGTACTTCCGCGAGAGCTCTTCGTAGCGCTCGTCGGAGACCTCGGGCCGACGCTTGCGCCGGGTCATGAGGTACAGAGCGACGGGCCCGGTGATCATCGAGACGACCGGGATCAACGCCCACCACGGCATGGATCCTCCCCTGAGTGCGGCGTACGGGGATCCCCCGGCACTCCTCCCGGAGCGTATGCCCTGGCGGACCACCCGCCAAAACCACACCCCCGCACTTGGGCATCCCGAGTCCCGGCGGCCGCACATGTAACCAGTTGTTTCGTGCCAACCACTGGACGTGGTGGCCTGATCGAATCTAAGTTCCCCACTCGGTAACGCAGTTGTACCCGTCACACATCCCCGACGTGGACAAATGCGTTGTCCTGCAACGCTTTTGGTGGAACACCCCACCCACCGATCGATGCGAAAGGCTGTGGTGAAGACCGGTGCCCCCGCGCCCGACGGCGCCCTCCCCGAACTGACGACCGCCGCGGCGGTCCCCGGTCGCCCCCGGTTCCTGGTGCTCGGCCTGCTGGCCATCACCGATGGCCGCGAGACGGTCGTGCTGCAACCCTCCAAGCCCACTTCCCTGCTCGCCACCCTGCTGCTGCATCCCGGCGCCGTCGTCTCCGCCGATCTGCTGCAGCGCGTGGTCTGGGGAACCCGGCCACCGGCCGGCGGTCGATCGGCACTTCACACCTGTGTGCTGCGGCTGCGCCGGCTCTTCGCGAAGTACGGTGTGGCCGGCCACGCGATCGAGGCCGTCCCGGGCGGCTACCGGCTCCATGCCGACGCCGACACCCTCGACCTGCTCCGGTTCCGCGAGCTGCTGCGAGGGGCCGGTGCCAGCGAAGACCCCGAGTCCGCGCTGCACCTCGCCCGGACCGCGCTGCGCCTGTGGAAGGGACCTGTTCTCGGCAACGTCCACTCCGACGAGCTCCATCGCGACCTGGTGCCCCGGCTGACCGAGGAGCGGCTCCTCGCGATCGAGCGCGTCTTCGACGGTGAACTGCGCCTGGGGCGGCACCGGGAGATGGTCGCCGACGCGCGCGAGGCGGTCCGGTCCGACCCCGGCCACGAGGGGCTGTCCGCCCTGCTCATCGAGGCCCTGTACCGCTCCGGGCGACGCGCCGAGGCACTCGCCGAGTACCGCCGGATCCACGCGCACCTCACGACGGAACTGGGCGTGGAGCCCGGACCTGCCCTGCGCGACCTGCACGGCGCCGTCCTGCGCGGCGAACCGACCGGCGGACGCGCCGGGTTGCCGACTGCGGGCGTTCCGCCGCCCGCCGCCGCGTCGTCGGGTCTCGGACGGGCCTCACCCGCGGCCCCGGGCACCTTGGTCCTGCGCGCCCTCGTCAACGCGGGGCTGCTGGAAGAGGTTCCACCCGGCCGTTACCGCGTCCACGACCTGCTCCGGCTCTTCGTCCAGGCCGCCGGAACCAGCCTGCCGGCCGCCGCTCCACCCGATCCGGCGGACTTCCCCCCGTCGGCCACCGGCTGACCGTCCCCCCGCACTCCGGAGGTTCACGCACCCCATGGCCTACGCTCCCGCGTCCCACGAGGAGATCGCCCAGTCGCGGCCCCGCATCCGCAGGGACGTCCTGTTCACCCGGACTCCGTCCGGGGTGCTCTTCCACAACGCCCACGGCGGGTTCAACGTCGTCACACAGTCCGCGTACCGCTTCGCCGCGCTGATCGTGCCCCATCTCGACGGCGAACGCCGGGTCGAGGAGCTGTGCGCCGGTCTGGGGGACAAGCAGCGCGACATGGTGGTCCAACTCGTGCGCGCACTCTACGCGCGTGGTTTCGCCCGGGACGCCGGTCTCGTCCCGTCGGCGGACGCCGTGTCGTCCCAGGTGGCGAAACGTTTCGCCCATCAGCTCGACTACCTCGACCACTACGCGGACGACGCGCCCGGCCGGTTCCTGCGCTTCCGCTCGACACCGGTCGCGGTCCTGGGCGACGACGCCCTGGCCCGGTGGGCGGCGCTCGGCCTGCTCCGTAACGGTTGCGCCGAGGTGGCCGTCACCGAACCGGACCCGGCGCACGACGTGCTGTCCCACGAGCTCCACGGCGTCGAGGGAACCGCCGACCTCGACGCCGAGGCCGCGGCCCTCACCGAAGCGGGTTGCGCCCCCCGTCTGGTCCGCCTGCCCGCGCCGGCCACCGCGGCTTCGCCGGCCGAAGTCCCGCCCGCCACGGACCTTTCCTCCGCCGACGGGACGTACGGCTGGCAGGACCTCGACGGCTGGGACACGGTCCTGGTCACCGGTGCGACCGGGCGGCGTCAACTGCTCCGGCTGCTGGCCGAGGGTGTGCCCGCCGGCCGCCGGCTGCTCGGCGCCTGGACGTTCGGCGATCGGGCCGTCGTCGGCCCGGTGATGACCCGGGACGATCCCGGCTGCTGGTGCTGCGCCGCCTTGCGGCTCGGCGCCGGCTCCGACGCCGCGGACAGCGCGGAACTGTGGGCCTCGGTCGGCCCCGCCGCGCCGCTCGGCGCCCCCGCACCCGACCTCACCGGCCCGCTCGCGGGCATGCTCGGCAACCTCCTCGCCTTCGAGGTGTTCCGCCTCACCACCGAGGCGCTGCCCGCCGAGACCCGCAACCAGATCGTGGTCCAGGACCTCGACTCCCTCGACGTGCTGACCGAGCCGCTGCTTCCGCACCCCCGCTGCCCCTACTGCGCGACCGGGGAGACGGGCGTGGCCGAGGAAGCCGGGGCGAGCGGCGCGGCCGAACCCGCCGCCCTTCCGGGCGAGATGCTGCGTACGCCCCACCCGGACGACGAGCCCGTGGCGCCGCCCGCCGACGGAGCCGCCGACGAAGACGCCGCCAAGACCCTGCTCGCGGCACTCGAGCGGCGAAGCGTCCTCGTCCACGAGCGGGCCGGCGTCTTCACCGCGTTCGCCGACGAGGACTGGGAGCAGACCCCGCTCAAGGTCAGCACCGTCCTCCTGGGCCTCGCGCCCGGCCGGACGCGCCGGATCTCCGCCGCCGACGTCCACACCGTGGCCGGTGCCCGCCTCACCGCGCTGTTTCGTGCCGCGGAGGTCTACGCCGAACATGTCGTCCCGCCCCGCGTCCTCGACGCCCACGCCCTGCGGGCAGCCACCGGCAAGTGGACGCGCGTCACGCCTGCCGAACTGGCCCTCTCCAGCGGTCTCGACGTCCCGGCCGACCGGGTCGCCCACTGGAGCGAAGCCCTCTCCCTGACCGACGGACGGACCGTGCTGGTGCCGGCGGGCGCAGTCCGCACCCTGAGCGGCTGGAACGCACTGGGCCTGTTCGAGCGGACCTCGGCCGGCACCGGCGCCGCCGGCAGCCCGCGGGCCGCGCTCACCCGCGCCCTGAGCACCGCGCTCGCCCTCGACGCGCTGCGCGGAGCCGTGCGCCGCGACGCCGCGCTGTCGTCGGTGGACCACGCCTCCCTTGCCGATGCCGCCGGTCCCGAGATGCTCTTCCTGCTGCGCTCGGCGGAGAATCTCGGCGCCGCCGTGGAGATCCTCGACCTCACCGCTGCCGGCGGCGGTCTGCTGCCCGTCGTCCTGGCCCGCCTCACCGATCCGGAGACCGGCGCGGTGCGCTGGGCGACCGGCAGCGGCCTGCGGCTCCGCGACGCCGTACTGGAGGCACTGCGGGACCTGCTCGGCGCGGAGCAATTGCGCGACGCCGCCGACGGACCCGACACCGGTGACCCGCTGTGGCCCGACCTCGACGCCTCCACCCTCGCCGCCGAGACTGCCGTACCGCTTCCGGACACCGGCACCACCTGGGCCGCCGTGCTCGACGGCCTCGCCGCCGCCGGCCGGGACGCCTTCGCGGTGGAACTGCCCGCCCCCGACCTCGCGACCGGCCATGTGCACGCTGTGCGCGTCCTGCTGACCCGCGGAGAGCACTGTGCCGACTGAGACCGTGGCCGCCCCGCGCGACCGGGCCGCGCCACGGGAACCGCTGCCCGTCGGACCGTGGGACGAGGTGTGCGCGGCACTGACCAAGGCCCTCGCGGAACGTGCCCGACGCCACCCGGGCACACCGTCGGCCGTGGTGTTCCCACTCGGCCGGCGCGACGAACTGGACGACCAGCGGGCGGATTTAACCCCCGCGGCCGTACCCGTCGGGCTGTACGGACACCATGCCGTGGTCGGTCCGCCGGTCAAGGACGGCGCCCCCGGCTGTCCGAGGTGTCTGGCCCGTCGCTGGCAGTCCGTACGGGCCGGACACCTGCGGGACGCCGTCGAGCGCGGCGAGGACACCCGGGCCACCGGTGCCCCGCCGTGGCGGGCCGACTTCGTGGTGGACGCCCTGTCCGCCCTCGTCGCGGCGGCGGCCGGGCGACCGCGCCCCGACCGCCATCCGCGGGTCTGGCAGCTGGACCTGGAGACGCTGCGTGTCGCCCGGTTCCCGCTGGTGCCGGACGGTGAGTGCCCGTCCTGCGGGTCCCGCCCCGACGACTCCCCCGAGGCCGCCAGGATCACTCTCGACTCCAGCCCCAAGCACGCGCCGGGCAGTTTCCGGCTGCGCCCCCTGCACGCGTACGACCTGGTGGTCGAGGCGTTCGCCAACCCCGTCACGGGGATGCTCGGCCCCTCCGTCGTTCCCGACCTGACGTCCGCCTCGACCGCTTCCACGGTCGGCGCGTTCACCACGCGCTCGGGCGACTACCTGCGGGAGTGCTACTGGGGCGGCCACACCGGGTCCTACGGTGCGAGCGTGCGGGTGGGGCTGCTCGAGGGGCTCGAGCGGTACGCCGGGATGCGGGCCCGCGCCAGGCGGACCGTGGTGAGCGCCGCCTTCGACGACCTGGGCGACATGGCGGTCGACCCGCGGGTCACCGGTCTGTACTCCGACGCCTTCCACACCGCCGAACCGGACGCGCCGCGCTTCGCCACGGACCGCCCCGTGCGGTGGGTGTGGGGCTGGTCGCTGCGTGACGACCGGCCCGTCCTGGTACCGGAGATCACGGCCTACTACCACGCACCGGGGGGCGTGCGGCGGCGCTTCGTCCAGGAGAGCTCCAACGGCTGTGCCTCCGGGGGCAGTTCGACCGAGGCCGTCTATCACGGGCTGATGGAGACCGTCGAGCGCGACGCGTTCCTGCTGGCCTGGTTCGGCCGGGCCCGGCTGCCCGAGATCGACCCGTCGAGCAGCACCCGGCCGGCGACCCGTGCCATGGTCGACCGGCTGGCGATGTACGGCTACCGGGCCCGGTTCTTCGACACCCGCGTCACCTTCCCGGTGCCGGTGGTGACCGCGGTCGCCGAACGCGTCGACGGCGGCCCCGGACTGCTCTGTTTCGGCGCGGGCGCCTCCCTCGATCCGGAGGACGCGCTCGCCGGCGGACTCTGCGAGATCGCCACCGACTCGGTCAACCTCCGACGGCGCACCGCGCGCGAGGAGCGCCGACTGCGTCGCATGGCGGACGACTTCGGCGAGGTGCGCGTGCTGCACGACCACCCGCTCCTGTACGGGCTGCCCGAGATGGGCCGGTACACCGACTTCCTGCTGCGTGGCCGGGAGGAGTCGGACCGGGTGCCGTTGTCCTCACTGGTCTCCTCGCCCGGATCCCCTCCCGCTTCGGCCGACCTGCGGGAGGACGTGGAGGCGTGCGTGGGAGCCGTGACGGCGCGGGGATTCGACGTGGTGGTGGTCGACCAGACCGCCGCCGAACAACGGTCCCTGGGCCTCCACACGGTCAAGGTCCTGGTGCCCGGTCTGATCCCGATCGACTTCGGCTGGAGCCGGCAACGCGGCCCCCTGATGCCGAGGGTCCGCACCGCGCTGCGCGAGGCCGGACTGCGTGTCGACGACCTGGCTCCCGACGGCCTCAACCCCGCCCCCCACCCCTTCCCCTGACATCCGCGCCACCTGCCATCCGTCGCCGGGAACCTCACCCCCGGCGGCCACCCCGTGCGAACACGAGCAGAAGAGGGAGTGACCGTGGGATACGCCCATGAGTACGCGACCGCGGTGATGCGGCGGGGCCGGGTCCCCATGGAGCCGGCCGACTTCGTCCCGGACTGGTCCGACCGTCCGCGCAAGGGGAAGTTCTTCCCCGGCGCGACGTCCGTACCCATGCCGGACGGCGGCTGCGCCGAGGACGCGACCCTCGGCCAGGGCCTGTTCGGCCCGAGCGGCACCGGAGCGTTCACGCTCCCGCTGCTCGGGGCGATGCTCCGGGACTCCTACGGCCTGACCGGGCGCCGCCTCGCCGTGCAGGCCAACACCGACCTTGGCTCCCTGCCGTTCTACTCGCACGCCAACTGGTCCCGGGGGACCGCCTCCGGCGGTGGCCTCTACCCCATCGGGGTCCACTGGATCAGCGGAGCGAGCGGACCCCTGACACCGGGCGTCTACTACTACGACACCCCGCACCACCGCGTCACCCGGCTCCTGTCGGGCGACGTGAGCGCGGAGGTCCGCGCGGCCCTCGGCGACCTGGAAGAAGCCGCGGGGACCGACCAGTTCCTCGTCCTCGGCGTGACGTTCTGGCAGAACTCCTTCAAGTACAACAGCTTCTGCTACCACGCCGTGACGATGGACATCGGTGCCCTCGTGCAGACCTGGCGCATGTGGGCCCGCGCACATGGCCTCCACCTCGGCAGCGCCCTCTGGTTCGACGAGCCCCGGCTCGGCCGGCTGCTCGGGCTGACTCCGGAGGAGGACGGCGTGTTCGCCGTCGTACCCCTGCGCTGGACCGCCACCGCTCCGGCGGCGCCCGCACCGCCGACGCCCGGCGCCTGTGTGCGGCGGGTGCCCGACGAGAAGTCCCGTCGGCTGCTGGCCTTCCCGACCCTGCGCCGCATCCACGCCGCCACCCTGGCCGGCGCCGACGACCGGCCCCAGCCCGGCGTCCTGGACGGCGCCCTCGCCGCCCCCGCCGGTCCCGGGGACCGGGTGCCGCTTCCGGCGCCCGCGCCGCTGGAGTGCACCGTGCGCCGTGCGCTGCGCGAACGCCGAAGCAGCTTCGGCCGGTTCACGTCCGCCGAACCGCTGGACGCGGCACGGCTCTCCGTCACGCTGCGGGCCGCGGTCGCCGCGGGCACGCTGGACAGCGACACCGAATCGCCCGGCGGCGCGCCCCTGGCCCGGCTGTGCGTCTTCGTCAACCATGTCCGCGACGTGCCCCCGGGCCTCTACGAGTACGACCGGGACACCGGCGAGCTGGTCGTGATGAGAACGGGGGACCATGGTCCCTTTCTCCAGGAGAACTACTTCCTCGCCAACTACAACGTGGAGCAGGCCGCGGCCGTCCTGGTGCCGGTGGCCCGTACACACGCAGTGCTGGACGCAGTCGGCGACCGTGGCTACCGCCTGGTCAACGCCGTCGTCGGCGCCGTCGCCCAGGCCGTCTACACCGCCTCCGCCGCGGCCGGAACCGGCTGTGGCGTCGCTCTCGGCTTCGACAGCGTCTCCTTCGAGGAGGAACTCGGGCTCGCCGAGCGGGGCGAGATCCCGCTCCTGATCATGATGATCGGCCACGAGCGTCCCCGCTCCGCCGACTACCGCTACGACATCGTCGCGCCGTGACCCGAGGCCCCGTCCCCGACCGGTGCCCCGTTGCGCTCGCGGGCCGTCGGCCGACGCGGCGACCCTCGCGCGGACCGCAGCACACCCCACAGGAAAGGGGGAGGGCGTGAGCCCCACCGCCACCAGCCCGGCCCAGGACACCACCACCGCCGACGGCTCCGCCGGCCTGCACGGCCGCTTCATGCTGCGCGTCGCGGGGCTGCCCGTCGACACCGTCGCGGCCCTGCGCGCTCCCGAGGCCGCGGACTGGGCCGTCCGGGCCGCCGCCGAGGAGGACCACCTCGTCGGCCTCGGCGCCGCACTCAGCGATCCGCTGTCCGCCGTGGTCGGCGCCACCGAGGACGCGGCGCTGCGCCGCCGTCTGCTCGCGCTGCGCCGCAACGTCTTCAACAACCGTGTGCCGAACGACCTCGAGGCGGCCCGCACCCTGGCCGCCGCCATCGGCGGAGACACCGGCGCCGCCCTCACGGCCTGGCTCGACGCCCGCGTCCGCTGGGACCGGCTGCACGCCGAGGGCGAGGCCGTCCTCGCGGCCGGGCTCGCCCGCACCCGCACCGCCCTGCGCCAACTGGCCCTGGACGACCGGCTGCGCCAAGGGCTGCTGCTCGCCTCGCCCACGCTCGAGGAACGGCTCGACGCTTTCGCCGCCGACCCAGCCGACCCCGCCGCGGTCCCCGGCAAGCGGACCCGCAAGATGGAACGCTCGCTGCTCTCCTACGTCTACCGCACCGCGTGCAAGACCAGCCCCTTCAGCACTCTCACCGGCGTCGCCCTCGGCAGCTTCCGGACGACGGCGGAAGAGGGCACACCGGCCACGACCAACGTCGGCGACGACTGGACCGGGCACTGCCGGCTCAACGTCGTCGTGCTCACCCGTCTCGCCGAACTGGTCGCCGCCGACCCGCGGCGCCGCGCCGACCTGCCGGTGGCCCTCGCCTCCGGATGGAAACTAGACGACGACCGGATCCGTTACGTCCAGCGCGACGTCACCGCGGGCGACGACAGCGCCCCGGTCAGCTTCGACGCCGCCCAGGACCGGCTCCTCTTCCTCCGCCGCCGGGGCACCCTGGACGCGATGCTCGCCCTGCTGCGGGACCACGACGGAACCCTCCGCCACAGTGACCTGGCCCGCTGGCTGGCCACCACCACCGATGCCGACGACGAGGCGGCCGGACACTACCTCACAGCCCTGCTCGACCTCGGCATGCTGCAACTGCCCACTCTTTCCCTCGCAGTTCACGACCGCGACCCGATCGCCGCCGTCCAGCGGTCGCTGCGCGCGCTCGAACGCCCCTGGGCCGACCAGCTCGCGACCCGCCTCGACGGTCCCGCCGCCGTCCTCACCAGGTATCCGGCGGCGGACGTCCCCGGCCGCCGCGCCCTGCTCGGAACACTCCGCGCCGACCTCCTCGCCCTCCAGGCCGACCTCGGCGCCGAACGGCCCCTGCTCCCGCGGACCCTCGTCTACGAGGACGTGTCGGCCGGCACCACCACCGCCGGCCTCGCCGAGTGGACCGCGCTCGCCGCCCGCCCACTGCGCTCGGTCGGCCGTGTGCTGCCCGCCTTCGACGTGGCCCTGCCCCAACGGCTCACTCTCAAAGGCTTCTTCCTCGCCCGCTTCGGGCGCGGCGGGCGGTGCGAGGACCTGCTGCGGCTGGTTCACGACTTCCACGAGGACATCTTCCGGCAGTACCTCCAGTTCACCGCGACCAAGGACGACCGCCTCCCGGACGGCAGCCACGCCCCGGAGGAGAACTGGCTCGGCATGCCGGAGATCGCCGCGGTCGACAGGGCCCGTGCGGCCCTGACCGCGCGTATGCGCACGAGCTGGGCCGAACTTGGCCCCGAAGCGGAGGAGTTCGTCCTCGACGACGACGTCGTGAACGAGGTGGCCGAAGCGCTGGGCACCGCGGCGCCCGGCTTCCAGCCGCACAGCCACTTCCTCCAACTCGCCCGCCGCGACGGAGATCCACTGGTCGTGCTCAACGACTCCTTCGGCGGCCTGTGCTTCCCCTTCACCCGCTTCACCCACTGCTTCGACGGTACGGGCGGGGCCACCGGCCTGACGGACGCGCTGCGCGGGGAACTGCGCGGACTGCTTCCGCCCGGGGCGGTCTTCGCCGAGATCACCGCCGGTGCCGCCACCACCAACCTCAACCTCCACGGCCGGCTGACGGACTACGAGATCGTCTGCCCCGGTGAGCACAGCACCGCCCCGGAAGGGGCCCGGCTCCACCTCGACGACCTCCACGCCGTGCACGACGCCGACACCGACCGGCTCGTCCTGCGCTCGCGCCGCCTGGACCGCGAAGTCGTTCCGCTCTACCTCGGCTACCTCGTCCCCATGGTGCTGCCCGAGATCCCCCGCACCCTGCTGCTGTTCTCGCCGACCGCCCGGTCCGTGCCGGACGTGTGGCGTGGTGTGCCGGCCGGACCGGAGACCGCGGGCGTCACCCGGCGGCCCCGGGTCCGTCACCACTCCCTCGTGCTCCAGCGGCGTTCCTGGACGGCGGCCGACGGCAGCCTCCCGCTCCGCGCACCGGACACCACCCCCGGCGAGTGGTACCTCGCCTGGCACCGGTGGCGCGTGCGGCACGGACTCCCGTCCCAGGTCTTCGCCACCGTCCACGAGGAGACCTCCGGCGGGAGCGGTGGCTGGTTCGGCGGCTCCAAACCCCAGTACGTCGACTTCGAGAGCCCACTGTCCCTCACCGCCCTCGAGGGCCTCCTGGCCGGAAAGAAGGCCCGCACCGTCTTCGAGGAGATGCTGCCCGGCGAGAGCGAACTCCACGTGACCTCACCGCGCGGACGGCACGTCGCCGAACTCGCCGTAGAAATGCTGCCCGCCCCGGCCGGCCTGCCCGAAGAGGACCGAACCCCATGACCGCACCCGCCGCTTCCTCCGCTTCCTCCGCACCCACCGTTTTCGCCACTTCCTCCGCGGTCACCGGCCCGCTCGCCGACGACGTCCCGGGCGACTGGCTCGCCGTGCACGTCTTTTATGCCGCCAGCCCCCGCCCGCTGCTCCTGCAGTGCGTCAAGCCACTGGTGGACGAGCTCACCGAAGAGGGCCTGCTCGCGGGGTACTTCTTCATCAACTACTGGCTGGAAGGCCCCCATCTGCGGCTGCGCCTGCGCCCCCGACGGGCCGCCGACGCGCCCGTCGTCCAGGAGCGGGCACACGCCGCCCTCGCCGCCTTCCTGCGTGAACGCCCCGCGCTGTACGAGGTGAAGGCCGGCTTCCTCGCCGAGCTGTACGAGACCCTGTTCACCCTGGAGTACACCGAGGACCAGCGCGCCGAGTTCCTCGGGCCCGACGGGCGGATGCGGCTACGCCCCAACAACAGCTTCGAGGATCGGCCGTACGAACCCGAATACGGCAAGTACGGGGGGCCCGGCGGTGTCGCACTCGCCGAGTGGCACTTCCAGCACTCCAGCGACCTGGTCGTCGAGGCCGCGCGCAGCATGAACCTCCACCTGCGCACGGTGCTCCTGGGGCTCTCCGCCCAGCTGATGATGGTCATGTCCGGCACGTTCCTGAAGGACGACGAGGCTCTGCTCGCCTTCCTCGACCGCTACCACGCCTTCTGGGACCGGGCGTTCAACGGGACGAACTACACCACGAACCAGGGGTACGACCGCGCCTACACCGAGATGGGCGCAAGCCTTCCCGAACGCTTCCGCCGCATCCGGGACGCGGTGGCCCGGGGCGAACAGGACCGGCTTCCGGCGTTCCTGCGGGGCTGGGCCGAACACTGCACCGAACTGCGCGACCGGGCAGAGGAGTTGACCCTGCGAGGTGAACTGACCTTCCGCGCGTGGGACGGCAGCCGGGACATACACCCCACCGACCCCGCCCACGCGCTGCCGATGCTGCTCTCGCCGTACCTCCACATGACCAACAACCGGCTGAGCATGACCATCCGCGACGAGGCGTTCCTCTCCTACGTCCTGGCCCGCGCCCTGCGCGACGGGGCGGCGGGGAGACCGAACCCCGCGGGGGCCCCGGCGGAAGGAAGCGCTGACGGCAGTGCCGCCGGGGGTACGCCGACCGGCGGCCGGGTGCCGGGCGGCGAAGGGTGAGCGCCGACGCGTTTCTCGCCGCCCGTCCGCGCGTGCGCGATGACGTCGTGTTCGGCCCCAGCCTCCTGCGCGGCACCGGCCGGATCCATCTGCTGATGGACCCGCGCACCGGGCGGCGCCTGGAGGTCGGCCCCAAGGAGCACTTCATCATCGCCCGGCTCGACGGCAGCCGCAGCCTCGACGAGATCGGCCACGCCTACGCGGGCGAGTTCGGCGCCCGCCTCGGCGAGGCCCAGTGGGGGAGGATGCTCCGACTGCTGCACGGCCGCGACCTCCTCGACGGCGCCCCCGCACCGACCGGCACGGCCGCACGGACCGGCGCCCCCGCACGGACCGGCGCCCCCGCATCGACCGGCGCCCCCGCATCGACCGGCACGGCCGCGGCGCCGCCCGCCGCGCCTGCGGCCGAACGGCCGCCGAACGGCATCCTCGCCGGGCGCACCCGGCTGGTCGCCGACGCTCCCGCGTTCATGGACCGGCTGCACCACGCGACCACCCCCGCCCGGCGGCCCGGCGTGCCGGCCGCGCTCGTCACGGCGGCCGCGCTGCTGCTCACCGCCGTCGGCGTCCAGGCGGGAACCTTGTGGCGGCAGACCGAGGAGACGGCACGGCAGCCCGCGCTGCTGCTCGCCGTCGGCTGCGTCCTGTGGTGCAGCCTCGCCCTCCACGAACTGGCCCACGGCCTGTCAGCACGGGCCTGGGGCGGTCGCGTCACCGAGATCGGGCTGCGCTGGATCCTCGGCGCCACCTATCTCTACTGCACGGTGGAGGACGTCCAGTTCCTCGGCAGCCGCGGCCGCAAGGTCGCCACCGCCTGTGCCGGTGTGCTCGCCAACCTGCTCTTCCTGGTGCCCTTCTATCCCGTGTGGGCACTGCTGCCCGCCCACGCACAGGCCCGCCCCGCACTGGGCGCGCTGCTCCTTCTCGGGGTGGTCTCCGCCCTGGCCAACCTGTTGCCGCTGCCGCCCCTCGACGGATACCGCGCCCTCGGCCACGCCCTCGGCGTCACCCAACTGGCCACCGGCAGCCGGGACTTCACAAGTGTCGTGGTGCGCGCGCTCTTCCGTCGCGGCCCCGGCCTCACCGCGTACCCCGCCCGGCTCCGGATCCTGTACGGCGGCTTCGCCCTGCTGACCGCCGTACAGAGTGCCGCACTCCTCGCGCTCTGCGGCGCCGCGCTGTGCACCGTCCTGCCGGACGGTCTCGCGACCCTGGCCGGTTGGCTGCCCGTCGCCCTGCTCGGCGCCGTGCTGCTCCTGTGGGCGCTCGGCACCTTCGGCCGCTCCCGACGCGCCGCACCCGCCTCTTCCGGTGGGCCCACGCCCGTGGCCCCACCCGGCGGACGTGCCCCGGCCTCCTCCCCGAAGGCCCCGGACACGAGCACCGCACCCCCCACAGCCACGCCGGGGCACCCCGCTCCGACGACGGGCACCGGACCGCTCCCGGACGTCCCGAGCCCCTGGAACCACCCGAGGAAAGAGGCGATGAGCACACCCGAAAGCAAGACCGAGGCCGTCCCCGGCCCGGCCGTCAGCGACACCGTCCCCGGCGGCACCCCCACCGATACCGTCCCCGGCGGCACCCCCATCGTGACGGTTCGCGGCGAGACCCCCACCGGAACGGTCGTCGCCGTGAACGGCGTGACCAAGCGGTACGGCGAGACAGTGGCTCTGGACGGCGTCAGCCTCGACGTACGGCACGGTGAGTTCTTCGGCATCCTCGGCCCCAACGGCGCCGGAAAGACCACCCTCGTGGAGATCGTCGGGGGCATGCGCGAGGCCGACTCCGGGACCGTGACCGTCTTCGGGCGGACCCCCTGGCCGCGCGACACCGCGCTGCTCGCCCGGATCGGGGTACAGACGCAGGCGTCGGCGTTCTTCGCCCGCCTCACCGCCGGCGAACACCTGCGTACGGTCGCCGCGCTCTACGGCATGGACCCGGCCGCCGCGACCACCGCACTGGAGCGCGTCAGCCTCACCGGGAAGGAGAACGCCCGCGTCGACCACCTCTCCGGCGGCCAGCGCCAGCGTCTCGCCGTCGCCACCGCGCTGCTGCACGAACCCGAGCTGATCTTCCTGGACGAACCGACGGCCGCCCTCGACCCGGAGGCCCGGCGCGAACTGTGGGACGTGCTGCGCTCGTTGCGCGCGGAGGGCCGCACGATCATCTGCACCACCCACTACTTGGAGGAGGCCGAGGAACTCTGCGACCGGGTGGCGATCATCGCCGACGGCCGGGTCGTCGCGCTCGACACCCCACGCAACCTCATCCGCTCCCTCGCCGCCCCCGCCCGGCTGCTCGTCCCCGCCACGGGCCTTCCCGCGAAGACAGCGCTCGGGCTGGACGGCGTGGACCGGGCGACCGTTCACGGCGACGACCTCGTCCTGGAGACGACCGTCCCCAACCGCGTGCTCACCGCCCTGGGCGACCTCGTGGACATCGACACGGTCACCGTTCGCACACCCACCCTCGAAGACGCCTACCTGACGCTGACAGGCACCGGATCGGAGCACCACCGTTGAGCGCCTACGCCGCACTGACCAGGGCCACCTACGCCGCTAGCGTCCGCGACAGGACGACGCTCTTCTTCACCTTCGCCTTCCCGCTCGCCTTCCTGGTCCTCTTCGGCCTGATCTTCCAGGGCCAACACGTCGACGGCGGCATGTCGTCCATCAACTACATCGCCCCGGGGGTGCTCTCCTGGGGCGTGGGGAACGCGGCGGTGTTCTCCGTCGGCTTCGCCCTGATGCAGTGGCGCCGGGACGACCTGCTCCGCCTCATCTGGCGCACCCCGACCCCGCTGCGCACCCTGCTCGCCTCGCGCTGGACCGTGGCGCTGTGCGTCGCCCTGGTGCAGACGGTGCTCTTCACCGCCATCGCCCTGCTGCCGTTCTTCGGCCTGCGACTCGACGGGCCCTGGTGGGCGGCGGCTCCGCTGCTGCTCCTGGGGGTCACCGCCTTCCTGACCATGGGACTGGTCGTCGGCAGCATCGCCGACACCCCGGAGGCAGTCGCGGCCATCGCCAACATCGTCATGGTGCCCATGGCCTTTCTCTCCGGCTCGTTCTTCCCCGACGACCTCATGCCGGGCTGGCTGCGCACGGTCGCCAAGGTGCTCCCGCTGCACTACCTCAACGACGGGCTCACCGACGCCTACGGCGGACGCGGTGACCTCGGTGACATCGCCGCGGACTGCGCGGGACTCGCCGTGTTCGCCCTGGTCTTCGGCCTGATCGCCACCCGGATCTTTCGCTGGAGCAACCGGCCATGACCACTGCCACCACCACCGCGCCGCCGACTGCCTCGCCCCTGGAAGCCGCCCGCGCCGAACTCCAGGCCCGCCTGGCGATCCGTGCCGCAGCGGTCGGCCTGCCCGCACCGGGCGTCTCCCGCATCGGCGACGCCGACGTCCTCGGTCGCCCGCCCGCCCGTCCCGGGCCCCTGGGAGCAGCCGCCGCCCGCCCCGACTCGCCGTCCGCGCATCCGAGCACGGCCGACATCCACCTCACCGCCCAGGCCGTACTGTTCGGCCCCTGGGGCGGTGCGCCCGACACCGGCCCGGCCTGCGGAACCTGCCTGGCCATGCGCCGCCAGCGGCTGCGCACCCGGACCGAACGGGAGGCACTGGAGACGGGTACGGAGACCACCGCGGCCGGTCCCTGGCCCGCCCTGCCGGACCACACCGTGGACGCCGTGTGGTCCCTGCATCGCCTCATCGCCTCCGGCGCCGCCCGGCACAGCGCCGAGGGCGCCGACGCCGCGCTGCCGCGGATCACCGAACTCGACCTGGAGACCCTCCGGGTGCGCACCTTCCCGCTGGTGCCCGAGCCGATGTGCCCGCACTGCCGTCCGTTCACCGAGGAAGCCGCCCGACAGGCCGCCGCGCAGGCCGCCGCCGCGGCACCGGCCTCCCGGCCGAAACCGCGTCCCGACGCCTACCGGCTGCGCCGTCCCGCCGACTACCCGTTGCCGGTCAAGGGTCTCGCCAACCCGGTGTGCGGGGTGCTCGGCGGCGGCACCTGGATCGACGTCACCTCGCCCACGACCGCGCCGGTCGCCGGCAGTGTCTTCATGCGCGGCTACGCCGGACTCACCGACGTCACCTGGAGCGGCCAGGCCAACTCCTACGCGAGCAGCCGTGACCTGGCGTTCCTGGAAGGACTGGAACGGTACGCCGGCACCCACCGGCGCCACCGTGCCCCGGTCGTCACCGCCTCCTTCGAGGAACTGGGCGACCGAGCCCTCGACCCGCGCCTGTGCGGACTCTACGAACCGCGAACCTACGAGCGGGACCCGATGGTCGAGCCCTTCGACCCGGCCCGGCCGCTGCCATGGGTCACCGGGTGGTCGCTGCGCGACGCACGTCCGGTGCTCGTCCCGGCCCGGCTCGTCTACTACAGCGCGGGCACCCGTGAGGACAACTTCGTCTTCGAGTGCTCCAACGGCTGTGCCACCGGGGGGACATGGGAGGAAGCCGTCTTCTTCGGCCTGCTGGAACTCGTCGAACGGGACGCCTTCCTGCTCGGCTGGTACGGCGACCTGCCCCTGCCCGAGATCGACCTCGCCTCGGTACACGGCACCGAGGTGCGGGCCATGGTGGCGCGGGCCGCGCTCCAGGGCTACGACGTCCACGTCTTCGACAACCGCGTCGACCTGCCGTTCCCCGTCGTCACCGGCCTCGCGGTCCGCCGTGACGACGGACCCGGCACACTGGCGTTCGCGGCCGGCGCGTCCTTCGACCCGGAGACGGCCGTCGAGTCCGCCGTCTCCGAGATCCTCACCTACATCCCGCACCTGCCCGGCCAGGTCGCCGAACGGCCCGACGAACTCGCTGCCATGGCACGGGACTTCGACCTCGTCGCACGACTCCCGGACCACGCCGCACTGTTCGGACTGCCCGCGATGCGCCGGCACGCGGCGAACTACCTCGCCCCACCCCGCGCCGCCGCTCTCGACGAACTGTTCGCCGGCTGGGAGGAGCGCCGACCACGCACCGGGGATCTCCGAGACGACCTGCTCCTCCTGCGTGACCTGCTCGCCGGTGCAGGCTGCGACGTCATCGCCGTCGACCAGACCACCCCGGAGCAGCGCCGGATGGGCCTGCGTACCGTGGCCACCATCGCCCCCGGACTGCTGCCCATCGACTTCGGCTGGATGCGGCAGCGTGCCCTCCACATGCCGCGCCTGCGGACGGCGCCGCACCGCGCGGGCCTGGTCCCGGCGCCCCTGCGCGAGGAGGACCTGCGGCGGGTGCCGCACCCGTTCCCGTGACGTCGAAGTCCGTTCCGGTGCCCGGGTGTTGCGGACGCGTCGTCCAGATGCCGGCAGGGGAGCCGGGGATCGGACGCGCCACGCCCCCGCGCGGACGCGGACGGTCCCCGGCGCGCACCCGCGCGCCGGGGACCACCGATCCCGACGTCGGACGTCAGGCGGTGCAGGAGGTGGTGCTGGTGGTGCTGGAGCAAGTGCTGGTGGAGGAGCAGCTGGTGGAGGAGCCGAGCATGACCTCGCTGGCGTCCGAGTAGTCCGTGATCTCGAAGGTCTCCGACTCGAGGTCCAGGATCTCCTGGGCGAGGGAGGCGAGGGTGTTGTCAGCCATGGTGTCTCCTTGTGAGTCCGCGGACCGGGTACCGACCGGGACAGCCCCGGCCGGCGACACGCTGAACCTGCCGGAGGCCAAGACCCCGGGCTCCACCTTTCTACGCGGCACCGGCGTCAGCGCCCTGGCTCTCCGCTGTCACCCCGCTGACACCCCCACACCGCCGTGCTCCCGGCAGCTCCGCCGACGCGCCCGCCCAACCGGCCTCCACCGAGGAGCACTCCGCCGTTTCCGCCTTCCCGCCGATGCGCACGCGGCCACCACCTGAGGAGTCCCGCCCGTGACCAGCGAAAGACCCCGCACCCCTCAAGGCTCGGCAAGGCGCGTACTGCCCGGCCTGGACGCCTTGTTGCCCGCCGCCACCGAGCTGTACCTCGACCTGCACAGCCATCCGGAACTCTCCGGCCAGGAACGCCGTACCGCCGCCCGGTTCGCGGACTGGCTGGCGGAGGACGGCTTCCACGTACTGCGCGGCATCGGCGGCCACGGCGTGGCCGCCACACTGTCCAACGGCGAGGGCCCGGCCGTCCTCCTGCGCGCCGAACTCGACGCGCTGCCCGTGGCCGAGCGGACCGGCGTCCCGTACGCGAGCACCGTGACCGCGCCCGGACCGGACGGACGCCCCGTCCCCGTGATGCACGCCTGCGGCCACGACGTCCACCTGGCCTGCGTGGCCGCAGCCGCGCGATGGCTCGCGGCCGGCCGCGACAGCTGGCGCGGCACCCTTCTCGTCGTCGGCCAGCCCGCAGAGGAGACCCTCAGCGGTGCCGTCGCGATGCTGGAGGACGGCCTGTACGACCGGATCACACCGCCCGACGTGGTGCTCGCACAGCACACGGCGTCCTTCCCGGCGGGGATGGTGGCCCACGCGGACGGCCCGGTCCTGGCAGGCAGCCTCACACTGGAGGTGGGGTTCGAGGGCGAAGGCGGCCACGCCGCCACTCCGCACCTCACCGCCGACCCGCTCCTCGCCGCGGCCGGCACCGTGACGCGTCTCTCCACGATCGTGGCCCGGGAGACCGACCCCGCGGAGCGGCTGGTCGTCTCGGCGTCCTCACTGCGGACGGCGGACGCCGGGCACACCGGCAACATGATCGCCTCACGGGCGGTGCTGCACGTCACCGTCCGTGCCTTCTCCGAGTCAGCCCTCGACCGCGCCGCACTCGCCGTGGAGCGGATCGCCCGCGCCGAGGCGGGTTCCGCGGCCATGCCGCCGCGGGTCACCGTCGCGCGGTCGTCCCGCTCCGGTGTCACTCTCGCCGACCCGGACGTCACGGCCGCCGTCCGCTCCGCCCACGTGGCGGCCTTCGGCCCCTCCCGCGTCACCGGCTGGCCCGCCACCTCGGCCACCGAGGACTTCCCGCTCCTGACCGGCGCGGGCGCCCATCTGCACGGACACCCCGGCATCCGCGGCGCCTACTGGATGCTCGGTGCGGTCGGTCCCGCACAGTGGGCGGCCGCCCCCGGCACCGGAGCCGCCGAGAAGTTCCGCAGCCTGCCGGGCAACCACTCGCCCCGCTATCTGCCCAGCGTCCGTCTCACCCTGGAGACCGGAACGACCGCACTCGCGACAGCCGCCCTGGCCCGGTTGTCCGACCGGGCCGGCTGACCGTGCGGTTGGGCGCGATCAGGCGTCCCTTCGCCACGTCCGTCGGCCGAGAGGAGCCGAGGTGCACCAACTCGACGGCTCCTTCGCCGGTTTCACGTCGGATCACGGCACACGTGCCGCAGGCGTCGAGGCGACGAACACCGAACGGTTCCCGCGGGAGGCCGCCCGGCCAGAACCTCCATGTCCTGCGCCGACCCTACTCACGGCTACGGCGGCCGGGTGCACGTGAGAGTTCGCCGACCGGCGCGAGCACGTGGCCGCCATCGCCCGCGCACCACCACACGGCCGCGCCGCCCCGCTCAGAGCCGTGGACGCCGAGGTCGTGTCGGGGGCAAACCGGCCAGACCGTCCATGTCCGTTCGAGCAAGCTCTCCTGAATCATGGTCGCCAGGCTGGTGAGTGCCGTGACGGGGTCGTCACACATGCTCGGCAGGACGGGACCGCCCCAGTCGAGCCGTTCGCCGTCGGCGAGGCGGACCCCGGCTCCCACCGGGAACCAGTCCTCCAGGACCTCGATCTCCGGTTCGCCGACGATCCCGCGGGTGCGCAGGTCGCGGGCCACGATCCGCAGCGCCGTGCGCAACACCTCCAGACGCTCGGGGGCGAGGTCGAAGCCGGGCTCGAAGCCCGCGTCGTCCAGGATGCGCCGGGCCAGGGCGGTCATCTCCGCCGGCGACACCTCGGCGGGATTCCGCTCGACGACCTCCAGGACGGCGTCGGTGCAGTGGAACCAGTCGAGCAGTTCGCAGGCGAGGGCGACGACCTGCCGCGGGTCGAGGTTGTCCTCGCGCAGGCCGACGTAGACCCCTCGCTCCAACTGTTCGGCACGCGCCTCGTGTTCAGCCATGGTGTCGCTCACCGGCCCAGTGTCCCGATACGGCAGGGCTACCCGCTACATGATGGTCGGCATGACGTGCCCGATCGCGGCCGACGCATCCTGACTCCCACCGGTCCTCGGAGGAACCGCGCGTGCCCGCTCATGAACCCGTGGCGGCCGCGCGCGCGACGTGCCCGTACGCACCTGAACTCCGACGCGTTCGCCCCTACCCGCCACCGAGGGGAGTGACTCGGCGCTCCTGTCCCGTGGTTGCACCGCCGGCCTCCCTCACTCCGGTTCCTGGGGATGCACGTCCTGTCGCAGGCTCGCCGGGAAGGCCCGGTCGGGCCCAGACGTGGCCGACCGGTTCCGCAAGCAGCGGCCGGCCGAGCAGAGCCACGCCCACCAGCCACCCCGCGCCCGGTTCGAGGGGACCGCCGATCCATTCGGTCGATCGGGGTGGGCTCCACCCGTCTCCACCCGGAGGACGGACAGCAGGGGATGCGCGACCCCGTGCAGCGGGAGCGCCCCGTCGTCGTCCGCGAGGAGCTGCCCGGGTGAGTCGCCGGGCCGCACCAGCGCACCGTCGACGTACAGGTCCGGGGCCTGCCCGTGGCGACCGAGCGCCTGGACGACCGGTGCGGCCTCTTCGAACCGGTCGGCCGCGACGGCGAGGACGGGGGCGTCCACGAGCGTCACGCCGGGCACCTCCACCCATTCCCTCAGGTTGCCCCAGGTCGGGAGGGTCTGCCCACGATTTTCGGACAACCGGACAGCGCGCACGACGGCTTGCGGGGGTCGTGGAGGCCGTCGGGCGCGGAAAGTCCGTCCCGGTCGGTGGTGCCGCCGAATCGGGGTACACGGCCCGCCATGGCACCGAAGACCGAACGCGTCATGTTCCTGCGGGCCGTGCGGCAACTGCACCGCGTCCGCGCCTTCTACGTGGTGGGCATCCTGCTGTGGAGCGCGTCCACGGTCTGGACGGCCTGGCAGTCGCCCGGAAGCCGGCAGATGTGGGTCTCCGCTCTTCTCCTCGCGGTGTTCACCGGCCTCCTCCTCACCGCCGCCCTGTCCTTGCGACGTCTTGAGCCGCCCAGGACGGGCCGGCCGGCCCACCACGCCGCGTCGCGCAACGCCCACGCCTGAACTCCCCTCACGAGGAAGGCATCGAGCACGAACCCGCCGCCGCGGATCTCCGGGTGGTCCTCTCCCGAGGACCACCCGGTCCGTCGTCGGTGGCTCCTGGCGCGATCACCGGCACGGCATTCATCGACGGGGAAGTGCCGGGCGGTCGACGCTCGGCACGAAGGGGGCCGTCCCGCCCGGCCGTTCCACGTCGCGGTCTCTTCCGCGACTATCGGTGCAAGAAATCGATGAATCAACGCAGGATTCTCACTGAAAGTTGGAAAGACGTGTCCGCTGTCTTGTGACGGGGCCCCGAGGCGCCCTACTGTCACCGCACCGGCACGGCCTGCCCCTCCACACGTCGGCACGCGAAGCGGCCCCAGCGTTGTCGCATGCTCCGCTCGCCCGGCTTTGCCCGGCCCTGTTCGACTCGACCGCTCGTGCCTTGTCCGCCCTCGTCCGCCCCCCGCCCGTCCTCGTTCGTCCGGTCCGAGAGAAACGAGAAACTGATGTCGCGGTACAGCACGCGCGCGGCGGCGGAACGGGTCCGCAGCCGCGCCCGGAGACCGGCCAGGACCGCCACGGCGGTGACGACGGCCGTCGCCGGACTCGTCCTCACGCTCGGCGCTCCGGCCCTGGCGGCCCCGGCCCCTGGTCACGTCGCCGGCGTGGGCACCCCGGCGGTGACCCGCGCCGCGCTCGATCCCGCCCTGGTCGCGGGGCGCGGCGCCGCGGTGGACTTCGCCGAGCAGGAGGCGGAGAACGCGTCGACCGACGGCACCGTCATAGGCCCCGACCGCACCGCCTACACACTGCCCTCCGAGGCGTCCGGCCGGACCGCGGTACGCCTGAAGCCCGGCCAGCACGTCGAGTTCACGCTGCCGCACGCCGCCAACGCCCTCACCGTGCGCTACAGCATCCCCGACGCGCCCGGAGGCGGCGGCATCACCGCGCCCCTCGACGTCTCCGTCGACGGCAGACACCGCGCCACGATGACGCTCACCTCGCAGTACTCCTGGCTCTACAACCAGTACCCGTTCACCAACGACCCCCAGGCCGACCTGCTGCACCCGGACTGGTGGATCACCGAGTGCGGATGCGTCCCCGCCGCCACCACCCCGACGCCCACCATCGACAAGCCGTTCAGGCCCAGTCACTTCTACGACGAACAACGGCTGCTGCTCGGCAAGCGGTACGGGGCGGGCGACACCGTCCGCCTCACGGCGCCCAGGGGCAGTGCCGCGGCCTGGACCGTGATCGACGTGCTCGACACGCAACTCGTCTCCGCGCCGCACGTCGAGGCACGTGCGGCGAACGTTCTCGCGTTCGGCGCCGACCCCACCGGCCGGCGGGACGCGGCCGCCGCGATCGACCGCGCCGTCGCGTACGCCAGGAAGCGGCATCTCGACGTCTACCTGCCCCCGGGCACGTACCAGGTGAACCGGCACATCGTCGTGGACGACGTGACGATCGTCGGAGCGGGCAGCTGGTACACGATCGTCAAGGGTCACCAGGTCACCCTGGACACGCCGGCGCCCGACGGCTCGGTCCACACCGGTGTCGGCTTCTACGGCAAGGACGCGGCGGACGGCGGCAGTCACCACGTCCACCTGTCCGGCTTCGCCGTCGAGGGCGATGTCCGTGAACGCGTCGACACCGATCAGGTCAACGCCATCGGCGGCGCGCTCAGCGACTCGACGATCGACGGCCTCTACCTGCACCACACCAAGGTCGGCATGTGGTTCGACGGCCCCATGAAGCGCCTGCGCATCACCCGCAACGTGATCGTCGACCAGATCGCCGACGGCCTCAACTTCCACACCGGCGTGACCGATTCGACGGTCTCGGACACCTTCGTCCGCAACAGCGGTGACGACGGCCTGGCCATGTGGTCGGAGAAGACCGGCAACGCGCGCAACGTCTTCGCCCACAACACCGTGCAGACGCCCGTCCTCGCCAACGGCATCGCGCTCTACGGCGGTACCGACAACACGGTCACCGGCAACCTCGTCGCCGACCCGATCAGAGAGGGAAGCGCCATCCAGGTCGGCTCCCGCTTCGGAGCGGAGCCGTTCACCGGGCATCTGTGGATCACCGACAACACCACGGTCCGCTCGGGGCCGTTCGAGCTCAACTGGAAGATCGGGCTCGGGGCCATCTGGTTCTACGCCCTGGAGCGGGACATCGACGCCGACATCGAGGTGACCGGCGACCACTTCCTCGACAGCACCTACAACGCGGTCATGCTGGTCTCCGACTTCCCCGTGAAGGACAAGTACGCGATCCGGGGCGTCCGCTTCAAGGACATCCGCGTGGACGGAACCGGCACGTCGGTACTCAGCGCCCGCTCGGCCGGCTCGGCGTCCTTCGAGAACGTGGACGCCCGCAACGTCGGCGCGGTCGGCATCAACAACTGCGGATCGTTCAACTTCCCCGCCACGGGTTCCGAGTTCGCGGCGCGGGATCTCGGAGGCAACGACGGAGGCGGCACGACGGGCGCCTGGATGGCGTCGTGGGAACTGCCGAACACCATCACCTGCGACGACCGGCCCCCGGTGGTCCCGCCACCGGGCCCGGCGCCCTGGGTGACCGGCGTCCGTCCCTGACCGTCACGGTGCGCACAGCCGCCGCAGCCGGCGTCTGTGCGCACCGCCGCGCCGGACAGCGGACAGCGGACCGGGTCGTCGGCGCGGGGACGGGCGGACGTCGTTCTTCAGAACACCCGCATCGGGATCTCGGCGGGTTCGGCGAGCAGCCCGGAGATCTCCTCGTCCAGCCGGACCAGCGTGACGGAGACTCCGGCCATGTCCAGCGAGGTGCAGTACTCGCCCACGTAGCTGCGCCCGATCTCGATGCCCTGACCGGCCAGCATCCTGTGAGCCCGCCCGTACACCAGGTAGAGCTCGCCGATCGGTGTGCCGCCGAGGCCGTTGACCATCAGGGCGACGCGGTCACCGGAGACGTACGGCAGGTCGCCGACGACCGCGTCGACCAGCTCGCCGACCATCGCGTCCGCGGACCGGAGTTCCTCGCGCCTGCGGCCGGGCTCACCGTGGATGCCCACGCCCATCTCGACCGCGTCCTCGGGCAGTTCGAACAGCGGCGAACCCTTCGCCGGCGGCGTGCAGGCGGTGAGCGCTATGCCCATGGAACGGGTGACCGAGTTGACCTTCTCGCCGATCCGGTGCACCTCGTCGAGGTCCGCGCCCAGTTCGGCGGCGGCCCCGACGGCCTTCATCACGAAGAAGTTGCCGGCCACCCCGCGCCGGCCGACGGTGTACGTCGAGTCCCGCACGGCCACATCGTCGTCGATGAAGAGAGTACGTACGGTCACCCCGTCGGCCCGGGACAGTTCCTCGGCCATCTCGAAGGCCATCCTGTCCCCGGTGTAGTTGTTGACGAGCAGCAGCACACCTTTCGGGGAGGCGACCAACTTGACCGTCTCGTAGACGGAATCGGCCGGCGGCGCGGAGAACACGTCGCCGGGACAGGCCGCGTCGAGCATTCCCCTGCCGACGCACATCACGTGCGCCGGCTCGTGACCGGACCCGGAACCCTGCACGAGGGAGACCTTGTTGTCCCGCGGGGCGTCGGCGCGCATGATCAAGTTGTACTCAGGGACGTACTTCAGTGTGTCCGGGTTGGCCAGGGCCAGCCCCTCCAGCATCTCCGCCACGTAGTCCTTCGGGTCGTTGACGAACTTCTTCATCCCGCCACTCCTTCGTGGTTCCGGTCCCGGATCCTGGAGGGGCCGTCCGGGAGCCGGGCCCTTGTCCGCCGTCAGTCGCGTGCGTCCCACTCGGCCGCCACGCGTTCCGCCATGACCGCGACCGCCACCGCACCCGGGTCCGGCGAGCCGATACTGCGCTCACCGGTGTAGCTCTGCCGGCCGCGCCGGGCCCGCATGGGTGTCGTCGCGTCCGCGGCGGTACGGGCCGTCGCGGCGGCCAGCCGGGCGAGTTCCGCCGCGCCGGCCGCCGGTCCGCTGTCGGCCAGCCGTTGTTCCAGCGCGTCGGTCATCGGTATCAACGCGTCCAGGAGTGTTTTGTCGCCGAGGTCTGACCTGCCCCGCGCCTTGATCCCCTCGGCCGCGGCCCGCAGCATGGCCACCGCGTCCGCGGCCGCAGGCTCCGGCCGGTCCTTCACGGCTCCTGAGGCCCGCAGAAAGGCTGTGCCCCAGAGCGGCCCCGACGTGCCGCCGACTCGTTTGGAGATCACCAGGGCGATCTTCTTCAGGAACTCGGCCGGCGAATCCGCCGCGAGGGTGTTCCAGTCGGCGAGCACGATCTCGAAGCCGCGTGCGAGCGAGTACCCGAAGTCCCCGTCACCCGCGACGGCGTCGAGGTCACCGAATGCCTTCTCGTTGTCGACGGCCGTCCGGGCCATGGTCCGGACGACGAAAGCGAGGTCGCCGACGGGTGTCGATGGCGATGTCATGACTCTCCTGACTGCCGCGACGTCACTGTCACTGTGGACGGGGACGGGGACGCGGGTCGGACGGCCCGGCGCCGGGCGGCCCGGCTGCGGACGGACCCGGTGGGATGGAGCCCCCGTCGCCGCCGGCGGTGAGCAGGGCGGCCAGGTCCGCGAGCACCACCCACGGCCCCGGGCGGACGCCCAGCGGATCGTTCAGCACCCGGGTGACGGTCTCCTCCGGCGACGGATCGCCGAGCGAAGTGACCACCAGCGAAGCCCCTGTGAAGTCCTCCTCCGCGGTGTAGGCGCTGGTCGTGACGGCACAGACCAGGCCGGCGCCGAGCGCGGACAGCATCCCGTTGCGGCTGTCCTCGATGGCGACGACCGGCTCGAGTTCGAGGCCGAGCCGCCGCACGGCGAGAGCGTAGACGTCCGGTGCGGGCTTCTTCCGCCGGACCACGTCACCCGCGAACACGCTGAAGTGAGCGCCCAGTTCGGGACCCATGGCGAGTTCGAGCACGCTGCGGACGGACGCCTCGGCGGAGGTGGAGGCGACCGCGAGCGTCCAGCCGGCCTCGTGCGCCTCCGCGGCGACCCGCCGTACACCGGGCCTGGGCGGAACGCGTCCGCCGCGGATGATGCCCGTGTAGATCTCGGTCTTGCGCCGGTGCCAGCCGAGGACCTGGTCCTCGAGTGCGGCCGGGTCGGCGGGCAGACCGGCGGCGGCGACGAAGTCGGGTGTCAGCAGTGTCCGCATCCGCTCCTTGCCCCCGCCGACCTTCACCTTCCGCGCGTACTCCTGGTCGCTCCACCGTACGGGCAGGCCGAATTCCTCGAAGGTCTTGTTGAACGCGGGCAGGTGCCCGTGGCGTTCGGTGTCGGCGAGGACTCCGTCGCAGTCGAATATGAGCGCGGGCATGGCTCAGCCCACCCGCCCGGCGCTGCCGAAGAGCCTCATCAGGGAACCGGCCAACTCGATGACATCCTGGCGGACGGCCCGGAAGAGCGACGGCGGATCCCACTTCTGCCGCTCGGCCGCCGTTTCGAGGAAGGCCAGACCGGACTTCATGAACGTCTCCTTGAGCGCGGTCGAGATGTTGACCTTGGCGCACCCCCGGGAGATCAGGTCACGGAACTGCTCGTCGGACAGTCCGCTGCCGCCGTGCAGCGCGATCGGAACCGGGTGGGCCGCCACGAGATCGGACACGCGCTGGGCATCGAGCACCGGCGCCTGTCTGTACGATCCGTGGGCGTTCCCGATCGCCGGCGCGAAGACGTCGACCTCCGTGGTCCGCAGGAACTCCAGCGCGACCGCGAGATCCTGCTGCCGGGCGGCGGTGTCGCTCCCGACGCCGTCCTCGACACCGGTGATCGATTCGATCTCGCCCTCGACCGCGGCCCCGTACGCGCGAGCCTCCGCGACGACCTCGACGGTCTGCCGCATGTTCTCCTCGACCGGCAGCCTGGAGGCGTCGAAGAGCACCGAGTTCCACCCCCGCCGCAGGCACTCGGTGATGACCTCGCGTTCCGGACAGTGGTCCAGGTGCAGGGCGACGGGAACCTCGATGCCCGCGGTCATCGCGGTCCACAGGGCGTACAGCACGTCGCTGCCCATGGACTTGACCGTCTTCACGGAGGTCTGGACGATCAGCGGCGAGGCGTTCTCCACGGCGGCCGCCAGTACGGCCTCCAGTGTGAGGTCGTTGAACACGTTGATGGCGGGTACGCCGTAGCGCTCGTCGAAAGGCCCGGAGAGAATCTCCGTCAGCGGCGTCACACCCACGGCACCTCCACGGTTCCGTCCCCACCCCCTCCATTCGACGCCCGCGCGTCGCGCCCCGCCACTTTTGGCCCGGATGCGTGCGGACCCGGGCACCGTCGGTGCGGGAGCGGGGCTGCGCCGGATCAATGTCTCCGGGTAGATCAGGGCAGATCCGGGCAGGTACGGGCAGGTACAGAAAGGTCACGGGCGGTTCGGTGCAGCACGCCTGTCGGGCGGGTGCGTCAACGGCCGGTGAACGCACGGGCGTACTGCGGTGGCGCGGGCAGGGCCGCGCCCAGGGCGCGGGCGGCGTGGCGGGGCCAGTACGGGTCGCGCAGCAGTTCGCGGCCGAGGAAGACGGCGTCGGCCTCACCGAGATCGATGATCCTCTCGGCCTGTTCGGGTTCGGTGATGAGTCCTACGGCGGCCGTGGGGATGCCGGTCCGTGCGCGCACCTGCGCCGAGAAGGTCACCTGGTAGCCGGGGCTGACGGGGATGGTGGCGTCGGGCACGATCCCACCGGTGGAGACGTCCAGCAGATCCACTCCGTGGTCCATGAGTTCCAGGGCGAGGCGCGTGGTGTCGTCGACGGTCCAGCCGGGCCGGGTCTCGGTGCCGTGACCCGCGAGCCAGTCGGTCGCCGAGGTGCGGAAGAACAGCGGGAGTTCCCGCGGCCATTGGGCACGGACGGCGTCCACCACCTCCAGCGCGAAGCGCATGCGGCGTTCCGGACCGCCGCCGTAGGCGTCGGTGCGGTGGTTGGTCTGGGGGGAGAGGAAGGAGTGGATGAGGTAGCCGTGCGCGCCGTGGATCTCCAGGGCGCGGAACCCGGCCAGGTGCGCGCGCCGGGCGGCCTGGGCGAACTCGTCGATGACCGCGGTGATGGCGTGGGTGGTGAGTTCGTGGGGCGCGGGGACCGCTCCGAACGCGATCGGACTGGGACCCACGCGCCGCAGTCCGGGGCGTGGGGGGTGGGCGTCGGACCAGGGACGTCCGATGCCCGCCTTGCGGCCCGGGTGGTTGAGCTGGATCGCCGGTACGGCACCGGAATCGCTCAGCGCGTGGACGACGCGGGCGAAGGCAGCTGGTTGCTGGTCGTTCCACAGCCCGAGGTCGTAGGCGCTGCTGCGGCCCTCCGCGCTGACGGAGGTGGCCTCCACCATGACCAGACCGGCGCCGCCCACCGCGCGCGAGACCAGATGCTGGAGATGCCAGTCGGTCGGTGTGCCGGTCTCCGGTCCCTGGGCAGGGGCGGAGTACTGCATCATCGGCGACATCCAGACCCGGTTGGGGATCGTCACACCACGCAGGGTCAGGGGCTGGAAGAGCTGGCTCACGAAAATCTCCAGGCAGGACTGGACGGCTACGAGACCGGCCACGACGCCCCGAGGCCCTGTGCGGCGCGCGAGGCCACCAGAAAAGTGTCACCGCGCGGGGCCCGGGGCGCATCTCGGGGCCCGGCGGGTGCTGGGCCACGGGGCCTACCGGATGCCTGCGGAAGCGCTCGGAAGAACCATCTGCTCCGGATCAATAAAGACGCTTTCGTGAATTTTTCCGCAGCCTTGCGCTCACTCGTTTGCCACACAACTGCGGGCGGTGACCAGCGTTAACGGAATATGACCCAAGCAAGTCTTGTCGCCCCGTCGTTCCCCCGAGCGGCGGAGCGCCCGACCGCGGCCCGAGCCGCGGAGTTCGAGCGATACACCTGCACGCCCGCTGTCGCGTTCTCATCACTTGATGGGGACGTTCCGCCTGCCGTCCGGCCCTGATCCGGCGGGGCGGAATTTTCTGTGAATGACGACTATCCGGATCTCTCCTTCGCTCGTTATGAACAACCTCCCGTATACCCCGGCGGGCCGGTTACCGGCCGGCACAGCGGTCCCGCCGACGCCCTCTACGAACAGGGCTGGGACCCGGTCGAAGAGCTCACCTATCTCCTGCAGGACGCCGCGGCGGCGGAGCAGGAACCCACCGTGCCACCACCGCGCGGCGAGCAGTCGTACGACGACTCACCACCGCGCGGCGAGCCGTCGTACGACGACGAGTTCAGCGGTGAAGCGATGGACAACCTGGTGCAGATCACTGCCGAGTTGCCGCCGATCCGGCGCTCCTCGACCGGGCATCGGAAGGTGAGAGTCCGCAAACCCCGCTTCACCTGGCTGCAGACCGTGAGCTTCGTGATCGCCGCGCTCGCCGCCGTCATCGTGTCGATGGTGAGTGTCTTCGGCGGCATGGTGGCCTACTCGCCCCTGCGGCACATCGCGTCCAGCACGCAGAGCGGATCGGGACCCTGGTGGCCCCTTCTCGTCTACGGCCCCTGGATGGTGGCGTCGCTCTCGGTCCTGCGAGCCGCCCTGCACCAGCGCCGGGCCGTGCACTCGTGGTACGTCGTGCTGCTGTTCTCCTTCGTCGCCGTGATGTTCTGCGTGGCCGACGCCCACAAGACCATCACCGGTGTGGCCGCGGCGGTCGTACCTGCCCTCGCCTCCCTGACCTGCTTCCAACAACTGGTCCGTCAGATCACCCTGACCCGGCCACCTCGCCAACGCACGTCCCGCCATCGTCAGCGCCCAGCACCCGCTCCTCCAGGGCGCGTTGAAAGCAAGAGCGGTCCGAGCACCCGCAAACCGCCCCGCCCCTGACCCGTTCCGCTCTCCGTCCCGTTCCTCTGCGTCGTCGGTCGCACGCTCGCGCGTCGGGCCGGCGACGGCACGAACCGCCCTGCGGTCGAACCACGTGCGGGCGGTGCCGGTGGCGAGGTGGTCTTCGAGGGCACTGTCGAGGGCTTGCGGGCCTGCGGCACCCTCACCGGTCGGCGCCTGGACGACCGGGCCTCGGTGAAGCCGTCGGTGCGGGGGCCCTCCGGTGTGCTGGAGGTGCGCGGCGCGAACGCCCCAACCTGCGCGACGTCGACGTGGACCTCCCGCTCGGCGTACTCACCGTGGTCACCGGCGTCGCGGGCTCCGGCAAGACCTCCCTGATCCACGGGTCGGTGGCCGGCCGGGACGGCGTGGTCGTGGTGGACCAGTCGCCCATCAGGGGCTCCCGCCGCAGCAACCCGGCCACCTTCACCGGCATGCGCGAACCGATCCGCAAGGCGTTCGCCAGGGCCAACGGTGTCACGCCCGCGTTGTTCAGCCCCGACTCCGAGGGTGCCCGCCCCAGTTGCGGGGGCGTCGGCGTCATCCATACAGACCTGGCGATCATGGCAGGTGTCGCCACCGTCTGCGAGGAATGCGAGGGAAGGCGGTGCCAGGCCCCGGTGCTCCGGTACCGGCTCGGCGGGCGGGACATCAGCGAGGTGTTCGCGATGCCCGTGACCGAGGCGGCGGAGTTCTTCCGCGGCGGTCCCGCGCGTACGCCGGCCGCGTCCGTCGTCCTCGACCGGCCGGCCGATGTCGGCCTGGGCCACCTCAGCCTCGGCCGGCCGCTCACCACCCTCTGCGGCGGCGAGCGGCAACGCCTCAAGCCGGCCGCCCACTTGGGCGGGGAGGGCGGTGTCTACATCCTCGACGAGCCGACCAGCGGCCTGCACCTGGCCGACGTGGAGCGACTGCTCGACCTGCTCGACCGGCTCGTGGACGCCGGCAGGTCGGTCATCGTCGTCGAGCACCACCAGGCGGTCATGGCCCACGCCGACCGGATCGTCGACCTCGGCCCCGGTGCGGGCCACGACGGCGGCAGGGTCGTCTTCGAGGGCACCCCGGCCGAACTGGTCGCCGCCCGCTCCACCCTCAGGGGCGAGCACCTCGCACAGTATGTCCGCGCCTGAGGCCGTCGCGCGTACTCCAACGGCCGACGCACGTGCTCGAACAGCTGACGCGTGTACTCGAACGGCCGGTGCGCGGCCACGCACCGGCCGACGGGGACTACCGGTCGCGGGTGATGGTCTTGTGCTCGACGTAGCCGGTGAGGCCGACCTTGCCGTACTCGCGGCCGAGACCGCTCGCCTTGTAGCCGCCGAACGGCCCGTCGAAGCTCATCGGTGAGCCGTTCACGGTGACCGTGCCGGTGCGCAGCCGGCGCGCGACGGCCAGGGCCCGCTCGGGATCCGCGCTCCAGACTCCGCCGGACAGGCCGTACTCGGAGTCGTTCGCGATCCGTACGGCGTCGTCCTCGTCGTCGTAGGCGATGACCGCCAGAACCGGGCCGAAGATCTCCTCCTGGGCGATGCGCATGGAGTTGTCGACGTCGGCGAAGACGGTCGGGGTGACGTAGTTGCCCTTCTCCAGGCCCTCGGGGACCTGCGGGCCGCCGGTGACCAGGCGGGCGCCCTCCTCGATGCCGACGGTGATGTAGTCGATCACGCGCTGCTGCTGGTCACGGCGGATCATCGGACCGATGAACGTGTCCGGGGCGGACGGGTCACCGACCTTCAAGGACTCGGCCATCCGCTTGAGCGCGGCGACGACCTCCTCGTACCGGCTGCGGGGGGCGAGGACACGGGTCTGCAGGATGCATGCCTCGCCGTTGTTGCCGAACGAGCCGAACCGCAGGCCCCGCACCGCGGCGTCCAGGTCCGCGTCGTCCATGATCAGTGCAGCGGACTTGCCGCCCAGCTCCAGACCGACCCGCTTGAGGTGCTCACCGGCTATCGAGGCGATACGCCGGCCGGCCCGCGTCGAACCGGTGAAGGAGATCTTGTCCACGCCGGGGTGGGAGACGAGGTACTCGCTGGTCTCCCGGTCCGCCGGAAGAACGCTGAGGACGCCCTCGGGGAGCCCGGACCGGTGCCAGAGGTCCGCCAGCAGCATCATGCTCAGGGAGTTCTCCGGGGAGACCTTGAGGACGACGGTGTTGCCGGCCAGCAGGGCCGGAACCAGCTTGGCGGTGGCCGCCGAGAAGGGCGAGTTCCACGGGATGACCGCGGCGACCACCCCGATCGGCTCCCGCCGCACGATGGTGTCGAAGGCCACCGACGCGTCCGAGGGCTCCACCACCTCCTCCCACCCGAACTCCTCGGCCGCCTTGAGGTACGCGTCGACCTGCCGGGTCAGGAACGGCTGGCCGGCCCTGGTGAACCAGCCGGCCGAACCGTTCTCGCCGGAGATGGCCTCGGCGATCTCGTCGGCGCGCGCCGCGCGCAGGGTGTCGTAGCGGCGGATGATCTCTTGGCGCTCCGCGGGGGTGGTCCGTGGCCACGGACCGTGGTCGAAGGCCTCGCGGGCCGCGGCGACGGCCGCGTCCACGTCGGCGGGCGCTGCCTGTGCCACGGTGCCCAGCACGGACTGGTCGTGCGGGGAGAGGATGTCGAGCCGCAGGTCCGGGTCGCTGGGGTCGACCCAGGAGCCGCCGATGTACAGCTTGTCGCGAACAGTCATGTCTTTTCGGTTCCTTCGTGCGATACGTGAGGGTGTCAGGCGGTGGCCGGGTCCGTGGGGTGGTCGGTGGAGCGGCTGACCTCGGCCCACTTCCTCGCCTCGGCGAGGCGGCCTTCCTCCGAGCTGATGGCGATCCCCAGCGCGTCGCCGCCGAGCAGCAGTCGGCGCGGGGGCTCCTCGGCGTCCACGGCGCCGATGATCGCGCTGGCCATACGGTCCGGGTCACCTGGCTCGTTCCCGGCGTACCGCGCGAACATGGCCAGCCACGCGCCCACCGTCGGCTCGTAGTCGGGCGTCACGGGCCCGGACGGCTCCGCCGCGCCCGCGGCCCAGCCGGTGCGGATACCGCCCGGCTCGACGATGGTGACCTTGACGCCGAACGGGGCCACCTCGCCCGCGAGGACCTCGGAAAAGCCCTCCACGGCGAACTTGGCGGTCTGGTAGGCGCTCAGACCGGGTGTGCCGCCCACGCGTCCGCCGATGGAGGAGATCTGCACGACGTGCCCGGACCGCCGGCGGCGCATCACCGGCAGCACCGCCCGGGTCACGTTCACCACGCCGTACAGGTTCGCCTCGACCTGCGCGCGGAACTCGTCCTCGGGGAAGTGCTCGATCGAACCGCTGGTGGCGTAACCGGCGTTGTTCACCACCACGTCGACCGACCCGAACCGCTCCACCGCCGCGGCGACCACGTCCCGGCACTGGGACGCGGAGGTGACGTCGAGCGCGACGGTCTCCAGTCGTTCGCGGTGCTCCGCCCGCAGGGCGGCCAGCGCCTCCGGCGTGCGGGAAGTGGCCACGACCTGGTCGCCGGCCTCCAGGACCGCGCGAGTCAGAGCCCTGCCCAGGCCCTGCGAACCACCGGTGATCAGCCAGGTCCGTGCCATCGCTTACTCCTCATCTCGTCTGCTTTCTTCGCCGCCCGTACCACCAGGCCGCGACTCTCATGTGGATACTTTGACGATAACTGCAACATGACTGTGGCGATAGTGTTGAGTGATGCGTCTCACGTATGCCTTTTTGTTGCCCGAAGATGGTCATTCCGGCAGCCGCGCGTGGCCTGTCGACACCCGGCGCACGATGCGGAAGGGTCCTGTCGCGATGAGTTCCGGCCGGGGCGCGAGTCTGTTCCGGTGAGCGCGGTGGGACGTCGTACGACGCCCACCGGCACGAGACACCACGGAGGACACCATGACGATCACGCCCGGCCGAGCGAGCGCCGACCTCACCGGCAAGCCGCCCGTCGTCGATCTGGCCACCTGGCAGAAGGCGCGCGATGAGCTGCTGGTCCGCGAGAAGGCCCACACCCGCGAGGGTGACGCCCTCGCCGCGGCCCGCCGCCGGCTGCCGATGGTCGAACTCGACGGGACGGTCGAGGTCGTGGGCCCCGACGGCCCGGTCCCGTTCCTGGACCTGTTCCAGGGCCGGGACGAGCTCGTGGTCTACCAGCACATGTGGCACGACGGCGCGCCGCACCAGGGGCAGTGCGAGGGCTGCACCACCACGGCCTGGCACCTGAAGGACGCCGTCTACCTCAACGCCCGCGGCGTCTCGTTGGCCGTCCTGACCACGGGCCGCTGGGACGAGGTGGCCTCCTACGTCGCGTTCATGGGCTACACCCAGCCCTGGTACTCGGTGCGCGACGTGGACGCGCCGGTCGGCGGAAGGATGGGGAACCTCGCCTGCTTCCTGCGCGACGGCGACCGAGTGTTCCTCACCTACTCCACGACGGGCCGCGGCAACGAGCCGGTCAACGGGTCCCTCGGACTGCTCGACATGACGTCCTACGGCCGCGGCGAGGCGTGGGAGGACAACCCCGAGGGCCGGCGCGTGATCGGCGACGTCCGCGAGGGGCACCCGTCCGAGGGCCGCCAGGCCTGCTGGTACTGGCGCTCGGACGCCGACGGCGCCGCCACCTGGGGCCCGACCAGCCGCCCCGTACCGCAGTGGACCCGCCCCGGCGCGACCCCCGTGGAGACCCTCGGCCGGCACGGCCACCACCACTGACGTGCGCCGACCTCCGTTCGACGGGCTCCGCACACCATGGGGAGCCCGTCATCCCGATCCGGGCACTCCGGAGATCAGCAGGTCGATCAGCTGGATGCCGATGAAGGGCAGGACGAGTCCGCCGACGCCGTACAGCAAGAGGGTGCGCCGCAGCAGGTCGTGCGCCGACGGCGGCGTGTAGCGCGCACCCCGCGGCGCGAGCGGGATCAGGGCGGCGATGATCAGCGCGTTGAAGATGATCGCCGAGGTGATCGCGGACGCCGGGCTGTGCGGGCCCATGATGTTGAGCGACTCCAGCCCCGGGTAGGCCCCCGCGAACATCGCCGGGATGATCGCGAAGTCCTTCGCCACGCCGTTGGTGCGAAGTCCTTCGCCACGCCGTTGGTGACGGAGAGGGTCGTCAGCGCGCCCCGGGACTACAGTCCGATGTCCCGGCGGCTCATGTCGTCCAGTGACTCGCGGCGCACCAGGACGCGGGCGGTACCGTCGGACACCGCGACCACCGGGGGCCGGCCGACCAGGTTGTAGCCGGAGGCCATGGAGAGGTGGTACGCGCCGGCCGCGGGGACGGCGAGGAGGTCACCGGGGTGCACGTCGCCCGGGAGCGCCACGTCCTCCGCGAGGACGTCGCCCGCCTCGCAGTGCCGGCCCACGACGGTGACGAGACGGGGCGGCACCGCCGAGGGCCGGCCGACGAGCCGCGGCGCGTACCGCACCCCGTACAGCGCGGGCCTCGGGTTGTCGCTCATACCGCCGTCGACGGCCACGAAGGTGTGTTCCCCGGTGCGCTTGACCGCGAGGACCCGGTAGACGGCGACTCCCGCGGGGCCGACGATCGCCCGGCCGGGTTCGAGGGTGAGCCTGGGCACGGGCAGCCCGGCGCGAGCGCAGCCGTCCTCGAGTTCGGCGCGGACCCGGCCGGCCAGGACTCCGGCGTTCAGGCTCTCCTCGCCGGGCCGGTAGGCGATGGCGTGACCGCCGCCGATGTCCAGCTGGGGGAGTGCGACGCCGTGCTGGTCGCGGATCCTGGCCATCAGCGCGACCACGCGGCGTACCGCGGTGACGTACGGCTGCACGGAGGCGATCTGCGAGCCGATGTGGCAGTGCAGGCCGACGAGTTCGAGGTGCGGCTGGTCGAGTATCCGGGCGACGGCGTGCTCCGCGGACCCGTCCGTGATCGACAGACCGAACTTCTGGTCGTCGGTCCCGGTGCGCACCTTGGCGTGCCCGCCCGCCGCGATGCCGGGCACCACCCGCACCATGACCTTCTGACGGCCGTCGGCGGGAACGACCGCGGCCAGCCGGGTGATCTCGGAGTCACTGTCCACGACGATGCGGCCGACGCCGAGCCCGAGCGCCGCGCTCAGGTCCTCGGGGCTCTTGGCGTTGCCGTGCATCACGATCCTCTCCGGCGGGAACCCGGCGGCCACGGCGAGTTCGAGTTCCCCCGCGGAGCAGACGTCGAGGCCGAGGCCCTCCTCCCGCACCCAGCGCACCATGGCCCGGGACAGGAACGCCTTGGCCGCGTAGACGACGTCGGCCCCGGGGAACGCCGTGCGGTACGTGCGACAGCGCTCGCGGACCTCCGCTTCGTCGAGTACGTAGACGGGGGTGCCGAAGAGGTCGGCGGTCTCGGTGAGGGAAACACCGCCGACACTGACGTCGCCGTCGGCGGCGGAGCGTGCGGAGCGGGGCCACACGGACAGGCCGTCGGCGTCTCTGGCGTCTCTGGCGTCTCTGGCGTCGGAGTCCTCGGCGGCGCCGGCGGTACCGAGGGCGCGGGACGGTGCCTGAAAGGCCACGTCCTGAAGGGGGGCGTCCTGGATGGACATGGTGTCTCCTCAGCCGATCAGCGGGTTCAGGCACACGACGGCGGCGGCCGCGCCGGTCACCCGAGGGGCGACGTGTTCGGGACGGCGGCGGCGCCAGGAGCGCCCGCGCTCGCGGACCGAGGCCACGGCGCGGTCGGCCGCGGGGGCGGAGAACGACGGGTCGACGACGAGAGCGGTGACGCCCAGGGGCGCGGCGAGCGCGCGCAGCGCGGGTTCGGAGAGCCTGATGCGGGCCTGGCCAGCGCCCAGCGTGGCGGTGAGCTTCGCCTCCGAGGTGAAACCGACTGCCGTACGGCCGCCCAGAGGGGTGCGGAAGAACCGGGTCGTGCAACCCGCGGGCCCCGGCCGGACAGGAACGAAGAGAAGTCCGGCCGGGAAGCGTTCGGAGGGTTCGGGGTCCTCGGCATGCTCGACTGGAGACATGGTGCTGCTCCTCGAAGAAGGCGATGTGCGTCGTCCGGCCGGATCGGCCGGACGCTTCGATGAAGCTATGCCTCACCGGCCTGGGCCGGGACCCGTCGCTGACGCATGCTTGACGGGAAGCGGCGCACCCATGACGCGTCACTGACGGCCGGGCGTCGCCCGACCGGTGTGCGACGGAGCCGTGGCCACCGGTCGCCGCCCCGCGTCCCACACGAATCCGTGCCCACCGGCCGGAGCCTCTCAGGGTGCGCAGGCGCGCTGAACGGCGAGTGCGAGTGCCTCGCGGCGTGCCCCGTGGGCGGCCTCCGGCTCGCTCTTGTGGGCGGTGTGCGTCGCTCGCGGGCAACCACGTCATCGACATGGCGGTGACGAGGGCGAGCACCTCGGTCGGCGTGCAGTCGGGGCTGACGAGGCATTTCGCCGGGGCGCCGGCGATCGGCCGGAGCTTCTCGGCGTCGTGCCGGGCATGCAGTGGTCGAGGTCCCCCGTGGGAGCGCGCTCCAGGCACGACCAGGTCGCCAGGCGGACGAGTTCGGGACGGGCGAGGTAGGGGAGTCGTGGAGCCGGACGGGGCGACCTCGGTGCCGTGCCGGTGCCGGTGCCCGTGCCCGTGCCGTTGTCCGTCGAGGGTTGTACGGACGGAGGGGTCGATTCCGTAACCGTCCGGCGCCCGCCGGATCACACCACCTCCCCCGTACCCCGACCGCTCGCCGCGGCAGGGAAGGATGGGCCCACCATCCACCCCGCGGCCCGGGGCATGGCTCACCCTCCGGGCCGGTACCGCGAGGATCCATTCTTGATTCACCACCGGACGGCACTCCTGGTCCTGGCGCTCTCGGGACTGCTGCTCCCAGCATGTGCCGCAGGCTCACCCGCGCGAGCGAAAACCGGCCGGCAGGTGGTTCTCGAGCGGCTGGCCGCGGCCGACGACGCCCCCTACTCGGCGGCGATCAGAGCCGTCACGCAATCCGGAACCACTCGACTGCAGCTCATGACCGGAAGGATCAACCTCAACGCGCCCTTGACGGGGCGTACGACGGATGAGACCGAGCAGTACACCGAAGACGTCGTGATCACCCGGCAGAAGGTGTACCGGCGTGCGAGCGGCTCCGACGGCGGGTGGCAGGAGTTCCCCGCGTCGACGGCCAAGGGCGGCATTCCCATCGACCGGCTTCCGAGGTACGTGCGCCTCATACTCGATCACAGCGGCGCCGTGCACCGGGGCAGCGAACCCGTCCGTGTGTCGGCCCGCCTCGCCCCGAAGGACCTCGAAGCGGTCGACAGGACCGTCGGGCGCAATCTGGGCCCCGCCACCGTGATCGACGCCGCCGTGTGGATCGACAAGGAGGGCCGAGTCGTACGCGTACGACAGGACGTCCACTTCGCTGCCGACGCCGACATTCACAACACGCTCACGCTGAGCGATTTCAAGAGCGCCGTTCCGGTGGGCGCGCCGGTCGTGAAGTGAGTACCGGCCAGGGCGCGGTGGGGCTTTGGCCGGACCGTTTCCTACGTGTGGTCGACGGGCCGGGCGGCTCAGTGCCCCGTTGATCCGGTCAGGCGCATGAGTTCGATCTCGGCGGTGATGCCGTGTCCGGCGCAGAAGTGTGGCGTCTCCCAGGTATTGACCGTGCCGGGGCTCACCGCGCTGCCCCGGAGACCGGGCTGCCGCGGTCGGCCCGGGTTCAGTCGCGCAGCGACGACAGCGCGGCGGCTACTCGTTCGGACGCCTCCGGCGGTGTCGACGCGTGCGGGGAGAGGCGGAGCGAGTCGGAGCGCACCGTCGGCGTGACACCCTCGGCGTGCAACGACTTCGCGACGACGGAGGGGTCGCGGTCCGGCATCGTGAAGGAGAGGATGCCCGCGCGCCGCGCCGGGTCGGTGGGGGAGAGGACGCGGCCGCCACGCTCCTTGACGACTTCGGTGAGTTCGTCGATCCGTGCGGCGATCGCGGCCTCGATCGCCGCGACGGTGTGCCGCTCGACGAGGTCCAGCGCGGCCGCGAGCGCGGCGGCCGTCACCGGGCTGAGATTGGTGATCGACCACCGTCGCGCGTCGGGGGCGGGCGGGTGTTCCGTTCCGTCGAAGAGGCCGACGTCCTCGACGCCCGTCCAGCCGGTGAGGACCGGCTCCAGGGATTCCAGCGCGCGATCCGACAGTGCGGCGAAGCCGGTGGCCCATCCCGCGCGCAGCCACTTCTGACCGCCCGCGACCACCACGTCGGCCGCGTCCCAGGGCATCCCGGCCACGCCGAACGCCTGGATGGCGTCCACGATCAGGAGCCGGTCCGGTCCGATCGCCTCGCGCAGCGCCGCCAGGTCGGCACGGAAGCCGGTGCGGAAGTCCACGGCGCTGACGGACACGGCGACGACGTCGTCGGTCAGCGCGGTGCGGACGAGGTCGGGGGTGACCCCGCCACCGGGCGCCGGCGTGAGCCAGCGCGGCGTGGCCCGGCCCAGGTCCGCGGTGCGGCGCCACGGATAGTGGTTGGCGGGGAAGTCGGTGCGCGGGGCGAGGACGACGCCCTCCGGGATGCCGAGAGCGGCGTGGAACATGCCGGTGGACGCGTTGGGCAGCAGCACCGTGTGCTCACTGTCGGTGCCGGCGAGACGGGCGGCCGTGTCCCGCGCGGTCCCCTCCGCCCGCATCAGGCCGTCCACGGTGGTGTGGTCGGCGCGGGCGGATTCCTCCATGGCTCGCGCCGTGGCGGCCACGGAGTCCCGCGACGGCGGACCGAACCGTGCGAAGTCGAGGTACCCGGCGGGCGTGTCGAAATGGGATGCGTACGACGTGAGCACGGGGCTCGTCCTTCCAGGAGGCTGCGGTACGGGCGGTACGGGTGCGCCCGGCGGGGAGGGCCATGTGGTGCCCCGGGCGAGCGGCGCCGTCTGCCGGACAGGCCGGAGCCCCGCCGTCCACCGCCGCGAGCGCATCCGTCCTTACCTGCCCGAACGGTACGTGTCTCGCGCCGTGCGGGCCCGCCCGGGGTGGCGGTCGCCGTCCGCGACGCGTGCCCCCGCGTCCGCGCCTGGGCTCGCGGCCGGGTTCGAGCGGACCGGTGTTCCGAGCAGCGCGGCGGTCCTCACCCGCTCCGCCTGCCACGCGACAGGGGGACCTGCTGCGTGTCGGGCCGGGACGTGACGGGCGGGCACCTCCTCAGGGGTGCCCGCCCGTCCTGTTCGCCGATGCCCGTGCGGCCGGGGATCAGTGCCCGGCGGATTCCTCGGGGCGCGCGTGACGCGGCAGGAGGAACGCGAGCAGGAAGGTCAGGGCGAGCATGCCGTCGACGATCCAGAGCACCGTCTTCATGACGGAGCCGAAACCGCTCCGGAAGGCCGAGGACGCGGTCTCCTGCAGCACGACGGGTATCCGGGCGCCGGCCTGGGGCGAGGTCAGGGCGGAGCGGGTGTCCTCGCCCAGGCGTGCGCAGGACGCCGGGGTCGCGGCGGGGTCCTTGGCGACGGCGCGGTCCGGGGCGCACTTGCGCAGGTCCGCCACGACGCGCTCCTGAGCCGCGGGCGTGACGTGCGCGGCGGCCAACTGACCTCGCAACCCGTCCGAACGGTGGTCGACGGCGGTGGCGATCCCGCCGCCCAGCAGACCGAAGAAGACGGTGCCGAGGATGGCCACGCCGAAGGCCCCGCCGAGCTGCTGCACCGCGGTCATGGTGCCGGACGCCGAACCGGTCTCGTGCTGCTCGACGCTGGCGAGCACGATGTCGAAGAACGGCGCCATGAGCAGGCCCATCCCGATGCCGGTGACGAGCAGCGACGGCAGAAGCTGCCAGGGACCGACGCCCGACCCCACCTGGTCGAGGGTCAGCCACACACCGAACACACCTACCGCCATGACCAGCGCGCCCGCCTGAAGGACGGTCCGCCCGAACCGGGCGACACCCTGGGCGAGCCCGAAGCCGACGATCATGCCGCCCGACCAGGGCACCATCACCAGTCCCGCCTTGAGCGGCGAATAGCCGAGGCCGATCTGCGTGTAGAGGTTGAAGACCAGCATGAACCCCTGCATGGTCGAGAAGAAGACCAGCCCGAGGACCATGCCGCCGCTGAACCCGCGCTTGCGGAAGAGACTGGGGACGACCAACGGGTCCCGGCCGGCCTTGCTGCGGCGCGACTCGTACGTGCCGAAGGCGACGAAGACGACCACCGAGCCGGCCATCATGACGAACGTCCAGACGGGCCAGTCGTACTCACGGCCCTGGACCAGCGGGAAGATGATGAGCAGCGCGGCCAGCGAGACCAGGAGCATGCCGGGGACGTCAAGTCGCGGCTTGCTGCCGGACAGGCCCCTCGGCAGGTAGCGCATGGCGCCGAGGATGGCAGCGCCACCCAGCGGCAGATTGATCAGGAAGATCATGCGCCAGCCGGTGCCGAAGTAGTCGGCGTCCACGAGCCAGCCCGCCAGGATCGGCCCGCACACCGCGGACAGTCCCATGACCGGGCCGAAGAGGCCGAAGGCCTTCTGCGACTCCTTCGGCGGGAACATCTCCTTGATCATGCCGAGGCCCTGCGGCAGCATCACCGCGCCGAACAGCCCTTGCACGACGCGTGCGGCTATCAGCATCTCGGGCGACACCGACACCGCGCAGAGCAGCGAACCCAGGGTGAATCCGGCCGCACCCACCAGAAACATCCGGCGGCGCCCGTGGATGTCCCCGAGCCGCCCTCCGGTGACGAGCCCGACGGCCATCGAGAGGGTGTACGCGGCGGCGAGCCACTGCAGGGTGGAGGCGCCGCCGCCGAGGTCGGCCCGCATGGAGGGGCCGGCGATGTTCGTGACGACGGCGTCGAGGAGGTCCATCACCTCGGCCGCGAGGATCACGAAGAGGGCGGCCCAGCGCCACCGGTAGGGCTCTGGCGAGTCGATGGGCGTCTCGGTGGACGCGACACCGGTGGTGGACATCGGAACTCCTCACGAAAAGGTCGCGCCACGGTGACTCGCGGGCGCGGTGGCGCGGATGGACGGGGTTGCCCGACTCGCCGGTGAAGCCCGGAGAGACGGACGGCCGGACGCGGAGAACGGCGTTCACCCTAACAGAACAGCGCTCACCGAGAGAACGGCGTTCATTAAGATATAGCGCAACTTCGCGCACAGGACAAGATATATCGCGTCTGATCGCGGTGAACGCCGCTCACCGCGGGAGAACGCCGCTCTCCCATGCCTAGACTGACGCCATGAACGACGCGGCCCCCGGCACCCCCGCACCCCCTCCGCCGTCTCCCTGGGAGCGCGAGCGTCCCGCCCGTGCCCGCGTCGCCCCCGCCCGCACACCGCTGTCGCGCGAACGCATCGTGGAGGCCGCCTTCACCGTGCTGGACCGCCAGGGGCTCGACCGTCTGTCGATGCGCCAGGTGGCGGCCGAACTCGGTGTCACGGTCTCCGCGCTCTACGCCCACGTCAGTTCCAAGGACGACCTGCTGGAGCTCATGTACACCCGGCTCTTCGACGGTTTCGAGCCGCCCGCGGCCGACCCGGAGCGGTGGCAGGAGGAGGTACGGGACTACGCCCGCTCCGGACGGCGGCGCCTGCTCTCCCACCGGGACATGGCCAGGATCTCCATGGCCCACGTGCCCTTCACCGCCGAACTGCTGCCGCACGTGGAGGCGTTGCTCGCGGTCTTCCGTACCGCCGGACTGCCCGACCGCATCGCGGCGGAGGCCGGTGACCTCATCTCCACGTATATCGACGGGTTCACCCTGGAGGAGGGCATGTGGCAGGACCGGGCCGCCCAGCAGAGCGGAGCGCACTCCTCGCCGGCCCGCCCCGACTGGCGTGAGATGGCCGGCGAGATGCAGGACTACTTCGCCTCCCTGCCCGCGGCGGACTTCCCCCATCTGCGGGCCCTGGCCGGGGTGATGGTGACGGACTCCTCCGACGAGCGCTTCGACATCGGTCTGGAGATCATCCTGCGTGGCCTCGCGAGCTATCTGCCGGACGCGGCGCCCCGTGCGGGCGCGGACGCCGCCCGGACTTCGGACGCCTCCCGGACCCCCGACGCTTCCCGGACCCCGGACGCCGGCTGACCCCTCGCGCATCCGGCGACCCTGTGGCGAGGGCTCGAGGCGGCCGGACGGTGGTGAGCGCCGACGGGCGTCGTGAAGTCCGGCGCGAGTCGTCTCCCCGGAGCGTACGAGGGGGAGTTGGCCCTTCGGCCGTCCCCGCGGACCGTCACTCCAGTGACACGGGGTCAGCGGGTGACAGGTCGGGCCCGGAGGGGCCGTGACGTCACCGGCGCGGTCCGCGCCGGCGACGCCGGGGGGACTCCCGTGCGGCTCCGGAAGAGGGCATGATGGGTCATCGGTACCGGTCAGGCGAGGCTATGCTGTCGTCAAAAGTGAATCATTTACCGTTCAAATACGTCGAGCGGACGTCGCTCCGTCCTACCCGTCACCCGCTGTCCGGTCACACCCGCGCAGAGGTGCGTCCCGGTGGCACCGCGGCAGCGGCATGCCGTCAACCCTGGAAGGAAGTGCCGTGGCGCCGGTGCTTGTTGGACACGAAGGCTTGTTGGCCGGAGAACGGATACCGGTCATCGGCACCCGGGTCACCTTCGGACGCAACCCCGATAACACCGTCGTCATCTCCAGCCTGAGCGTCTCGCGCTTCCACGCGGAAATCGTCCTCGACGAGACCCAGGGCTACGTGCTGCGGGACTGCGGCAGCAGCAACGGAACGCTGGTGAACGGCGAGGAGATCGAGTCCCGACTGCTCAAAGCCGGGGACGACATCACCATCGGCGACCAGGAGTTCCGGTTCGAGGTCGCGGACGCCATGGAGACGATCATGGCGCTCTCGCTGCCGAGGTCCCTGACGCACGGCGGCGAGGACCTCGCGCACGGGCCGGTGCTGCGGGTCACCGTCGCGGGCGGCGGCCCCGTCGGCCTGTCGCTCGCCCTGCTGCTGGAACACTTCCTCGGAGCCCAGGCGCAGATCACCGTGTACGACGGCCGGTGGCGCAAGCAGGGCCGCAAGATCGTCTGGAAGGACGCGAGCCAGGGGAACATACGGCGCCAGCAGGTGGTGACCGTGCAGAGCCGCCAGTACCTCGGCCTTCCCCAAGAGGTGCGCGACCGGCTCTTCGACGCGGACAACTACACCGAGATGTGGCCCTCAGGACCCGACTCGGTCGGCGATCACCACCCGCGCAACATGCGCATCGCGTACATCGAGGACCGCCTGCTGGAGGTGGCGAACGAGAAGAAGGGCCGGATCCAGCTCGTTCCCGCCCGGTTCAGCATCGAGGAGCAGCAGGACGCCCTGGCCACACAGCACGTCCTCGCGATCTGCGACGGCGGGCGGTCGCGCACCCGTGAGCACTTCGCCGCCAAGTTCGGCAAGGCGGACGAGTCCATCTACTCGCTGGACGGCCGTCATCTTCAGGACGTGGTACTCGGCCTGCGCGTGAAGTCGGGCCTGACCGACCCCATGGCGGTGCTGCTCACCGTCGCGCAGAACCGGTTCCTGCTCAACTCCCTGCGGGGCGAGGGCTTCCTCAACATGCGCCTGACGGACGCGGAGACCGCCGAAGTGGTCGGCATCGACCCGGTGCGCCGTGTCTTCGAGGAGTGCATCGCCTCCCGCCCGTGCCTGATGGGACGCGACGAGCACGGCGACTTCCAGTGCTCCACGCACAGCACCCTGTTCCTGCCGGCCCTGATCAGGGGCTCGGCGCTGTGGAAGCGGGTGCACGAGGGGCTGCGCCTGTTCGGCGTCGAGGCGGACGACCTGAGCGCGGTCACCTCATTCCGTCTGGACATGGTGCAACGTCCGCGTTTCACCGCCGAGTTGCTGCCGCCCACGGCCAATTCCACCGGCACGTACGGCTTCCTGCTGGGCGACGCCGCCAACGCCATCCACTTCTGGCCGGGCCGGGGGCTCAACAGCGGCCTGGCGTCCGCGATCTCCCTCGCACGTTCTCTCAACGGGGCCTGGAACGGGAAGTCCTTCCGGGACGCGGACTTCCTGCGCCACGAGGCCGCCATGTCGATGCTCCAGTACCGTCACAAGAGCCGCGCCTGGAAGGCGATGGTGACCACCGACGACCAGGGAGCCACCTGGGCGATCAAGGACATCATCGCGCACGGCATCGACGGGATCGCCGACGAGCCGGACCGCGAGGCGGACACCGCGACGCTGCTGGAGCGGATGCGCGGGATCCGCTCCCGGTTGGCGGCTCGTATGTCCGGTCTGCCGGACGACGAGGCGATCCTGCAGCGGCTGGGGACCCTGGAGAGCAGCACGCTGCGCATGCTGGTGCTCAGCGGGGCCTGGGACACGCTGACGATGGGCGGCGAGGAGGTCGACATCGACATCTTCTACGGCCAGGACTCCGCGGCGGCGGCCGCCGCCGTCGAGGCGCTGGAACCGGTCGCCCAGCTCTGAGGATCCACGGGGTTGTCAGGGCCGGGACCGTCGGCACGCGCGGCCTTCCGGGCGGTCGGCGGCCCGCGCCCCGGCCCCGTCCTGCCTCCCGGAGTCCCCTGGGCGTCCTCGGACCGGACGCCCTCAGCGGGGCGTTCGCGCGTGAGCCGCATCCGGAGGGCAGGACGGCACGGCAGCCGGCGAAGCCCTGATAGGCCGGATGCCCGGTCCGGATGCGGCTGTCGTCCGCACCGCCACAGAATCCTGAGCATGTGGAGATCCTCTGGGACCCGGCACTCCGACCGGGCCGCGCGCCGTGGCGGAGCGCGGCATCTCGGCGGTGCACGGCAGGCCATGGCCGCGACCGTCGCGTGTGGCGCCCTCCTGAGCGCGGTGACGGCATGTGGTGCCCTGACGCCGGGAACGAACCCCGCCGGGGTGCCCGGAACCGACGGCCCGGCAGCGTCCGCCCGGCCCCGCCCGGCACCCGCCCCGCGCCCGGAGTCCGTCTCCCGGATCCCCGGCATCGGAGACATGATGTGGGACCAGGTCCCGGCCGCCACCGGCCAGGTGGTGGCCGTCTACGGCGATCACGAGGATTCGCCCGACGCCCTCGTCGAGCTCTACGAGTGGCGCGGCACGAGCTGGGAACGGACCGCCGGCTGGCGCGCCCACAACGGCAGGCTTGGCTGGACGACCGACCACCACATGGACGACGAACGCAGCCCGGTCGGCGTCTTCACGCTCTCCGACGCGGGCGGGGCGCTCGACGATCCGGGGAGTCTGCTGCGCTACCGGCAGGACGCCCACGCCTTCGCACCCCCGCAGGACGCGGACGCCTCCCACCGCCACGACTTCGACCACGTCATCGCCATCGACTACAACCGGCTCCGGGGCACCCCGCCCTACGACTGGAACCGGCCTCTGGGCGAGGACAAGGGCGGCGGCATCTGGCTGCACCTGGACCACGGTGACGGCACGTCGGGCTGCGTCACCGTCCCCGAGTCCGCGATGAGAACCCTGCTGCGCACCCTCGATCCCCTGCGTCATCCCGTCGTGGTGATGGGCGACCGGGAGTACTTGCGGCGCTGAGGCCGAGGGGCGCCATGCCGGGAGGCGACGGAGGGACGCGGCCGCGGTGCGAGGATGGAACGGTTCACCTTGGCGTCAGCGGATGTGGGGTAGGGACCGTGCTGGACGATCAGTCGGCGGAGGCCGCGGCAGGACGGGAGGGTGATGTCCTCGGCACCTCGGCACCGCCCGCGGAACTCGCCGGGAGGGAACCCGTCGGGAGGGAATCTGCCGGGAAGGAATCTGCCGAGAGGGGATCCGCCGGGAAGGAATCCGACGGGAGGGGACGGGCCGCGATGTGGCGTCGGCTGGTCGGCGGCCTGGTCGTCCTCGCCGTGCTGGTCCTCCTGTTCTTCCTGCCGTGGTGGGTGCTGCTGGCCTCGGGCACGGGATGGCCGTTCCCGGTCGCGCTGGTCGGCGGCGTCCTGTTCGGGGCCGCGCTGGTCGCGTTCCCGGTGATGATGGCCCTGGGCCACGGCCGCCGGCAGTCCGACCCGGCGGCTCGTACGGGCGACACGATCCTCGGTGTGATCTGGGTGCTCTTCGCGTGGTCGGCCCTCGGAGGTGTGCTGCGGCTCGGCCTGGGCGCCGCCGGGGCCGGCGGGCAGACCGCCGCCAGAGGCGTGGCGGTCGCCGTCGCGGTCGTCGCGGCGCTGCTGCTGGCCTGGGGCTACACCGAGGCCATGCGGCTGCCCCGGGTCCGGCAGGTCGAGGTCACGCTCCCCCGGCTGGGCGCCGGACTGGACGGGACCCGTGTGGTCGTGCTGGCCGACACCCACTACGGGCCCATCGACCGGGCCCGCTGGTCGGCGCGGGTCGTGGACGCGGTCAACGCCCTCGAACCCGACATCGTCTGCCACGCGGGCGACATCGCCGACGGGACCATCGCCAAGCGCCGGGAGCAGGCCGCGCCCCTGGGGAGGGTCCGCTCGCGCCTGGCCAGGGTCTATGTGACGGGCAACCACGAGTACCTCGGGGAGGCCCAGGGTTGGCTCGACGAGATGGCCCGGCTCGGCTGGGACTCGCTGCACAACCGTCATGTCGTCGTCGAACGCGGCGGCGACCGGCTCGTCCTCGCGGGTGTGGATGACCGTACGGCCGCCTCCTCCGGCCTGGCCGGGCACCGCGCCGATCTCCCCCTCGCCCTCGCGGAGGTCACTCCCGAGCTTCCGGTGCTCCTGGTCGCCCACCAGCCCAAGCAGGTGGCCCAGGCAGTGGCTGCCGGGGTCGACCTCCAGGTCTCGGGTCACACTCACGGCGGGCAGATCTGGCCGTTCCACCATCTCGTACGACTGGACCAGCCCGTGGTGCAGGGCCTCAGCCGGCACGGTGAGCGGACCCAGCTCTACACCAGCCGTGGTGCGGGCTACTGGGGTCCGCCGTTCCGGATCTTCGCACCGAGCGAGATCAGTCTGCTCGTCCTCCGGTCGCCCGTGTGACCCGCGGCGGTCCGCGGCGGGTCGTACGCGGGCCGGTCCGGGGCGTGCCCTTCACCCGGCGCGACGGCGCCGGGTGAAGGGCACGGGCGACGGCTCGGGTTACTTCCCCCTGCCCGGCTCGGGGTGGTAGGCCTTCCTGCCGCAGTTGTTCACGTCGATCCGGACGACCTGGGGGTCGTGGTCGCTCGCCTGGTCGGCGAACTCCGCGTTGATGTGGACGACGTCGTAGTCGTAGCGGGTGATGGAGGGGCTGGTCAGGATGTGGTCGAGGGTCTGGCTGTTGCCGTCGAAGACATAGCTGTAACGCTCCTTCACCGGAAGGGTGTTGATGAGGTCGGTGAGGACGTCGCCGTTGTCGGTGAGGGTCTTGACCGCGTCGGAGAACTCGTAGTCGTTGAGGTCACCGAGGGCGACGATCCGCGCCTTGGGGTCGGCGGCGAGGAGGGAGTCGACGAAGGCGTTCTCCTCCTGTGCCTGGAGCCGCCGCTGGGTCTCCGAGGACCGGGTCGGCTCCTGGAACCGGCCGTGCATCGGGTCGTCGCCGCCCTTGGAGTTGAAGTGGTTCGCGATGACGAACACCGTGTCGCCCTGGAACCTGAACTCGCCGACGAGGGGCTTGCGGCTGTTGGCCCACGCGGCACTCGCGGGGTCGACGCGGCCCGGTGAGGCGGAGAGGTGGGCCTCGCGCCTGTGCTTGTCCCTCACCACGGAGACCGCGGTGGTGGAGGGGTCACCGGCGGACGCCCGGTCGACGAAGGACACCCGCTGGGGGTTGAAGAGGAAGACCTGGCGGATGTTGCCGCCGGGCTCGCCGCCGTCCTGGTCGTCGACCGGGTTGACGTAGCGCCAGGAGTACTTCGGGCCACCCGCCGCGGTGATCGCGGCGGTGAACCTGGTCAGCGTCGCCTCGGCGGAGACGGTGCCGTCGTCCGTGGCGCCGTTGTCGTCCTGGATCTCCTCCAGAGTGACGATGTCGGGGGAGGAGAGGTTGGTGACGACGCCCTTGGCGAGGCGGGCGAACTTGTCGGCGCCGTCCGTCGGGTCGAGGTTCTCCACGTTGTAGGTGGCGAGGGCGAGTTCCTTGCCCTTCTGCTTGCGCGTCACCTCCTGCTTGAGCCCGTTGTCGACGGCCGTGCCGATGGTGCCGGCGGAGGGGGCGAGCAGATAGCCGCCGAACGAGGCGTAGTCGACCGGGCCGGTGGTGGTGCCGGACAGCTCGTCGCCGACGTTGAGGGTCGGGGTGGAGCCGTCGGCGGCGACGATCTCGATGCGGCCGGTGTTCTGCTGGTCGTAGGCGCCGTAGAGGGTGCCGCCGCGCCTGGTGGGCCGCTCGTGGGGCTTGGCGGTCACGAACATCTCGCCGAAGGAGTTGGTCGCGCCGGTCACCCGGGCGTCGTGGACCGAGGCGCGCATGCCCTCGATGGACTCGTAGAAGTCCTGGGAGTAGACGCTGGGTTGGAGGGGGAGGCCCTCGATGCTGCCGCCGTTCGCGGTGGGGGTGTACGCGGCCGGGACGGTCGAGTCGTTCAGGACGACCGCGCCCGGGAGGGCGTTGCCGGTGGAGACGGTGGTGGAGACCGGGCTGCCCAGCTCGGTGACCGACTGGGTGCCGGTGCCCGGGTAGTACTCCGTGACCTTGCCGCTGACCAGGACCGAGTCGCCCACGGAGACGGTGGGCGCGGCGGAGCCGGTGTAGACGAACAGCCCCTCGCTGGTGGCGGGGTCGGTGTCCGGGGCGGGGTCCTGGATCCAGTAGCCCTTGCTGCCCGTGGTGCGGACGGCGGTGACGATGCCGGGGACGCCCACCACGCTCTGGCCCTTGAGCGGCGAGAGGCGGGTGGTGCCCTGGATGTCGTGGATGCGGAACGCGCCCGGGGCGGTGGGTCCGCCGGGGCCGCCACCGGTACCGCCGCCGTTCGCGGTCTCCCCGGCGCTGTTGGTGGCGGTGGGTGTACCGGCGGTGAAGTCGGCGGAGTTGTCGTCGGTGTCGGCGAGCGAGGCCGTGCGGGAGACGGAGGTGGTGTTGCTCGCGACCGGGGCGGCGGTGCCCTCGCGGACGACGGCGGTGCCGTAGCCGAGGAGGTCCACGATGTCGGGGTCGCCGGCACAGTCCGCGGCCGTCTTGCAGGTCAGCGCCGTGGTCGACTTGACCAGGGCGACCGTGCCGCTGGCGGCGGCCATCGCGATGTTGCCGGTGGCGTCGGCGGTCGGCAGCGCGGTGCTGCCGCCGCTGCCCGCGCCTTCGGCGACCAGGTAGCCGCCGCCGGGGGCGAGCGAGCCGGTGAGGGGAGTGACCTGCCAGAGGGAGCCGGCGGACGGCGAGGCCGGGAGGTACTGGACGCTGTACCCCTCGAGCGGGTACGCGGCCGTCGAGCGGTTGGCCAGCTCGACGAAGTCGTTCGTGAGCGTGGCGCCGGAGTTGCCTCCGCCGCCGTACGCCTCCGAGATCACGACGTTCGTCGACGGCGTGGCAAAGGCGGCGGGCAGCGGCGCCATGACGACGGCCGCGGTGGCGGTCGCGGCCACGAACGCGGCGCCGGCTACGCGCACTGCGCTGGGTCTGTGCATCGGCACGGGGTGACTCCTTCAACGTCCGCTGGACGAACGGCGCATGAGGTGCGGTCAGACAGGCTGGAACCCTGCGATCGGCTGAGGTTACGCGCGTAGAAATGCGCGTATCAAGGGGTGTGTCGTTAAATCTGTGGGTCGAGTGGCTGACTTTCCGTCTCGTGCCGCACCCCGGTGGCCGATCCGGCGGGCCGCCGGCCCCGGGGACGCGCGCCCACGGACGCACGGCCAAGCGTGATGGCGGCGGGTACGAGCCCAAGTGCCGCTCGCGCACTGCGGTGTTGGTCGGCACCCGCCTCGGCGGGGCTGGCCCCGCCTCTGGCCCGGCGTCGCGAAGCGGGCGCTGTGTGGCACCCCTGAACGGTCCTGCGTGGGGGGCGCAGTTGTGCGCGGGATGGCGCCGCTGTCCTGGAGAGGGGGCCGTTCCTTTTCCGTCAGGGCCGTCACAGCCGTCAGGGCCGAGCCGTCGCGGCGGGCGGGCGCGAGCCGGTCCGGGAAAAGCCCGACCGCGCATGTGAAGCGCGCGAGTGAGTGGCGGCGTTCGAACCGGGACGGGTGCGGCGCGGTGAACGGCGTGACGTCCGACGGGTGGAATCCGGCGGCCGTCGGATTCCCGTGCGACTTGGAGAGTCGCTGAAAAAGGAGGTCAGAGCCGCCCGGGTGCCGCGGGAACGTCAATGGCCGCGTGCTTGCCGACATCCGATTCCGACGGAGTCACCCGCCGAGCGGTTACTCCATTCGTGTCAGCCGGCGTCGAACACTTCGCGGCACGCGCACCGAAGAATCGGAAAGTCGGCTGGAATTATGAGCTGCCATGGGCGTGCTGTGAAGAGCGTGAGTATGACGTGCGGGTGTGTTTCTTTTTGCCGCATGGGTGAAGGGCGCGTGCCGGCCGGCCGGGCGTGCGCTGTTCGGCAGCCGGCGGCGTTCTGTACGTGGATGCGCCGTGAACGCGCTCTGATGCGAGGTGGCGGCCGGACCCTACCTTGATGGCGTCGGGGTCATGACATCCCCGACAAACGCAAGGGCCTAATTCCCCAAGGGTTGTTGGGGGGAATGCGGCCCGTCGGGGGATCGGCCTTCCACGCGGTCGTCCGTCGTCGCGTACCGGTTTCGCCGGGACACGTGTTGCCGCTGTATTCCGCCGTGACTATGGGAGGGTTCGAATGGACATGCGCTACGAGGCGTATTCCTACGCCGACCGGCTGTTCTATGACTCACCCGTGCAGTGGGCCGTGCGGGAGGAATTCCCGGCCGCCACCGAGGCCGCGCCCCCCGGTTGGGTGCGCAGCACCCGGGAGGTGTGGGTGGGCTTCCAGCCCGTGACTCCCGAACTGCCCGAACAGGGCTGGAAGATTCACGTCGCGGCCCGCCTCGACAACGCCCCGCACGTCCTTGAAGTGGTCCGGCGGTACTGTTTCGACAACGGCGTGGCCTACAAGTTCCTGCGCAGCCCCGGGCTCGTGCAGACACAGAACGCCAAGTACGCGGCCCGCGCCTCCAGCGGGAAGTTCCTCACGCTCTACCCTCGCGACGACGCGGCGCTGGAACACTGCCTGCGCCACCTGGACGCCGCGCTCGACGGCGCGCCCGGACCGTACATCCTGAGCGACCTGCGCTGGCGCGAGGGACCTCTGTACTTACGCTACGGCGGTTTCGTCGAGCAGTTCTGCCGCTCCGAGACCGGTGAGCTCGTTCTCGCCTTCCGTGAGCCGTCGGGGAAGCTGCGCCCGGACGTCCGCGCCGCTGTCTTCGAGGTCCCGCCCTGGGCCCCGGTTCCGGCGATACTCGCCGACACGCTCGCCGCCGCGTCCCGGACAAGCGTCGACGACTTCCCCTACACGGTCCAAAGCGCCCTGCACTTCTCCAACGGCGGCGGAATCTACCTGGCCCGCCGGACGGCGGACGGTCGGCAGGTGGTGCTGAAGGAGGCCAGACCGCATGCCGGCCTCGACCAGCGGGGGGACGACGCGGTCACCCGACTGGAACTCGAGCACGAGACGCTCGGTCGGCTGGCCGGACTGGAAGCCGTGCCGGCGGTGCTGGGCCGGCTCACCGCCTGGGAACACCACTTCCTGGTGCAGGAGTACATCGAGGGCGAGCCGTTGCACCGCTGGTTCGGCCGTAACTACCCCTTGGTCCACCCCGAGGTGACCGACGAGGACACGGCCGAGTACCGCGTGAAGGCGCTCCGCATCCTCGACAGCATCGAAGAGGGCCTGCGCTCGATCCACGCCAGAGGCATCGTCTTCGGCGATCTGCACCCCCGGAACCTGATCGTGCGGCCGGACGGCCGGGTGGTGTTCGTGGACTTCGAACTCTCCTCGCCCGCCGACGCGTTCGTCCGCCCCGCACTGGGTGCGGCGGGTTTCGCCGCGCCGCCGGAGCTGACCGGGTTCGCCGTCGACGACCACGCGCTGGCCGCCCTGCGACTGTGGATCTTCATGCCGCTGCTGCCCCTGACGGTACTGAGCCCGCACAAGGCGGAAACGCTCCGGGCCGCCGCGCGGGAGAGGTTCGCGCTGCCCTCCGCGGAACCCCCCGGGCACGGCCGGCGGACCGCGACCCGCCCGCACGAGGTCGCGGCGGAGCAGTTCGACGAGCTGTTCAGCGGTGAGCCGGCCGCGTGGCCCCGGCTGCGCGACGAACTGGCCGCGGCGACAGCGGCCAGTGCCACCCCGCACCGTACCGACAGACTGTTCCCCGGCGACCCGAGCCAGTTCACCCACGACGGCCTCGGACTGGCGTACGGCGCGGCGGGTGTGCTGTGGGCCTGCCACGCGACCGGTGCCCGGGTGGATCCCGCCCATGTGGGCTGGCTGCTCAAGGCGGTCGACCGCCAGCCGTTGCGGCCCGGTCTGCTGGTCGGCGGGCACGGCGTGGCCTACGTCCTCGACCTGCTCGGACACCGACAACAGGCCATGGACCTGCTGGACCGTCTGATGAAGGACGATTCCGAGGGATACGCCCCGGATCTGCTGAGCGGTCTGGCCGGCATCGGGCTGTGCCTGCTCGACTTCGCCCGGACGACCGGGGACCGGACGTTCTACGACGCCGCGGTCGAGGCCGCCGAGCGGGCCGTCGCCGGACTGCGCCTCGACCGGGCAGCGCCCCCGGACGGATCGAGGGCCGGCCTCGTGCACGGCGCCAGCGGAACCGCGCTGCTGTTGCTGCACCTGCACCAGGTCTCGGCCGACGGCAACCTGCTCGATCTCGCGGGCCGCGCCCTGGAGCACGACCTCGCGCGGTGCGTGGTGGCCGAGGACGGCACCCTCCAGGTCGACGACGGCATCCGCGTCCTGCCCTATCTGGAGTCCGGCAGCGCGGGCATCGCCGCGGTGCTGCAGGCCCACCTGAAGCACCGGCCCGACGCCGGGCTCGCGGAACAGCTGGAGCGTATCGGCCGCGCCGCCGTACCGGAGTTCATCGTCCAGCCAGGGCTGTTCAACGGCCGCGCCGGACTGATCGGGCTGCAGGCGCTGCTGGATCCCCAGGGGACGGAGCGCGCCGACGTGATCCGGCGGCACGTACGCCGACTGCTGTGGCACGTCGTTCCGTACGAGGGCCATCCGGCCTTTCCCGGCGAGCAGTTGCTGCGTCTGTCCATGGACCTCGCCACGGGGAACGCGGGTGTCATGACCGCCCTCGGCTCGGTGTACGCGGGCACCCCGACGCTGCCCTTCCTGACCGTTCCCACCGAGCCGGCCGAACCCGTCGCTCCCAAGGCCGACGCCACCCGGCGGCGCCCACCCTCCGGCGCACTCCCGACACCGACCGGCTGACATCGGCCGGCTGGTACCGACCGGCCGACTCCTGCCGACTGGCACCGGCCGACTGACTTCGACCGACCGACCGACCGGCACCGGACGCCGACACGGCACCGACCGTCCGTCAGCGCGCCGGCGCACCCCGCCCGCGGCCCGGGAAACAGGCCGCCCACAGAGTTCCGGCAGACCGCCGGAAGCACCCACCACCACCCGGAAGGGGACCATCATGTCCATCCTCAGCCTGCAGGCCCTGGAGACCCCCGAGGAAATCCTCGAGTACCGCTCCGTTCTCAGCTCCCTGAGCGCCGTCAACTGCACCAACAGCACCGTGAGCACGCTGCTCTGCCTCTGATCCACCCGCCGGCCGCGCCACCTCGGCGCGGCCGGCACCCCCCCGACGAACCGGTCCGGGCGGCTTCGGCCGCCCGGACCGGCCACTTTCCCCCGGAGGGCTTCATGCACAGCGACCGAACCGACGCCGCTCCGCCACAGCCCGCCCCGACCGGCTCGCCGGACCGGCCCCCCACACGACCGGTTCCCCCCACCGCCGACGACACCCGGCCGGACCACGGCGACCGGCCCGAAGTGACCCGACCACCAAGCCTGTTGCTGCCGGCCGCGGGCGGACGCTGGGCGCTGGTCCTGGCCCTGGCCGTGGCCGCGAGCACCACCGCGACCCTGCTGCTGCCCGCCCTGCTGGCCCGCGCCGTCAACCAGGCCCTGGCCGGAACCGGAACCGCCATCGGCCGCCAACTCATCGCACTGCTCGCCCTGTTGACCGTCGCCGAAGCCGCCGCCCAGTACGCCGCCCCGCGCTCCGGCGCCGACGCGGCGGCCCGAATCCGCACCATGGCGATCCGCCGCACACTGGCCGCCGGTCCCGCCGCCGTCGCCCGCATGCCGGTCGGTGACCTCGTCGCCCGTCTGACCGCCAGCGCCCCGCAGGCCGCACTGGCCGCGCCCGCCCTGGTCTATTCGGCCGCGCAACTGCTCATGGCCGCCGTCGCCGTCGTCGCCCTGACCCTGCTCTCCCCCCTGCTGTCCCTGGCGTTCCTGGCCACCGCGCCCACCGGCTACGCGGTCATCCGCCGCCAACTGCGCCGCACGACCCACGCGGGTGACGGATACCAGCGGGCCCAGGCACAGCTGGCCTCCGGACTGCTCGACGCGCTGAGCGGCAGCCGCAGCATCGCCGCCTCGGCCACCCTGACCAGGGAGATCGAACGCGTCCTGCGCCCGCTGCCGCACCTGTCGAGACTGGGACACGAACTGTGGGACACCCAGCGCCGCACCGCGTGGTGCACCGGCCTGCTCGCCCCGGCCACCCAGCTCGCGGTCCTCGCCGTGGCGGGGACCCAGGTCGCCGCGGGCCGGCTCGGCGTCGGTGATCTGCTGGCCGCCCTCGCCTACACCGGGATCGGCCTCAGCGGCCTCGGCACCGCACAGAGCCTCCTCGACGTCGCCCAGGCACGGGCGGGCGCCGCCCGGCTCACCGACGTACTCACCCTGCCGGTCCGCGGTGGCACCTCCCGTCCGCTGCCCGCCGGTCCGGGCCGTCTGGAACTGCGGGGGGTGGTCGTACGCCGTCAGGGAGACGTCGCCCTGGACGGCCTGGACCTGACGGTGCCGGACGGCTCCTGGACGGCCCTCGTGGGCGCCCCCGACTCGGTGACCTCCCTGGTGGCCGCGCTCGCCGTGGGCCTGACAGAACCTGACGAGGGCACCGTCACGCTCGACGGCGTCCCGCTGACGGCGATCCACCCCGACGAACTGCCCACCGCGATCTCCTGCGCCTTCGCCGACCCGGTGCTGACCGGCGCCACGGTCCAGGACGCGCTCGGCCTCGGCCCGGCGCCCCCGCCGCCGTGGCGGCTTCGCGGGGCCGCACGGGCCGCGCAGGCCGACACCTTCATCCGCCGGCTGCCGGACGGCTACCGCACACCGATGTCCTCCCTCGTCCTGTCCGGCGGAGAACGCCAGCGCCTCGGCCTGGCCAGAGCGTTCGCCCGCGACAGCCGCCTGATCGTGCTGGACGACGCGACCTGCGGCCTGGACGGTGCCACCGAAGCCGCGGCGCTGCGCGCCCTGCGGGAGGAGGCGGCCGGGCGGACCGTCCTGCACATCACCCGGCGTGCCACCGTGGCCGCCGCGGCCGACCGGGTCGCCTGGCTCCACGAGGGCCGCGTCCGCACCGTCGCCGCCCACGACCGACTCTGGCGCCTCGCCGCGTACCGTGACGTGCTCGACGGCGGATCGCCCGGCCCCCGGCCGGCTCCTGTGAAGGCCTCCGCCGGTGACTGACGACACGACACCGGCGGTCCGTGCCGAGGCCCCTTCCGTCCGCCGCCCGTCACCGGGGACCACACCCGCACACGCCCCCGTGACCCCCGTCACCCACACCGCCCCTGTGGCACACGAAGACGCTGTCGCGACCGCCGCCCCCGTCCCGCGGCGGCCCGCCCGTGCCGCCGCCGAGGTGCTGCGCTCGGCCTTCACCGAGAGCCGGCCGGCGGTTCTGCGGCTGCTCGGATGGACCCTGTTGTCGGCCCTGCCGGCCTTGGTGTCCGGCAAGGCGATGGCCCTGGCGGTCGACCGCGGGTTCCTCGAGCACCGGCCGGGCCAGGCCGCGTGCTGGCTCGCCGTGTTCGCGACGGCCGCGCTGATCGGCGCGTGGGCGACCCGGCAGACCTACCCCCAACTCGCGCACGTCGTCGAGCCGATGCGCGACCGGCTGGTACGCCGACTGGTGTCGGGCCTGCTGCACCGGGGGGTCGCGGCCCGCGGCCGTCCGGACGCGTCAGCCGCCACGGCCGTGGCCCAACTGACCCGCCAGGTGGAGGCCGTTCGCGACGCCACCGCCGGACAGCTGCTCATCGTCTCCCACTTCGCCCTCACGGCGGTGGCCGTGCTGGGCGGCACCGCGATGCTCGCCCCGGCGGCCACCCCGCTGATCGCCGTACCGCTGCTGCTCGCGCTGACGGGGTTCGCGGCGACCACTCCGGTCACGATGCGGCGCCAGCGACAGGCGTTCGCCGCCGACGAGAACCTGGCGCGCCTGTGCGCCGACACCCTGACCGCACTGCGTGACATCGTCACCTGCGGCGCCCGCCGGCCCACGGAAGAGGATCTGCTCGACGCCGTCGCCGCCGGCGTCCGCGCGAACCGCGCGCTGGCGGTCACGGCAGCCGTCCGACGGCTCCTCGTCGCGGTGGGGGCACACCTGCCGCTCCTCCTCGTCGTCCTGGCGGCCCCGGCCCTGGTCCGCCGTGGGCTGACCCCCGGCGAGGTCATGGGCGTACTGGCCTACCTCACCGGGACCCTGGAACCGGCCCTGCGGCTGCTCGTCCAGGGCGTGGGCTCCTCCTGGCTGCGCCTCGCCGTCGCCGCCGAGCGCCTCGCCGCCGCCTCCGAGCCGCCGCCCGCCTCCGTCGACGCGGACGGTCCACGGACCGGCGTGGACGGCGAGGACGGGGAGAGTGGCGTGGGCGGGGAGGACTGGCAGGACGGCGAGGACGGCGAGGACGGGGAGCAGGGCATCGACGGTGACCGTGGTCACGGCCCCGTCGACGGGTCCGTCTGCCTCCGCGGCATCTCCTACTCCTACGGAGCCGCCGCGGATCCCGTCTTCGACGCCCTGGACCTCACCCTGCGCGACGGGGAGCACCTTGCCGTGGTCGGCCCCTCGGGGGTCGGCAAGTCCACCCTCGCGGACGTGCTGGCGGGCGACGTCCCGCCGGATCGGGGGAACGTCCTGCTCGGCGGCGCTGCGGCGGCCCGGCTCACCCCCCGGGAACTGGCGCGCGTCCGCGTCCTGTTGCCGCAGGACGCCTATGTGTTCGCGGGCGAGCTTCAGGAGAACCTGCGATGGCTGTGTCCCCGCGCGCCGGAGCGGGAGGTCATGTCCGCCGTGCACGCACTCGGCGCGGCACCTTTGGTGGAACGCCTCGGTGGACTGGAGGCCACGGTCGATCCGGCCGCGCTGTCCGCGGGCGAGCGCCAGATCGTCGCCCTGGTCCGGGCCCATCTCTCGCCGGCTCGGCTGGTCATCCTCGACGAGGCCACCCGCCACCTGGACGCGCAGGCGGAGTTGCACGTGGAAGAAGCCTTTCGCACCCGGCCCGGCACGGTCGTCACCATCACTCACCGGCCCGGTCCCGCACGTCGGGCCGACCGAGTCCTGTTCCTCGACGGAGACCGTGCCCTGGTGGGGACCCACAGCGAACTGCTGGCCACCGCGCCCGGATACCGGGCGCTGGTCGGCGGCCACGGAGGGGACCTCGACTACACGGACTGACCCCACCGCCGACGACCGCCCGGCAGACGCGGCAGACGCGGCAGACGCGGCAGACGCGGCAGACGCGGTAGACATGGCAGACATGGCAGACGCGGGGGGTGCGGCCGACGCGAGCGGCGTGGCGGGTGCGGAGTGTGCGGCGGGCGGACCGGAATCCGGCCCGCCCGCTTCCGTCCGCTCAGCCGGGGCGGAGCATCAGGTCGCTCACCGTCCCGTCCCGCGACAGGTCCAACGCGCCCGCCACCACCCGGGCGACGGAATCCACGGTGAGACAGGTGGCGGGGTCGTAGGCGATGCCGAGCCGGGCGTGCAGCTCGGCCTGCATCGGTGTGTCGACCTCTCCGGGGTAGACGGACGTCACTCGGACACCGTGCTGGTACTCCTCCGCGCGGAGCGATTCGGCGAGTGCCCTGAGGGCGAACTTCGACGCCGCGTACGCGGCCAGTCCCGGCGGGGCGTGCAGGCCCGCACCGGAGTTGAGGAACACGACGTGCCCCCGCCGGGTGCGCAGCGCCGGGAGCAGAAGCCGGGTCAGTTCGGCGGGTGCCAGCAGGTTCACCGCGCAGATCTCCTGCCATGGTCCGGCTCCCGACTGTGCCACCGCACCGGGCTCCAGGACACCGGCCACGTGCAGCAGCGAGTCCAACTGCTCAGGCAGCCCCTGGAGTTCGAGTGCGGCCGCCAGTTCCCCGGGCACCGCGAGATCGGCCACCAGGGTGCGGCTGCCGGGGAAGGCGGCACGCAGGGACTTCGCCCGCCCCGTGTCCCTGGCCAGCAGCCACAGTTCCTCCCCGCGCGCCGCCAGCAGTCGCGCCACCGCCGCCCCGATGCCCGAATTCGCGCCGGTAATGAAATGAACGCTCATAAAGTGATGTTTCCCCCGAGTCTCCTATTTAAGGAGCGATTTCATGCCATGCTGAGAGCCGTTCCGGCCGTGGTCCGATACCTGGACGCACCGCGGTGACTACGCGCCCGACGTGCCGCGAACCCAGGGTCAGCCGGCGGACCGGGCCGCTTCGACGAGAGCGTCGGCCGCGAGAAGGCCGAGGCTGTGGGAGGCGAGAGGGCTGTCGCCCGTGAGGAGCTTCCGGTCCCGGTGGGTCCGGCCGGTCATGTCGTCATTGACGATCTTCAGACCCTGATCGCCCAGGAGATCGGCGACGAGCCAGGGCAGGCGGCCAGGGAGATAGCCGATCTCGAGGTTCGGCCCCTCGTCGAGTGCGTCGGGGAAGACGCACGCCGAGTACCCCTTGAACGGCGACTCGTCCTTGCCCAGTGTGGCGGCGAGAAGGGCGGCCGGGCCGTGGCACAAGGTGATGACGAACCTGTCGTTCGCCAGGGCCCAGTCGAGCGTTCGCCCCACCGTCTCGCTCGTCGGCAGGCCGACCACCGCTCCGTGCCCGCCCGGGATGAACACCGCGAGGTAGTCCGAGTCGTCCCCGAGTCCGTGGGCGATGACCTCGGAGAGCCTCCTCGGCTGCTTGAGCTGCGGTTTCAGTGCCTCGTACGTGGACATCACCGCTTCGTCCTCGCGCGGCATGGCCCACAGTTCGAGTTTGGCGGGGTAGCCCTCCAGGGTGGCGACATCGACGTCGAATCCCGCTTCCATCATGTGGTGAAGCGGGAGCAGCATCTCGACCGGGTGGTTTCCGGTGGAGAACATCTTCCCGTTCTCGACCAGTACGTAGCGTTCCCCGGCCGCGATCATGAGCACCTTCCACTTTCCCCCGGTGTAGGCGCCCTTGTGCTGCACTCCGTCGAAATTCGTCTTCGGTGATGTGTACTTGCTCAGTGAATAAGGTGAAGGGAAGAACGCGTTCTCCTCCGCCGGATCCGGCGTAGGGTCCTTGCTCAGAACGCCTGCGGCGTGAGACATGCGAACACCTTCTTTCCTGCCCGGCTCGTCGGTTGCTATGAATTGGACGGGCGACCGGAGAAATTGACGTGGTTGCGACGTCGAGGTGATTCACCCCATGTTACTGCGACCGGACCGTCCCGGCAGGTTGTGGCCGAAGTCGAAGGCGCATGCTGTCGAAGGCGAATGTCGAAGGCGAATGTCGAAGGCGAATGTCGAAGGCGAATGGCCAAGGTGAATGGCCAAGGTGAATGCCGGGGTGACTGGCCAAGGTGGTTGCCGAAAGCAGGATTTCGGTTGCCTTTTCGCCCGACCGCCCGACCGCCCGACCGCCCGACCGCCCGCCCTCCCGCCTGCCCGCCGACCGGCCGACCCGCCGCTCGGCCGCTCAGTCCGGCGACGCGGCGACCCGTACGCGATCGCTTTCGTTCTCGGAGAGGAACAGGGCCAGTTCCCTTCCCTCCTCGGAGACGTCGGCGAGCTCGGCGCGGGAGAGACGGCGCAGTGGGGTGACGACCACGGCGCCGACGTCGGCGCCGACGTTCCAGGTCGCGGCGACCCGCCCGTCGACCAGCACGACACGTTCACCGGCGACCGACAGACCGCGGTGGGCGTCGTCGATGATCCGGCCGCGGTCCTGGTAGCCGAGGATCGCGTTGTCGAACGCCGGCAGGAACCGCACCGGGGCGGGTGTGTCGGGGTCGGGGCGGGGCGCGCCCGGGAGGTCCAGCAGTTCCCGGCCGCGCTCGTCGCGGAAGGCGACCAGTTCCTCGCGGACCGCGGTCACCGCGGCCGGCAGCCCGGCCAGACCGCACCAGGCGCGCAGATCGGCCGAGGCCGCGGGACCGAAGGCGGCCAGGTAGCGGCTTACCAGGGCCTGGCCGACCGGATCGGCGCCGTCACCGGTCGGCGGGTCGATCTCCCGTCCCAGCCAGGACGAGAGCGGGAGGTTGCGCACCCCCGCCCTGGTCCGCCACAGCCCGCGGGGCGGCAACTGCGCCATCGGGACCAGCGCGGCGACCAGCATCTCGCCCAGCGCCCGCGGTCCCGGTTCCGGCCAGCGTCCGGCGAGCGCCCGCGCGAGTTCGGCCATCGACCGGGGCTCGCCGTCGGCCATCACCGACCGCCCCGCCGCGGCGAGTTCGTCGAGGTCCGTGCCGCCGAGCTCGCGACGGTAGTTCCCGAGCACCCGCTGCCGCAGCATGGCGTCGTGGCGGCCCCGCCATGCCAGGGCGTCGTCGGCGGTGACGAGATGGACGGTGCGGCGCATGAGGTGGGTCCGCACCACGCTCCGCCGCACCAGCAGATCCGACAGCACCGCCGGGTCGAACGCCCGCAGCCGCGACCAGAGCCCGACGAAGGGTTCCTGCGGCTCCTGCGCCTGAAGACCGCAGAGATGCGCGACGGCGTCGAGGACCGGCACGCCGGCGCGATCGAGCAGCAACTGCCGGGCGAGCGTGGCCCGGTTGAGCGTCCGGCGGTCCAACACGGTCATCGCCACTCCTTTCGTTTCCGTGTGTGTTCCGTGCGTCGGCGGGTCCTCCGGCCACCACCGGTCTGTGCGGGTACTGCCCGTAAGCCCCAGCCCCAGCCCCAGCCCCAGGCACTGCCGGTCGGTCCGGTAGCCCCGCAACCGCGCCGGTGACGACGGCCACCGGCGCGGGCGCGGCTCCTACCGGGTCGTCCGACCCTCGGCGTCCGGTGAGGCCGACGGTCCCGTCCGGCGGGGATCCCGCGCCGGTCAGGTCGACTTCTGTCCGTCGAGCGTCTCGCGCAGGATGTCCGCGTGCCCGGCGTGCTGGGCGGTCTCGGCGATGACGTGCATCAGCACCCGCCGCACACTCCACACCGCTCCCGGCTCGTTCCAGGGCGCCTCCGGCAGCGGATGTGTCACCGACAGGTCGGGTACGGAGGCGATGGTCCTCTCGGTCCCGGCGGCGACCCGCTCGTAGCCCTGGACGATCCCGGCCAGCGTCTCGCCGGGCAGCATCAGGAAGTTGTTCTGGTGGTCGATCGCCCACCGCGGGAACTCACGGGCGGTTCCGGCCGCGAAGTCGGCCCAGGTGACACCCTCGGGCAGGTCGAAACGCATCGCCGAGGGGCCCTCGACCGCGAACCGCATCCACGCCTCCTCGATGGACGCGACGTGCTTGATCAGGCCGCCCAGGCACAGCGCGCTGACCGTCGGCCGTTCGCCGGCCTGTCCGTCGTCGAGACCGCGCGTCGTGTTCGTCAAGGCGGCGCGCACGGTCGCGAGTTCGGCGAGCAGGTCGGCCCGCTCGCCGTCGAGGGCCGTGGAGGGGGTGTTCGTGACGCTCACAGTGATCGGGTCCTTCTGGTCGTTCTCGTTGTCCGGCACAGGACCACAGTCCCAGGAGTAGCGGTCAGGCAGTGTCCGCTACTCGGGGCAACATGGGCGTCATGCCGAAGACCTCAGCGCGACTGCTGACCCTGCTGTCCCTGCTCCAGGCGCGCCGCGACTGGCCGGGGCAGTCGCTGGCCGAACGGCTCGAGGTCAGCCCGCGCACGGTGCGCCGCGACGTCGACCGGCTGCGCGGTCTCGGCTACCCCGTGGCGGCCACGAAAGGTCCTGACGGGGGCTACCGCCTCGACGCCGGTACGGAGCTGCCGCCGCTGCTGTTCGACGACGACCAGGCCGTCGCCCTCGCCGTCGCGCTCCAGACCGTCGGCACGACCGGTGCCGGCGTCGAGGAGGCCGCGGTGCGCGCGCTGAATACCGTCCGGCAGGTCATGCCGGCACGGCTGCGCCACCGCGTCGACGCCCTCCGGGTCACCGCCGTCGAGCGCGCGGGGACCGGTCCGGACACGACGGCCGACGCCCGGGTGCTCGCGACGCTCGGCGCGGCCGTCCAGACCCGCGAGGTGCTGCGCTTCGACTACCCCCTCGCCACCGCGCCGGGAACAGCCGGTGCCGACCCCGACGCGGCCCGCCCCCGCCGGGCGGAACCCCACCACCTCGTCACCTGGGGCGGACGCTGGTACCTCGTCGCCTGGGACCTGGACCGGGACGACTGGCGTACCTTCCGCGTCGACCGGATCACCCCGCGCACCCCGACCGGACCCCGGTTCACCCCGCGTGAACTGCCCGGAGGGGAGGTGGCGGCCTTCGTCGCGGGGAGGTTCCAGGGCTCCGACGGCTCCGGTGGCCGGCCCTGCACCGGGGAGGTGATCCTCGACCTGCCCGCGTCCGTAGTGTCCACGTACACCCGCGACGGAGTCGTCGAGGAACTCGGCCCGGACCGCTGCCGACTCGTCCTGGGCGCGTGGTCATGGCCCGGACTTGCCGCCACGCTCTGCGGGTTCGACACCGACATCCAGGTCGTGGGGCCCACCGAGCTCAGGGACGCCTTCGCGCTCCTGGCGCGCCGCTGCGCCACCGCCGCGACGAACGGATCCGCAGGGCCCGCCACACGGCCGACGAAGCGGTGACCGTCACGCACGGCGACCGACGGGAACAAGACGACGCGGGTGTACGGCACGACGGGCCCGGCGGAGCGTACGGCCCCGGCCCGCTGCCCTATCCGTCGGGCTCCTCGCGCAGGAGGCTGTCCAGGTCCACGTCGAATCCCTCGGCGCCCGGGAACATCCGGTCCAGGGTCTCGGGCGGCACGTCCTTGTGACCGTCGGTGCCGAGCAGCGGCTGTTCGGTCCAGATGCACTTGCCCGTCGGCGTGTAGCGCGTGCCCCAGCGCTGGGAGAGCGCGGTGATCAGTTGCAGGCCGCGCCCTCCTTCGTCGGTGTCGGTCGCGCGACGGATGCGGGGCATCGTCAGACTGCCGTCGAAGACCTCGCAGATCAGCCCGGCGCTGCGGAGCAGACGCAGACGGAGCGGGCCCTTGGCGTGGCGTACGACGTTGCCCACCAGCTCGCTGGCGAGGAGCTCCGTGGTGGGTGTGAGGCTGTCCAGCCCCCAGCGGGTGAGCTGCTCCCGGACGTGCCGGCGGGCCTGGCCGGCCGCCCGCGGGTCCTCGGGGAGGGGCCAGGATGCCATCCGGTCGCCGGTCAGGGCGTGCAGGCGGGCCACGAGCACCGCCGCGTCGTCGGCCGCCTGGTGCTCGGCGGGCAGCAGGCCGGCCGTCAGGATGTCGCAGAGATGGTCGAGGTCCGTGTCGGTGCCGTTCTTGCGGACCGTGCGCAGCAGTTCGGCGAGCTCCGCCATGCCCTCGTCGATGTCCCGCTTCGCCGACTCGACCAGACCGTCGGTGTAGAGCACGAGCAGGCTGCCCTCGGGCACCGGCACCTCGACCGTCTCGAAGGGCGGCTCCGCCGCGCCCAGTGGCGGGTCGGTGGAGAGCTCCGGGAAGTGCACGGTGCCGTCGGGGTGGACCAGCGCGGGCGGTGGGTGCCCGGCGCGGGCGATGGAGCAGATCTGGGTGGTGGAGTCGTAGAGCGCGTACAGGCAGGTGACGTACGAGCCCTCGCCCATGCCGCCGACGATGTCGTTGAGGCGGCTCATGATCTCGTCGGGGGGCAGTTCGAGGTCTGCCAGGGTGTGCACGGCGGTGCGCAGCCGTCCCATGGTGGCCGCCTCGGGAAGGCCGTGCCCCATGACGTCGCCGACGACGAGGGCGACCTGGCCGCCGGAGAGCGGGATGACGTCGTACCAGTCGCCGCCCACGTCCATGCCCTGTCCGGCGGGGAGGTAGCGGGCGGCGGCCGTGCACGCGGGGAGGCGGGGGAGGACCTGGGGGAGGAGGCTGCGCTGGAGTTCGCGGGAGCGGGTGTGTTCGGCGTCGTAGAGCCTGGCGCGCTCCAGGGCCTGCGCGACGAGCGCGCTGATGGTCGCCAGGAGGGTGCGTTCCTCGTCGGTGAGGCGCCGTGGACGGTCGAAGGACAGGACGCACACCCCGAAGGTGTGGCCCGACGCCGTCAGCGGCAGGAACGCCCACGCCTGCTTGTCGGTGCGGTCGGCCCGGTGGGCCAGCGAGGGCGCGTACGCGGTCATCTCCTGCACCGAGGCCAGGAACAGGGGCCGGCCGGACGCGATCGCGTCCCAGGACGGGTCGCCGGGCGTCCGGGGGCGGTTGTCGAGGAGGTCGAGGAAGTCGGCCGGGTACCCGACGGCTCCGACGTTGCGGAGCAGGTCGTTCTCGACGGCCTGGACCAGCAGGCCGGAGGCCGCGAAGGGGGGCAGCACCCGCCGGGCGACGGCGTCCACCACATCGCGTGAGGTCGTCGCCTTGGCGAGTGCGGCGGTCAGCTCGCTGATCCGGGCCGATCGCGCGGACGCGGCGAGCTCGGCGGCCAGGCGTTCCTCCTCCATCCGCCGTCTCTCGGTGACATCGGCGAAGTAGAGGGTGCGGCCGTCGGGCCCCGGGACGAGGCGCACCTGGTAGCGGCGCCCGCTGTCCCGCATGTGCACGTCGAAGCTGGCCGGTTTCTCCTTCGCGGCGGCCGTGCGGCACTGGCTCTCCAGTCCGGGAACCTGCCGGGCGGCGGGCAGGTCCCACAGGACGCGCCCGAACAGCTCCTCCTCGGAGAAACCCAGCGTGCGTTCGGCTTCCAGGTTGGCGAAGGTGATCCGCCATTCGTCGTCCACAGCGAGGAAGCCGTCGCTCATGTGGCGCAGCGCCCGGCTGAGCGCGTCACGGGCGGAGCGGGACTCGTCGCTGGTCCATCCCAGGCCGCCCATCCGGAGCGGTTCACCGTTCTCGTCGTACGTGGCGCCGGCGCGGGTCTGGGTCCAGCCCCAGGTGCCGTCCCGTTTGCGCACCCGGTACTCGGCCTCGAACACGCCGTGGTCCCGGATGGCCCGCTCCGCCGCCGCGAGGGTCGGTGCCAGGTCGTCGGGGTGGACGATCCGCATCCAGTTCTCGATCCTGCCGGTGAAGTCCGCGGGCAGGGTGCCGTAGAGCTCCAGGGCCGCCGCGTCCCAGATCAGCTCGCCGGTCCGGATGTCCCAGTCCCACGATCCGACGCTGACCTCTTTCAGCGCCTCCCGCAGACGCTCCCTGTTCAGCTCCGCGTGCGAGGGCCCGGACGGCGGCGGAGCCTCGACCATGCGCTCCTCGGCCCAGGTGACGACGGCCCGGAGGAAGTCCCACTGCTCGGGGGTGGGCTCCCCGGCGTCGCCCATCAGCACGGTCAGCGCTCCGATGCCGCGGTCCCTGCCGAACAGCGGCACGGCGGCCAGGCCGGTGCCGGGCCAGACGGCCTCGGCGGGCTCCGCCGGGGGGCTGCCGGGCCCGGCAGGACCGGCGGGCGGCACGGTGGTGGGCAGAGGCACCCACACGCCGCTGCCCCGCTGCAGGGCACGGGCCGGAGCGAGCGGACCCTCCTGGTCGACGATCTCCCAGGCCTGGGTGAGGGCGGGTGGGAGACCGGCCGACGACACCATGCGCAGCATGGACATGGGGCCACGGAGATGGATGGTTCCGCCCAGGGCGCCCAGCTCCCCCAGCGCGTGCTGCAGCGCCAACCGGAAGACGTCACTCTCCGTGACTCCGGGGGCCACTGTACGCAGCAGAGCCAGCCGTGCGTTCATGGTGGAAACCCTATCGTCCACGTTTCGCCCGAAACCGTGCCTCGCAGGATTCTCACGCCGTGCCGCCGCACGCGCCACCCGAGCCTCAACGGCGCCGCAACCGGAACCAGTTCGTTCCGGTTGCCGACAGCCCCGCAACGCTGTAAGCGGGTGGCGTACCGGACCCGCGTACCCGCCCGGTTCCCCCTGGGGCAGGGCGCGGCACGTCGGAGGGACGGGGTGGCCGGGAGCGCCCCTTCCCGGCGGACAGTGGCATGATCGCGCGCGGCATGCGACGGTGGCGCGATGACGACGAACGACTACGACCGCGTACGCCTCGGTATCGAGGCCATGACCGCCTATGTCTCCGGCGACAACCTCATGACGAAGTACATGATGGAGCGCGCGGAGTCGGACGGGAACCTCGACCAGGTCGCGGACGGTGTGACGGGGCTGTGCGCTCTGCTGCTGCGCCAACTCGCGGAGATGACGGGGAAACAGGAACTGGAGATCCTCCAGGAGATCGCCCGGGGCCTCAATCGCACCGAGCAGCGCGAGCAGTAGCCACCCGCCGGCCCGCCCAGGGGGCTGCCGCCGGACATGGTCCGGCGGCAGCCCCCTGAGCGCTGGGCGCCCGTCCGTCCGGGACGGTCCTCAGGTCATCCGGAGGCCGGGAAGTCCACGCCGCGGGAGACGGCCTCGCGTGCGCGGATGCCGGCGAGAGTCGCGTCCAGCCGTTCGACCACGGCGTCGTATCCGGCGCCGCCCAGGACGAGCCGGTGCGGGGGCTCGTCCTCGTCGAGGGCCTCGATCACGGCGCGGACGGCGCGGACGGGATCGCCCGGCTGATCGCCGTCCTGCGTGATCATGAAGTCCCGTACGGACTCCACCATCGGCCGGTAGGCGTCCACGGTCTCGGCCACCGGTTCGTCCGCGAAACCGGCGTAGGCCCGGGTGCGGAAGGCGCCGGGTTCCACGGCGAGGACCCGGATGCCCAGTGGCGCCACTTCCTCGCGCAGTACCTCGGTGAGGCCCTCGAGGGCGAACTTGGTGGCGGTGTAGTGGCCGAAGCCGGTGACTCCCCTCAGGCCCGCCACGGAGGACATGTTGACGATCCATCCGCTCCGCCGGGCGCGCATGCCGGGCAGAACGGCGCGCAGGACGGCCACGACGGCGAAGAAGTTCAGTTCGAAGGTGCGCCGGACGGCGTCGTCGGTCATGCCCTCGACGGACCCGTACCAGCCCCGTCCGGCGTTGTTGACCAGGACGTCGATGCCGCCGAAGCGTGCCTGCGCCGCCGTGACGGCCTCCTCGATCTGCTGGGTGTCGGTGACGTCAAGCGGCAGGACCAGCACCCTGCCGCCGTGGGGTGCGGCCCACTCCCTGAGCAGTTCCGGCCTGCGTGCCGTCAGGACGACGTTGTCGCCGCGTTCCAGGGCCGCGTCCGCGTAGGCAGCACCGAAACCGCCAGGGGTTCCCCCGGTGATGAACCACGTCTTCATGGCCTGCTTCCCTCGGCTTCCTTCTCGTTCCTTCTTATTCTTCTGATTCTTTGTGCTTCGTTCGGCTTCGTTCAGCCTTATCAAGCTTTGTTCCGTTTCGAGCCGGCTCGTTCGTCCTGGTGCGTTCCGCGCGCTGAGCACGCCCTCGCGAGCGAGTCGGCGGTGGGCGTGGGGACTCAGCCCTCGATGACGAGCCGCTCGATGAGTCCGTCGCGCAGGGTGAACCGGAAGTGCAGGTCGACGACCCCGCCGGGGAAGTCGCCCTCGAGCCGCTGGGTGACCGTGTACTCCCGGTCGGGGGTCTCGTGGACCGCGATGGGTTCGATCGTGTAGCTGTACTCGCCGGCGGTGCGGTTCATCCACAGCTCGATGGCGTCGATGCCGCTGTGGGTCGTCCCGTCGTCGGTCACCGTGGCGTCCTGGGTGAAGTTCGCGAGCTCCGCCGCGGTGTCGTGCAGACGATGGGCGGCCAGGTAGCGGGTGACGGCCTGGGGGAGTGTGTCGAGGGTGACGGGTGGCATGGGGTGTTCCTCGGGGCTCGGGTGGGGGTGGCTGCCGTGTGGGCAGGGCGCATCGCGCGCGACGAGTCACTGCTAATTCAGAAGTGACTGACTTCGACTGTAGCAGTTACTACTGCTAAGGTAGAACCTTGTAGGCCACGGAACGGAAGGGGGCGCGCATGCCGGCCCGAATTCGCCTGGAAGACCGCGAGTGCCCGCTGTCCCGGACCGTCCAGCACGTGGGCGAGTGGTGGACGCTGCTGATCCTGCACGACGCGTTCGACGGCTTCACCAGGTTCGATCAGTTCCAGGAGAACCTCGGTATCTCGTCCAGCATGCTGACGAGCAGGCTCAAATCCCTGGTGGCCGAAGGGCTCTTCGAGCGTCGGCTGTACCAGACCCACCCGAACCGCTACGAGTACGTCCTCACGGAGTACGGCCGTTCCCTACGCTCGGTCATCGTCGCCCTCGCCGCCTGGGGCAACTCCCGGCTGGACGAGGACGAGCGGGCCATGATCCTGGTCGACGCGCGGACGGGCGCGGAGGCGGATCCCGTGGTCGTCGACCGGACGACGGGTCGGCGTGTCGACACGGACGAGTTCGTCTTCACGGCCGGCCCGGCCGCGAGCGAGGCCATGCGGACCCGGTACGCGGACACGCCGAACGGCGTCTGACCGTCCCCGCCGGTCACCTTCACCTCTCCGGTGAAGCCCTGCTCAGGACGGTGCGAGCAGGGTGAACGCCGCGCGGCCACGGACTTCACCGTTGACCTGGAGCTCCAGGGCGTGCGCACCCGGATGGAAGACCCGGGTGGTGATCCTCCTGAACGAGTGCCGACGGCTGATGGAGACGCGTTCGCCCGCCTCCAGGGTCCTGGTGGTGAGCTTGAAGACCTTGGGCGCGGTGCTGCCGTTCGCCTTCTGGTAGTGGATCACGTAGTCGATCACCAGCTTGGCGGGTGCCGCCCCCTCGTTGGCGACGTCGAACGCGAAAGTGATCTCGTCGCCCACGGTCACCCGGTCCCCGCCCAGTCGCGGGCCGAAGACGGCGACGTCCGTCGGGGGCTCGAAGCCCATCAGGGCCAGCGCCCCGGGGTGCCCCTTCTTCACTGCCGTGCGCAGCGCGTGCCGTACGACTCGGGGCGTGTGTTCGTCCGGCGCCGCGCTCCATCCGGCCGCGACCTCGACGGCCAGGTCGGGGACGGCGTGACTGATGTCGTTCACGTGGTTGGCCACGGAGCGCCGCACGTACTCGGACGGATCGCGGTAGAGCGCGTCCAGGAGCGGGCGGGTGACCTCGGGGCTGTCCAGGAGTGCGGGTACGCGGACCGCCCACGGCAGCCGGGGCCGTGTTCCCTCGCTGGCCAGGCGCCGCACGTGCTCGTCCGGATGGTCGGTCCACCGCCGGACGACGCGCAGACTCCGCTCGAGATCGGCTCTGAGCATCCGCCGGATCGCGAACTCCGCGGTCAGCCGGGGTGTCAGGTCCGCCAGCAGGTGCAGTGCCCCCTCGAAGGCGTCGGGATCGTCGTCCTCGAGGGCGCGCGTGACGACCGCCTCCGTCACCGGCCAGATCATCCACCCGGTGAACGCGGGATCCGCGAGCGCCGTGCGCACGACGGTCCGGGTCGCGGCGTAACCCTCGGGGAGGTGTGCGGTCAGGACATCCCGCAGCAGATCGCTGCGTTCACGCAGGGCCAGTCCGTCGAGCTTCTCCCCGCACTCGCGTACGGCCTGCCCGTCGCGCGGGCGACCGGCCCTGTCGAGGCAGTCGGCGAGACCGGCGACCGCCGCCGATCCCAGCAGTTCCTCGGCCAGCGGCACGGTGACGCTCCTTGTCTCCGCGCACGCGGAACCCGTTGGGACGGTTCGGCGGGACTGATGGGGAGTGCGGACCGCAGTGGAGCGCGCCCCCGAGCCCGTTACTTCTAGATTAGCAGTAACCGGTCGCGGGGATCCGGCCGAGGCTCGCACCGAGGCGGCCCGCCGGCCGCCGGCACCTCACCACCTGAGTGAACCAGCACCTCACCGCCCGCGGCGGGACCCGGTCAGGCAGGCTGCCACAGCTCGACCCGATTGCCCTCGGGGTCGGTGACCCAGCCGAATCGGCCGACCCCTTCCATGTCCTGCGTCTCGTCGGCCACGTCCGCTCCCTCGGCCCGCAACTGCGCGAGCATCGCGTCCAGGTCGCGGACGCGGAAGTTGAGCATGGCCTGCTGGGCGCGGGACCCGAAGTAGTCGGTCCCGGACTCGAACGTCGCGAACACCGTCGGCCCGTCTCCCTGACGCCACAGACCGTGCTCGTCGGTGTCGAGGCCCAGGCAGTCGCGATACCAGGCGCTCAGGGCCGCCGGGTCCGCGGCCCTCATGAAGTACCCACCGATTCCCAGCACACGTTCCATGCCGCCATCTTGCCAGGGCGCCGACCGGACGGGCCGGCCACCACACCCCCATGTCCCCCTTCGCCCCACTCCCGACGGAGGGGAACTCGTCAGCGGTGTCGTCACGGCGTGCCGAGAGGACTCTCCCCGGAGGCGGGATCGAAGGTGCCGGGAACCGGTTGCCGGCGGCCCCCTTTTCGCCCGGGGTCGCGCCGGGGTTTCCCCTGGGCTTGACGCAATAGGCCGCCATTCGGGTGAAGCGCGCGTTACTCCAACGGTGCGGCGGGCCAACTGGCAGAGGCTTGTCGTACGGTGCCGTGGTATCCAAGCGGTCGATTCGGAGTGGCAGCCTGACGGTGGACGAATGAGACTGATGTCCACGGTTTCGCGATCACGTAAGAGAGTACGGTCTCGTGGCTCGGAAACGGCTCGGTCGGGCCATTCGCCGGAGCGTGAGGACACCGGACCGGCCGCCCGTGGCAATCGGGAGCCGAAATGTCTTCTCAGGAGGTCGAATGGTGGAGCAGTCCTCCGAGGTCTTCATAGTCGGACCGGACGAAGCAGCCGCCGCCCGGCCGAGCAGTGCCGACCCGACGACGGCCGAGACCGAGAGGAAACTCGCTGAAGTGCTGGCGGGCGTCGTCTCCGCGGAACACGTGCCGGTCGACAGCCACTTCTTCGACGACCTCGGGGCCAACTCGCTGGTCATGGCCCAGTTCTGCGCACGGGTCAGGAAGCGGGCGGATCTGCCGTCCGCGTCGATGAAGGACATCTACCGGTACCCCACGATCCGGAGCCTGGCCACGGCTCTCGCCGAGGTCGCCCCCGCCCCGGTCGACGCGTCGCTTCCCGCGGCGCCGTCCGTACCGGAGCCGTCGCCGACCCCTGCGCCGCGGCCGAGCACGTCGCGCTACGTCCTGTGCGGGACCGCGCAATTGCTGATTTTCCTCGGGTACTCCTTCTTGAGCGGCCTGGTGGCCGCGCGCGGCTACGAATGGATCGCCGCCGGGTCGGGCCTGGCCGGCGTGTACGCGCGGTCGGTCCTGTTCGGCGGCCTCGGATTCATCGCGCTGTGCGGATTCCCGGTCGTCGCCAAATGGATTCTCATCGGGCGCTGGAAGCCGCGCGAATTCCCCGTCTGGAGTCTGACCTATCTGCGTTTCTGGCTCGTCAAGGCACTGCTCCACGCCAATCCGATGATCTTCTTCGTCGGTAATCCGCTGTACGTGCTGTATCTGCGCGCGCTCGGCGCGCGCATCGGAAGTGGAGTAACGATCCTCTCCCGCTCGGTCCCCGTCTGCACCGACCTGCTCACGATCGGCTCCGGGACGGTGATCCGCAAGGACTCGTTCTTCCTCTGCTACCGGGCGCACTCGGGGCGGATCGAGACCGGCCCGGTCACCCTCGGCCGGGATGTGTTCGTCGGAGAGAAGACCGTCCTCGACATCGACACGGCGATGGGTGACGGAGCCCAGCTCGGCCACTCGTCCGCGCTGTACCGCGGCCAGGTCGTCCCGGACGGCGAGCGGCGGCACGGCTCCCCGGCGGAACCCACCCGGATCGACCACATGCGGGTCGCGCCGGCGGCCTGCGGCACCCCCCGCCGGGCCTGGTTCGCGATCGCCGGCCTGCTCCAGCTGTTCTTCCTGTACCTCCCGCTGGCCGTCGGCGGGATGTACATGCTGTTCACCCAGATCCCCGCGCTCGGCAAGCGGCTGGACGCGGCGACGCCCGCGATCACGTCGCCGGACTTCCTCGTCGACGCCCTGATCCTGTCCCTCGCGCTGTTCTCCGGCTTCGTGGTCCTGGGTCTCGTCGCCCTGTTCACCCTGCCGCGCCTGCTGAGTCTGGCCATCGAGCCCGACAGGGTCTATCCGCTGTACGGCTTCCACTACGCGCTGCACCGGGCGACGACGACCATGACGAACATCCGGTTCTTCGCCTGGCTCTTCGGCGACAGCTCCTACATCGTCCCCTACCTCCGCGGCCTCGGGTACGACCTGTCGGAGGTCGAGCAGACCGGGTCGAACTTCGGGTCGGAGATGCAGCACGAGACCCCGCTGCTGGCGACCGTCGGCAGCGGAACGATGATCGCGGACGGCCTCTCGCTCATCAACGCGGACTTCTCGAGCACGTCCTTCCGGGTGTCCCGGGCGACGATCGGGCCGCGCAACTTCCTCGGCAACAACATCGCCTATCCCGCCGGAGGCCGGACGGGAGAGAACTGTCTGCTCGCGACGAAGGTGATGGTTCCCCTGGACGGCGAGGTCCGTACGGGTGTCGGGCTGCTCGGCTCACCGTGCTTCGAGATCCCCCGCTCGGTGGAGCGCGACTCCCGGTTCGACCACCTCAGGACCGGGGGGGAACTGCGCCGCAACCTCGCCGCGAAGAACCGCTACAACCTCCGCACGATGGCGCTCTTCCTGTTCCTGCGCTGGCTGCACACCCTGGCGCTCACGGCGTTCGCCCTCGCCTCCGTCAGCCTCTACGGAGTCCTCGGGCACATCGTGATCGGCGCGTACGTGGCGATCACCCTGACGTTCACCGCCCTGTACTTCGTCCTGGTGGAACGCTGCGTCGCCTGGTTCGGCAGGCTGAGCCCGCGACTGTGCTCCATCTACGACCCGTACTTCTGGTGGCACGAGCGTCTGTGGAAGGTGCCGGACCACTACCTCAACATCTTCAACGGGACCCCCTTCAAGAGCGTGATCTGGCGGCTGCTGGGCGTGCGTATCGGACGCAGGGTCTTCGACGACGGCTGCTATCTGACGGAGCGGACCCTCGCCGCGATCGGGGACGACTGCACGCTCAGCGCCGGAAGCAAGATCCAGTGCCACTCGCAGGAGGACGGCACGTTCAAGTCGGACCGCACCACCCTCGGTGCGGGCTGCACCCTCGGGGTCGGCTCCCATGTGCACTACGGCGTGACGATGGGTGACGGCGCCGTGCTGGCACCCGACTCATTCCTGATGAAGGGCGAGGAGGTCCCCTCGTCCGCGCACTGGGGAGGAAACCCCGCCGTGGAGACCACGACCGCACCGGCGCACCGCGACGGCGTCGGCGCGGCGGCGGGAACGTACTCGGCCGGCAGCAACGCGGCTACGGCGAGTTGAGGAAGGCCATTCGATGGGAGCGAACGTGGAGGCGGACCGGGAGTACTGGAGCCGTGTACTGGCCGCTGGTGGGTTCACCCCGGCCCCACGGTGGTCGCGGGACCCGGTCGCCGGTGTGGGCGAGTACGAGGCGGTGGTGCCGGTCGACGTGATGGAGGCGTTGCGCGCCCTGGCGCGCGATGTGGGCGCGCCGGTGAGTTCGGTGCTGCTGGCCGCGCACGCGAAGGTACTGGCCGTACTGTCCGGCGAACGGGACGTCGTGACGGGATACACCGCCGCGGGGACGGACGCCGGTCCGCTGCCCTGCCGGCTGGCCGTCGCCCCGCAGTCGTGGCGCCGGCTCCTGGTGAGCGTCCGTGGGGCCGAGTCCGACCTGCTGGCACACCGGGACTTCGCCGTGGACGCGCTGCGCCGGGAGTCGGGGACGACCGGGCCGTCGTACGAGATCACGTTCGACCCCGCCGGGACCGCGGGCGTCCTGCCCGAGGACGTGGTGCTGGATGTCGGCTGGTGCGATCGCGGCGCGGACCCGGTGCTGCGGCTGCGGTACCGCACCGAGGTGCTGGACGCCGAGTGCGCGGCCCGGATCGCCGGCCACCACCTCGCCGCGCTCACGCTGATGGCGACCGACGCGGACGCCGATCACGCACGGCAGAGTCTGCTGTCGCCCGAGGAGGTGCGGTACCAGCTCCAGGCACTGGCCGGACCGCGCCGACCCCTGCCCGAAGGAAGGGTGCACGAGCTGTTCGAGCAGCGGGCGCGCAGACACCCGGAGACGGTGGCGGCGGTCGACGGCGAGCGGGCGTGGACTTACGGGGAGCTCAACGCGCGCGCGAACCGGCTCGCGCGGGCCCTGCTGGCGCGCGGACTGGCCCGCGAGGAAGCGGTCGCCGTCGTCACCGAACGCAACCTCGACTGGCTGGCCGCCGTGCTGGCGGTGTTCAAGGCCGGCGGCGTCTATCTGCCGATCGAGCCGCACTTCCCCGCGGGACGCATCGAGGCGACCCTCGCGCGTGCCGGATGCCGGCTCGTGCTGACCGAGTCCGGCAGCACCGGCACGCTCGACCGGGCGCTGGGCGCGCTTCCGGGCGTCGAGAGGCTGCTGGCCGCGACGGCGTACGAGGAACAGCACGACGACAGTGACCTCGGGGTGAAGGTGACGGCCGGTCAACTGGCCTACATCTACTTCACCTCCGGCTCCACCGGCGAGCCCAAGGGCGCGATGTGCGAGCACGCGGGCATGCTCAACCACCTCTACGCCAAGATCGACGACCTCGGGATCGACCAGGACCGTGTGGTGGCGCAGACGGCGCCCCAGTGCTTCGACATCTCGCTGTGGCAGCTGCTGGCCGCACTGCTGGTGGGCGGCCGGACGCTGCTCGTCGGACAGCAGGTGATCGTCGACGTGGAGCGGTTCGTCGACACGCTGGTCGAGGGCCGGGTGGGGGTGGCGCAGGTCGTGCCCTCCTACCTGGAGGTGGTGGTGTCGTACCTGGAGCAGCACCCCCGTGAACTGCCCGATCTGACCCGGGTGTCGGTGACCGGAGAGGCACTGAAGCGGGAGCTGGTCCAGCGCTGGTTCGCGATCCAGCCGGGGATCGGGCTCGTCAACGCCTACGGGCTGACCGAGACCTCGGACGACACCAACCACGAGATCATGGACGGTGTCCCGGACCGTGTGCTGCTCGGGCGCGCGGTCAACAACGTGCACGTCTACGTCGTCGACGAACACCTGGCACTGGTGCCGCTCGGCGCCCCGGGCCTGATCGCGTTCTCCGGGGTCTGCGTGGGCCGGGGATACGTCAACGACCCCGAGCGGACCGCCGAGGCGTACCGCAAGGATCCTTACCGGTCGGGGGAGCGGCTCTATCTCGGCGGCGACCTGGGACGCTGGCATCCGGGCGGCTCACTGGAGTTCCTCGGCCGCCGGGACAACCAGGTCAAGATCCGGGGCTTCCGCATCGAGATCGGCGAGATCGAGAACACCCTGCTGCGGGTGCCCGGTGTCCGGGACGGCGCGGTGGTGGTCGCCGAGCCGGCCGGCGGCACGCACCTGATCGCCTACTACTGCGGCCGGTCCCTTCCCACGGACGCGCTGCGCGAGGCGCTGGGCGCGGTGCTGCCCGCCTACATGATCCCCTCCGCCTTCCACCGGCGGGAGAGCCTGCCCCTGACCGCCAACGGGAAGATCGACACAAAGGCCCTGACCGCGCTGGCCGAACAGACCACGACGGGTGCCGCCGACGACCGGGACGAAGGGAGCGGGAGCGCTCCGCACACCCCTGCCGAGCGGAAACTGGCGGGCGTGTGGGCCGAGTTGCTGGGCGTACCCGAGCACAGCGTCGGCCGGCAGGACCACTTCTTCGACTCCGGCGGCACCTCGCTGACGGCCGTGAAACTCACCGTCGCCCTGGACCGTGCGGTGTCCCTCAAGGACATCACCGCGCACCCCGTGCTCGCCGACCTCGCCGCGCTCCTCGACGGCGCCGTAGGCCGGCGCCACGAACTGCTGCAACCGCTCGCGGAATCGGACGGCCCCTCGGAGTGCGCCCTGGTGTGCTTCCCGCACGCGGGCGGGAACGCGGTCAACTTCCGGCCGATGGCCGACGCCCTCGCGGCCACCGGCCACGGGCCCTCGGTCTACGCCGTCGAGCCGCCCGGTCACGACCTGGCCGCCCACGAGGAGCCGTTCGCCCCGCTGGCACAGATGGCGCGGCAGGTCGTCGGCGAGATCGTCGGGCGCGGCCTGACCCGGGTCGTCCTCTGGGGGCATTCCTCGGGCGCCGCCCCGGCGCTGGAGACGGCGAGGCTGCTGCGGGAGCGGGGAGTGGACGTGCCCCGGGTGTTCCTGGGCGCCCAGCTCCTGGGCACCGCCGGCGACCGGCGTGCGGCCCTCATCGAACTGGCGGGCCGCAGCAACGCCGAGATCGCCGCGGGGCTGAGTTCGGACCGCGGGTACACCGAGCTCGGTGAGCTGAACGCGCTCCACGCCGAACACATCGGTGCCGCCTACCGGAACGACTGCGTGGCCGCCCACCGCTATCTCACCGACGCCCTGGAGAGCCCTCCGGCGGTCAGGCTCTCCGTGCCGGTCACCGTGGTCGTCGCCGCCGACGACGACCACACGGCGGGGTTCGCCGACCGGTACCGCGACTGGCAGCTCCTGGCCGCACGGGTGGAACTGCGCGAACTCGCCGACGGCGGCCACTACTTCCCGCGCACCCGGCCGGACGCGGCCGCACAGGTGGTCCTGGACGCCGCCGAACTGCTCGCCTCCCCCTCACCCACGTGAGAGGACCTCACCCCATGAGCGGCCTCACCCTCTGAGCGGCCTCACCCTCGTGTGTGGCAACCGAAAGGAATCCCGATGTCGTCCTCGTTCCTGGCAGCCCTGCCCGAGGTGGAAGTCCACCCCGGCAAGCCCCCGGTCCTGCACGTCGACGCCCCCGGTGACGCGCCCGCCTGGGCGGCCGAGAACCGCGAGGCGCTGCGCGGCCAGGTCGCGGAGCACGGCGCCTTGCTCGTGCGGGGCCTGGGACTACGGGCGGCGGAGCAGGTCGGTGCCGTCTTCAGGGGACTGGGCGGCGACCCGATGGAGGACAGGGAGGCGTTCGCCCCCCGGCAGGTCCGCGGACCCGGGCTGTACTCCTCCTCCACCTGGCCCGCCAACCAGCCGATGTGCATGCACCACGAGCTGAGCTACCGGCTGGAGTTCCCCGGCCTGATGCTGTTCGCCTGCCTGAGCGCGCCCGTCCAGGGCGGAGCGACCGGGGTGGCCGACGCCGAGCGGGTGCTCGAGGCGCTGCCCGCTGCGCTGACCGAGCGGTTCGAGCGCGAGGGCTGGCTGCTCACGCGCAGTTACAACGACGAGATCGGCGCGTCCCTGACCGAGTCGTTCGGTACCGAGGACCACGCCGCCATCGAGCGCTACTGCCGCGACCACGCCATCGACTTCACCTGGGAGTCCGACGGGTCCCTGCGCACGCGGCAGCGCCGCGACGCCGTCGTGCGGCACCCGCTCACCGGCAGGCGCTGCTGGTTCAACCAGATCGCCTTCCTCAACGAGTGGACGCTGGCCCCCGAGGTGCGCGAGTACCTGGTGGACGTCTACGGCGAGGACGGGCTGCCGTTCAACACCCGCTTCGGGGACGGATCCCCGATCGGTGAGGACGTCGTCCAGCTCGTCAACGCCACCTACGAGGACCACACCCGACGTGAGCCCTGGCAGGCCGGCGACATGCTGCTGGTCGACAACGTACGGACCGCGCACAGCCGGGAGGCATTCACCGGGGACCGCGAGGTGCTTGTCGCCATGGCCGAGCCCCAGCGGGCCGCCGACCGCCGCCCCACCACCGAAGGGGGCCGGCGATGACCGTCCTGCCCTCTCCCCTCACCGAGGCCGCCACTCCCCGTTCCACCCCGGCGCCCACTTTCGCGGTGATCTCCGGCGCGCAGGTGCAGGAAGCACTCGGTGGACGCGAGCGACAGATCGTGGAACTCGTCGAGGCCGCCTACCGGCTGCACGGCGCGGGGGACTCGGTCAACCCGCCCTCGTACTTCCTGCGCTTCCCCGACCGCCCGGCGGACCGGATCATCGCGCTGCCCGCGTCCATCGGCGGCCCGATCCGGGTGGACGGCATGAAGTGGATCTCCAGCTTCCCGGGCAACGTCCAGGCGGGCGTCCCCCGGGCCTCCGCGGTCCTCGTCCTCAACGACCACGACACCGGCTATCCCTTCGCCTGCCTGGAGAGCTCCGTCATCAGCGCCACCAGGACAGCGGCGTCGGCCGCGCTGGCGGCCGACCGGCTCAGCCGCGGCCGCCCCCGCCCCACCCGGGTCGGATTCGTCGGCACCGGCCTCATCGCCCGCTACATCCACACGTTCCTGGCCGCCACCGGCTGGGACTTCGACGCCGTGGGTGTGCATGACCTGTCGGCCGACAGCGCCGCGGGTTTCTCCGGATACCTGCGGGAGGCCGGAACCACCCCACACGCCCCTCGGATCACCGTCCACGACAGCGCCGAGGAGCTGATCCGCGCCAGCGATCTGGTGGTCTTCGCGACCGTCGCCGCCGAACCCCATGTCTCGGACCCGGACTGGTTCTCCCACCACCCCCTGGTGCTGAACGTGTCGCTGCGCGACCTCGCCCCCGAGATCCTGCTCGCCGCCGCCAACATCGTCGACGACGTCGAGCACTGCCTGAAGGCCGACACCTCACCCCACCTGGCCGAACAGCTCACCGGCGGCAGGGACTTCCTGGACGGCACCCTCGACGACGTCCTGACCGGACGGGTGACCCCGCCGGCCGACCGGACCGTGATCTTCTCGCCCTTCGGGCTCGGTGTCCTCGACCTCGCCGTCGGCAAGTACGTCTACGACGAAGTGGCCCGCAAGGGGGACCTCCGGCTCGTCGACGACTTCTTCCACGACCTGCGTCGGTACGGCTGAAGCGGAACCACCTCAGCTCTGGCATCAGGAGGCCCACCGTGCCCGTCATCTCCGCTCCCCACGCCTTCAACGAAAGCCAGCTCTACGTCGACCTCCAGTCGATCTTCGGGCGCTCGCTGTATCTGAAGTGCGAAGGCTTCAACTTCGCCGGCTCCATCAAGTTGAAGGCCGCGAACGAGATGGTGGAGAGCGCCGAGCGCGAGGGGGTCCTGAAGCCGGACTCGATCCTGGTGGAGTCGTCGTCCGGGAACCTGGGCGTGGCGCTGAGCATGATCGCCGCGAGCAAGGGCTACCAGTTCCTGTGCGTCACGGACGCCCGGTGCAACCTCTCGACCCGGCTGCTGATGGAGGCGCTCGGCAGCGAGGTGCACGTCATCTCCGAACTGGACGCCAACGCGGGCTTCCTCGGCGCGCGGATCGACTACGTCCGCGCGCTGTGCGCGTCCGACGACCGTTACGTGTGGCTCAGCCAGTACACCAACCCGGGCAACTGGCAGGCGCACTACCGCACGACGGCGCCCGAGATCGCCAGCCACTTCCCGGGCCTGGACGTCCTGTTCGTCGGGGCGGGCACCACCGGAACCCTGATGGGCTGCGCGCGCTACTTCCGGAAGTGGCACCGGGCGGTGCGGATCGTCGCCGTCGACAGTGTCGGCTCGGTGGCCTTCGGCGGCGAACCGGGCCGCCGGATGATCCCGGGCCTGGGCATGAGCATGCGGCCACCGCTGCTCGACGAGTCCTTCGTGGACGAGGTGATCCGGGTCGAGGAGGCGGACACCATCCGCACGTGCCACCGGCTGGCCCGGCGCGGCTTCCTGTTCGGCGGCTCCACCGGGACGGTGGTCAGCGGCGCCATGGACTGGCTGAACCGGCAGGACGCATCCGGTGTCACCGCCGTGGCCATCGCCCCCGACCTCGGCGAGCGCTACCTCGACACCATCTACCAGACCAACTGGCTGCAGGACCTCTACGGCGAGAACGTTCTCGACCCCGAACAGGTGGCCGTCGGCCGTCGCAGGGAACGGCTCACGCCGGACCCACCCGACACGCCGGACGCGCCGCCCCGGCACCGGAGCCACTGAACGCCAGGTCCTTCCCCTGTCCCCGCCCGCGTGAACCGTCGGGTGCCGGGCCGGGGAGCGAAACCCGGGCGCCCGTACCGCTTCCGCGGCGGTCAGCCCGGCTTCTCGCCGGTCTCGCAGACCTGGCGGGCGATCTCGCGCAGTTTGACGTTGCGGTCCTGTGACGCCTTCTTGAGCACCTTGAAGGCCGCGTTCTCGGGCAGACCGTAGCGCTCCATGAGGATGCCCATCGCCTCGCCGATCTCGTGACGGGTCTCCAGGGCGTCGCCGAGCTGCTGGTGCGTGCGGGCCGCCGAGAAGGCCACGGCCGCGTGCGAGGCGAGGATCCAGCCGGCCCGCCGGGCGGCCTCGTCGAAGGCGCGCGGCCGGTGGGAGTACAGGTTGAGGGCGCCCAGTTCGTCGTCCTCGGTGAAGAGGAGGAAGCCCATCACACTGCCCATGCCCAGTTTCCGCAGCTCGGGGGCGAAGCGGGACCAGCGTTCGTGCGGCCGGCTCAGATCATCGATGACATAGATCTGCTGACGGTCGGTCACGGCATCGAAGCAGGGGCCTTCCCGCAGGTCCTGCTGGACCCGGTCCGCGCGGCGCACCACGTCGCTCGTCGCCGCCAGAGCGTGCACCTCGCCCCGTCGCACAGTGAGGATGCCGGCGTCGTCGCAGCCGTTGATCAGTACCGTCGCGTGGTCCACGATGCGGTCCAGGGTGTCCTGGACCGAGTCCTGGGCCAGCAGGTCGCGCGCCATTTCCGCCAGGGCGACGGCGAACTGTTCCCAGACCTCGCCGGGCTCATGTGACATGTGCCACCTGCTCTGCTGTTGAAGCCGCGTCGTCGCCCACCAGGGATCCCATTTTGCCACCCGCGCTTCCTCGTCGCGCCCCACGGGTGCCCCCGGAGCGCGTGCCCGCGCACGGCCGCCGGTGTCATTTCGCGTTCAAACAGTGCTGTCCCGGCAAGACCCCGTGTTTCACCCGTGGATCAACGGTGACCCGAAGAGGGACCGAAGTCCGACGAACGACACCACCGTGATCGCAGGAGGTTCCCATGGACAACTGGCGCGAATCGGCGGCATGCCGCACCGCCGACCCCGACCTCTTCTTCCCCATCGGCAGCACGGGCCCCGCGCTCCCGCAGGTCGAGGAGGCGAAGGCCGTCTGCCGGCGGTGCCCCGTCCGCGACGAATGCCTGCGCTGGGCGCTCGACACGGGCCAGACCATCGGCGTCTGGGGCGGGACGAGCGAGAACGAACGGCGCGCGCTGAGGCGGCGCACGGTCGGCCGTGCCGCCAGGGATGCCGGAACCTAGGGCGTGTTGCGGAAGTCCCGCCTGCCTCGCGACGCCGCGGGGCCCGCTCTCCGGGCGGACGACGGGACTTCCGCGACACGCCCTGGTGCCGCCGTACTGAACGATGAGGTGGAGCATGAGGAGAGATCCCGCCGACGAGCCCGGGGCAGACGTGATGGAAAGTGATCCGAGCGGGGACGAGCGGCCGTCGGACGAGGAGTTGGAGAGCCTCGCCGTGGTCTTTCCCGGTCAGTTGCGCGACGTGACCGACGCCCGCCTCTCGGCGGAGGGCTATCTGCGCATCCTCGCGCGTGCGTCACCGCCCGCGTCGCCCGAGTACTGGGACGACGTCCTGCTGGTGGTGACGGAGCTGGCCGCCAACACGATCCAGTACGCTCCCGGCCCCTTCGAACTGCGGGTACGCCCCACCGGCGACGGCGTGCAGGTGACCCTGCGCGACAGCAGCACCACGCCGCCCAGGCCCCGCCGTATGAACCCGTCCCGGGGCGCGGGCGGCATCGGCTGGCACCTCGTCCACGCGCTCTGTCATCGGGTGAGCGTCGTGGTGCGCCCCGACGGGAAGGACGTGCACGCCCTTCTGCCCTGGTGACCACCTGGTCCCAGGGCGGTGAAGGGGCGAGCGGCCACTCCGAGCGTACCGCGGGCCGCTCCCCGGACCGTCAGGTCGGTCCCGGCAGGTGTCGGTTCCCCAGGCGGGGGCACACGGGACTGCTGTAGGACACATCAGTTCCGTACACCTGGACGAGGTGGAGCAGTGAGCCTGGAGCAGGACCGAACGTCAGTACGCGGCGACGTGACGGACGACGAGGTGCGTGAGCCCTCCGAGGAGGAACGTGCCGCCTGGGCACGCGTGTGCCGTACGGCCACCGGAATGCGGCACCACGAGGCGAAGGCCGCGCTGGAGGCCGCCCGGGAGACGGTACGGAGCGACACGCTCACCGACCAGGAGGCGCTGATCGCGGGAGCGGAGGTCGAGGAGTGGGAGCGGATCACCGAGGCGCTCGCCGACCATGCGGGGGCGTACGACCCCGATCACGACCCCTTCGTCCAGGGCGAGCTGACCGCTCGCGCCCACCGGACGGAGACGGCGGCCCGGCGTCGGTGAACCGCCTCCGCGAGCGCCGCCTTCGCGTTGTCAGTGTCGTCCGCAACAATGCCGGGCAGCAACGAAGATCGTTTCCGCTCCCCGCGATACGCGATCGCACCCGTCCGTCGAGAGGCCGCCCGCACATGACGCCCGCCCCCCACCGCCGCGCCGTGCCGCGAGCCCTGAACGGAGACCGCTGACGATGCTCCGAGCACTCCCGCGCCCATCCGCTCCGCTCGGCCCCGACGGTGCCGAGGTGCTGCGTCTCATCACCGTGCAGCGTGCTCCCGTCTGCCTCACCGTGCAGGCCAGCGGTCGACGCCGGTACGGCTACTGGCAGCCCATGGATGCGGGCGCCGGGCGGGGAGGGTGTTATGTCGCCCTGCCCACCGACGAGTGCGACGCGCTGCACGCGGCGGGCCGGATCGTGCTGGGGGACCCGGTGGTGGACCCGGGCAAGACCACCTATCCGGTGCGCCCCGCCGTGCGGGGCGCGTCCTCCTCTTCGCCCGGTGTGCCCCGGCGGGCCCTCTCCGCGTGAAGGCGCGCGGGAGGGTCACGACGTGTGGCGGCTGCGGACCCACATCGGTACGGCGAACCAGCAGAACAGGTACCAGGCGACGATCCCGGTGACGAGCCAGGGCACATAGGCGTCGTGAGTGGCGACCCGCAGGATCAGCAGGAGCGACGCCGTCATCGTCGCGAGCAGAAGCACGAGCCCCGCGAGCGTCAGCCGTGACGCCCACACGACCGCCCGCTCCTTCACCCGTCTGCCGGCGACGATCCGGTGCAGGGACACCGGGCCGATCAGCGCCCCGGTGGCGGAGGCTCCGAGAACGACCGTGACGATGTAGATCGTTCTGTCCATCTGTTCCAATTGCGTGTACCGGGGTGTGAAGACGACCGTGAGCAGAAATCCGAACAGGATCTGCACTCCGGTCTGGGCGACCCGGATCTCCTGGAGGAGGTCACCCCATTTACGGTCGGCCCTCTCCTCCTCGGTCTCCGTACGCCCCGTGCCGCCCTGTGCGCGCTTCGCGCCGCGGCGGGCCTCGCCATGCGCCGACTCCGACAATTTTCCTCCCGGCTGACCCCGGGTGGACCGGGCGATGATTTCGATGGATCCCATGATTTCGATGGATCCCATGTCCTCGAATACCCGAAAGAAAGGTGTTCGCCTCGGCATCCGGCTCATCCGGACCCCGAAAAGTTCTTTACCCGCGAGAAAGCGGTACGACAGCCGTGATGCGCTTTCCTCCCGCACGGAGATACGAGATCATGATGTCGCGGGCCAGCAGGCAGATGATCGGCCAGCCGTGGCCGCCGATCCGCGAGGTGCCCGGACCGTCGGCGCGTCGCACGGGTGTCGGCATGTCGTCGCAGCGGTCGCTCACCGACAGGCGCACCTCGCGCTCGCCCGGTATCACCTCGAACGCCGTGACCCCGCCGCCGTGCAGTATCGCGTTGGTGGTGAGTTCGGAGGCGACGAGCAGCACGTCACCGACGGCCGTCGCATCGGCCGTCGCCCCGGGTCCGCGGGATCGTCGCGCGCTCTCGAGCGCCTGCCGTACGGCATCGCGCACCTCGGCCGGGCTGCGCGGTCCGGGGGGGTGCGACTCGGGCGTATCGGGCATCGAGTCGCTGGGGTGCGCCCGGTATTCTCCGCACATTTCCTCACTCCTTGCTGAAAGAAGCGGGCCCGCCGCGTGAGCGTGCGGCGGGCCCGGCAGCGCGTGACCCTCAGTGCCGGAAAATGTCCTTCATCTTCTCCTTGGCCTGCCGGGTGTCACCCTTGGCCTTCTCCGCCCTGCCTTCGGCGGTCATACGCTCGTTGCCGACGGTGCGGCCGACGGTTTCCTTGGCCTTGCCCTTGGCCTGTTCCGTCTTCGCCTGTGCCTTCTGGTTCTTGGTCACCGCAGATCACGTCCTTACCGCATTGACTGTGCGATCCACTATTACGGCTGACCTGAGCGGGCCGTCCCAAACCCGCCCGATGAGAAATGAGAGGTGTTTCCCCGGAGGAGCCGACTCATTCCCGGTCTGCGTGTGCGGGAAGAACGTGGCCGGGGGAGCGGAGGGTGGGCACGTCACCGCACTCCGCCCTCTCCGCGACGACGCCGGGCAGCCCCTTGCCCCATCTCCGGGTGATCCCGGTGAGCCCGGCCGTGCCCAGGGGGTCGCGGCCGAGCCCGATGGCGTACGCAGCCGACGCAGGGCCCTCCTCGAACGGGTGGGGCCACGCGTGCGCGTCGTGCGTCCCGGCGTCCTCCAGAGCGGTGAGCAGGGCCCGTACGCGCCCCCGCACGCGTCCCCGGGTCTCCTCGAACTCGTCCGCCCCCGCCGCACGCAGGCGCACCACCAGCCACGCGGCGTGCCGGCGGTGCAGCGGTGGGGGCGACAGCAGCTCGGGCAGGGGATCGGCGCCGGTCCGCGCGGCCGTCTCCAGGATGTCCCAGGCGCGGTACAGCTCGTCCGCCAGGAGGTCGCGGAAGCCGGGACCGACCTGGGCCGTGCAGTGGCGGACCGGGGCGGTCGGGGTCATGACCGACACCGCGGAAGACGGCTGTGCGAGGGATTCGCCCACGCGGCCGCCGGGTTCGAGGCGGGGCCGCGCGAGGCCGCCGGGACCGGGGCCGTCGGGACCGGGGCGCACCGAACCACGCCCGGCCGGGTCGAGCCCGACCGGTTCGCGCCAGTCCCATGCGGCCCAGGTCCCGAAGAAGTCCCGCAGCAGTCCGGCCGGGGACAGGACGTCCGCCTCGCGGGTCGTGCGGGCGGCGAGGACGGACCAGGCGAGGCCCGGCAGCCCGCCGAACGGTGCCGAGTCGAGACCGCGCGCCTTCGCCCAGGCCTTGACCTCCGCGGCCAGCCCGGCGAACGCGGCGTGCCGGCCGCCGACCGCGCTCCGTACGGCGGCCGCGTCGCTGACCGCGCTGAGGGCGCTCGCGGCGGGCGCGCCCAGCTCGGCGCGGTGGTCCACCGCCTCGGCGGGAGTCAGAGCGCCGGTGGCGACCACGCTCAGATCGACACCGAGTCCGCCGACGCTCAGCCGCAGCCCCGGCACCCGGGCGCCGGTCACCTGCCGTACCCGGGTGGCGTGCGGAAGGGCCCTGGTCACCCGGGCCCGGACGTCCGCCATGTCGACGACGCCCGGCAGGGCCGCGACCAGGTCCAGATCGGCGCCGGGCAGCGCGCCGCCCATGCGCCGGGACCCCACGACGTGCACGATTCCTTCGCCGAGAGCGTCGGAGAGGCACCGCGCGGTGTGCTCGCCACCATGGTCTTCCGGTGGCACGGCGGCGGCAGCCGTGCCGGCCGTGGCGACCGCGGTCGCCGTCACAGCCGTGCCGGCAGTGGTGGTGGCGGGGTCGGGCAGCCATCTCACCTCGCCGGTGCCCAGTGCGACGGTCGCCCGCGGACGCATCGGTTCGTCGCCCCGTCGGGAGAGCAGGACGAGGTGCCCGACCCGGGCCGGGACGGCGGAGCCGAGCCGCGCGGCGCAGTCGGCGGTGACGGGCCGCGGATCCCGTACACGGCCCAGGGTCAGATGCGGGGTGAAGACCTCGGCACGGCCCCGGCACCGCGGGAACCGCTGTTCCAGCGCGGCACGCAACCGCGCCCAGGGCTCGGGGGCGGCCCCCGCCGGGTCGAGCCACACCGTGGTGTCGTCCCGGTGTCCGAAGGTGTGCACACCTTCGAGCCGGATGTCGAACGGCGGTGACGTCGTCGCCGCCCGGGACAGCAGCGGGGCGGCCCGCTCGAACGCGGACTCCGGGACGAAGCCGAAGAGCAGGTTGACGTGCGGCGGCCAGCGACGGGCCTGCGGGTCGTACGCCCGCCGGAGTTCCTGGATCACCGGCCACAGATCCTCGGAAGGCAGCCACGCCACCGCCGTCCGGGCGGTCGGAGCGAGGTCGAGGGCGGCGAAGGCGTCGACCTCGTGTTCGGCGCCGACGGAGCCGAGGCCCGAAGCGGAGCCGAGACCGGAGGCGGAGACGGTGCCCGGCGCGGATCCGGAGCCGTCGCGGGCCGTGGCGACCTCGGGCCCGTCCAGGTTCACCACCGCCTCCACGCCGAAGTGGTCGGAGATGTACAGCCCGCCGGGACCGGGGGAGTCGCCCCGCAGGGCCGCGTCCGTCGGTCGGAGCGCGCGGCCCCGCAGCAGGATCCGGTCGAGCCGGGAGGAACGGCCCGAGAGTGAGGAGACCGCGGCCAGCGGATTGACGGCGGGCTCGAAGGTGGGGCTCCGGTCGGCGGGCCCGCGCACCTCGGTCCAGGCGTCCCGCAGTTGGAGGGCGGCGGCGGGTCCGGCCGGGCCGTCGTCGCCGTCGTTGAAGTCGCCGAGCAGCATCAGCGGACCGGCCACGTCGGCAAGTCCCTCGGCGATGCGCGCGAGTTCGGCCTCACGGCGGGCCGGGCCGTTGTCGGAGTGGTCGCTGCTGAGGTGCGTGGCGGCGACCACGAGCGGGCCGGACGCCGTCTCCAGAGTGAGGGCGGTGACGCCCTTGTGCGGCCCGAGCGCATGATGGCCGGCCTCCCGCACGGGCAACCGGCTGAGCAGCAGCAGTCCGGTGTCGTCGACCCGTTTCCCCCGAGGGTCGCTGCCCACCGTGTAGGCGGCGCGGATCCAGGGGGCCCGCAGCAGCAGGCCGAGCAGACCGGCCTCCACCTCCTGGAGCGCGACGACGTCGGCGTCGGCGTCCTCCAGGGCCGCGAGCAGCAGGGGTCGGCGGCGGCCGGTGTCGATGCGGTCGCTGTCGTAGCGGTCCCACAGTGTGTTCCAGGTCAGCACCCGCAGGCGGGTCGCGTCCGCCGTCGCCGTGCGGCCGGGGGCACGCCACCGCGCCGCCGCGTCGTCCCACACGTGCGGCGTGTCGGCCGTGAAGAACGGGGCCCGCAGAAGGCGCGGGGCCCGCACCCGACCGGCGGTCGACCTGTCGATCCGGTCGACCCCGGTCGCCCGGTCCCACACCACCTCGCCGTCCGCCTCGACGAACAGCACCCGGTGCCAGGGGATGTCACCCCCGGGCACGAAGACGGGCAGCGGGACGCGCTTGGGGGCCGCCCCGCGCTGGTGGACACCCAGCACGAACCGGGCCGGGTCGAAACGCGGGTCCCAGCGGACCCGGTGGTAGATCTCGTCGCTGGTACGCATCACCACTCGCCCCCGCCCAGTGTGCCGTCGACGTCGTCCACGGTTCCGCCCGCGCCGACGTACCACGTTCGGTGGGCCTGGCCCGGGTAGGGCGGGTCGAACCGGCGCAGTTGCGTCGCGAGCACCTCGGGCGGCACCGGGTGCGTCCGCTCGGCGTTGCGCCCGGTCAGCTCGTCGTCCGTGGCCAGCACGACCACCTGGGTGATCAGCGCGTCACGGCGGTGCGCCACGGCGTCCACCAGGGAGCGCTGGTGCCGGCCGAGCGACGTGGCGTCCCAAACCACGGTCGCGGGACCGGCCGCGAGCGCGGAGTCCAGTCGTCGCAGGCCCTCACGGAGGACGTCCGTGTTGGCCCGCTGGTCGGAGCGTGAGCCGCGCGCCGAGCGCAGGTCGTCCAGGCAGATCCGGGCGTCGATCCCGGGCAGTCCGGCGGCGAACGTGCTCTTGCCGCTGCCCGACGGGCCCACCAAGTGGATCAGCCGGGGGAAGGCGCCGTTCCGCAGCCGCCAGGTCGCCGCCACGGCCGCCTGCGCGTCGGCCAGCCGGCCCGCGGCGTACGACGCCCGTGCCTGTGCCCAGCAGCGGTCGGCCGCGTCGGCGTCACCGAGGCCGGTGAGGGCACGGTGCAGGCTCGCGCGCAGCCGCTCGAAGGGTTCCTCCCCGAGGAGCCCCGCCTCCTCCGCGTGCAGCGCCGACCAGTCGACCTGTTCGCGCGCCGCGGCGCCCTCGGTGACGGCGACGGCCGCGGCGACCGCGTGCAGCACGCCCAGGTCGACCGCGACGGCCAGGCGCCCGAGTCCGGTACGCCGTTCCGCGTCGGGGTAGGGGCGGCGCAGCAAGGGCTGCAGCCCGACCAGGTCGGCGACCCGCCGTGCCGACGGCATGCCCAGCGGTCCGGCCAGCCGGGGAGCCAGCCCTGCACGGCGCCGGCCGTGCAGCAGGGCGGCGAGGACGCCCGTCAGCCGGGCGTCCCCGGTCCGCCCCAGCACATCGAGCCTGGCGGACACCTCCGCGACGACGGCATCGCCGGCGGATGCCTCCTCGGCCGTCATCGAATCGGTTGCCGGCCTCGCCTGCGACTCCGTCGCCCGCTCCGTCTCCGACCTCATTCCGGTCGCCGCCGCGAGCGCCCGGGAGTCGGGGGCCGCGCCCGACCGTACGTCCCACAGCGCGGCGGCCGCGCCCCGCCCGTTGGCCACCACTTCGGCGTGCATCCAGTGCGTGTCGGTCCGTACATGCCCATGCCGCACCCACTTGGCCACCCGGCGGCCGAACTCCTCGTGCCCGAAGCCCTCGACGGTGCGTACGACGTACCCCTCCTGCCGGGCGGGATCCAGCCGCAGGACGCGCAGGGCCCGTACGGCCCGCTCGTCGAGGACGCCCCGCCACAGCACCCTCGGCACCGGAACGCCCAGCCGCCGAAGGAACCGCACCGTCCCGTCCCAGCCCAGGCACCGCTCGCCGTCCCAGACGGAGAACCCGTAGAACCAGCTGTCGAGTCCGGTGTACGCGATCGAGTGCCGCGCGTACAGGTTCTCACCGCACACCCGCCACCCCGGCGGAAGGGCCGCGCCGATCCGCCCCTGCAGAGCCTTCACCCACGCCCGGGACGGATGGTGCGCCGAGTCGAGCGACCGGGCGTGCAGACCGTCGGCGTACAGGGTGGTGTTCTCCCCGTCGAGCTTCTCGGTGACCACCACCTCCAGGTCCCGCAGGCCCGCCAGGTCCGCCACCCGTACGTCGTCCGAGGTCGCCCCCGGTGACCAGGGCAGGTGCGGGGTGCGCGGATAGTGCACACGGACACCCCCGCCGGGCATGCCTGAACGGTCGGACCCCATGGTGCTCTGTCCCCCAGTGAAAAGCGGCGCGGCCCCGGTCACGGCACGGGTCCGGAAATGAGAGCGCCGACTGTAATCGCCGGGGCCTGCGACGGCGCCTGGTTTTCCGGGCCGTGCCGTCCCGGCGGGGCAGCGCGAGGAAGGGGAGTGGGCCGGGAGCCCTTCCGGCTCTGCTTCAATGATGAGGACATGATCGGACTTTTTTCTCGACGTCTCGACGGGCGGCCACCGTACGCGCGGCCCCGGCGCTGCTCCGGCAGCGGCTGATGGGCGGCCAGTTCCTCAGGTTCGCCGTGGTCGGCGTGGCCAACACCGCGGTGTACTACGCCTTCTACCTCACGCTGCTGACGGTCCTTCCCTACCTGGTCGCCCATCTCGTGGCGTTCGCCGGGGCCACGGTCGTCTCGTTCTTCCTCAACGCGCGTTTCACCTACCGGACGCGTCCCACCCTGCGGAAGTTCGTGCGCTTCCCGCTCGCCACCGCCACGAACCTGGTCGTCTCCACGCTCGCCCTGCACTTCCTGGTCGAGGTGGGCCACTGTGGGTCCCGGACCGCGGCGCTGCTCGCCTCGGCGGCGGCCGTGCCGTTCACGTTCCTCGCCAGCCGGGCGATCATGATTCCGTCGTCCTGACGCGGAATGTCCCGGCCGTGGACGGGTACGCGCGACGGGAACCGCGCCCGGGACGGATCACGTGCCGGGCGGTCCGTCCGCTACTCATGGGGATCTGCCATGGACACACCCACGAACGACCACCACCGGCCCACGCCCGCGACCCCGGCCCAGCGGGCCCTGGACACCCTCGCGGAGAACACCCGCGACGTGGTGGCACTGGACACGCTGGCCGGCAGCGAGGTGCTGGTTCCCGTGCCGGACGACGTGAGCGAACAGGACGCCACCGATCCCGCCGCCGTGGCGCTGCCTGTCCTCGACCAGCCGGGCGGTGAGCAGGTGGTGCCGGTGTTCACCTCGGAGCTGGAGATGGCCGGGCTGCTGCCCTTCGTCTCCCGCTACCGGATGGTTCCCCTGGGCGCCCTGGCCTCGCAGTGGCCGTCCGGCGATCTGGCGCTCACCATCGACGCGAGTTCGCCGCACGGTCTGACGCTGACCTCCGAGGGCGTCCGCACCCTCCTGGCCCGCCCGGGAGTCTGAGCCGGGGCGACGCGGCGACGGGCCCTCGACGAGCTACCGGTCGAGGGGCCGCGCGCCGTCACCATGACCACCGCCGGCCCGTTGCCGTCGCCGTGACCGCAGCCGGCCCGTTGCCGTCGCCGTGACCACCGCCGGCCCGTTGCCGTCGCCGTGACCACCGCCGGCTCACGCGCGGACGCACCCGGCATCCGTGCATCCGTAGGCACGGGCACCCGCAGGCGACGCCATTCGTGGGCACCGGCACCCACAGGCACCGGCACCCGCAGGCACCGGCACCCACAGGCACCGGATCCGCCGCGCCGTCCGGCTCGTGCGGGGCGTGACAATGGCCGCATGAACTGGATCTCGGGCGTCGCCGGCGGGCTGCTTCTCGTCCTGGTGCTCGCCAGCATCCTGCGCACTCTCGTGGTGCCGCGGGGGCTCTACTCCTCGCTGGTGATCCGCTGGTGGCGCGGGCTGCGTCTGCTCCTGCGCCTGGCGTCCCCCGGCGGCGGCTACGCCGCCATCGACCGCGCGCAGACCTGGCTGGCCCCGCTCATGCTGGTCGGCATGCTCGCGAGCTGGCTCGGCGGCGCCCTGCTCGGCTTCGGACTGCTGCTGCACGCCCTCTCCGCGCTCACCTGGAGCCAGTCCGTGCGAGAGGCCGGATCGAGCCTGTTCACGCTCGGTTTCGCCAGCGGTGACCGTCTGCACCTGTCCGCCGTCGACTTCCTCGCGGCGGCCACGGGACCGGTCGTGATCGCCCTCCAGATCGCGTACCTGCCCACCCTGTACGCGGCCTACAACCGCCGCGAACTGGAGGTGACCCTGCTCCAGTCGCGCGCCGGCGAACCCGCCTGGGGGCCGGAGATCCTGGCCCGGCAGTGGCTGGTAGACACCGAGATCGCGCTCCCCGAGCTGTACCGCTCCTGGGAACGGCTCGCCTCGGACATCGGCGAGAGCCACTCCACGTATCCGGTCCTGCTGGCGTTCCGTTCCCCGCGGCCGTACCGCAGCTGGATCGTCGGTCTGGTCTCCGTGATGGACGCGGCGGCCCTGCACCTGGCCCTCACCCCGGGCAGCGCCCCGCCCGAAGCCCGGCTGGTCCTGCGCGCGGGCTTCACCGCACTGCGCGACATCGCGCGCTCCCTGCGCTTCGCGTACGACGCCGACCCCGCCCCGGACACCCCGATCCAGCTGTCCTTCGCGGAGTTCGACGCGGCGGTGTCCATGGTGCGGGCGGCGGGCTTCCCCGCCGGGCGGACTGCGCGGGAGGCATGGCCCCATTTCAACGGCTGGCGGGTCAACTACGAGGCGATCGCCTACGAGTTGTGCCGCCGCGGCGACGCGGTTCCCGCGCTGTGGACCGGCCCGCGGGACTTCGCCGCCACGCCCATCCCGCCGGCCCGGCCGATGGACCGCCGCCCCGGCGCCGACGACGCGGCGCCGCCCCGGGCCACCCCGTAGTCCGGGCCGTGCACGGGGGAGTCCGCGAAGGGCGGCCCTCAGCCCGCCAGTACGCGGGCGAGGGCGGCGCGCTGCAGTGGGCGCACCTCGGCGTGCAGGTCACGACCCTTGCGGGTGAGCGCGACCCACACTCCGCGCCGGTCCTCCGCACACACCGTGCGCTGGACCAGTCCGTCCTTCTCCAGCCGCCCGATCAGCCGGGAGAGGGCGCTCTGGCTCAGATGGACACGGTCGGCGATGTTCTGCACCCGGCAGTGTTCGCCCGCGTGCGCGAGCTCGCCGGAGGCGAGGATGTCCAGCACCTCGAAGTCGCTGGCGCCCAGCCCGTGCGGGTGCAGCGCGCGGTCGATCTCGCACATGGTGCGCGCGTGCACCGACAGGATGTCCCGCCACCGGTCCTCGAGCCGGAGCTCATCCGCCGTGTTCGCTGCCATGTCTGCACGGTAACAGAACCGCCACTGTTCGTTGAGTGTGCAACCAGTGCGGTTGCATCTTTATGCGCGGGGCCGGCCCGGGGCTATGCGCCGGGGGCGTCCTGGAGGAGCCCGACGAGGTTGCCGTCCGGGTCCTTGACCGAGGCGATCAGCCTGCCGCCGCCCACGTCCTGGACGTCCTGCAGCGTCTCGGCCCCGGCCTCCAGAAGCCCGGCGAGGGTGGCCCGGATGTCGTCGACGTGCCAGAACGGAACCGGTCCGGTCATTCCCTTGGCGTGACCGTTGGGGTCGAGCCCCACGTCCTGGCCGGCGTCCTTGAACCCGACGTAGTACGCGGTGTCCGCGTACGGTTCCGTCCCGAGCAGTCCGCTGAACAGGGCCTTCGCCCGTGCGAGGTCCTTGACGGGGTAGACGATGGTCTTCAGGCCGGCGGTCATGGCGACTCCCTCATGATGCGTCTCGTTGCGGTTCCGCCGACGGACCGCGCCGGCCCCTCAACGCTAGGACGGGGGACCGCCCGACGGCTTCTCGAATCCTGACCACCTCGGTCCTCCTCGCGGCGATCGGTCCGCTCTGGTGCTCCGTCCGCGGCGTCCGCTCCGGCGCTCCGGGCCGCACCGCGCGGACCGTCTCGGTGCGGTGACGCGCCGAGTGACCGCGCCGCCTAGGTCCGGCTCTGTTGGAGAAGGGCCGGTGGGGGTACGGAGGCGGACATGACGCACTCTGCGAAGTCCGCCCGCCCCATGGCCCTCGTACCGCGCCACTGCGTGTCCCTCGGCGGCCGCGGCCCCGAGGACGTGGTGGCCGACCCGCACGGCGGGATCCTCACCGCCGTCGAGGACGGCCGCGTCCTGCGGGTCGAGGGACTCGCCGACCCCGCGCGCACCCGGGTGCAGGTGATCGCGCGGACCGGAGGCCGGCCCCTCGGGCTCGAACTCCTCCCGGACGGTGACCTGCTGGTCTGCGACGCCCGCCGGGGGCTGCTCGGCGTCCGTGTCCGCGACGGCGCCGTGCGCGTCCTCGCGGACACCGTGGCCGGCACGCCCCTGCGCTTCTGCAGCAACGTGATCGCGCTCTCGGACGGCACCGTCTACTTCACCGTCTCCAGCTGCCGGTACCCGCTCGACCGGTGGATCGGGGATCTTGCCGAACACACGGCCACGGGCATGCTGCTGCGTCTGGCGCCAGGCGCCACGGAACCCGAGGTGGTCCTGGAGGGCCTGCAGTTCGCCAACGGTCTCGCGCCGGCCGCCGACGAGTCCTTTCTCGTCGTCGCGGAGACCGGGGCCCGGCGTCTGACCCGGGTCCGGCTCACGGGACCGGCCGCGGGCCGTGCCGACACCCTCGCCGAGGATCTGCCGGGACAGCCGGACAACCTCTGGCGCGAGCCCGGCGGCCCGATCTGGGTGGCCCTGGCCGGTCCCCGCGTACCCGCCCTGGAACTCCTGCACCGCCGCGGTCCCGCCCTGCGACACGCGGCGGCCCGTGTCGCGGTGCGCGCGCCGTTCCGGCCGCCGGGCACCTCCGGGGTCCTCGCGGTGGACGACGACGGCCGCGTCGTCCACCGTCTGGAGCGCCGCCACGCACGGTTCCGCATGGTCACCAGCGTGTGCGTCGCGGACGGCCGCCTGGTCCTGGGAAGCATCTGGGAGCGGGGGATCGCGGTCTGCGACCTGCCGCCGGAAGCCGGCCGCCCGTGACCGGTCCGGGTGTGCGGGGCCACCGTCACCGGCGGTACGCTGTTCACCGGCCGCGATCTTGCGTCGCGGCGCGGCGGTGGGGCCCGCCGTACCCGAACCGCGGCTCGGCGGCCGCCAACGGTCCCTACTTGCGATGACGTGTGCCCCCCGGGGCCCGGCGAGTAGGAGAAGCGCGCCCATGGCAGTCCCGCACCCCGAGCGGATCGGCACCCCCGACGCTCCCGTAGGCCCGCCCGCCCGCCGCGCGTCCTCCTGGGACGGCCAGGGGTCGGTGGTGGCCATGGTGGCGCTCGGCGGAGCCCTCGGCGCCACCGCCCGGTACGGGGCGGCCCTGCTGTGGCCGGTGGAGACCGGCGGCTTCCCCTGGACCACGTTCTGGGTGAACGTCGTCGGCTGCGCCGTGATCGGCGTCTTCATGGTCGTCATCACCGACGTGTGGGCGGCCCACCGCCTGGTACGGCCCTTCTTCGGCACCGGGGTGCTCGGCGGGTTCACCACGTTCTCGACCTACGCCGTCGACATCCAGAGACTTCTCGACGGGGGACACCCCGCGACCGGGTTCGCCTACCTCGCGGCGACCTTGTTCGCGGCCCTCACGGCGGTATGGCTCGCGGTCACGGTGACCCGCCGCGCGCTGGCATGGAGGCGACGATGACCCGGCTGACCGGCAGCGCCCTACGCGTGACGATCTTCATCGGCGAGAACGACGTCTGGCACCACAGGCCGCTCTACACGGAGATCGTGCACCGCGCCCGCGCGGCGGGCCTGGCCGGCGCCAGCGTCTTCCGCGGGATCGAGGGGTTCGGCGCCTCCTCGCTGATCCACACCTCACGGCTGCTGTCACTGAGCGAGGACCTGCCGGTGGCGATCGTCCTCGTGGACACCGAGGAACGCGTCCGCGCCTTCCTGCCCCAGCTCGACGAACTCGTCGGCGAGGGGCTGGTGATCCTCGACGACTGCGAGGTCGTCCGGTACGCGGGCCGCGACGCCGATTCCGACAAAACGGGCAGGGAAGGTAAGAAAAAGTTGTGAACTGGCTGCTGGTGATCGTGGGCGGGATGCTCGGCGCGCCCCTGCGCTATCTGACCGACCGCGCGGTGCAGACCCGGCACGACACCGTCTTCCCCTGGGGAACCTTCGCGGTCAACGTCGTCGGCTGTCTGATCCTCGGGCTGCTGACCGGTGCGGCGGCCGCGGGCGCCGCGAGCCCGCACCTCCAGCTGTTCGTCGGTACGGGCCTGTGCGGGGCACTGACGACGTACTCCACATTCTCGTACGAGACACTACGGCTGACCGAGACCGGAGCGGGGTTCTACGCGGCGGCGAACGTGATCGTGAGCGTGGCGGCCGGACTCGGCGCGGCATTCGCGGGGGTTTCGTTCGCGCAAGCCGTGTGGGCCTAGACCTTGCGTGTGACCCGGGCATAGTAAGACTGTCTACAGCACTGTCGACCAACTCCTCAGAACTGGATTCCATGAGCGTCATCAACGTCGGTCAGGCCGTCGTCCTCGGAGTCGTCGAGGGAGTGACCGAATTCCTCCCCGTCTCCTCCACCGGCCATCTCAAGATCACCGAGGGGCTGATGAACATCCCCGTCGACGACAACGCCGTCGTCGGGTTCTCCGCGGTCATCCAGGTCGGCGCCATCGCCGCCGTGCTCGTGTACTTCTTCAAGGACATCGTGCGGATCGTCTCCGCCTGGGGGCGCGGACTGCGCGACAAGGAGGAGCGCCACAACCACGACTACAAGTTCGCCTGGTGGGTGATCTACGCGACCATCCCGATCGTGATCGTCGGCCTGGCCGCGAAGCCGCTCATCGAGGGGCCGCTCGCCTCGCTGTGGGTGGTCGCGGCCTCGCTGATCGTCGGCAGTGGTGTGATGTGGGCGGCCGACCAGATGGGCCGGCACAAGCGCGGCGAGGACGACACCTCGTTCAAGGACGCGATGCTGGTGGGCAGTTCGCAGATCCTGGCGCTGCTCTTCCCGGGCTTCTCGCGCTCCGGCGCCACGATGTCGACCGCGCTCATCCTCGACCTGGACCGGGTGGCCGCGACCCGGCTCTCCTTCTTCCTCGGCATCCCGGCGCTGACCGGCGCCGGGATCTACGAGCTGAAGGACGCCCTGGGCACCGGGGTCGGTGCCGCGCCGCTGGCCGTCGGCACGATCGTGTCGTTCGTGGTCGCCTACGGCTCGATCGCCTGGCTGCTGAAGTTCGTCGCCAAGCACTCCTTCAACGCCTTCGTGATCTACCGCGTCGTGATCGGGGTGGCGCTGCTCGGACTGCTCGCGACGGGCACCCTCAACAGCTGACCACCGCGGGGCGTGAGGTCGCGCCGTCATCTCCGTGACCTCACGCCCCGGAAGGCGCCGCCCCGGAAGGCGCCGCCACTTGACAGGGCGCCACCGAACCCGGCCCGGGGAAAGCCCGTTGCCCGCCGCTCTGTCGGCGGCCACGCCGGGCCGGAGCCGGTCGCTGGCCGCGGCCCCCTGGGCGGCCCGTCCGAAGGAGCATCCGGACCGGCCGGGCGGCACAATGGTGATCATGTCCGCGTCGCTGTCGTCCCCGACGTTCCTGCCGGTCCTGGAACGCATCGCCACCGAGATCGAACAGACACCCGGCCGCGGTCGGCCCGCCGACTACATCCCGGCGCTGGCCGCCTGCGACCCCCGGCGCTTCGGCATGGCCGTGGCGGAGCTCGACGGCACGGTGTACGGGGTCGGGGACTGGCGGCAGCCCTTCTCCACCCAGTCCGTCACCAAGGTCTTCACCCTCGCCCTCGACCTGGCCCGCGAGGGCGACGAACTGTGGGAGCACGTGGGCCGCGAACCCTCGGGCAACCCCTTCAACTCGCTGGTGCAGCTGGAATACGAGAACGGCATCCCGCGCAACCCCTTCATCAACGCCGGTGCCCTCGTCGTCACCGACCGGCTGCAGACCCGGACCGGTGACGCGGCGGGCGCCCTGCTCGGGTTCCTGCGCGCCGAGAGCGGCAACGCCGCCCTCACCTTCGACAAGGACGTGGCCGCCTCGGAGGCCCGGCACGGCGACCGCAACGCGGCCCTCGGCCACTTCATGGCGTCGTACGGCAACATCGACAACCCGGTGCCCGTCCTTCTCGACCAGTACTTCCGGCAGTGCTCGATCGAGGCGTCCTGCGCCGACCTCGCGCTCGCCACCGGCTTCCTGGCCCGGCACGGCATCCGGGCGGACGGCTCCCGGCTGCTCACCCGCAGCCAGGCCAAACAGGTCAACGCGGTGATGCTCACCTGCGGCACCTACGACGCGGCCGGCGAGTTCGCCTACCGGGTCGGGCTGCCCGGCAAGAGCGGCGTCGGCGGCGGCATCATCGCGGTGGTCCCGGGCCGCTGCACCCTGTGCGTGTGGGGACCGGGCCTGGACGAGCGGGGGAACTCGGTCGCCGGAGTGGCGGCCCTGGACCGCTTCACCACACTGACCGGACTGTCGGTGTTCTGAGTTCCGGCGGCGCGGCCCGCGAGGAACGGCACCCCCGCCCGCTCCGCGAAGCGACGGGGAATCCCGCGACAAGCCGGCACCCACCCGCACGCCACGCGGAGGTAACTCGACCGCCCCCGCCCGGAGGGCATCACGTCGCTTTCCGGCCACCCACCCTTGACACGCTTTCCAAGTGTTGGCCAAGGCTTACCCCGTCGATCTCCGCCGCTGCCAGGCTCTGGGCCTGGTCGGCACCGCCTTCCTCGCCCTGGGCGGTGAGACGGCCGGCGCCCTGCCCGCGCGCGACCTCCTCGCCCCCGGATCCAGCCGTGCGGTACTCGGGCTGGTCGGGGTGTATTTCGGCGTCGTCCTGCTGATCGCCGCGTGGGCACTGCTCGGCACGGTCGTACGCGGCCCCGAACCGCCCACCCCGCGCGCCCTGCTGCTGGTGCTCGCCGCGTGGGCGGCCCCGCTGCTGCTCGCCCCGCCGCTGTTCAGCAGGGACGTCTACAGCTATCTCGCCCAGGGCGCCATGGTCGACGCGCACATCGACGTCTACGCGCACGGGCCCGCACAACTCGGCGGCCCGCTCGCCGACGAGGTGGCACCGGTGTGGCAGCAGACCACCACGCCGTACGGTCCGGTGTTCCTCGCCGTCGCCTCCGCGCTGTCCGGCCTGACCCGCGGCGAGATACCGGCCGGACTGCTCGGCATGCGCCTGGTCGCCCTGCTCGGTGTCGCTCTGATGGCGGCGGCGCTGCCCCGGCTGGCCCGGCACAGCGGTGCCGATCCGGCCGCGGCGCTGTGGCTCGGCGCGCTCAACCCGCTCGTCCTGCTGCACCTGGTGGCCGGCGCGCACAACGACGCCATCATGCTCGGGCTGCTCGGGGTCGGCCTGGTCGCCGCACGCGGCCGGTGGCACGTCGTGGGCGTCGTCCTCATCACCCTCGCCGCCCTGGTCAAGGCACCCGCCGTGCTCGGCCTGCTGGCGGTCGTGGCACTGCGCGGGCGGCGCGGCGCGGTGCGGACCGTCCTGATCACCGCGGGCGTCGCCCTCGCCACCACCGTCGCGGCCACCGCGGCCGCCGGGACCGGATACGGCTGGATAGCCGCCCTGAAGACCCCGGTCTCCCCGCACAACTGGTCGCTCACCAGCCTGCTCGGCCGGGGCACCGCCGCCGTGCTGGGGGACCTCGGCAGCGGCCTCGCACCACTCGCCATGCCCGCCTGGCACGCGACCGGTCTGGCCGTGACCGTGCTCGTTGTTCTGTTCATCTGGCTGCGCCTGCGGCCGGGCCCCATCTACGCGCTGGGGCTCAGCCTGGGCGCGGTCGCCGTGTTCGGCCCCGCGATCCGCCCCTGGTACGCCCTGTGGGGCCTGTTCCTCATCGCCGCGGCGGCACCGAGCGGTACGGTGCGCCACCGTGTCGCGGCCGCCAGCGGAGTGCTCGCGCTCGCCGTGCTGCCGAGCGGAGCGCCCGCCGACGTCAGCCAGGTGGTCCTGGCCGTCTCCGGCGGAGCGCTCGCCCTCGTCGTCCTCTGGCAGGCCCGTCAGGCGGCTGTGACCGGCCCGCGGCCCCCGATGCTGGGAGGGACCGCGTGAGGGCGCCGGAGACCGGCGGCCGGCGACTGCTCGTCGTCTGCGTACTCGCCACCGCCGTGGCCGTGTTCACCGCCACCGTGCCGCTGCTGCGCGACTGGTTCGACCTGCGCGTGTACTACGGCACCGTCGACGCCTGGACCCATCGGGACGGCGGCATCTACGACTACCTGCTGCCGGGGACGACGTACGGTTTCACCTATCCGCCGTTCGCGGCCCTCACCATGCTGCCGATGGCACTGGTGGGAGAGCGCACGGCGATCGCGCTCGCGCTGCTCCTCAACCTCGTGGCGCTGGCCGCCGTGGTGTGGATCCTCGTCGGGCCGGCGCTGCGCCGCCACGGCTGGTTCGGCTTCGCCCTCGCCGGCTGTGCGCTCGCCCTGTTCGAGCCCGTCCGCGACACCTTCAGCTTCGGACAGGTGAACCTGCTGCTGCTGGCCCTCGTGCTCAGCGACGCGTGGCTGCTGTCCACCGGCCGGGGCCGCCGGGCGGGCGTCGGCATCGGACTGGCCGCGGCCGTCAAGCTCACCCCCGCGATCTTCATCGGTCTGCTGCTGCTCGCGCGGCGCTGGCGGGCGGCCGGGGTCGCGACGGCCGTCACCGCGGGCGCCACCGCCCTGGCGGCGTGGGTGGCGCCGGGCCCGTCGCGTGTGTACTGGACCGAGGCGCTGTGGGACACCGGCCGCATCGGACGTCTCGACTACGTCTCCAACCAGTCGCTCCAGGGCATCCTGGCCCGGCTCGCGGCACCGGGCGAACCGAGCCGGGCGGCCTGGGCGACGGCGGTCCTGCTGGCCCTGAGCGTCTGGGCGTGGCGGACCTCGCGGGCTGTCTCGGACGAGGACTGGACGGGCGCGTTCGCCCTCACCGGGCTCGCCGCCTGCCTGGTCAGTCCGATCACCTGGGTGCACCACCTGGTCTGGCTGCTGCCGTCCTTCGCCGTGCTGCTGCACCGGCACCGTACGCGGGTCGCGGCCGTGCTGTACGCGGTCCTGTGCAGCAGCGTGGTGTGGCTGTGGTTCGACGACGCCTCCGGCCTCGACGGATTCCTGGGCAGCAACGCCTACACGTGGATCACGCTGGGCCTGCTGCTGTGGCTGCCGGTGGGTCAGCCGCGGCCGGCCCGCCCGTTCTTGAGGCGCAGGGCGAAGGCCACTCCGCCCGCGCCGAGCCCGGCCGCGCCCATGATCCCGGCCGTCTCCGGCCAGCCGACGTCGGCGCCGTCGTTCTCCGGGAGCGTGGGAGGCGCGGGCACGGCCGGCCTCGACAGCGCGGGGGTCCGAGCCTCGAGGATCGACCCGACGGGATCGACGTGCCCGGCGGACGCGAAGCCCCAGTCGAGCAGCGCCCGCGCCTCTTCGTACACCGTCAGCCCGCCGCCCGCCTGAGGGTTCATCACCGTGACCACGAGGGTGCGGCCGCCCTGTCGCGCGGCCGCGACGAGCGTGTTGCCCGCCTTGGTGGTGTAGCCGTTCTTGACCCCGAGCAGGCCCGGGTACGGCTCCACCCCGTCGGCTCCGGTCAGCAGCCGGTTGGTGTTCTCGATCCGGTACGGGAAGTCGGCGCCCGGGAAGGTGGCCTGGGCGGTGGAGCAGTACCGCGCGAACTCCGGGTTGAGCAGTCCGGCCCGCCCGAAGACGGCGAGGTCGTACGCCGACGAGACCTGACCGGGGGTGTCGTAGCCGTCGGGCGAGACGACGTCGGTGTCGCGGGCGCCCAGCTCGCGGGCCTTGGCCTGCATCTGGTCGGCGGTCTTCTGCCAGCCGCCGTTCATCGCGGCCAGCACGTGCACGGCGTCGCTGCCGGAGTTGAGGAAGACACCGCGCCACAGGTCGGCGACCCGGTAGGTGCGCCCCGCGGCGACGCCCACCAGGCTGCTGCCTTCCCCGATGCCCTGCAGCTCGGCCCCCTTGACGGTGTGCCGGACCGTGCCGGGCAGCGCCGGGAGCACGGTCAGCGCGAACAGGGTCTTGAGGGTGCTGGCGGGCGCGAGTCGGCGGTGCGCGTTGTGCGCCGCGAGCACGTCACCGGTCCGGGCGTCGGCCACCAGCCACGAGAGCGCGGAGACGTCGGGGACCGTGGGCGCCCCCGCCCGTGGCAGTACCCGGGTTCCGGGTTCCTGGAGTGACGGCGGTCCGGAGGGTTTGGGGCTCGACAGACCCGGGGCGGGACTCTTGCCGGAGCCCGAGTGGGCCAGGGCCGGGCGCGGGGCGAGGGCCAGTGCGCCGACCACGCAGACGACGGAGCAGGTGACGGCGGCGCGAGAGACAGCAGCCCAGGGTGCGAATCCGATAGTCATACCGAAAACGTAGGAACGGAGTCGCTCTGCGCGGGGATGCCGGGCCCGAGCGAGCGGATCGAGCACCCGGATGCCGCACGCGGACGCGTCCGGGAGGGGGTCAGGCCGTGGGAAGGGTGGGCTGGACCTGGCGCAGGAAGGCCGCGTTGTCCGGGGTGGCGCGCATCCGCTCCAGGAGGGTCTCCAGGGCGGCCTGGCTGTCCCGGGTCTGCAGGGCGCGTCGCAGCCCGCGCGCGGCCGACAACTCGTTCGGGGCCAGCAGGAGTTCCTCGCGGCGGGTGCCGGACGGGGTGATGTCGACGGCCGGGAAGATCCGCCGGGAGGCGGTCAGGCGGTCGAGGCGCAGCTCCATGTTGCCGGTGCCCTTGAGCTCCTCGAAGAAGAAGTCGTCGGCGCGGGAGCCGGTCTCGACCAGGGCGGTGGCCAGGATGGTGAGCGAGCCGCCCTCCTCGGCGAGGCGCGCGGCGCCGAAGAGCTTCTTGGGGCCGTGCAGCGCGGCCGCGTCGACGCCGCCGCTGAGGGTGCGGCCACCGGCGGCGGCCGCGTTGTTGTGGGCCCGGCACAGCCGGGTGAGGGAGTCCATCAGGATGACGACGTCCTCGCCCTGTTCGACGAGCCGCTTGGCACGTTCGACGACGAGTTCCGCGAGCGCGATGTGCTGCTTCGGCGCTTGGTCGAAGGTCGAGGCGTAGACCTCGCCCCGGACGGAGCGCCGCATGTCGGTCACCTCTTCGGGCCGCTCGTCGAGCAGGACCACCATCAGACGGCATTCGGGGTGGTTGCCCGCGACGGCGGCGGCGATCTGCTGGAGCAGTACCGTCTTGCCGGTCTTGGGCGGGGCGACGATCAGTCCGCGCTGGCCCTTCCCGACGGGCGAGACGAGGTCCATGACGCGCCCGGCCATACCGCTCGCCGGGTGTTCCAGGCGGAGGCGTTCGCGGGGGTGCAGCGGGGTGAGGTCGCGGAAGTGCGGGCGGCGCCGCAGTTCCTGTGGTGCCCGGCCGTTGACCCGTTCGACCTCGGTGAGGGCACGGGGGCCGCCGCGTACGCCTTCGACGGTGTCCCCGGTGCGCAGGGCGTGACGGCGGATCAGCGCGGCGGGCACCTGGACGTCGGCCGACGCGGGCAGGCAGGTGCCGGTGCCGCGCAAGTGTCCCTGGCCGTTGGGGGCGATGTCGAGGACACCGGCGGCGCGGGCGGGGAGATGCTGCCGGACGGGAGGGTGTTCGAGTGTGGTGGTCATGAGAGGGGGTCCTTTCGAGGACGGGTTCACGAGGTCATGAGGAACGGAGGGGAGGTGCCGGGGGGAGGCGGTGTGCTCACGCCTCCGTACGGCGGGGGACCACCTGAGGAGCCACGCCTGGGCGTGCTCGGAAGGTGGTACGAGGAAGCTGACGGCCGGTCGGACACGACGGGCGGGTCAGCGAGAAGAAGGAGGATCGGCACCGGCGCCCGGGACGGGGCGTACACAAGTGCTGTACGCACTGTACCACCTGACGGCCAGGTGTCACTGTGAGGTGTGCCTCAGTGCGCTAGGGCGTACATCGGTCCGCGGCGCGGTGTCCGGCGAGCAGGCCGTAGAGCAGCGGGACGCGTGGCTCGCTCTCCGGCAGCCGCCACCAGCCGGACGGTGTACGGGTCATCTGCGGCCAGCGCGGCCAGGGCAACTCGTCGCTCTCCCGCAGGCGCCGGATGCCGAACCCCGCTCCGATCAGCGCGTTGACGACGTCGCCCAGCCCGTGCGTCCACTCGTAGCTGTCGGTCGAACCCCGCACGGCGGGTCCGTCCGTGTACGTGTAGGTGGCGTCCCGGTGCACGGCCTCGCGGCCGCCCAGGTAGTCGTGGCGCAGCAGCAGTCGGCCGTCGTCGCCCGGCGCAGGTTTGGGACCGAGCGAGTTGAGCAGGGGGTGAAACTCGGCGATGTACAACCGCCCCTCCGGGCGCAGCAGGTGGGAGATCACCGCCGCCCAGCGGTCCAGGTCGGGCAGGTAGCACAGGGCGCCCTTGCCGGTGTAGATCACGTCGAACCGTCGCCCCTCCAGGGCCTCGACGGCGTCGTACACGTTGGCCCGTACGTAGGTGACGTCCGCGCCCGCCCGTGCGGCGATGCCGGCCGCGGCCGTCACGGAGGCCTCGGAGATGTCGAGCCCCACGGCGCGTGCGCCCCGCTCGGCCAGGGCGATCGTCTCGGTGCCCAGGTGGCACTGGAGATGGAGCACATCGCGGCCGGACAGCTCGCCGAGGTCCTCCCACTCGAAGGCCGCGAACCAGCGGGCCGGGTCGAGCTTCTCGTGCAGCCCGTAGAAGCGGCTGGCGAGGTGAACGGGGGTCCGCGCGTCCCAGTTGGCCTGGTTGGCCCGCATCATCCGCGTGTGCTCGTCGGCCATGGGCTCGTCGGTCATGACTCCATCCAACCGTGTGCGCAGGGCGGACGGTGGGAGGAACGCCCGCGTCGCCGGAACCGGCCGTGCGCGAAGGGCGAGTCCCGCGCCGGATACCCTCCGCCCGGCGGGAGCCGCCCGGACCCCGGGCGAGCTCGGCTCGACGGCCGGAAGAAGTAACCCAACCGGCCCTCAGACGCCCCTCGTTGACCGTACGATCTGCGCGGAACCGCACGTCGTACGACATCCGTCCCGCCCGTCGTGGTCAGGAGAACCGGTGGACACCTCGCCCCGCACGCCGCACCGCATGGACCCGGCCGGCGGCTGCCCGCACGCCGACAACGCGCGGCTCCTGGAGCGCGGCGCCGTCGCGGCGGTCGTGCTGCCCGGCGAGGTGGACGGCATGGCGGTGCTCGGCCACGCGGCCTTGAGGGACTTCCTCGCGCACCCCGAAGTCGCCAAGGGAGCCGCGCACTTCACCGCGCTGCGGGAGGGCCGGATCGCGCCGGGCTGGCCGCTCGCGACCTTCGCCACCGTGCGGGGGATGACGACCGCGGACGGCGACGACCACCGGCGGCTGCGGTCACTGGTGAGCAAGGCGTTCACCGCACGCCGGGTGGAGGAACTGCGGCCCCGGATCGAGGAGTTGACGGCCGAACTGCTGGACGACCTGGCCCGCGCTGCCGGTCGGGACGGCGGTGTGGCCGATCTGCGGCGGCACTTCGCGATGCCGCTGCCGATGGGGGTCATCGGTGAACTGCTCGGGGTCGACGCCGAGCACCGCGAACGGCTGCACCGGCTGTCGAACCAGGTGGTCGCCACGGACATCGGTCCCGAGAAGGCGCTCGCGGCCAACCGCGAACTGGTGGCCGTGCTGACGGCCGTGGCCGCCGCCCGGGGCGAACGGCCGGGCGACGACCTCACCAGCGCGCTGATCGCGGCCCGCGACGAGGACGGCGACCGGCTCAGCCAGGAGGAACTCATCGGCACCCTGGTGCTGATGATCATCGCCGGGCACGAGACCACGCTCAACCTCCTCACCAACGCCGTACGGGCGCTGTGCGGCCACCGGGATCAGCTGCGGATGGTCGTCGAGGGCGAGGTGAGCTGGGCGGACGTGGTCGAGGAGACACTGCGCTGGGACGCGCCCGTCAGCTATTTCCCCTTCCGCTACCCGGTCCGGGACCTCACGGTCGACGGCACCTTGATCCCCCGGGGCACCCCGGTGCTCGCCGGGTACTCGGCGGCGGGACGGGACCCGGCGGTGCACGGTCCGGACGCCGCCCGTTTCGACGTCACCCGGCCGGGCCGGCCCGACGCCGTCCGTCATCTCTCCCTCGGGCACGGCGCCCACTACTGCCTGGGCGCCCCGCTCGCGCGCATGGAGGCGACGATCGCGCTGGAGCGGCTGTTCGCCCGCTTCCCCGATCTCGAACCCGCCCTGCCCGAGGCCGGGCTCGTCCGCCACTCCAGCTTCGTCGGCAACAGCGTGCGGGCGCTTCCGGTGCGGCTCGGAGCCCCTCGGAGCTGACCGGGCGCCCCTCCCGCCGCGGATCGGGCGCCTCCCGCGGGACGTGTGCCGCCCGCCGTCCGTAAAAGATGTGCGAGGCGTGTCGATTCGGCGCGCCGCCGTTCGTCGGTGGGGTGTAGGAAGCTCTTGAGCACCGGGAGGAACCATGAAGTACATGCTGCTGGTCTGCGGTGACGACACCGCCGACGCCTCCGGCATGGCCCCCGTCGAACCCTGGGTCGAGGAGCTGAGCGCCGAACGGGGCGTACGGCTGCACGGCCACCGCCTGCGTCTGCCCGCCGACGCGGTCACCGTACGGGTGCGCGACGGCGAGGTGCTGCGCACCGACGGACCGTTCGCGGAGACGAAGGAGTACGTCGCCGGGTACGACATCCTGGAGTGCGCCACCCTGGAGGAGGCCGTCGAGGCGGCCGCGAAGCACCCCGTCGCGTCCGTCGGCGCCATGGAGGTCCGCGCGTTCTGGGAGGACGAGGACGCCGAGGGGAAGATCCGCCGGCTCGACGCGGAAGTGACCGCCGCCGTCCGCGACCACGACATCGACCGGGCGATGGCCTGCTACGCGCCGGACGTCGAGGTCTTCCATGCCGTCAGCGGTGCGGAACAGAGCGGGGTCGGAGCCCTGCGCAAGGTGGTGGAGCTCTGGTTCTCCGCGGTGACCGGACCGGTCGAGCGCGAGGTGCTCGACCTCCGGATCCGGGTCGACGAGAGCATCGCGTTCGGCCACGCGCTCGTACGGACGCGCGCCGCGCTCGCCGACGGCGGGGAACTGGACACCACGGAGCGGGTGACCACCGGCTACCGGCTGGCCGGCGACCGCTGGCAGATCGTCCACCAGCACGTGTCGGTCCAGGGCGACGCAACCGCCGTCACACGGAACGAGGAGGGCCGGTCATGAAGTACGTCCTGTTCATCTGCACCCCTGTCGGCGGTGCGGAGCTGAGCCCCGAGGAGATCGCCGACGACCCGCGCTTCACCTCCTACATCGAGGAGGTGCGCAGCCGCGACCTGGTCAAGGGCGGTGCGCGGCTGCGCCCGTCCACCGACGCCACGACCGTCCGTGTCCAGGGCGACGAGGTCCTGCTCAGCGACGGGCCGTTCATGGAGTCGAAGGAGTACGTCGCGGGCATCGACATCATCGAAGTGGCCGACCTCGACGAGGCCATCGCGCTCGCGTCCCGGCACCCGGCGGCGCTGGCCGGCGGATCGGTGGAGGTGCGGCCGGTCTGGGAGTGAACGGGAATCCGGGAGCGGGGGACGTCGAGGGCGCGGTCGCCTCGGCCTTCCGCGAGGAATGGGGCCAGGTCGTCGCCACCCTGATCCGGGTGACCGGCGACTGGGACCTCGCCGAGGAGTGCGCGCAGGACGCCTTCGCCCAGGCCCTGGACCGGTGGCGGCGCGACGGGGTCCCGCGCCGCCCCGGAGCCTGGCTGACCACGACCGCGCGCCATCGCGCCCTGGACGTGCTGCGCCGGGAGGCGGTGGGCGCGGAGAAACTGCGGGAGGTGGCGGTGCTGGCGCGGCACGAGGGACCGTACGATCCGGAACACGAAGACGACGGCGGCGTGGTGGACGACCGGCTGCGGCTGATCTTCACCTGCTGTCATCCCGCGCTGGCCATCGAGGCCCGGGTGGCGCTCACCCTCCGGACGCTGGCCGGGCTGACCACGCCGGAGATCGCCCGCGCCTTCCTCGTCCCCGAGGCGACGATGGCACAGCGGCTGGTGCGGGCCAAGCGGAAGATCCGCAACGCCGGGATCCCGTACCGCGTGCCGCCCGCGCATCTGCTGCCCGAGCGCACCACCGGCGTCCTGGGCGTGGTCTACCTGCTCTTCAACGAGGGGTACGCCGCCACGTCCGGAGCGGATCTGGTGCGCGCGGGCCTGTGCGCGGAGGCGGTCCGTCTCGCCCGTGTGCTGGCCCTGCTCATGCCCGACGAACCCGAAGTGCTCGGCCTGCTGGCCCTGTTGCTGCTGCACGACTCCCGCCGGGCCACCCGGGTGGACGCGGCAGGTGAACTGGTGACGCTGGAGGACCAGGACCGTACGGCGTGGGACCGGGCCGCGATCGACGAGGGCGCCGCCCTGCTGGAGACCGCCCTGCGCCGTGGGCGCCCGGGGCCGTACCAGATCCAGGCCGCCATCGCCGCCTGCCACACCACCGCCGTGACGGCCGCGGAGACGGACTGGGCCGACATCGCCGCGCTGTACGGGGAGCTGGCGCGTCTCGTGCCCTCCGCGGTGGTGCGGCTCAACCGCGCGGTGGCGGTGGGCATGGCCGAGGACCCGGCGGCGGGGCTGGCGCTGGTGGCGGAACTGGAGCGGACGGGCGAGCTGGAGGGTTACCACCTGCTGGCCGCCACCCGGGCGGACCTGCTGCGCAGGACGGGGCGTACGGCGGAGGCGGCCGAGGCGTACGCCAAGGCGCTGGAACTGGTCGAGAACGCGGCCGAGCGGCGTTTTCTGGAGAGGCGCCTCGCGGAGTGCCGATCCGGGTAGCGCGGGTTCGACGGCGCTCCGCCCCGACCGGGTCCCCTCGCGACCGGGGCCCGGCCGGGGCGCCTACGGCTCACCCGTCGAGTTCGAAGATCCCGTACGCGAAACCGTCGGCGGTGACGGAGGAGCCGTTCAGGCGGACACCGGCGCTCTCCAGCGGCCGGGCGCCGCGGACGCCGTCGACCGTGCAACCGACCCTGTTCCGGGCGGGATTGAGGACGACGAGATAGCGGCCGCCGCGCACGTGGACGAACGGGTATCCGGCGTGCAGCACCTCCACGGAGCCGTCCGGGCCGAGTTCCGGCGCGGCGGAGCGCAGGGCGATGAGGCGGCGTACGAGGTGCAGGAGCGATTTCTCGTCGGTGCGCTGCGCGGCGACGGTGGGTCGGGTCGGTGACGGGTCGAGGGGGAGGTAGAGGCGGTCCGCCGGAGCGGTGGAGAAGCCGGCGTTGGGGCCGTCGTCCCACTGCATCGGGGTGCGCGAACCCGCGCGGTTGTAGCGCGGGCCGAGCACGCTGCCCTCCTTGTCGGGCAGATCGGGGACGTAGCGCATACCGATCTCGTCGCCGTAGTAGATCGCCGGGAGTGTCGGCCAGGTGAGCTGGAAGGCGAAGGCGACCGGCAGCTGTTCCGCCGTGCGGGGACCGCAGTTGAGGCGGGAGAAGTCGTGGTTGGCGGTGGGCAGGGAGATGAAGCCGCTCGCGCCGAGCGTGCCGGAGGCCCGGCGCCAGGCCTCGACGAAGGGCTCGGGCGAGCCCAGGCCGCTCGGGTCGAAGAAGCAGTCGAGCGGGTCCCAGGCATCGTTGACCGTCCCCGTGCCGTTGCTCCACAGCGACCGCAGCGCGAGCCCGTCGGTGTCGCCGCCGAACTGCAGGAAGAAGTCGGCGTGGAAGCCCGCGGGAACGGACACCTCCGGCTCGCCCCACTCCGAGAGCAGCACCGCGTCCGGATGCGCGTCGTCCAGCCAGTGGCGCAACTCGCCCCAGACCGCTGCCGTCTCACGTCTCCCGGGGTCGTCCTTGACGAGCGACGCGGCCATGTCGACGCGGAAGCCGGACAGGCCGAGGCCCAGCCAGTGGTCCATGATCGTGCGCAGGGCCGCCCGGTTGGCGCGCGGGCCCTCGGCGTCCACCGGGCCACGCCATGGCTCCGCGGGATTCCCGCGCGCGTAGCCGAAGTTGAGGGCGGGCTGGAAGGCGAAGAAGTTGGGCAGATACGCGCCCGGCCGTGTGCCGGGGGAGGGGACGAAGCCGTCCGGGCGGCCCTCGGGCGCCCAGATGTAGCGGTCGTCGGCAGGGTCGTCGGCGGCGGCCGTGAACCACGGGTGCTCGTCGGAGGTGTGCCCGGCGACCAGGTCCAGCAGGACCCGGATGCCGCGCCGGCCCGCCTGGTCCACCAGCTCGGCGAGGTCGTCGGCGGAGCCGTGGCGAGGGGCCACGGCCAGGTAGTCGGAGACGTCGTACCCGGCGTCGCGGAACGGCGACACGAAGCAGGGGTTGAGCCACACGGTGTTGACGCCCAGCCACGCGAGGTGGTCGAGGCGTTCGGTGATCCCGTGGAAGTCACCGATGCCGTCGCCGTTCGAGTCGGCGAAGGACTGCGGGTAGATCTGGTAGAAGACGGCGTCGGCCAGCCAGCCGGGGGCGGGACGGAACGAAGTCATGGAAGGGACCTTAGACCGGCGCACCGAGCACGCGCTGCCCCTGAGCTGCCTGCTGTTCGACCGTCGTTCCTCGCCCTCGCCCTCGCCCGCACGCCCTCGTCCTCCCGCCAACTCACCGGGTGCCGGAACGCGGTCCGCACCTGGACCAGCGGGCGCGACCCTGGTGCCGCCGGCCCGGAGGGATCGCCTCGTGGGGTTCTATGCGCGGCGGGCGGTGCCGAAGCGACGCTGGTAGGCCGCGGGGCTGATGGACAACTCCCGGGCGAAGACCCGCCGGAGACTCTCGTAACCGGGGAATCCGGCCAGAGCCGCCGCCCGCGTCGCGGTGTGGCCCTGGTCGAGCAGAGCCTTCGCGATGTCGAACCGGATCGACTCGACGTACCGGGCCGGTGTCGTGGACATCTCCTCCCGGAACAGCCGCGTCAGATGGCGCGAACTGAGGTTGAGGTGTCTGGCGAGTTCATCGAGGGAGTGGTTCCCGCCGGGATCACCCCTCACCAGGTCGACAACGCTGCGCAGGGCCGGGGAACGGGGCGGGGGGCCCTGAAGGGGCGCGGAGAACTGTGACTGGCCACCGGCTCGTTGCAGATAGACCACCAGGGCGCGGGCGACGTCCCGGCTCAGGTCGGGTCCGTGGTCCTCCTCGAGGAGCGCCAGCGCCAGATCGATGCCGGCGCTGACACCCGCCGAGGTGTACGTGGTGCCGTCGCGAACGTAGATGGAGTCGGGTTCTACGCGGGTCTTCGGACACCGGGCGGCGAGTTCCCCCGCGACCTTCCAGTGGGTGGTCGCACGCTTGCCGTCCAGGAGGCCCGCGGCACCGAGGACGAACGCTCCCGAGCAGACGGACGCCACCCGGGCGGAACGGACCGCCAGAGCCCCCGCGGCCTCGACCAGATCGCGTGTCACGGGCGTCCTCGGATAGATGTCCCCGCCTGGCACCACGAACGTGTCGGGGGCAGGCTCGGAGGTGGGGTCGCCGTCGACGGCGACCCGTATGCCGATCGACGAGGCGACGTCGGCACCGTTCGTCGACACCAGGGCGACGCGGTAGTCGGCACCCAGTCTATTTGCTTCCGCGAATACTTCGGCGGGGCCGGCGACATCCAGCAGTTTGACCCCGTCGTAGACGAGGATCACTACGCGGTGCGGGGCGAGGGGCACGGTCCCGTTCCTCCGGTGTCTGGATTCAAGTGGTTCATGGCCGTACCGATGCGGCGGCCCCGGTCAGGTGGTCGGCATCGTGGACAGCGGAAGAAGAACCGGTCACTCGTCACACACCGCATCGGAAAGCGTGGACATCATGAACGACAGCATCGCAGAGGTGGAAATTCCCGAGACCGCGGCAGTCGCGGAAGCCACCGATTTCCTCAGGGAGACGACGGGACCGCTCATCTTCCATCACTCTCGGCGTGTTTTCCTCTTCGGCAGCCTTCACGCTCAAAGGCTCGGCCTCCGGCCCGATCCGGAACTGCTCTACATCTCCGCCATGTTCCACGACACCGGCCTTGCGACCCCGTTCTCGGGCGAGGAGCAGCGCTTCGAACTCGACGGCGCCGACCACGCGCGCAAGTTCCTGCTCGACCGCGGGTTCCCCGCCGGTGCCGCCGAGGTCGTCTGGACGACGATCGCGCTCCACACGACGCCGGGGATTCCCGGCCGGATGGGCCCGGAGACGGCGGCCATGAACTACGGCGTTCTCACCGACGTGGTGGGCTGGGGGCTGGACGGACTGGACGGCGGCCAGGTGGAGGAGATCGTCGCCGCCCACCCGCGCGGAGAATTCAAGACGGAATTCCTGCAGGCATTCGTCGACGGGCTCAGGAACCGTCCCGACACCACATACGGGACGGTCAACTCGGACGTGCTGGAACACTTCGTACCGGGTTTCCGGCGCACGACCATGGTCGAGCGCATCATGGACGCGCCCTGGTCGAATTGAATTCGAAGAAGGTGAGCAGGCCGATGGTCTTCTCCGCCGCCGCGTCCTCAGTCACGCCGCGCTCAGCCTGCCCGGCCCGCACCGAAACGAGAGAGGAACGCTGATGAAAGCCATCGTCGTCCGAGACCGCGACGCGGCCACCAGTGGCCTGACCCTGACCGACCTGCCCCACCCCCACGCCGCCGAGAACGACGTCATCGTGCGGGTGCACGCCGCGGGATTCACCCGCGGAGAGCTCGACTGGCCCGCGACCTGGTCCGATCGCGCCGGCCGCGACCGCACTCCGAGCGTGCCCGGACACGAGGTCTCGGGCGTCGTGGCGGAGCTCGGATACGGAACCACCGGTCTCACCGTCGGCCAGCGGGTCTACGGACTGACCGACTGGACCCGCGACGGCTCGCTGGCCGAGTACGTCGCCGTCGAGGCCCGCAACCTCGCCCCGCTGCCCGCCGACGTCGACCACACGTCGGCGGCCGTGCTGCCGATCTCGGGACTGACCGCCTGGCAGGGGCTGTTCGACCACGGGCGCGTCACGACCGGCCAGAGCGTCCTGATCCACGGCGCCGCAGGCGGCGTCGGTTCGCTCGCGGTGCAGCTCGCACGCGAGGCGGGAGCCCGCGTGATCGGCACCGGCCGGTCCGCCGACCGGGAGACCGTCCTCGCGCTGGGCGCGCACGCGTTCCTGGACCTGGAGACCGACCGGCTGGAGGACGCCGACCAGGTCGACATGGTGTTCGACGTGATCGGCGGTGACATCCTCGACCGCTCGGCCGCACTCGTTCGCGGCGGCGGCACACTCGTCACGATCACCCAGCCTCCTTCCGTCCGGCCCGAGGACGGGCGGGCGATCTTCTTCGTCGTGGAACCCGACCGCGCGCGTCTCACGGACCTCGCCCAGCGGCTCCGCGACGGAAGACTCGACGTACGGATCGGCGAGGTGCGGCCACTGACCGAGGCAGCCGCCGTCTTCGCCCCCGGGAGGCGCGTCTCCGGCCGGAGCGTCATCCGGGTCACCGAGGACTGAGGACGGCCGAGGAACACACGCGAGCCTCGGCAGGGGTGCGGAAGCCGGAGGCGGTCAGTGGGTCAGCCCGTCGCCCGCGGCCGCCCCGGCACCCGTACGGTGAAACACGCGCCGCCCTCAGGGCCGTGCCCCTGTGCCGTCACCGAACCGCCCAGACGCTGGGCGAGCCGGTGCACGATGGCCAGGCCGAGGCCGGTTCCGACCGGCCGGAGGCCCTGGTAGCGGGCGTGCAGGGTGCCGCGTTCGAAGGCGACCGCGGCGTCCTCGGGTGTCAGCCCGGGACCGCCGTCGCGGACCTGGAGCCGGGCACCGTCGCCGTCCGGGGCGAGGGCCAGCACCAGGGGCGCGCCCGCCGGGGTCACCCGCAGCGCGTTCTCCGCGAGGCCGTCGATCATCTGGCGTACCCGTACGCCGTCCGTCTCCACGGTCAGGGCACGGCCGGGCCGCTCGACCCGGAAGACCACACCGTGCCGCGCGCAGCGATCCGCCCAGACCGTGCCGGCTTTCCCGACCAGCGCGTCCAGATCCACCGGCCGGGTCTCGACACGGAAGTCGTCGGTCTCCAGATGGGCGAGGTCGAGCAGGTCCTGCACGAAGCGTTCGAGCCGCCGGGTCTCGCTGAGCAGGGTCTCGCCCACCATGGGGAGCTCCTCGGGCCCGACCACACCGTCGGCGAGCGCCTCCGCGTAGCCCAGGGTCGCGGTGAGCGGGGTGCGCAGCTCGTGCGAGACGGAGAGCAGGAACTCCCGCTGCCGGTTCTCACTGTGCGCCAGCGCCTCGTCGAGGACGTTCAACGCACCGGTGAGGTCCGTCAGTTCGCGGGGTCCGCCCGGCGCGGCACGCAGCCCGCGCTCGCCCTCGGCCAGCCGCCGGGCCGTGGTCGCGGCCGCGGTGAGCGGCCGCGACAGACGCCGGGCCAGCAGCAGCCCGGCGAGGCCGCCGCCCACCAGACCGACCGCGAGCGGGAGCGGCAGCGCCCTGCGCATCCGGGCCACACTGTCGTGGACGACGACGTACGGCTGGGTCAGCACGACGGCACCGCCCCCGGGCGTGGGACGCCCCTCGACCAGGACGTGCGTGCCGTTCAGGGACGCCTCCGTGGACACCGCCTCGCCGTCGAGCAGCCTCGTCCGGGTCCGGTCGTCCACGGCCGCGGTCGCCGGTCCCACCGTGTCCCCGCCGGGGACGACGACCGCGACCTGCTGTCCGTTGGAGCCCGCGAGCCGCTGTTCACGGTCGAGCAGGAGCTCCGAGAGGGCGGGTGTCCGGCTCAGCACCTCCGCCTGGCGGCCCAGCTGGTCGCGCTGCTGGGCCTCCGCGCCGGTCCGGACGAGATACCAGGCGGTGACGCCCGTGAGCACCACGGCGACCATCGCGACCGCCGTCGTGACCAGGGTGATGCCGCGGGTGATCGGACCCGGCCGCCGCCACAGCCGGCCGCCGCCGTACCGGGGAACCCTCACCGCGCCGGATCCGCCGCGCTGTAGCCGACGCCCCGCACGGTCCGGATCGGGCTGGCGTCACCGAGCTTCGCGCGCAGTTGCGCGACATGGACATCCACGGTCCGGCTGCCCCGGTAGTCGGCCTGCCCCCACACCTGCGCGAGCAGCTGCTCGCGGGGGAAGACCCGGCCGGGGTGGCGCAGCAGATGGGCGAGCAGGTCGAACTCGGTGGCCGTCAGTTCCACGGGCCGCCCGTCGGCCTCGGCCGTGCGGCGCACGGGGTCGACCGCGACCCGGCCCACGCGCCGGGCCGCGGCCTCGGGTGGTCCGGCAGCGCGACGCAGCACCGTCTTGACCCGGGCGACCAGTTCCCGGGGCGAGAAGGGTTTGGTGACGTAGTCGTCCGCGCCGAGTTCCAGACCGAGCACGCGGTCGGCTTCGTCGTCGCGAGCCGTGACCAGCAGCACCGGCGTCCAGTCGCCGTCCTCGCGCAGCCTGCGGCACACCTCGATCCCGTCCAGCCCCGGCAGCGCGATGTCGAGGACGATCGCCACGGGACGCAGTCGGCGCGCCGCCGCCAGTCCCGCCCGGCCGTCCGTCTCGACGTGCACACCGAAGCCCTCGCGGGTCAGATAGAGCCTCTGGAGGTCGGCGATGTGCCGCTCGTCCTCGACGATCAGCACGAGGCCCTTGCTGTCCGGCATGCGGTGCTCCTCGTCCCCGCGCACCGGGATCCGTGGGAACCAGTGCGGGGGGATGCGTACGGGGCCGTACGCGGGGGCGTACGGGACTGGCGGTACGACCGTTGGGGCCGTACGGGATGGCGGTTCGACGGTGGGGCTGTGCAGGACTGGCGGTACGACTGTCGGGCCGTATGGGACTCGCCGTGCGAGGGGTCGTACGGGAATTCGATGCTAGCCCGGCGGCCCCGGTACGCGGGCCCGCGGCCGCGCGCCCTGACATTCCTCGAACATTCCGCTGATCCACCGCTCACCTGTGGCTTCCATGATCCCGTCATGACTGCCTCCGCACCTCCCGACACCGCACCTCCCGGCCCGCCCCGGGCCACGCCGTCCGGCGCGCTGCACCGCCTGGGCCGGTGGTGCGCCCGTCACGCCCGCCGGGTGATCGTCGCCTGGCTGCTCGTCCTGGTCGCCGCCTTCGCCGCCGACCGGGCCTGGGGCGGCACCTACGAGGACGAGTTCTCGCTGCCGGGCACGACCGCGCAGCGGGGCGCCGATCTGCTGGAGGAACACGGCAGCGATCTGAAGGGCGTCGGCGCGCAGATCGTCGTGACCGCGGACGACGGGCTCGCCGCCCACCGGACCTCCCTCGACGCCGCGATGGCGGGGCTCGGCCGGCTGCCCGAGGTGCTCACCGTCGCCGGTCCGCTGACCACGCCGGGCGCGGTCTCCGCGGACGGCACGCGCGGCTACGCCACGGTCCGCTTCGCCGACAACCCCGCGACCTTCGACCGTTCGTACCTGGACGGGGTCGACCGGGCCGTCGCCGGCCTGCGCGCCGATCACGTGAGCGTGGACTACGGCGGGCCCCTCGGCCAGCTGGCCCGGCCCAAGGCCGCCGACGGACTGTCGGAGGCGATCGGCCTGGTGACCGCCGTGGTCGTGCTGCTGTTCGGCTTCGGCAGTGTCGCGGCGGCGGGCCTGCCCCTGGTCACCGCGGTCGCCGGACTCGCGGGCGGGGTGGCCGTCCTCGGACTCGTGGCCGCGGCCGTCACCTTCGGCGCCACCGCGCCCACCCTCGCCACGATGATGGGACTGGGCGTCGGCCTCGACTACGCACTGTTCCTCACCACGCGCCACCGCGGACTGCTCGCGTCCGGGGCCGGCCCACAGGAGGCGGCCGGGCGCGCCCTCGCCACCAGCGGGCGGGCCGTCCTGGTCGCGGCGGCGACGGTCGCCATGGCGCTCGCCGGTCTGTACGCCTCGGGTGTCTCGTTCATCGGCAGCCTGGGGGCCGCCGCCGGGATCACCGTGCTGGTCGCCGCGCTCGCCTCGCTCACCCTCACACCGGCGCTGCTCGGTCTGACGGGCGCGCGCGTCGACCGCTGGAGCGTGCGCCGGCCGGTGGCCGAGTCCGAGGGCGACGACGACACCTGGCGCCGCTGGGCCGCGACCGTCGGGCGCAGGCCCTGGTTGTTCCTCGTCGCGGGCCTGCTGGTCCTCGGGGTTCTCGCGCTTCCCGTCGCCTCCATGCGGCTCGGTCACATCGACGCGGGCGCGAGCCCGACCGACTACACCGAGCGCCGGGCCTACGACGTGATCTCGGACGGCTTCGGCGCGGGCACCAACGGCCCGCTCACGGTGGTCGTCGCACTGGACGGCACCGGCGCGGACCGGGACGCGGTCACGGCCGGCGTGCGCGCCGCGCTCTTCGGCACCCCCGGCGTCGTCACCGTCACCGGACCGGTCGCCACTTCGGACGGCGGCCTGCTCACCGCCACGGTCGTGCCGCGCCGGGGACCGGAGGACGCGTCCACCACCGCCCTGGTGCACCGGCTGGAGGACCAGGTGCTGCCGCGGGCACTCGACGGGACCGGGGCGCAGGCATACGTCACCGGCACCACCGCCGTCCAGATCGCTTTCCGCGACACCCTGGTGGAGCGGCTGCCGTGGGTCGTGGGGGTGGTCGTCGCCGCGGCCTTCGTCCTGCTGCTCTGCGTCTTCCGCAGTCTCCTCGTGGCCCTCAAGGCCGCCGTGCTCAACCTGCTGTCGATCGGCGCGGCCTACGGTGTGGTGGTCGCCGTCTTCCAATGGGGCTGGGGCGGTGCCCTGTTCGGGGTGACCGAGCCCGTGCCCGTCGAGTCGTTCGTCCCGATGATGATGTTCGCCATCGTCTTCGGGCTCTCGATGGACTACGAGATCTTCCTGCTCTCGCGCATCCGTGAGGTATGGCTCGAGACCGGTGACAACGACGCGAGCGTGGCCGGCGGACTGGCCGCCACCGCGCGGGTCATCAGCTGCGCGGCGATCGTCATGACCAGCGTGTTCCTGGCCTTCCTGCTCTCCACCAACGTGGTGATCAAGATGATGGCGCTCGGGCTCGGTGTGAGCGTGGTCATCGACGCCACGATCGTTCGGCTGCTGCTCGTCCCGGCCACCATGTACCTGTTCGGCAGGGCCAATTGGTGGCTCCCGGGTCCGCTGGACCGGATCCTGCCGCGCCTGGACCCCGAGGGGACGGCTGTGGTCCGGCAGCGGGAATCCGCCGCGGTCCGTGGGACGGGGACGACCGCATGAGGCGCCGCACCCTGACCGCCCTGGCCTGCGTGGGCGTACTGGTCGCCCTTCCGGCGGGCGGTGAACTGGTCGCCCGCGCCGAGCTTCAGCACCGCATCCGTTCCGCGATGGCGTCCCGGGTACCGGACGGAGACCTCGAGATCGGGCTCTCGTCCCGGCCCGCGCTCCTCCAACTCGCCGACAGAAGACTGCCGTTCGTCGAGGTGGACGGAGCGCACGCGCGGATCGGCCGGATTCCCGACGCCTCGTTCCACGCCCGGCTGGAGGGCGTACGGCTGACCGGCGGCGGTGGCGATCGCGCCGAGGTCACTTCGGCGCGGGTGACGGTGCTGGTCCCGTCGAGTACCGTCGCCGGCCTGGCGGGGGACTCCGGCGGCCTGCCGGTCACCGGAGTGCGCACCGACCCCGACCGGGACACGCTGACGCTGCTGATCGGGCAGGGTGGCCTGGGAAGCGTGACCGTCCGGCCCGGGACCGTGGGCGGACGTGTCGGGATGACGGTGACCTCGGTCGAGATCATGGGCAGGCCCGCCCCCGACGCCATGGCGCGACGGATCCGCGACGCGGTCGCACAGCGGGCCGACCCCGAGGAGTATCCGCTGGGGCTGCGCGCCACCTCGGCGCGGGTCGAGGCGGACGGTATCCACGTCCGCCTGAAGACGGACGGGCCCGCCACGGCGAGCGCCGGCTGAGCGACCGCCCGGCAAGGCCGGCCCCGAACGGGGTGGCCGACCGGCACGCGACGCCGAGCCGGCCACCCCGTACGGCCCGTACGGCCCGGGGCGCTGCTGTCCGGCCGCCAGGGGCACCCGGCGCGTGACCCGTTGGCACCGGGCTGGGTCAGCCGGCCGCCGGCAGCGTGAACTCGTAGACGAGCGCGTCCTGTTGCGCCTCCACGACGAGGTCGGTGATCTCCAGGGGCCGGTCGTACTGGTCGTGCACGCGCCGGGTCACCAGTACGGACTGGGGGAGCCGGGTGATCGCGTCCCGGTGATGCAGGGTCAGCCCGGCCCGCCGCATCCAGTCGTAGGCCCGCCGCAGTTGCGCCGAGGCGGTGCCGTCCGCGCGGTCGCGGTAGCGGGCGAGTTCCTCCACCTCCGTCACCGCGACCGCGGAGAAGGAGGTGACGGCCGTACGCAGCCCGCTGCCGTCCGCCGCGGCCGACTCGTAGCGGTGCACGAGGGTCGGGCGGCGCGGCGCGAGCCCCAGGGCCAGGGCGTGCTCGGGCGAAGGCGCCTCCCAGGTCACCCGCGCGTGCCGGACGCCGCACGGTTCCCGGGTGTGCGCGCCGACCGGGAAGTCCAGCGACGGGATGTGCTCGGCGTGACTGCCGGGGAGTGTCGCGTGGCTGCCGCGCCGGTCGGTGGAGACCAGCCCGGCCAGCCGCAACTGCTGTAGCGCCTGGCGTACGGTCTCCCGGCTGACCCCGAACCTGGTCGCCAACTCCCTTTCACCCGGGAGGCGTTCGCCGGGCGGAACGGTGCCGTCGCGCAGTTCGCCGAGGAGCTGGGTGGCGATCCGCGAGTACCGGGTCTCCTGGCCGGAGGGGTGGATGTCCTGCGCGGGCGGGTCGGACGGACGGATGTCGGACGGGTGGCTGGTGCGGGCCATGTCCGCGCCTCCTGCGTGGTGACTAGGCGTAGCCGTGCGGGCTCATTGCGCGACCAGATCTAGCATTGGTCTAAACCACGAGGGAAGGGCGGCCAGGAGGTTCGGCCGATTTCAGACCGCGCGCTCCTGGCGGTGCCGGCGTGCTCACAGGGCGCCGTAGAGGGCGTCCACGAGCGCCATCTTCCTTGGGTCGTCGGCGATGTGCGGCCCCATGCGGTTCATGACGTACCCCAGGGAGAGCGCCGCCTCGGGGTCGGCGAGACCGCAGGAGCCGCCGAACCCGTCATGTCCGAAAGCCCTCGGGTTGGGTCCGTACGAGGCGTTGGCCCCGCTCAGCCACAGGCCGAGCCCGGCCTGCGTCTCGTGCTCGAACCCGGCCCCCAGGACCAGGTCCCGGCAGCTTCCCTGCCCCTCACGCACCCGCTCCGCGGCCTGAGGGGAGAGCACCCGCCGGGAGCCGTGCGACCCGCGCCCGGCGAAGATCCCGTACAGCGCGGCGATCGCCCGAGCCGTGCCGTGGCCGTTCGCGGCCGGGACCTCGGCCGCCCGCCAGCGCGCGGTGTTGGCCTCGGCGGCGCCGACCAGCGGATTGGTCAGCGCGGCCACTGCCGCGGGCGCCAACTGGGCGAAGACCGCCGCCTGTTCACTGCTCGACGCGGCCGGCGGATGCACCAGCTCGGCCACTCGCCCGACCTCCTTCTCGGGCAGTCCGACGGTGAAGTCGATCCCGAGCGGGCCGGTCACCTCCCGCTCCAGGAACGCTCCCGGCAGCAGCCCGGACACCCGCCGCACCACCTCGCCGACCAGATGGCCGAATGTGAGCGCGTGATAGCCGGACCGCGTCCCCGGCTCCCACCAGGGCTCCTGGGCCGCGAGCCGGCCGACGGTCAGCTCCCAGTCGCAGAGCTGCTCGAACGTGTGCGGCTCGCGCAACCCCGCCAGCCCCGCCCGGTGCGACAGCAGATGCCGTACGAGAACGGCCTCCTTGCCCGCCGCCGCGAACTCCGGCCAGTACGCGGCCACCGGCGCGTCGAGGTCGAGCAGCCCGCGATCGGCCAGGATGTGCGCGCACAGGGCGGTCGGACCCTTCGACGTCGACCACACGTTGACGAGCGTCTCGCGCTCCCAGGGGCGGGTGCCTCCCGCGTCGGCCCAGCCGCCCCACAGATCCACCACCGTCTCGCCGCCCAGAACGACGGTCACCGCCGCGCCCAGTTCGCCACGGTCCCGGAAGTTCTCCTCGAACGCCGTGCGAACCGCCGTGAAGCGTGCGTCGCAGTGGCCCCGGACATCGGGCGCGGGCTGGGACATGGAGACCTCCGTCATCCGTAGGGACACCGGGCCCGAACATACCGACTGGTCGGACCGGGTGGAAGTGGCCGCACCGCATCCGTCCGCCGCCGGGCCGCGGCGCACCGCCCGCCGCGTGGTGCGGTGTCCGCCCTCCCGTCATCACGGGCTCTTCCGGATGTCACCCAACACCCCTACGCTGCACGTCGGTTGACCACCGATGCGGGAGAGGCAGGGGGAACATGCGCAGACATGTGAGGGTGCTGACACGTACGGGGATCGCGGTGGCGACGGCGGGAGCCATCGCCCTGACCACGTCCCCCGGGGCGAGCGCCGCGGACCTCTCGTACTCCTCCAGCACCTCGGTGGGTGTCCACAACTCCTACGACAAGGCGAAGTACCCCTACTTCGCCGACGCGCTGGACTCCGGCGCCGGGATGCTGGAACTCGACGTGTGGACCAACGTGTTCGGGGCCTCCTGGCGCGTCTCGCACAGCAACCCGATCGGCAACGACAACAACTGCGAGAACGCGGCGAACGCCTCCGATCTGCGCACCAAGTCCGTCAACCGCGATCTCGCCGGCTGCCTCTCCGACATCCGGACGTGGCACGACGCGCACCCGGGGCACCGGCCGATCCAGCTGAAGATCGAGATGAAGGACGGCTTCGCGGCCAACATCGGCCGCGGTCCCACCCAGTTGGACGCCCTGCTGACGGCGAAACTCGGCGACGCGCTGCTGCGCCCCGCCGACGTCGCGGGCTCCCATCCCGACCTCGACTCGGCCGTCCAGGCGGACGGCTGGCCCGCACGATCGGCGCTCGCGGGCAAGTTCGTCGTCGAACTCATCCCCGGCACCGTCGAGGAGAGCAACCCCCTCGACTCGCTCTGGACGGACCGCGAGTACGCCACCCACCTCCGCGACCTCGCCGCCGCCGGCCGGCTGCGCGAGGCGTCCGCCTTCCCCGCCGTCCACGGCGCGACCGCGGGCGACCCGCGCACCCGCTACACCGACCCGACCATCCGCCCCTGGTTCGTGATCTACGACGGCGACGCCGCCGCCTACGCGGGTGGCACGATCGACACCGCCTGGTACGACGAGCGCCACTACCTCGTCGTCATGACCGACGCCCAGAACGTGCCGCCCGCCATCGACGGCACCAACCCCACCCAGGCCCAGGCGCAGGAACGCGTCGCCCTCCTCGCCGCGCGGCACGCCAGCGTGGTGTCGGCGGACTGGTACCCCCTGCCCGCCGTGCTCGCGACGGTCGTACCGCGCGGAACGGCCGGCTGAACCCCGCCTGGTGCCGCGGCACCCGAGCGTGTCGCGGCACCAGAGCGTGTCGCGAAGGTCCCGTCGTCGGCCCGGAGGGCGTGCCGGCCGTCATGAGACAGACGGGACCTTCGCAGTGCTAGAGGTACGAGGGGAGCCACTGGAGCTGGGCCGCCTCCTGGTAGGGGCCCCCGCCCTCGTGGTCGTTGAAGTCGTAGACCTCGATCGTCTTCTCCTCGTGGGCCCAGGCGTTGAACGCGGCGAAGACCGTGGAGGGCGGGCAGGTCTGGTCCTCCATGCCTGCCGAGAAGAGGGCCGGGGCGCTGCCGCGTGCCGCGAAGTGCACGCCGTCGAAGTAGGAGAGGGTGCGCCGGACGTCGTCGGCACGGCCGCGGTGGGTCTTGAGGAAACTGCCGATCTCCCGGTACGGATGGCGGTCGGTCAGTGTCGTCGCGCGCGGGAAGTCGCACAGGAACGGCACATCGGGAGCGATCGCGGCCAGGTCGGGGACGAGACCGCCCACCGCGATCGTGATGCCGCCCCCCTGGCTCGCGCCGACGGCCGCGGTGCGCGCCGGGTCGACCAGCGGGTGCGAGCGGACCGCCTCCACCGCGCGCACCCCGTCGGTGAACACCCGCCGGTAGTAGTAGTTCTCGGGAGCGTCGATACCGCGGGTCATGTAGCCGGGGTATGCGGGCGCGCTGCCCACCGGGTCCGGGGTCTCGCCGCCGCCCCAGGCGCTGCCCTGGCCCCGTGTGTCCATCACGAAGTGCGCGAAGCCCGCCGAGGCCCACAGCAGATGCGTGTGGGGGAGGCCGCGGCCGCCGCCGTACCCGACGAACTCGACGACCGCCGGCAGCGGCGCGTCGGCCCCGGCCGGCAGGGTGAGCCAGCCCTTGACCGGGTGCCCGCCGAACCCGGCGTACGTGACGTCGTACACCTCGACGGTCCTGAGGCGGGTCTCGACGGGCTCGAAGCGGGCGTCCAGGCCGTGTTCACGCGTCTCCTGGAGGGTCCTGGCCCAGAAGTCGTCGAAGTCCTCGGGCTCGGCCGAGGCGCTGCGGTACTCGCGGAGCTCGTCGAGGGGGAGGTCGAACAGGGCCATGAAGGACCACCTTTGAAGACGTCGCGGCTGCGGATGATCACACCGTACGTGGGCCGCCGGAGGGCCGCCATGCCTGGTTCCGCGTCCGCCCGCGCCCTGGTGGCGCGGGCCACCGGCCCTTCCTGCCCCGCGTGCGACCACCCATGCCCGGAGGGGGCCGCGCACGTCAGGGCGTGTGGCGCCGCCACTCCGGCCCGGTGCGTTCCCAGTCCCGCTCCCACTCGGCGACGCGGCGGCGTACGGAGGCCCGCCGTCCCGCGAAGTGGACGCCGATGACGACGGCCACGGCGGCCCCGGTGGTGAACAGGCCCGCCATCAGTGTGTGTTGCCAGACCGCGGACGCGTTCACCGGTGGGCCGACCCGGCGGCCGCCGGAGTCCAGCCAGATACGGGTGTGCTCACCCCGCAGGGCTCCCGCGGGGACCTGGGCCAGGCCGGTGCGCGAGTCCCCGCCCGGCGCGGTCCAGCGCACCCTCACCGGGTACGAGGGCTGCCGTCCGGTCGGTGAGGGCACGGCGGGGGGCGCGTCCTCGACGACCAGGGCGGTCACCGGGTGCCGCTCGGCCCGCTGCGTGGCGGCCCGCGCCCGCGCGTCGTCGTACACCCGCCGTCCCACGGCCACCCCGGCCAGCGGCGCGCCGACGACCAGCAGCACGACGACGGCCAGCAGCGCCCACGCCTCCAAGACGTCACAACGGCGGCGCAACGGACTGCGGCGCCAGCGCCAGCCGCGTACCCGCGTACGCATCGTCACCTCCCTGCCCCGCTCCACCCTTTCCACGGCGCACCGCGTACACCGCGAGCGTCCACGGAGAATCCGTACGGTGATTCTGCCGCCGTACGAATGATCCGCACCCCCTGTGGAACCCGCGAACCACTTCGTGCGGCGAAACAGGAGCCACCATGACGCATTCCCGTCCAGCAGCACTCGACGCCCAGTGGCGCGCCACCGATTCCGGCCCGCGGCAGGGGAGGAGGCGATGAGTACCGGCGCGCGCTCCATCACCGTCGGCATCGACGGCTCGTCGACCAGCCTCGACGCCGCCGACTGGGCCGCCAGGGAGGCACGCCGCCGCCGGCTCCCCCTGCGGTTGCTGCACGCGGGGACCGGGCCGGCGGTCTCCGGCCGGGTCCCGGACGTCGACGTCCCCGCGGGGCGCACCCGCACCGCACTCGACCGGGCGGCCATCCAACTGTCCTACGCGCACCCGGCGTTGGACATCATCGCCCGGCGCACCGGGACACCCGCCGTGCAGGCCCTGCTGGCCGCCGCGGCGGACACGGAGACCCTGGTCGTCGGCTCACGCGGCTCCACCGGGTTCGCGGGCTTCGAAGTCGGCTCGGTCGCCCTCGCCGTAGCGGCCCGTGCCGCACGCCCGGTCGTGGTGGTACGCGCGGGTGAACTCCCCGAGGACGAACGGACGCCCGTCACCGACGGTTCACCGCCCGACTCCGCCCCCTACCTGCCGGTGGTGCTGGGACTCGACGTGGACCGGCCGGCCGACGACCTGATCCGCTACGCCTTCGACACGGCCGCCTTCCGTTCGGCGCCGCTGCACGTGGTGCACGCCTGGACGCGGTCCGAACCGTACGCCCGCGCGGCCCGTGGGCCCCGGTCCGGGGACACGGCCCGGCGCGGGGACGGCGAGGGCGGAACGCTGGCCGGCACCCTCCAGCCGTGGCGCCGCAGGTTCCCCGGGACGACGGTCCGCGAGCACGTCGTCCAAGGGCACCCCGGACCGCACCTCCTGAGGGCGTCCGCGCGGGCCGGCCTGCTGGTCGTGGGGCGCGAGGCGGGTACCGGCCCGGGCCGCTCCGTGCGCGCGTTGATCCGGCACGCCCCGTGCGCGGTGGCCGTGGTTCCGCACGGCTGACGGAGGACCCGGGCGTCGGACCGGTGTCCGGACCGCGGCACGCGGGGCGCCCGGACCCCCGATGCGCCCGGACCACTGGAGGCGCCCGGACCTGCTGGGCGACCGCGCCCCGTTCAGCCGAAGCGCTCGATGCGGATCCGGTCCACCGGCTGCCCCGCCTCCACCAGCAGTCGCGACGCGTGTTCGGCGAACCCGTTGGAGCCGCACACATAGGCTTCCCACCCACCAGGAGGCTGTGCTGCCAGGAGTGGTGCCACATGTGTGGCCGCCAGACGTCCGACGGCCACACCCTCCGGGGCGCCGCGGGTGAAGACGGCCGTGGTCTCCGCGCCGTACTCCCGCGCGTAGATCAGCTCCTCGGGGCTGCGCGTGGAGACGAGCAGCCGCAACGGCACGTCCAGCCCCCGCAACCGGTGGTGGCGCAGCATCGACATCAGCGGTACGACACCGGAGCCGGCGCCGACGAGCAGCGCCGGCCGGTCGCCGGGCCAGGCGAAGAACCCGCTGAGCGGACCCCGGACCTCGACCGTGTCCCCGGGCGCGGCCACGGTGTGGAACCAGCCGGAGACCTCACCGCCCTCGACATGGTCGAGGGTGAGTTCGATGTGGCCGGTGTCGTCGGGCGGCGACGCGATGGAGTAGTGGCGCTGCGCCACATAGCCGTCCGCGGCGGTCAGCCGCAGCATCAGGTGCTGGCCGGGCAGGTGCCCCGGCCAGCCCGGTACCGCGAACCGGAAGGTGGTGGCCTGCGGTGTCTCACGGCGGACATCGGTGATCGTGGCGTCACGCCAGGTGGCGGCGGTCTGTCCGCTCACGGCGATCCGCCCCGGCACGGCGAAACTCGTGACAGGGACGAAGGCGCCGGTGGCCGGGGGCTCGAGGGGCTTCGCGGGTACGAGGGCGCTCGGGGAGGCGGTCGTGTCAGTCACCGGAGTAACGCTGCTCCTCCCAGGGATTGCCGCGTGCGTGGTAGCCGTTCTGCTCCCAGAAGCCCGGCTCGTCGTGGTCCAGGAGCCGCAGGCCCGCGATCCACTTGGCGCTCTTCCAGAAGTACAGGTGCGGCACGATCAGCCGCGCCGGGCCACCGTGCTCGGCGGGCAACGGCTTCCCCTCGTACTCCCAGGCGATCCAGGCACGGCCGCCGGTGAGGTCGGTGAGCGGGAGGTTCGTGGTGTACCCGGTGTGCGAGTACGCGACCACATGGGTGGCGCCTCCATGGGGGCGCACCCGCTCCAGGAACGCGTCGAGGGAGACGCCGCCGAAGCGCACCCCGAACTTCGACCAGCTCGTCACGCAGTGGATGTCGCCCTCGTACGCCGAGGCGGGCAACGCGTGCGCCTGCTCCCAGTCCCAGGTGCGCGGCTCGGCCACCAGACCGTCGATCCGGAAGGTCCAGTCGGTGGCCGCGAGCGCTGGCGTGACCTCGGCGGACAGCACGGGCCAGTCGTCGCCCGCGTCGTACTGGCCGGGTGGCAGCCCGGTGTGGTCGACGCGCGGACGTCCGGCGAATCCTCGGGTGACGTTCATGGGACTTGTTGCCTCCAGGCCGCCCGGTGCGACGGCCCGCAGATCGAGCGGGATCGGTGCGCACGCGCTCCCCGGCGTGCGCCTTCCACCGTACGTGGCCCGCGGCCGTGCTCCGTCCCCGGGCGAGGCTCCGAATCATTGCGGACGGATGAACGCCGCCGAGGCCGGGGAATAGCCACGGCGTGATCGTCCTTGCCCCCATGCCGACCCCGGTGCGCCCCCGCCACCGGTGACAGCGAGGGAGAGTGAGGAAGCAGGATGCCCAAGGCGTACGTCTTCACCCGGTACGGCGGCCCCGAGGCCGAGGCCCTGGTGGAACAGGACCGGCCGAGCCCGGGAGCCGACCAGGTACTCGTCGCCGTCCGCGCGGCGGGTGTGAACCCCGTCGACTGGAAGCAGCGGACGGGCTACCGGCGCCCCGGCGCCGCGGCCCGCGAGCTTCCGGCCGTCTTCGGCAACGAGGTCGCGGGAGTGGTCGAGGAGACCGGCCCCGACGTGACCGGGTTCGCGGTGGGGGACGAGGTCTTCGGCAACCCGGTGGCGGGCGGATACGCCGACTACGCCCTGCTCCCCACGACGGTGACCGCCCACAAGCCCGCCGCGCTGTCGTTCACGGACGCGGCGACGCTGCCCGTCGCGGCGGCGACGGCGTACGACGCGGTCCACCAGCTCGGCCTGCCCTCCGGCGCGACCGTGCTGATCACCGGCGCGGGCGGCGGTGTGGGCGTCGCGGCCGCGCAGATCGCGCAGGTGCTCGGACTGCGCGTGGTGGGGGTCGCGAGCGACGGCAAGAAGGACTTCGTCGAGTCGCTCGGCGCCGTGCACGTCCCGGCCGGTCCCGGCCTGGCCGAGCGGCTGCGGGCGGTGGCGCCGGACGGTGTGGACGGTGTTCTCGACCTCGTCGGGGGCGAGGTGCTGGAGTCGGCGGCGGCCCTGCTGGCCGACCGGACGAAACTGATCACCGGAGCCGACCGGGAGACGGTCGCGCGGCTCGGCGGAGCGGGCGTGGAGCGGGCCCGGACGGCCGCCGTCCTCGACGAGGTGGCGCGGCTCGTGGTCGACGGCCGGCTCCGGCCCTTCGTGACCGGGACCTTCCCGCTGGACCGGGCCGCCGAGGCGCTGCGCACGGTCGAGGACGGCCATGCCCGCGGCAAGATCGTGATCGAGGTCGCCCGATGAACGACGCCCGTAACGCGGCCGCGCACCCGCTGGACAACCCCGCCCTCGGATCCCTGACCGGCCCGCACGCCCACTTCGCCGAACGCCGCGGCCGCGTGCTGCGCTACCCCGTCGAGGTATCCCCGTGGCTGGCCCTGCCCGACGTCCCCGACGCGGACGACTGGGCGGACCTCGCGGCCCTCGTGGGTCCGGGCGGCGAGGCACCGCTGGCCGGGTTCAACGGGGCGACCCCGGAGGGCTGGGAGCTGACCTTCAGCATCGACGGCGTCCAGCTCGTCGACGCCGGGCTCGCCGCGGCGCCGGACGCCGAAGCGGTACGGCTCGGCTCGGCCGACGTACCGGAGATGCTCGACCTGGTGGAGCGCACCAGGCCCGGTCCCTTCCTGGCGCGCACCGTCGAGCTCGGCACCTATCTCGGGATCCGCCGGGGCGGTGCGCTGATCGCCATGGCGGGGGAGCGGCTGCATCCGCCGGGCTGGACCGAGATCAGCGCGGTCTGCACCGACCCGGACTTCCGTGGCCAGGGTCTGGCCTCCCGGCTGATCCTCGCCGTCGCGCACGGGATACGCGAACGGGGCGAGACTCCGTTCCTGCACACCGCCGCGGAGAACACCGGCGCGATCCGTCTCTACGAGTCCCTGGGCTTCGAGCTGCGGCGCACGACCCGCTTCCTGGCCGCGCGGGTACCCGAACACCTGGCGGACGGGCAGGCCGTGGGAGCCCGCTGACGACCGGGGCCGTGGGCGTCGGGCGACGCACGGGGGTCGCCCGGCGCCCGGGACGGCGGCGGGAGGTGCCGCGAGGCACCTCCCGCCCTGGTCAGTCCGCCTTCACGGCGGACGCCCCGGACGCGGTGTTGTACCGCACCAGATACGCGGCGAACCGTTCCAGGTCCTCCGCCGGCCAGTCCGCGAGCCGCTCGCGGAAGGCGATCCGCCGGCTCTCCGTGACCTGGGCGAGGATCCGGGTGCCCGCCTCCGTGAGCTGCAGTACCTGTACGCGGTGGTCGTCCGGGTCGAGCCGTCGCTCGACGAGCCCGGCCCGCTCCAGCACCGCCACCTGACGGCTCACCGTGGACTTGTCCAGCGCGTAGTGCGCGGCCAGGTCGGTCGCACGGCAGCCGCCGCTCTCCTCCAGGTGGCCGAGCAGGGTGTACGACACGAGCGACAGTTCCGGGTGCATGCGCCCGGCCGAGGCCCTGGCGCGCCGGGCGAAGGCCGTCATCTCGCGCTGGATGGTCTCGACGGCCGCCGCACCGGTGGTGACGACGGTCTCATCGGGCCCTTCGGCTGCCTTCATGGGACCTCCCTCGCTCCTCTGGTTGTATAGTACAACTTGATGGATGGTTGTATATGCCAATCAAAGGAGGTCCCGTGATCACCGGACTGCGCTCACCGGCCCTGCGCCATGTGCTCACGCACCTGGTCACCCCGCTGCTGATGTGTCTCGGTATGGGGCTGGCCTATATGGGTGCGTTCGTCACGCCCGAGCCGCACCATCTCCCGGTGGCCGTCGTGGGCTCCGGTGCCGAGACGAAGGTGTTCGCCCAGACCGTCAAGGACGCGGCGGGGAGCAGGCTCGACGTACGGACCGTGGCGACGCGCGCCGAGGCGGTCGGTCTGCTCAGGTCCCGTGACATCACGGGCGCCTATGTGCCCGGGACCGGGTCGTCCGAACTCGTGGTCGCCACCGCCGCGTCCGACATGGGCGCCACGGCTGTCGAGAAGGTCTTCACGCCGGTCGCCGCCCGGCAGGGCCAGGTGCTGAAGGTCACCGACGTCGCCCCGACCGTCGCCGACGACCCCACGGGCCAGGGCCTGTTCTTCCTCCTGATCGCGCTGAGCATCGGGTCCTACGCGTCCGTCGCCGCGCTCGGCGCCGCCGGAGCGGAGCTGCCGCTGCGCGTACGGGCCCTGCTCGCCGTCGGGGTCTCGGCGGTGGTGGGCGCCATCGGCGCGTTGCTCGCCGGGCCCGTGTTCCATCTCGCGCACCACGACCTCGCGAGCCTGTGGGGCGTGGCCTGGCTCTACTCGGCGGGCATCCTCTTCATCGGCGTCGGCCTCCACACGTTCCTCAAGCGGTGGACCACCCTCGCCATGATGGTGCTCTTCGTGATGCTCAACTTCACCAGCTCCGGGGGTCTGTTCCGGCCCGAGCTGCAGAACGGCTTCTTCGGCGCGCTGCACTCCTTCTGGAACGGCGCCGGCTTCGTCGAGGGCGTCCGCAGCCTCCTCTACTTCGACCGGGACGGACTGTCCGGCGACATCGGGACGTTGGCCGTCTGGCTGGTGGTCGGTCTGCTGGTCACGGCCGTCGCCGGTGCCGTCGAGCGCGGGCGCGCCCGGGGCGCCGTGGAGGAGGAGCCGGCGCTCATGTCGCCGGAGGAGTGGGAACAGCGGGGTACGGCGCAGGAGCGCGAGGGCGCGGAGGAGCTGGAGGAGTCGGTCGCCGTCTGACGGTTCCTGTAAAGTGACCGTCCCGGCTGTGGAACGCCCCAGCCCAGGAGTTGCCGAGGAGGTGGGACCCATTACCGCCAGTTCAGGTCGGGTGCTCTCACCTCAGGTCGACGCGGCTCAGCGCCGGTAGGCGACCGCGAGAGCGCCCTTCGGCTCACCGAAAGGCTCTCGGCTTCCATGCCTTCCCCATCCGATTCCGTTGTCGCCGCTCTCCGTGCCGCTGGTTGTGTCTTCGCCGAGGACGAGGCGGAGTTGATACGCTCCACCGCCCGCACCCCGGACGAGGTCACCGCCATGGTGGACCGGCGCGTCTCGGGCCTTCCCCTCGAACACGTCCTCGGCTGGGCCGGGTTCCACGGTCTGCGCATCGCCGTCGAACCGGGTGTGTTCGTACCGCGCCGCCGTACCGAGTTCCTCGTGGACCAGGCTGTCGCCCTGGCGCGGAACGTCTCCCTGGTCGTGGATCTGTGCTGCGGCTCGGGCGCGGTCGGCGCCGCGCTGGCCGCGTCCCTCGGTGGACCCGAACTGCACGCCGCCGACATCGACCCGGCCGCGGTCCGCTGCGCCCGCCGCAACGTCGCGCCCTTCGGGGGCCGGGTCCACCAGGGCGACCTGTACGCGGCTCTGCCCGACACCCTGCGCGGTCGCGTCGACGTCCTCGCCGCCAACGTGCCGTACGTCCCGACGGGCGAGGTCGGTCTGCTGCCGCCGGAGGCCCGCGACCACGAGCCGCTCACCGCCCTCGACGGTGGCGCGGACGGCCTCGACATCCTGCGCCGGGTGGCCGACGGGGCGCCCCGCTGGCTCGCCCCCGGCGGCAGCCTCCTGGTCGAGACGAGCGAACCCCAGGCGCCCCTGGCCGTGGAGGTCTTCGCGCGCAGCGGCCTGATCGCCGGACTGGCCGTCTCCGACGAGCTGTACGCCAACGTGGTGATCGGCACCATGCCCTGAGCGGTCGGCCCTGAGCGGTCGGCCCTGAGCGGCCGCCCCCGGCCGTCCGGCATGCCGCTTTCGGTCCTGGATCGTCGTCCTGCCCCGCGCCGCCACGCTGTGGCGGCGCGGGGCAGGAGACGCAGGCCCGGCCGACCGGCCGGAGTGACCCTCCTCATTGTGCAACTAGTTGCACAATGCGCGTCCCGTCGTCTACAACAGACCTACGACACCGCGTACGGAGGGCCCGATGAGCCGTTACCCGCACCTGCTGAACCCGCTCGACCTGGGATTCACCACGCTGCCCAACCGCGTCCTCATGGGCTCCATGCACGTGGGTCTCGAGGAGGCCGAGCGAGGCTTCGAGCGGATGGCGGAGTTCTACGCCACCCGGGCCCGGGGCGGTGTCGGCCTCATTGTCACCGGTGGCATCGCGCCCAACGAGGCGGGCCGGCCCTACGAGGGCGGCGCGAAGCTGACCTGCGAGGCCGAGGCCGACCAGCACGCCGGGATCACCGCCGCGGTGCACCGCGAGGGCGGGAAGATCGCGATGCAGATCCTGCACTTCGGGCGGTACGCCTACCACCAGGACCTGGTCGCGCCCAGCGCCCTGCAGGCACCGATCAGTCCCTTCACACCGCACGCGCTCACCGACGCCGAGGTCGAGCAGACGATCGACGACTACGCGCGCGCCGCCCGGCTCGCGCAGCGGGCCGGCTACGACGGCGTCGAGATCATGGGTTCCGAGGGCTACCTGATCAACGAGTTCATCGCCGTCCAGGCCAACCGTCGTGAGGACCGCTGGGGCGGCTCCTACGAGAACCGGATGCGCTTCCCCGTCGAGATCGTCCGCCGGGTGCGCGAGGCCGTCGGCGAGAACTTCATCATCATCTACCGCCTGTCGATGCTGGACCTGGTGCCGGGCGGCTCCTCGCTGGACGAGGTGATCACACTCGCACGGGCCGTGGAGGCCGCCGGAGCCACGATCATCAACACCGGCATCGGCTGGCACGAGGCCCGTATCCCCACCATCGCCACCTCCGTGCCGCGCGGCGCGTACGCCTGGGTGACCAAGAAGGTGATGGGCTCCGTCTCCGTCCCGCTCGTGACCACCAACCGCATCAACACCCCCGAGATCGCCGAGCAGTTGCTCGCGGACGGCCACGCCGACATGGTGTCGCTCGCCCGGCCGATGCTCGCCGACCCCGACTTCGTCGCCAAGGCGGCGGCCGGGCGGCCGGAGGCCATCAACACCTGCATCGGCTGCAACCAGGCATGTCTCGACCACACCTTCAGCGGCCGGATCACCTCGTGCCTGGTCAACCCGCGGGCCTGCCACGAGACCGAACTGGTCCTCGCCCCGACCCGGCTGCGCAAGCGGGTGGCCGTGGTGGGCGCGGGCCCCGCCGGACTGGCCTGCGCGGTCTCCGCGGCCGAGCGCGGCCACGACGTCACGCTCTACGACGCCGCCGGCGAGATCGGCGGCCAGCTGAACGTGGCCCGCAAGGTCCCCGGCAAGCAGGAGTTCGACGAGACGATCCGGTACTTCCGCACCCAGCTCGAACAGCACGGCGTGGACGTGCGGTTGAACACGCGCGTCGACTCCGGGGACGTGTCCGGCTACGACGAGGTGGTGGTCGCCACCGGCGTACGTCCGCGCACGCCCGAGATACCCGGCGTCGACCACCCCAGTGTCGTCGGCTACCTCGACGTCCTGCGGGACGACGCCCCCGTCGGCGACCGGGTCGCGATCCTCGGTGCCGGCGGCATCGGCTTCGACGTCGCCGAGTACCTGACCGACGGCGGCGACAAGGCGAGCGAGGACCCGGCGACGTACTTCCGCAACTGGGGCGTCGACATGGACTACCGCGCCCCCGGCGGCCTCGGTACGCCCGAGCGGCCCGCACCGCCGCGCACCGTCCACCTCCTGCAGCGCAAGGCATCCAAGGTGGGCGGCGGACTCGGCAAGACCACGGGCTGGATCCACCGCACCGAGCTCAAGCACCGGGGCGTCACCATGGTCCCGGGCGTTCGGTACGACCGTATCGACGACGCCGGGCTGCACGTCACCGTCGACGGCGCGGCCCAAGTGCTGGAGGTCGACACCATCGTGCTCTGCACCGGGCAGGAGCCCCGCCGCGACCTGTACGAGGAGCTGTCCGCCGCGGGGCGCAGCGTGCATCTGATCGGAGGTGCCGACGTGGCCGCCGAGCTGGACGCCAAGCGGGCCATCAAGCAGGGCACGGAGCTGGCGGCGGCGCTGTAGACCTTCGGGCACCGACGACGACAGCGAGGGCCGTCCCCGTGGGCGGCCCTCCCTAGGATGAACCCATGTCACTCCCGCACGCGATCCTCACCGCCCTGCTCGAAAGGCCCTCGTCGGGACTCGAACTCACCAGGCGGTTCGACAAGTCGATCGGCTACTTCTGGTCGGCGACGCATCAGCAGATCTATCGCGAGCTGGGAAAGCTGGAGTCCGAGGGACACATCCGCGCCCTGCCGTCCGCGCAGCCGGCCCGGGGACAGAAGAAGAGCTACGAGGTGCTGCCCGCGGGCCGCGACGAGCTGGCCCGCTGGACCGCCGTCACCCAGGACCCCAAGCCCCTGCGGGACACGATGCTGCTGCGGCTGCGGGCCTCGGCCGTCGTCGGCACCGCGGGCATCGAGAGTGACCTGCGGCGCCATCTCGCGCTGCACCAGCGGCAGTTGGCGGAGTACGAGGAGATCGAGGAGCGGGACTTCCCACCCGGCAGGAACGCTCCCCAGGACCGTCTGCGGCACTTGGTGCTGCGGGCCGGTATCGACCTGGAGACCTTCTGGACGCGGTGGTTGAGCCATGCGCTGGAGGAGTTCGAGCACCTGGGTGACCCGTCCGCGACGCGGGAGGGGACGAGCCCGGGGCCCGCGTCCGACCCGCCCGAGGAGGAGCGCACCGCGTCGGGCTGACACGACGAGGAGCGCTCCGCGTCGGACGGGCGGCCGCGGGGGACCGGGATGTCAGCGCCGGTGGGGCTCGGACCTGCGGCGCAGGAACCAGGCCGTCGCCACGACGCCCGTGGTCACCAGGGCCCCGCCGGCCACCGTGGTGGCCGTGCCGTGGTCCGTGGCCGCCCCGCCGAGACCAGCCAGCACCCCGCGGGTCGGCACGGCCGTCGGTGGGACGGTGGGTACCGAAGACGCGGGGGACGCGGGGGACGCCGAGGACGGCGAAGGCGCCGAGGGTGCGGCGGACGCCGACGGGGCCGAGGGTGCGGCGGACGCCGACGGCGCCGACCGCGAGGGGACGACCACGTCCCGGGTGCCCGCGGTCCGCCCGTCCTGGCAGAGCACGATGACGGTGTACGTGCCGGCGTCGACGTTCGTCCACACCGCCGACTGACCCGCGCTCGTCCCGGACAGCGACATCTGTCGCCCCTGGGAGAAGTTCGACTGCCCGCTGGAGAGCAGGGAGGCGCTGCCGAAACCGCCGTCCACGCTCCGGCAGGCACTGGTGGTGACCGTGACCTTGGAACCGACGGCGGTCACGGAGATGCCCGAAGCGGCCGCGACGCCGTTCGCCGTGGCCAGGGTCAGCGAAAGCGCGGCGACGGCCAGGGCCGGCCCCGAGCGGCGGAAATCCCGAGTAGTGCGCATTGGACCGTCCTCCGGCGGCACGGTTGGCGGGACGTCCGATGCGCCGCCGGGGAAGGGAAAGGCCCGTGCTGCCCCAGGACGAGCCAACGTGCCCCCGGTCGGGCCCGCATGCGGACGGGACCGGGCAGGTGACGAATTCCTTCATCCGGCGGACGGGCGCCTCGTCAGCGGCCGTCCCGAACGAGCGGCCGCCTGCCCTCCAGCCCTCTCCGCCACCTGCCACCCGGCATGCCCCGCACGTCAGCCCCCGCCCGTCGTCACGGACCGTTCCGCCGAGAACCCGCCCCAGGTCCCGTCCGGCAGTTTCGCCCGCAGCCGCACCCGGTGGGCGACCCCGGCGTCCCGGCCGACGTAGAAGCTGTACGTCGACCTGCCACGGGGAGGCGTGCCGCCCCAGACGAGCGAGGTCGCCTGGTGGCCGTCCAGATCGATCCGGTACTCCGTGATCACCCCGTCCGTGCGGGGCGGGATCCAGGACAGGTCCAGGTAGTAGGCGCCGTCCGTACGGTGGGCGCTGACGCGGAAGCCGGTCGGCGCGGTGCCATGGCCGTCGCCCGCGCCCGCTGCGGTGGCCAGCCGTACGGCGGCGCTCGCGGGGGAGAGGTTGTCGGCCGCGTCACGTGCCCTGACGGTGAAGGAGTAGTCGGTGCCGGGGCGCAGCCCGGTGACCACCGTGGCGGTCTGCGCGCCGCCGACGCTGTGGATCTGCGAGCCGCCCTGGTAGATGTCGTACGAGGCCACGCCCCGGGCGTCCGTGGACGGCGACCACTCCAACTGCGCCGCCCGGCTCCCGACCGCCTTGCCGTGCGGCCGTCCGGGGCGGCTCGGCGGGACGCGGTCGGCGGCGACCGCGGCCGGTGTGGTGGCGCGGACCTCGGCGCTCGGCGGTCCGGGGTTCCCGGCGGAGTCGAGGGCCCGGACGGTGAAGACATAGGTCGTGGACGGAGCGAGTCTGGTGACGTCCACCATGTGTTCCGCGCCGGGCACCCGATCGACCTTGGTGGTGCCGCGATATACCTCGTAGGCGGTGACCTCCGGCTTTCCGGAGACCCGGTTCCACATCACGTGCACGCTGGTCGAACTGCCCGCCGCCGCGGTGACTCCCATCGGGGCCGGGGGCAGTGGTCCGCCGGGACTGTCCGCACCCCCGGCGCACGAGGTCAGGACGAACAGCGAGCCGCACACCAACGCCGGGAAAACGCGTCGCACGGGTCTGCCTTCCCTCGACGGGATTGGTCTGTACCTATAAGACACGGCTGACGCGGCCACATCAAGGGGACGGACGGGCGTTCGTCGGACCGCCGTCGGCTACGTATGCTGATCCCTGATGCGGTGCGAACTTGCCCACCAGCCAGGGGAGTTCGCACCCGCGGCGCGGACCGCTGTCGTCGCTGTTCCCGCGCCGGCGAAGGCGGTCGAGCGGCCCGAGCCGACCGAGGCTCGGGCCCTCGGCCGCGGTACGCCCCCGCCGGGCCCGCCGTGCTCCTTCCGGCCCTCCCAGGTGGACGCGCTGTCGGACGCGCCCCAGATTTGGTGAAAGCCCGTCAACGTCTCCCGGGAGAGGGTCCTTCATCGTGCGTGCCCGACGTGCCCGACGTGCCCGACGTGCCCTGCGTGTCCGGTCGCTCACGCTGGCCGCGGCCGGCGCCGTCGTGCTCGTACCCGCGCTGTGCGCCGCCGCCGACCCTGACCCCACCGCGCCGGCGGCGGGGGAGGGAACCGTACGGGCCGCCGATCTCCTGGCGAAGGTGCGGGACTGCGTTCCCGTGTCGAAGGGGCGATATCGCACCGACGAGGGCACCCGCGCCGAGATCCCCGTCTGCGGGGCGCCGGGCGTCGTCTTCTGGAAGGCCGACATGGACATCGACTGCGACGGGCGTCCCGGGGCCGTGTGCAATCGTCGGACCGACCCGCTCTTCTCCGCGGCCACCGCCTACCGGCAGACGGACGGGCGCTACTTGAGCGCCGAGACCCTTCCGTACGTCGTCGTGCCCGCCCCCAGCCGCCTGTGGAACCACCGCGACGACGGGATCCGCGGCGGGTCGGTGGTCGCCGTGATCTACCAGGACCGGGTCCAGTACGCGGTCGTCGGAGACATCGGCCCGCGCCACATCATCGGCGAGGCCTCGTACGCCACCGCCAAGGCGCTCGGGATCGGCGCCGACCCGCGTCACGGCGGGACGGCCTCAGGGGTCACGTACATCGCCTTCAGGAACTCCCGTGTGAAGCCCATCGAGGACCACGCGGCCGCCCTGGCGGAGGGCGAGCGGCTGGCCAGGCTGTTCCTGCGGGACGGATGAGCGGGGTCCTGTGCCCGGCCCCGGTGGGCTGCCCGGGGCGACGCCGGTGTCGTGGCGGAGGCAGACCGGTCCCGCGGAGCGCGCGCCGGACGGGGAGCCCCCGGGCGTGAACCCGGGGGCTCCGGAACCGGGGCCCCCGGCCCCGGCTCCGGTCGTGGAACGACGGGCCTCGGCCCTCCGCCCGTATGTCCCTTCGCGCGCGCCTCACGTCTTCCCGGTTCAGGCCTTCCGGTACGTGTACGCCTCCGCGGCCGCCGCCTCGACGGCCGCGAGGTCCGCACCCGCCGAGGCCGTGACGACCGCGGCCACCGCGCCTTCGACGAAGGGCGCGTCCACCAGGCGGGTGTTGCCGGGCAGTTCGTCGCCCTCCGCGAGGAGGGCCTTCACCGTGAGCACCGCGCTGCCCAGATCCATGAGGACGGCCACCCCGGCGCCACGGTCCACGGAGGCGGCCGCCGCCGAGATCAGTTCGGCGCTGGTGCCGAGGCCGCCGTCCGCCGTGCCGCCGGCCGGGGCGACGGGCGCGGTGACGCCGCCGCCCGCGAGCCCCGTCGCCAGTTCGGCGACCGAGGCGGCGACGGCGGCGCTGTGCGAGACGAGCACGATGCCGACGAGCTTGTCCGCGGTGTTGTCGGAGTCACTCACCGGACGCCTCCACCAGTGCGCGGATCAGCAAGGACGACGAGGTGGCGCCGGGATCCTGGTGCCCGATGCTCCTCTCGCCGAGATAACTGGCCCTGCCCTTGCGGGCCCGCAACGGGATCGTGGCCGCGGCGCCCTCCTCCGCGGCCGTGGCCGCGGCGGCGAAGGAGTCGGAGAGCGCGTCCACGGCGGGCACCAGCGCGTCGATCATCGTCTTGTCGCCGGGTGCGGCCCCGCCCAGCGCCATGACCGCGTCGACACCGGCCCGCAGCGCGTCGGTGAACTGATCCTCGGAGACCTCGGCGGCGTCCCCGAGGGCCTTGCCGGTACGGCGCAGCAGGGTGCCGTACAAGGGCCCCGACGCGCCGCCGACCGTGGAGATCAGCTGTCGTCCGGCGAGTGTGAGAACGGCGCCGGGGGTATCCGGCGCCTCCTTCTCCAGCACGTTCACCACGGCGGTGAACCCGCGGTGCAGATTGCTGCCGTGGTCGGCGTCGCCGATCGGCGAGTCCAGCTCCGTGAGCCGCTGGGCCTCACGGTCCACCGACGCGGCGGTCGCCGTCATCCAGCGGCGGAAGAAATCGGCGTCGAGCACAGAATCTCCTTGCGTGGTACCAACGTTGGGCCGATGAGAAGAGTCGTGGGCCTGCCCGCGGTCGTGGTCGTGACCCTGGCTGTGGCTGTGGCTGTGGCTGTGGCTGTGGCTGTGGCTGTGGCAATGGCCGTGGCCGTGGCCGTGGGCTGCCGGGCGGCAGGCCGGTTCACACGCCCCAGCGCAGCCCCGGTGTCTTCACCGGCGCGTCCCACAGACGCAGCAGTTCCTCGTCCACCTGGCACAGCGTCACCGAGGCACCGGCCATGTCCAGCGAGGTGACGTAGTTCCCGACCAGCGTGCGCGCGACGGGGACACCGCGCTCGCCGAGCACCCGCTGCACCTCCGCGTTGAACCCGTACAGCTCCAGGAGCGGGGTCGCGCCCATGCCGTTGACCAGGACGAGGACGGGATTGCGCGGGTTCATGTCCTCCAGGATCGCGTGCACCGAGAAGTCGGCGATCTCGCGCGAGGTCATCATCGCGCGCCGCTCCCGGCCGGGTTCGCCGTGGATACCGACGCCCAGCTCCAGTTCACCGGGCGGCAGGTCGAAGGTGGGGCTGCCCTTGGCGGGAGTGGTGCAGGCGTCGAGCGCGACACCGAAACTCCGGGAGTTCTCGTTGACCTGACGGGCCAGCGACTCCACCCGCTCCAGCGGGGCGCCCTCCTCGGCCGCGGCGCCCGCGATCTTCTCCACGAACAGCGTCGCGCCCGTGCCGCGCCGGCCGGCCGTGTAAAGACTGTCGGTGACGGCGACGTCGTCGTTGACCAGCACCTTGGCGATCTGGATCCCCTCGTCCTCGGCGAGTTCGGCCGCCATGTCGAAGTTCAGTACGTCACCGGTGTAGTTCTTCACGATGAACAGCACACCCGCGCCGCTGTTCACGGCGGCGGCGGCCCGCACCATCTGGTCCGGCACCGGAGAGGTGAAGACCTCGCCCGGACAGGCCGCCGACAGCATGCCGGGACCGACGAATCCGCCGTGCAGGGGCTCGTGGCCCGAGCCGCCGCCGGAGACGAGGCCCACCTTTCCGGCCACCGGGGCGTCACGCCGTACGATCACGCGGTTCTCGACATCCACCGTGAGGTCCGGGTGCGCGGCCGCCATACCCCGCAGGGCGTCCGCGACCACCGTCTCCGCCACGTTGATCAGCATCTTCATGGGTACCTCCTGGTGAGCGTAAGAGTGGAGCCCGTGACCTGCGTTCTCGCCCGTTCGTTGGGTAGGGAGGGTGTCCGGTTCCGGCGGTCGTCGGTGCTGAGGGCTCGTCACTGCGAAGTATCGGTCTTGGAAGGGCGATGGTCACGTGTACCGACACGCTCGGGTCGGTTCGGGTCGAGTACCGGCCGGTTCGGACGGTCCGCGGCCGCTTTCGCCGTCCGGGGACGGGGGCCCCTGAAGGGCGCGCCGCCTCGGTGCGGCGGGGCGGGGCAGCGGTCGCCGTCGCGGCGGACGGCGCCGTGGTGTCGCCGGCCCCGCGGACTCGCTAGTGACCGGCGGCTGATGGATCCGGCAGCGGATCTCCCTCGTCCCGACGGGTGCACGGGAACGACGGAGAGGGCAAGGGGCGGGACGGACATGGTGTGGCGTGGCGGGCGGGGATGGTACGGCCGGGCACTGGCGACGGTGGTCGGCGTGACGGCGGTGGCCGCCGCGACTTCCGTGTGGAGCGCGCAGGCCGGGCCCGTCGAGAGCAGGCCCGGACGAACGGAAGCCGCGGCCCGGCCCTTCCGGCCGCACGCCCAGGGGCCCGCGAGAGCGCCGGTGTCGGTGGCCATCGCCCATGCCTCCGACCACGGCGCCCGGGGTGTCGACATCACCGTCGACGACGGACCGGACCCGGTCTGGACACCGCGGGTGCTGAAGGTGCTCCGGGAGTACGGCGTGCAGGCCACGTTCTGCATGGTGGGAACGCAGGCCCAGGCGCACCCGGACCTGGTCAGGGCGGTCGTGGCGGCAGGGCACCGGCTGTGCGACCACACCGTGTCGCACGACACCACCATGGACACCAAGTCCGAGTCGTACCAGGCGCGGCAGATCCTGGACGCCGAACGCATGATCACCAAGGCGTCCGGGGGCGTCCGGCCGCAGTACTACCGGGCCCCGGGCGGCGCCTTCACGCCGTACAGCCGCGAACTGGCCGCCTCGCACGGGATGCGGCCGCTGGGCTGGAACGTCGACTCCAAGGACTTCGAACGGCCCGGCACCGACGTGCTGGTCGCCACCGTCAAGCAGGAGATCTCCAACGGCCCGACCGTCCTCTTCCACGACGGGGGTGGCGACCGCTCCGAGACCGTCCTCGCCCTGCGCGAGATCCTGCCGTGGCTGAAGCGGCAGGGGTACTCCTTCGGCTTCCCCGTGCGCTGACCCGCGAGGCGCGTGGTCAGGGCCGCGGCGTCCTCTGGTCGTGGACCCTGAGGGTGCCCCGGTCGTTCTCCCGCAGCGCCCGGCCGATGATCAGACGCTGGATCTGGTTGGTGCCCTCGAAGATCTGCATCACCTTGGCCTCCCGCATGTAGCGCTCGACCGGGAAGTCGCGGGTGTATCCGGCGCCCCCCAGTACCTGGACGGCGTCGGTGGTGACCTTCATGGCGTTGTCGGTGGCGATCAGCTTGGCGATGGACGCCTCGCAGCTGAAGGGGAGTCCCTGGTCCTTGAGCCGCGCGGCGGCGAGCGTGGTGGCCCGGGATGCCTGCACGGCCGCGGCCATGTCCGCGAGGACGAAGGCCAGCCCCTGGTGTTCGATGATCGGGCGGCCGAAGGTCTCCCGCTCGCGTGAGTAGCGCAGCGCGTGGTCCAGCGCTCCCTGGGCCAGGCCCGTGGCCACCGCCGCGATGCCGAGGCGGCCGCAGTCCAGTCCGGCGAAGGCGATCGCGAGGCCCTGCCCCTCCTCGCCGATCCGGTGCTCCACGGGAACGCGGACGTTCTCCAGGCGCACGGTGGCGGTGGCCGACCCGGTCAGGCCCATCTTGTGCTCGGGCGGATCGGCGATGACGCCGGGGGTGTCGGCCGGGACGAGGAAGCAGGAAATGGCCCGCGAGCCCGTGTCGGACGTCCGCGCCATGACCGTGTAGAAGTCCGCGTGCCCGCCGTGCGTGGTCCACGCCTTGGCGCCGTCGAGCACGTAGTGGTCGCCGTCCCTGACGGCCCGCGTGCGCATCGCCGCGGGGTCGGATCCGGCATGGGCCTCGGACAGGCAGTAGGCGCCGAGCAGTTCCCCGCCGAGCATGCCGGGCAGCCACTTGTCCTTCTGCTCCTCGCTGCCGAACGCGGCGAGGGCGAAGCAGGACAGCGCGTGCACCGAGACGCCGACCGCGACGCTGGCCCACACGGCGGCGATCTCCTCGACGACCTGGAGATAGACCTCGTACGGCTGGCCGCCGCCGCCGTGCTGCTCGGCGTACGGCAGGCTCAGCAGACCGGCCCGGCCGAGGGTGCGGAACACCTCGCGGGGGAACTTCTCCTCGGCTTCGGCCTCGGCGACACGAGGGGCGAGCTCCTTCTCGGCGAGCTCGCGGGTGAGGCCGATCAGGTCGACGGCTTCCTGGGCGGGCAGCGTTCGGGTGGCTGGCATGGTGATTCCTCGGTCGCTCGGAGAAATAACGATACGGCGATCGATACAACAGTATCGTTTTTGGTACCGTATAGCCATGCAGTCCAGAGATGGATCCGCCGGCCCGCTCGCGGGCCTGCGCGTCCTGGAACTCGCGGGACTCGGGCCGGCTCCGCACGCGGCCATGGTGCTGGCCGACCTGGGCGCCGACGTGGTGCGGGTCGAGCGGCCGTCCGGCCGGGCGCTCAGCCTGGGACCCGCCGGCGCGGCCGACGCCGTGCAGCGTGGCCGCCGGTCGGTCTTCGCCGACCTCAAGAATCCCGCGGGACGGGCGTTGGTGCGAGGCCTGGCGGCGCGGGCCGACGTACTCATCGAGGGTCTGCGGCCCGGGGTCGCCGAGCGGCTCGGGGTCGGTCCGGACGACTGCCGCGGCGCGAACCCGCGGCTCGTCTACGCCCGGATCACCGGATGGGGGCAGGACGGGCCGCTCGCCGGGGATCCCGGGCACGACCTGAACTACATCGGTCTCACCGGCGTCCTGCACGCGATGGGCCGGGACGACGGGCCGCCGGCCCCGCCGCTGAACCTCGTGGGGGACTTCGGCGGCGGATCCATGCTGCTGGTCGTGGGGGTCCTGGCCGCGCTCTGGGAACGCGCCCGATCGGGCGCCGGGCAGGTCGTCGACGCCGCCATGGTCGACGGCACCGCGCTGCTGGGCCAGATGGCGTACGCGCTGCGCGGCATGGGGCAGTGGTCGGACGAACGGAGTTCCAACCTTCTCGATGGAGCCGCGCCCTTCTACGACACCTATGCGTGCGGCGACGGCAAGTACGTGGCCGTAGCCGCACTCGAACCGCAGTTCTTCGCGGCCCTGCTCGACGGGCTCGGTCTCGCCCCCGCCGACCTGCCCGCGCAGGGCGACCGTGACGGGTGGCCGGTGCTGCGGTCCCGGTTCGCGGGCAGGTTCGCCTCCCGCACCCGTGACGAGTGGGCGGAGCACTTCGCCGGGACCGACGCGTGCGTCACGCCCGTGCTCACCTTCGCCGAGGCGGGCGCGCACCCGCACATGGTGGCCCGGCGCACCCTGGTCGAGGTGGACGGCATCCTGCAGGCCGCGCCCGCGCCACGTTTCTCGCGCACCCCCAGCGGCCCGCCCTCGGCACCCCGCGCGGCGGGCGCGGACACCGAGTCCGTGCTCCGCGACTGGGGCGTCGAGTCCTCGCCCCCGGCGGTGCGGTCAGGGTGAGACGGCGTGCACGATGAGCGAGGCCAGCTCCGCGTACGCCTCCGCGTCGCTCAGCCCGGTGCGCGCGGCCACCTCGCCGCGCTGGATCTCCTGCATGGTGGCCGCCACGACCTCGCCCACGAACGCGGCATGGACGTCACGGAAAGCACCCGCGGCGACACCGTCCGCGATCAGCTGCCTGATCCGGGCGGCGGCGAGGCGGGTGTTGGCCTCGTACACCTCACGGGCCGGTTCGAACTGGGCCATGTCGTCGAGGAATCGCCGGGACAGCGGCCGCAACCGCTCCGCCACGCCGTTCAGATAGACCACCACGCGGTCGGCCGGCGCCGAGGTGTCCGCCACCTGCTTCTCGATGGCGGACGCCGCCTCCCGGAAGTAGTGCTTCACCGCCTCGCGGACCAACTCCTGCTTGCTTCCAGCGAGTTGGTACAGCGTCGTCTTCGAGCAGCGCAACCGCTCGGTCAGCTCGTCGAGCGTGAACGATGCGAACCCCTCCGCCGCCAGCAACGCGACGAGCCGTTCGAGAAGGTCTGTCTGGCGCGCTGTTCGACGTGTGGACGGCATGACCTCAGCGTAACCGCTCGCCTTCGCCGGGCCGGATCCCGTAGGGAAGCCCGAGCCGCCGTGCTGCGCGCGGGGCCGAACCTCGGCGACCCGTCGGCTCGCGCCGCTCCCCACGGCCGGCCTGACCCGCAGGGCACCCCTTGACCCGGATCATTCGGGTCCCGCCCGCGGCAGGCCGGCCGAGGACGGAGCGGCAGGCCGGCCGAGGACGGAAATGACTGGTCCACCGGTCCCGCCGGTCGGTAGCCTCCGTCCATGATCGAGGACAGGGAGGCGGAAACGCCTCGGGAGGTCTGCTGGCGGGGCAGGGGCGTCGCCCTCGCGCCGCTCGACGTCGACGACGCGGAGCTGATCCACGGCTGGCGTTCCGACCCCGTGGCCGCCCACGAGATCGGCATATGGCCGCGTTCCCTGTCCGCCGTGCGCGAGCGCGTCGAGCGAGACCGCGACGAGCACGACCGCGACGACTTCCTCGTCCTGCTCCCGGACGGCACGCCGATCGGCCACATCGCCCTGACGGACCAGGACATGGTCGACGGCACGGCCGAGATCATGCTGGTTCTGGACCCCGCCCACCGCGGCCGGGGCCACGGCACGAACGCCGTCGACGCGCTGGTCGACCTCGCCTTCGGTGAACTGCCCATGCACCGCGTCCAGGCGGTCACCCACACCACCAACACCGGGGCCCTCGGTGTCCTGGCCGGGGCGGGGTTCGTTCAGGAGGGGGTGCGCCGCTCCGCCTGCCTGCACCGGGGCCGCCGGTACGACGTCGCGGTGCTGGCCCTGCTCCGGGAGGAGTGGCAGGAGCTCACCCGACCCCGGTCATGGGACGTGCCGGTCACCGGCCGGTGACCCGGGCCGGGGATTCCCCGGTGGTTCGCTCCCGTACGGCGTGATCCAGGCTGCTCCGCCCTCGCTTCGCACGCTCCCGGACCTGCCGGGCGGATCCCAGGCGATCCCCGGTCCGGCGAACGAGCTCGTGCCCGGGTCAGGAGGGGCGCACCGCGGCCCGCCGCTCCAGGATGTCCAGGGCCCGTTCCGCCCACCGGATGTTCTCCTCCTCGAAGGAGCGTCCGCGCATCAGGGTGAGATAGGGGCCCACCCGCCCCGCGCGGGCCAGGAACTCGTCCTCGGTGAGTCCGTCCAGCAGGCGCGCGCGCAGCCGCTCGTAGCGGGCCAGCTTGGCGCGCGCCCACTCCAGCCGTTCGGCGATCGCCGCCCGTACGGCCGCGTCGTCGCCCGCGTCGACGGACTGGACCTTGACCAGCAGTTCGTCGCGGATGGCGGTGGGTTTCGGAGGGGCCGCCGTGAACGCGCGCAGGGCGCCGCGGCCCGCCGCGGTGAGGGAGAAGACCCGCTTGTTCGGACGCCGGTCCTGCCGCACCAGTCGGGCCTCGATGAGTCCCTCGGACGTCATCCGCTCGAGCTCCCGGTAGAGCTGCTGCGGGGTCGCCATCCAGAAGTTGGCCACCGAGGCGTCGAACTCCTTGGCCAGGTCGTATCCCGACGCCTCACCCTCCAGGAGCGCGGCGAGAACCGCGTTGCGCAATGCCATGGGCCAAGGCTAGACGGCACACACCCCCACGACTAATCTCTTACGCACCTATTCAATTAGTTGACTATGAGAGCGGGGACCACCGATGCACCCCTTCCGCAAGGCCGTGGAGGCCGGCGACCTCGCCGCGGTCGAGGAGCTGCTGGCCGACGACGTCGTGTTCACCAGCCCCGTCGCCTTCAAGCCCTACCCGGGCAAGGCGATCACCGCGGCCATCCTGCGCGGCGTCACCCGCGTCTTCACCGACTTCCGCTACGTACAAGAGATCGCGGGTGCCGACGGCCGTGACCACGCGCTGGTCTTCACGGCGAAGGTGGGCGACAAGGAGATCAACGGCTGCGACTTCCTGCACTTCGACGAGGACGGCAGGATCGACGACCTGATGGTCATGGTCCGCCCGCTCTCGGCGGCCCATGCGCTCTCCGAGGCCATGGGCGCGCAGTTCGAGCGGATCTCGCGGGAGGCGGCGGAGGCCGGGGAACGGTGAGCCGCGCCCCCGGGGGCCGGTCGTCCACGTGGTGTTTGGCGTGGCCCCCGAGGGCTACCCGCGCCGGGTGACCACGACGACGAAGACGAAGCCGACGACGAAGCCGAAACCGAAGACGAAGCAGACGTCCGCACCGGCGTCCGAGCAGGCACCGATCCGCTTCCTGGAGGACCGCTTCGACTGCGCGCAGGCATGCGCCGAGTGCGCCCTCGCCTGCGCGCTGCGGGCGAGCCGTATCGATCCCGACGGACCCGAGGTGCGGCAACTCGCGCGCCGTATGGGCCTCATGTGCGCCGAGGTGTGCGACGCGACCTGCCTCGTCCTGAACGGGCAGCACCACCGGGGCGAGGCGGGCATCCGTGTCCAGGTCGAGTGGTGCCGGTCCGTCTGCCGTGAGTGCGCGGACGTCTTCGACCGGTGTCCCGGCGCACAAGTGAGTGCGCGGGCCTGCCGCGCGTGTGCCCAGGCGTGCACGGACTTCCTCGCGACGCTGCTACCCGCCTGAGCCGCCCGCTTCCGCCGACGGGGCGAGCGGCCGTCCGGCCCGTACGTTCCAGCGCCCGGAGCGGCCGCTGAACTCGGTGGCGGTCAGAGGCGGTACGTCGACCCGCCAGAACGCCGACTCCGGTGCGCCCAACACCCGTACCACCAGCGCGCGTACCACCTCCGGCTCCACCACGGCGACGGTCCGGCCCGTCAAGCGCGCGGCCGTGTCGAGGCAGCCCGCCACCCGGTCGCAGAACGCCCGCACCGACTCACCGCCGTGCGGTGCCGCGCCGGGATCGGCCAACCACTGGGCCACCGCCTCCGGTTCCTTGGAGCCGACCTCCTCCAAGGTCGCGCCACGCCATCGGCCGACGTCCAGGCCGGCCAGCTCCGGGACGTCCAGGACCCCGTCGAGGCCCAGCGCGTCGGCGGTCTCGCGGCATCGCACGGTGGGGGAGACCCACAGCCGCTCCGCGCCCGGGACCGCGCCCGCGGCGGCCCGCGCGAGCCGCAGCCCCGCGGCGTCCACCCGGCCCCCTTCGTCGAAGCGGGCCTCCCGCAGGGCCGCGCCGATCGCGGCTGAGATCAAGATCACTCGGCTCGTCATACGTTCACTCTCGTGCGCTGTCGTGTTCGCCCGTGCCCGAAACACCCTGCCGGAACAGGGAATCCGCCGACGTCTCCCCGGTTCCGGGGCGCAACGGCGTTGCTGTCACGCGCCCTTGGCCGGGCCCCGGCTTCGCGGTACGGTCTGGATGATATTGACGACGGTTCGGCGGAAGTCCGGTGGGAGTCCGGCACGGTCGCGCCACTGTAAGCCCAGCGCACGTCACCCCTCCCAGGGGCGGCGGAGGTCGAGCGAGTCAGACCCGCGGCCGTCGTCCTGTGCACCACCGAGACGGGACGCGAGTTCCCCAGGAGGTACTGCCCCATGGCGCAGTCCGTCGCCCAGCCGACCGCCACCCCCACCGCCGTTCCCGCCAAGCTGCCGATCGGCGCGATCGTCCCCTGGGCGGTCTTCTTCGGCGTGCTGATGCTGGTCCTGCTCTACTTCGTCGGCGCCGAACAGGGCGCCACCTCCCTCGTGTCCGGCGAGAACGTCCACGAGTGGGTGCACGACGCCCGCCACCTCCTCGGATTCCCCTGCCACTGACGGCCAGGACAGAAGGGGGCGCCCGCCGGGGCGCCCCCTTACGCATGTCACCGCCATTCCCTATTTCTGGAACACGTTCTACGGTGTGCGCCGTCAGGTCCCGCCTTGGGGAGCCAGGAGGCGCCGTGCATCTCGAATACACGCCGGAGCAGCAGCGGTTGCGGACCGAACTGCGTGAGTACTTCGCCGAGCTGGTGCCCGACAACGCCTATGCCCGGTACGGCGATCCCGCGGCGCAGAAGCGGTTCTACCGTGAGACGATCCGCCGCCTCGGCACGGACGGCCGGCTCGGTGCGGGCTGGCCCGAGGAGTACGGCGGCAGCGGGCTCACGCCCATGGAGCAGTTCATCTTCTTCGACGAGGCCGCCCAGGCGGGCGTACCGCTGCCCCTGATGGCGCTGAACACCGTCGGACCGACGATCATGCAGTTCGGCACCGAGGAGCAGAAGGGCTACTTCCTGCCCAGGATCCTCTCCGGCGAGATCGACTTCGCGATCGGCTACAGCGAGCCCGACGCGGGCACCGACCTGGCCGCGCTGAAGACCCGGGCCGTACGCGAGGGCGACGAGACCACCGGGCACTACACGGTCAACGGGCAGAAGATCTGGACGACGAACGGCGACACCGCCGACTGGGTGTGGCTCGCCGTCCGCACCGACCCGGACGCCCCGCCCCACAAGGGCATCACCATGCTCCTCGTACCGACCTCCGACCCGGGTTACTCCTGCACCCTCATCAACACCCTCGCCTCGCACGACACCACCGCCAGCTACTACGAGAACATCCGCGTCCCCGTCTCCCGCCGGGTCGGTGAGGAGAACAAGGGCTGGCGGCTGATCACGAACCAGCTCAACCACGAGCGCGTCACCCTCGCAGCCCACGGCACGATGGCGATCCGTGCCCTGCACGACGTCCAGCGCTGGGCCATGGAGACCAAGCTCGCCGACGGCCGCCGGGTCGTCGACCTTCCCTGGGTGCGCCGCCGGCTCGCGCAGACCCACACCCGGCTCGACGCCATGAAGCTCCTGAACTGGCAGATGGTGAACGCCGTCCAGCAGGGCACCCTCACCCCGCAGGACGCCTCCGCGGTCAAGGTGTACGGCTCCGAGGCGCGCCGGGACGCGTACGCCTGGCTCATGGAGATCGTCGCCATGCCGGGTGTCCTGAAGGAGGGCTCGGCGGGCGCCGTCCTGCACGGCGAGCTGGAACGCGGCTACCGGTCGGCGGTGATCTTCACCTTCGGCGGCGGCAACAACGAGATCCAGCGCGAGATCATCTCGTGGATCGGGCTGGGGATGCCACGGGTGCGGCGTTGACCTGCTTGTGACGAGGCTTTTTAGTTGGCACAAAAGCGGGACAGTTGGCACCGTGGCGAGGTGCGGACCGGCAGGGTAGCGGACCTGGCTTGCAGACTGTCTGAGGCGGCTGACCTGCTGCTTCCTCAGGGCTGGTGAGGTTCGGGCGTGCTGCGCGTTCGTGTCTCCTACTGGATGATCGTGCGTGCTGAGACACGGAGGCGCAGATTCTGGTCGCAGGGAGTCCCGAGTCGTGTCTAGTCTCAGTTGTCCGCGCCAACAGAACTGCTCGCTGCTTCGTCCCTCTGGGTGAGGCCTGTTGTGATCCTCACGCTAAGGTCAGCCCCGGATCAGGATGTCGTCAATGCGGATCTGGAGGCTGGCTCCACGGTCGCAGGCGCTCGCCAGATGCGCCGCGTAGACGTCGAGTCGTCTACGGAGATGGAGCCGGGCACCGCGCAAGTCGTCTCCCTGGAGAACGGAGAGTTCCCTGGTGAGCAAGGTGACGTCACCGCCGTTGCGCTCGGATTCACGGATGACGGGGCTGTGGACAGGTTCGCCCTGAGTGGCTCCGCTCCATGCGAGGGCGGCTCCAATCTCAGGGTCGCCCTGCTCGTGAAGTCTGCGGAGGCGAGGGATGCCGGCAGTCAGAAGGTGCCACTCTTCACTCGCCATGCGCCACTCGGCCAGGCGCTGGCGGCGGTTCGCGTAGTTGATTCGGTCCTGGGTGACATCGAGGTGGTCTGCGATTTGGTCGACTCGTCGGTCGAACTCAGACCACAGCTTAGGATCGAAGCGTTTGGCGAGGCTGGATATGAGCTTGGCGGCCATCTTCGGAGTCAGGTCGAGGACCTCGGCGCTTCGGGGCCAAGAGGCGCCGGTGATGAGTCTCACGAGCCGGATAGAGGCGGCGCGGCGCAGCGCGCGCACCCTGGGGCGTTGGTCTTCTGGCATGTGATCGAGGAAGCCATCGAAGTAGGTGTCGAACCAAGGTTTCGGCAGGTAGGCCGGGACTTCCTCAACCGAGAACCGGTGCTTGCGGGCCGGTGTCCGCAGGTTGCGTAGAGTGGCGAAGAACTCGTCGAGCGGGGTGCTGAGGGCGTGTGCGAGGGCGTGCCAGGTCTTGAGAGTCCCGATCGTGCGGCCCTGCTCGATCTCGATGAGAGTCCGTCTGGCGAGGCCACTACGGGCGGCGAGCTCGTCATAGCTCCATCCTCGGGCCGCCCGCAGGCGCGCGAGCTCCAGGCGGAGTGCCTCGAAGTCCGGATCGGGCGGAAAGATCGTCACTTGACCATCCGAAGGTGCAGACCCCTGCCCTGTCAGTGCAGACCTCTGCCCTATTTCCTCAGGTGGCAGCGTTGGGTGAGAGGGCAGACATCTGCACTACCGTGTGCGGCCGTCGCTCTCTCTTGAGCGGGCAACGGCGCGGGACAGGACTGGGAGGAGCGCGCGCCCTATGAGGCTCCGCACAACACACCCGACGATGCGGCGTGCCTGGATTGTGGAGCTGCGGCCCAGTTCTGGCGGGCCGCAGCTTGTGTGTCAGCAGTGCGACCACCGGGACGCCCTGCTCGCTGCCGTATCCGCGCGCTCCGCGGCGCTCGAGCATCTGGCTGGACATGCTCGGCGCAACCTTCTGCCGATATACCTGCGCACCTGTCAGTGCCATGAACGAGGCTGCCGCTGGCACCCCCGGCACCGCGGCTGCGCCGGTCCGATCCGTTTGCTTCTGGCGCGCGAGCGGGGTGGACGGCTCTGGCGCCTCGCCGATGCGTGTACGGCCTGTGCGTCGGTGACGGAGCAGGCCGCCATGGTTCCGGAAACCTCCCTGCGTGCGGCCGTGGCGTCGTCGGACAGCGTCGCGAGGCGCCGCAAGCGACGGCCCAGGGTGCCAGGCGACCAGATTCGGGTCCGGGAGATGCTCAGTTACCTGGCCGCAGCCCTGCCGATCCACACCGGTGCCGGGGCCCGGCTGCTCGCCGTGCAGTGCGCACTGCGCATGGACTCTCAAGGACGGGTTCGGCTGCCGATCGGAGTCCTGCGCAGCCTTCGCCTCGGCGGCGATCCGCTGCCGTGGAGCGAACTGGAGCAGGCGCGGTGGCTCCGTAGAACGTCGACCATCCCGGGCTCTGCCAGCAGAGTGGTGGTTGCCCAGATCCTCGACGAAATGCAGTTTGCTCCCGCACGCCCAGACCGCAGGAGGGCTGCTGACTGGGCGCTGCGCATGGCGAAAGGGGGCTGCGCACGCACCGATGACACCCTTGTGCGGCTGACCTCCCTCTGCCTTGCGGCACACACGGACCGATCGGCCGGTCGAGGGTGTGCTGAGACGGACCGGATCGCGCGTGAGTGCGGACTCGTCCCTGCGGCCCTGTATCCGGTGCTCGACCGGATGGCGGCATCCCTCGCCTCCTGGAGCGTGGCCCTTGCCTCAGGGGACCTGCGCTGGGAGCTGCTGTCGAAGGGCCGCCAGTGTCAGCAGGCGGTCGCCAGATCGAGGGGCGCTGGGAGTCCCGAAGACTGACGTGACCCGCCCGGTGCTTGCCCCGTTGTGGAAGGGGTCGGTCGGCTGCAAACCTTTGCCCGTCCGCCCCGTCCTGAGTTGCTGCACCACGCCTGAGTCAGCTGCTTCGCATGGGTGGTCTTCTCGACCGCTCTGCCTGGTTGAGGAGGTGGCGGATCTTGGTGAAGAAGCAGTTGTCGAAGCTCGCCAGTGACAGGTCCGCGGGGACGGGGGAGCGACATGACCTCCTCCATCCCGTTGGAAACGACCATCAACGGCCCCGTCCAGCATGGGTTCGATATCGCTACCCAGGTTCGCTTCGGGCCCAAGTGGCATGTGCTGACCAGGGCCGTCACCGGGGCCATCGACCGTCCGTTCCTCCCTGGCGACGAGTTCATCGAGTGCATCCGGGCCGCGGACGGCACGGTGGAACTCGCCTGGAGGGTGGCGGAGCACGAGCGTGGTAGGCGAGTCACGATCGAGCTCGTGGACCTGCCCGGCTCCATCTCGTACACCTTCGAGGAGGTCCCCGAGGGCACCCTCTTCCGCCGAGTCGTCAACGACACGGACGAGGCACCGAGCGGGGTGGTGATCGCAGACACGGAGACCGCTCTGTGGCGAACCTGAAGGCCCTCGTGGAGGGCATCCTGGCTCAGGAGAAGAAGGGCCCCGTACTTCCCTCGAGCCGTCCGCGGGAGCAACCCCGCGTCGGCGGGGACGACGGAGGCGAATTGCGGGAGTCACGGCAACTCCTCGCCCGGGCTGCTCATGCCGGCCACCCGGAAGTCATCGAGCACTTGGAAAGCCTTCCAGCCCGGTAGCCTCAGCCTCCTGGCGTGGTCCGATCGCTGACCGTGGAGGATTGACTACCGCGAGACGCCGGTGCATCCGCACTGGCCTCCGAATCTGTACGGCGGCGCTCATCGAGTCGTAACGGCGTATCCATCCTCGGATGCGGCCTCGGGCTGCCCGGACTGCTCTGCTGTGCGAAGGATGTGGCCTCCGGGCCATACTTGGAGCCTGGGGCAATGTGGGCAGGGGGTTCTGTTGCAGCCGAGTAGGGGTGAGGTAGCGGCCGTCGTGGGCTTCGGTGGGCAATACGGGTTGGCCGCGCGCGTGGTGCTTGCCAAACTCCCGACGCTGGAATGGATCCGAGTGGCCGATCCTGAGGCTGGTGTGGCTGATGATTTCCAATTCAAATCGGGGCTGCGACGCCACGCATTGCAGGTGAAGTGGTCGCAGCCTGCCGGGTCGTTCACGTGGGCTGACCTGACGAGCGGAGAAGGCGAAAAGCCGGGCTTGCTGACACAACTCGCGGCCGCATGGGTGCGGTTGCGGTCGGCCTCACCGGAGCCCCTGACCGTCCACCTGTGCACGAACAATCATGCGTCGAAGACGCAAGCTAAAGGGGCGGGCCCGATTGCTCGCGCTAGGGCCACCGGCCCCCGCAGCCTGGCGACATTTGTGGCGCGCTCTTTTGACCCGGTACGGCTTGAAATCGCGCGAGGAACGGTGCAGTGGGCGGATCTGGCCATCCTCCCGGAAGTTGTCGACTGGGTGCCGGTCTGGGAGGCGCTTCGCACCCTCACGAAGCTGACCGACGACGATTTCGTTGCCTTCGTCGGCGATCTGGAACTGAGGTTCGGTCTCGTGCTCGGCGATCCTCTGCTGCGTCCTGATCACGAACCGGCTGACGGTGAGGTCGCGCATCTGGCGCACACGCTTGAGGAACTCGTGCGGGACCCGGCGCAGCCGGTGGAGTTGAGTCGTGACCAGCTGATGGAGCGCCTGGGCTGGCAGGAACGGTTGCGGTACCGCCACCCCCACCAGTTCCCGGTCCCGACGGTGTACACGACGAACGAGGTGGCCCGCCAGGCTCTGGAGGAACGGCTGAAGCATCTGCCGGGCGGCTACCTAGCCCTCGTCGGCCCAGCCGGCTCAGGCAAGTCAACCCTGCTGGCCAGCCTGAAGATTCAAGGACACGTGGCGCGCTACTACGCCTTCGTGCCCGACGCACCCGACCCGCTCAGCAGTCGGGGAGAAGCGGACAGCTTCCTGCACGACGTGTCGCTTGCTCTGCAGGAAAGCGGTCTGTATCGCCGGGGAATCGGTAACGATCTGCGCACCCAGCGCCTCGTGCTGAGCGACCAGCTTGACCAGGCCGGCCAACGGTGGAGGACACGCGGCGAGCGGACCATCGTTGTGGTCGACGGACTCGATCACATCCCGCGAGAGCAGAACCCGACGCGTTCTCTGCTGGAAGAGCTTCCCAACCCGGCGGCGCTGCCCGACGGGGTTTTCCTTATCCTCGGCACCCAGACCACGAGCATTCTTCCGCCCAGGGTGCGGACAGCTCTGGAGCAGGAGGACCGTATCGCGCTCCTGCCACCGCTGGCCGCTGAGGAAATCGAGTACCTGACCCAGACAGCCGGCCACGGTAGCTGGTTGTACTCCGGTCAGATGACGAAGGTCGTCGACGCCAGTGAAGGGCATCCCCTCGCCCTCACCTACCTCTTGCAGGAACTCAGCGCGCTGGAAGCCAATGAGCCCGACGAAGGAGTGCGACGTCAACTAGCCGACGGCCTACTCGCAGACGCATCACGTTACGGTGGCGATGTTGCCGCGCGCTATCGCGGGTACTTCCAGGCTGTGTAGGAGGATCAGCAAGTTCTCGACTTGCTGGGTATGGTCGCACGCCTGCGCGTACCGGTGAACCTGCGGTGGCTCTCGACCTGGGCGGACCAGCGTGCAGTTTCCGATTTCGCCGACCAAGCTGCGACGTTTTTCCACAAGGCCGGTGATGACTGGCGCTTCATCCATAACAGCTTCCGGCGCTATCTCGCAGACGCCACGGCTCACGTCGCCGGCATGGCCGAGGAGGCGCGCGAACGCGGCTTCCATAGGCAACTTGCGGACATGTGCGCCAACTCCGGGCCTGAATGGAGCCTGTATCAAGACGAAGCAGCCGCGCATCTCTTCCTGGCCGGTCAGTACGACCGCGTACTGGCGCTTGCTGCGCCGCAGAATCTGCGCCAGTCTCTGATCGACTTGCGGCCCCTGGCCACGGTGAGAGATCACGCACTGCTGGCGCTGCGCTCGGCCAGCCTGCTGGACGATTCGCAGGCCTTCGTGCGCATGCTGGTGTTCCTCAGCGAACTACGACTGCGTGAGACCGTCTTGGAGAGGGAGCCGCTTGCGGAAGCGGTGCACGCCTTTGACTCACGGCTGGCCCTGGACCACATCGCCCGGGGCGGACGACTGAGGATCACGCGGAAGGCCGCCCTTTCCCATGCCGTGACCTTTGCCAACCGCGGCAACGTGGATGCGGTCCAGAGAATCCTGCGTGCCTGCGGTGGCCTGGCCGGAATCGCAGGCGAGGAAGACCCGTCGCCGGAAGCGGTCGCCGATTGGGCTGAAGCGACATGGAACCTCTCCGGTCTCGACGCGGTGCTGGTCGCACTCAACCACCAACTTCCCCACCCTCCAGACGACACGGATGAGCCGGCGCTCAGCACCGAACGACCTGAAGAGTCCGCAGGCGTCGAGGAGGCGGAATCCTCACGGCGAGCGCTGCTCCGCGAGCAACAGGAGCGCGAGGCGAGCACGATCAGCTGTCGCAGCTTCGCTCATGCCCGTTGCTTCGATCTCCTCGTCGAGACCCGTGACGACGTGGCTCTCGACGCCTTGACGGCCGTGATCGATGCTGAAGCCACACCCAGTTGGCGCGCACGAGCACGCTACATGCGGGCCCAAGCTGCTTCAGAAGACCAAGCGCAAACCGATCTCCTGCGATGGGCGCGCGAAATCATCGCCATCAACGCGGAAGAAGGGGATGCAGACGAGGTGGACGATGAGGATCTGCCGGCCAACGGCTCCGCCCCTGCTGTACACCTCAGCATCCGGATCGCCGCCGCCGAACTGCTCGTCCGAAACGGTTTCGACAGCGCGCCCGAAATCGATGAACTCGTGCCCCCCGGCACGGCCGTTGCCTGGCCATCCACCGTGTCCGGGCAAGAACGCCTCGAACCCTTCCGGACACTGATCGGGCTCAACAGACTCCGGTACGTCCACCCCGATCCGACACAGCCAGACCCCATGCCGACCTCAGACTGGACATCGCGGGAAGCTGGCAACGAGCGTTTCCGGCGAGCACTGCGTGTCCTGGCCCAGATGGAGGGCCAGCGACTTGCTGCCTCCACAGGTCTCGGAGACCCGCCCGATGTGCCGGCACAGGCGGATCCCATCATCCGCCTTCTCGAAGTCCCCTCCGAGAACACCCGTGACTGGACAGGCTGGTACATCGTTCGCGACGCTGCCCTTGAGCTCTTCGGCAGAGTAGTGGACCTCGCGACCAAACAACACGGCAGCGCTGGCCTGCAACGCCTGCTCTCACGATTCGACACCGCCTGGGAGAGCGAAGAACGGGCTGGCTACTGGGCACCCCAATACCAACAAGCGGTCATTGAGGCCGCCCTAAAAGCTCACGCCGACGCCACTTCGTGGGCCGTGGAACAACTCCAACGGCTCGATGGTCTGATCAACGACTGGTCATCCGGCCCACACGACAGGGTGTCACTGTGGCTGGCACAAGCGCGAGTCTGGGCGCTCGTCGACCATGAACAGGCAGCCCGACACGCGACTCGCTGCGCTGTTGACACATCGCTCGGCATCGACGCCAGCGATCATGACCGGCAATTGGTCGAGTGGGTCGACTGGCTGGTCACCGCCGCAGATGAAGGAGACATGTCTCCCACGCAGTTCACCGCGACGGTCCTCACATACGCCTCTCGTATCTCCGCTGCCGACGCAGGCCATCACGCCTCAGGCGCAGCGGAAAAACTCATCGCCTCAACCTTTCCCCGTGATCCCTCTCTGGCCTGTGACTTGGCTGAGTGGCTGTGCACCGTGGGAACGCTCGCCGAAACCGACGCCGTCCAAGCCGTGGTGCTGGCCGCGTGCCACCACCCAGATATTCCCGTCCTCGACAGCGCGGCCGTCGCGGTCCATCTGCTGTTCCCGATCACGCCCGAGCCGACTGAGGAAATCGCCAATGCCGTACACGCTCGCAGGACGGCGAGCTCTGGAGGCGACGCTGTGTCGGCCCTGGAGCGAGCCCAGCAGCTCTGGGCCGTCGAGGAATTGAACCGCGACGCAGCCGAACAGACAGTTAGCCAAGAGGCCATCGAAGAGGCGCCTGCAGATACTGCAGACGCTCCACCGTCCGTCCAGACCCTGGGCAGCCTGCTCACCGTTCTTCGAACCGCGCCAACAGCAGCAACCTCCCCGCCGGAGGGCTGGGATCTAGCCGTCGAGCATGCAACCGCCACCATTACGTCCACGACTCCGGCTCAGGCTCGTGCTCTGCTGGAACAGGCCGGGCGCCTGCGCCTGTCAGGATCAGCCCTGGGCAGACTCGCGGCACTGGCTGCACAATCGGGCGAATCCGGCGCAGCCGCAGACGCCCTCAAAGACGCGCTCAGCCGTACCCCGGCGTATGGATGGCTGCGCCACTACGACGGGGGAACCCGGCTGGCCGTCCTCCATACCGCCCTCCGCTACCGGCACCCCGCCCTTGTGCAACTCGCCCGACAAGACCTCGCCAACGCCTTCCTCACCGGCTCCCTGTCCGCGCAGTTGTCGCCCGACGACATCCGAGACATCACCCAACTGGTCACAGAACCCGGAACCGTCGCCCGAGCTTGGCCCGACGTGGAGGCCTACCTCGATGAGGTAGCGCCCGCTGCTACCGACACCACGGACATCCCCGCTGCTCCGGCAGCAGCCATCTCAGCTGTCGAGGCGCTGGCACGATGGGTCGGGCTGTATCTCGGCCACCCGGTCCGCTCTCTCGATTTCGGCGCACGACGGGCCCTTCAGTTGCTGGGCACCCGCCACCAGCACGTGATCCAGACCATCCTCGCCGCAAACATCTCGCGAGGAGGATGGGCATGCGAAGCTGCCCTGCTCACCTTGATCACCACGCCGAAAGACGAACGGGCAGACGATGTGTCCGCCGAACTCGATGCCGCGCTGCAGGTCGCTGCCACTGGGCCCGACGCTATCTCCCGAGACCTCGCCCGCCGTTTCGCTCGGCAGCACGACATTGAGCTGGAGAATCCGCCGCGCCGAGCTCGTCCTGCCGCATACGGCCTGGCCCTTCCTCCTCTTCCCGAACGCACAGCTCCAGAAGAGGACCGGCACGGTACCCCGCACCTGGACGCTCACAATCCACGCCACATGCTTGGCCCGTTCGACCTTGCTCTCCAGATGCTCTCCGAGGCCTCCGGGCTGGAAGACTCGGCGGTACTCCACCGGGCCGCCCAGATTGCCAGATCCAACGCCGATCGCTGGACTGCGGGAGGTCACCACGCTCTCGCACAGCGTCTCACCTCACGCCGTCAGCGCCACAGCTATCGCCCGTGGGCCTATATGGCTGGCCGCCGAGCTCTTGGAACCGTTCTTGGTGAGCTCCTTGACGTCGACACGCAGGGGGACGCCCCGGCACTTCCCGCCTACTCCTTCGGCTTGATCGACGAGCAAATGGTCACCGTTAGACCCCGGCCTCTCCCCGGATGGCTGCCGCCGATCTGGAGACCGGAAGGAACCTCCTCCTACGACGTGGATAACTGGTGCGCCGAAGCAGGGCCGGCTGTGGATGAGTACGCGCGCGCATACGCTGCGGCCAAACCGTACGTACTGGCTGAACGCGGTCAATGGTGCAGCTTGGAGTGGGGAAGGCCGGAAGAGGAACGCAGAGTCCACACGACGCACGGCAACGCGCTCGGTGCCGCCTTCTACCTTCCCAAGCGTCAGGCCTGGGAAGCATTCCATGCTGAATTCGCCCGGTACCCGGCCGGTCGAGGTCTTGACTGGGCGGACAAGGAGCTGGTTGTCCACGGTTACGAAGACTGGACGGACGCCCAACACCGAGACTGGCTCGCGCTCCATCCAGCCGTCGGGGCCGAACTTGGATGGAAGCACGACCCATGCGAATTCTTCACATGGAGGGGAGAGGACGGCCACTGGCGTGCACGCACGGTGCTTCTGGTCCGAGGAAATCTCAGCCACCAACCACCACGGCACGCGACCTGCACCGAGACCTGGCAGGTTCAATTGAGCGAAACCGGCTACGCCGAGCTCAACACGGCATTTCCGAAACTGAAGCGAACCCTGACAACGACCCGAACTCTGCCTGCCAGCAGGCGGAAGCGCCGCCCAGAAGAGACTGAGGTAAGCCGCAAGGAACTGGCCGCAGACGTCATCTAGGTGGATTGCCTTTTATCTTCTAGTAAGTTCCTCGCCAGGTGGGTGTCGTCGGGTCTGGTGCATGATCGGGTGACATCTGAACTGGCCTATCCTGTGGGGCGGGTGGGAAGGATGACGCTGTGTCCAAGCCTTATCCGGAAGAGCTCCGCGAGGATGTCGTACGGGTCGCGAGGAACCGCGGTCCGGGCGTGACGGTCGAGCAGGTGGCGCTCACCAACTCGGAAGTTCCCCAGTCGCCACCGAGGTCAACCGTATTGGTCTGCTCTGTATAGAAGAGCTCTTGAGCTTGCCGAGGCCGATGAGTTTGTCCTCGCTGTTGTAAACGGTGACCTCAGTGCCGTCGGAGATGTCGGCGTACATGTCTTCGCCCGCACACCCAGTTCGTTTGGCCTCGACACTCCCCTTCCGCCGTTCAGGACAAGGTGGCCAGTGAGAGTGAAAGTGGCCGGGTCTACCTCGTGGCCAGCCCGCCAGCCGATGCTGTACGAAACCCCAGCGATGACCGCGACCGCGGCTATGGTGATGCTGATCCGGCGCCAACCGGCCGTGGGCCGCCGTTGGCCCGTAGAGTCGGGCGGGGTTTCGCACACAGGACCTCCGATGTACGGAGCTACATGATGGCGAGCGGGACTGACAGGGGTGGTGGGTCGGTTGGACCTATGCTGCCAATCGTCCCGGCGCACTGGCAGAGAGGCGGCTATAGTCTCCGCATCGATATATCAGCGGGCATTCGCTTGTGGGTGGACCGGGGTTCTGCCCTTCCAGGGCGCACGGGGTCGAGCGGGCCGTCGCCTCCGCCCTCAATTCTCGCTCTCGCAAGAGACTCGGCTGGTGAACTCCCGCAGAAGTCCTCAACGATCACCCACTCACGCTACAGAGAAGCGGTGTTGCAACGGCCCCTTGAACCGAAGTCGGGCGGGGGCTTCATGCTGTGCGGTCAGGTCATCAGCAGGGCGACGCCGCGGAGTGGGCGCGTGAAGTCGCTGCGGCCAACCGTGTGGGCCCAGTTTCGCCACAACGCCCCCATACGCCCTCATTGCTGGGAATGATGCATTCCTCAAAGCGTCATTTCTGGGGGACCATGAGCCAGAACGTCACGCCGAGCCGCTCGGCGAGCCGGGACCGGTGCGAGCCGCCGTGGTCGTCGCTGCCAAGCGCAGGTGTTCCGCGGGCGGATTCCGTACCCGGCACCGGCCCGCAGTGGGCACCTCACGGGTCTCGCCATCCGCTGGCTCGCCTTGGGGCGGCGCTGATCTGCATCAAGCGAAACCTCGATGTTCCACACGGTTGACGGGCGATAGGGTAAGGGACCGGTCTGTAGCGCGCACCACGCCGCCGACCGCATCACCAGGCAGGTCAGGCAGGTCAGGCAGGCAGGGAGGGCTGGCGTGGCTCGGGAGTCGAGCGACCTCGAAAGCCGGTTCACGGACCTGGCGCTCGCCTCAGCCAATTTCGGTTTTCTTCTTCCCTACGAACCGCTCCTCGTGCTCTATGGAGCCTCGGCCGAGGCTCGTGCGTCCACTGCTCCTGCTGTGGCGGTGACGTCGGCGCGTCAGTTCGGTGAGGTTCTCGCCGCCAAGCTTGGCCACGTGGCCGGGGTGCGGCCGCCGACGGCGGACCAGTCGGCCCGTCTGCGGGTGCTGACCCGAGCCGGGCTGCTGCCGGCACGAGTCCTTGCCGCGTTCACCGACCTCCGCGGTTCCTCAGAGGGTGACCAGGGAGCGGCGGCCGCGTCTCACCTGGTGCAGCGCTGTTTCGAGCTGGCGGTCTGGTTCTTCCGTCTTCAGACCTCCGACAAGGAGCCGATGTCCTTGGTTCACACCAGCCCGTCCGACCTCGGTGTGGTGGCGGAGCTAGTGGCCCCGCTTGACGCGGTGTTGCCCCGGTTGCGCCGGGAATTCGACCGTAGGGTGGGGCCAACTTCCTTGCCGGCCTCCGAGCGCGAACACTTGATCGTCAGCGCCCGCGACGCTGCCTATGAGCCGTTGGCAGAAGAGGCGATCGCGGCGGAGGTGCAGCGCGGGCTCACCAAGGCGGGGTGGGATGTTCTGGGCCCCGATGCGGATGATGACCGGCACCACTCGCTCGGTTGCGTGTTGATCGAGCCCCGTCTGCCCGGCGGCAGCCGTGCCGACTTGCTGCTGTTGGTTGGCGGGCAGGTAGTGGGCATCATCGAGTGCAAGAAGGACGGCGCGGATCTCAGCACGGCCATGGAGCAGGCGGGGAGGCTGGCCGCCACGGTGACGGACGCCTCGCCGTGGTCGGTCTGGCGCTCTCCGCTGCCCTATCGGTACGTGAGCGACGGCCGACGGCTGCTTTTCTACGACGCCAATGATCCAGAACCGCGCGGCCGGCTGGTCAGCGGCTTCCACCGGCCGGCCACGTTGGCTCGTTGGCAGCGTGAAGCAGAGGCAGACGGTGAGGCGCCAACCTATCGCGCCAGGATGGCGGCCCTGCCGCCTCTGCAGGAGGGCACGCAGGCGGCCGGGCAACTGCGCCAGCTGCAGCTCAAGGCAGTTTTGGCAGTCGAGCAAGCCCTCGCAGCCGGAGACCGCCGTGCTCTGGTCCAGATGGCTACCGGCACAGGACGGATCTATACCGAGGTCTTCGCGGCCTACCGCCAGCTCAAAGACGCCAGGGCCGCCCGCATCCTGTTCGTCGTCGACCGCGTGGTGATGGCCCATCAGCTGACAGCCGTGTTCCGGCAGTTCACTCTCCCGGATACGGGTCGGAGCCTGGCCGATGTGTACCAAGTCGCAGAGCTGACATCGGCAGGCGTGCCTCCGTCGGCATCCATCGTCGTGGCCATGGCACAACGGTTGGAGGGCATGTTGGCAGGCACGCCCGAGCCGGAGGACGGATCCGCCCGCGTATCGACCTATGAGACCGCCGAGCAGGTCTCGCAGTCCGACACCGTGCCGCTCGAAGTGACCTACTCCCCGACCCTTCCGCCTGACTCCTTTGACCTCATCGTCGTCGACGACTGCCATCACCAGGTCTACGGACGAGGGCGTGCTCTCCTGGAGTACTTCGACGCTCCTGTGATCGGATTCACCGCGACACCGGTCGCCCCGGTGTTCGGCTTCTTCAACGCCAATCTGGTGAGCGAATACCCCTTCGAACAGGCCGTCGCCGACGGACTCGTCGTGGACTACGCCCTCTACCAGGCACGGTTCGAGCCGTCCGGACGCGCGGCGCTGGTGCCGCTGACCGAGCGCATCACCGCAGAGGCCAAGGCTCCGCGCCGCAGCTGGTACGAGCAGTTGGACGAGGACCTGGCTCACGCCGGACCGGCCAGCGCCCCACGGATCGTGGGGCCCAAGCAGCTGGCCGCGGTGATGACGGCGTTCCGTGATGAACTGCCTGCCCTGTTCCCCGAGCGGGCGGTCGAGGGCGGGCTGGGCGTCCCCAAGACCGTGGTCTTCGCACTCAACGACGCGCACGCGGAAGACATCGTGCACCACATCCGCGAGGTGTTCGGCGCCGGCGATACCTTCTGCCAGAAGATCACCATGCGCAGTCATAACCCGGACCAGCTGCTGAGGGACTTCCGGACCGCTCCGCAGTTTCGGATTGCCGTGGTGGTGGACATCATGTCCGGCCCCACCGACATGCGGGCGGTCGAATGCGTGCTGTTCCTGCGCGATGTCCGCTCCGCTGCCTACTACGAGCGGCTACTGGCGCAAGGGGCGCAGCGCATCGCACCGGCGGTGCTCCGCGCGGTCACCCCAGGAGCATTCGCAAAGACCCAGTTCGTGGTGATCGACGCGGTGGGAACCTCGCGTCACCATCACCGACGGCTCGTCAACGTCACTGATGCGTCCGGCCGGGCCGGCCGACGCGCCCTGGAGCGCCTGCTGAACCGCACGGCGGACGCCGGCATGACCGCCGACGAGACGGCCGAACTCGGGGTGCGGCTTGCCCGGCTCGTTCCCGTGTTGAGCGACGCCGATGGCGCTGCCGTGCGGAAACTGGCCGGCTTTTCCTTGGAAGGGTTGGTAGCCCGGCTTCTCGGCACCGTCGATCCGGACCACGTGGCGCAGGTCCGCGCAGCCTGGGGGCCGGAGGCCCTCGAGGAGGAAGTCCGCGATGCCGGTGCGCTGCTGGGCAACAGGCCTGCGCTGCGGCAGATGCTGCTCCGCCTCTACGACCGACCGGCCACACCGGATGCGGGGGAGCCCACCGGACAGAGTGCGGCCGCCGAGGACATGCGACGGCGTCTGGCCGCGTTCCTGCAGCAGGCCGGGCCCTTCACCCCGGCCCAGGTGTGGTGGATCGAGAACATCGTGGAGGCGGCTGCCGCAGCCGAGGACCGATTTGACCCCCGGGACCTCGACAGCGTCCCGTTCTCGGGCCGGGGTGGCACCGACGGCTTCCTTGGCACGTTCGGCGCCGACGCCGCGATTGACCTCCTCGACGACCTGGGTGAGGCGCTCGCTTGAACCGTGACCTTCCTACCGGTTGGACCCTGGTGAAGTTGGCTGACGTCCTGTACGAACCGTTGGCCAACGGCCGGTCCCTGCCCGCCCGCCAGGATGGCTTCCCCGTGCTGCGGGCGACGGCCCTTCGCCCGGTGACGGTGGACTTCACCCAGACCAAGGGCGGCGACGAGACAGCCCACAATAGCCCGCCCGTCCTGGCCGAACCCGGTGACCTGCTGGTCAGCCGGGTCAGCGGCTCCCGGTCCCTGGTCGGCGAGGGCGCCCTGGTGGACGTCCCGCCCCGTGCGACGACCTTCCCCGACACTATGATCCGCGTGCGCGTACAGCCTTCCCTGGTCGACCCGCGATACCTCGCGCACCTGTGGAACTCGCCGATCGTGCGCCGCCAGATCGCGGACCGGGCCCGGCAGGGGGGCGCCGCGCTATACCGGATCAACCACCGTGATCTGGCGGAGATCCTGCTTCCGCTCCCGGCACCTGGCGAGCAGGCCCGGATCACCAGCCTGGTGGAGGACCATCTTGCTCGGATCGACGCCACCACGACCCGCACCCGCAGGGCAGTGGACCAGGCTGGCGAACTGGTCCACGCAATGAGCGCCCAGGCCAGCCTGGGCCGCCTGTCCGGCACCGACCGTGCAGCAGGAAGCCTGCCGGCTGCCAGCACCCACGACGGCGCCCTGCCTGCCTTGCCCGTCGACTGGCGGTGGACCCGTCTGGAGACCGTCGCCGAGCTGACCCTCGGGGTAGCCAAGAACAGCAGACGGCAGTGGGATCCCGCAGACGTGGAGGTTCCCTGCCTTCGCGTCGCCAACGTGCAACGAGGCCGACTGGCCCTGGACGACATCCAGGTGATCCGGGTACCCGCGCAGCGGGCTCAGGCCGCCCGCCTCCGCACTGGTGACGTGCTCCTGACCGGCGGCGGAGACCGCGGCCAGCTGGGCCGCGGATGGATCTGGGAGGAGCAGGTGCCCGACTGCGTCCACCAAAACCACCTGTTCCGCGCACGCATCACCGACCGGCAGCTGCACCCGAAACTGCTGGCCTGGCACGCCAACGGATTCGGCCGCCAATGGTGCCAGCGCAACGCCACGCAGGTCACCGGGCTGGCGTCCATCGGTCTGGGGAAAATCCGGTTGATGCCGGTCCCCCTCGCGCCGGCCGACGAGCAGCAACGGCTGGTCGCATTGGTCGACGCGCACCTCACCACCCTGCAGACCGCCTCCGCCGCGGCCGAACGAGCGGTTGACGTCGCCGACCGGCTGCGGAGCAACCTCCTGCAGCGGGCGTTCACCGGCCAGCTGTCCCACGCCGCCCACCCGTTCGGGCCCCAGGAGTCCTCGCTGTGAACCCACCTGCCTCCTCGCACCCCGGCCCCGACCAGGACCTGGCCAAGGTCCTGTGGTCCTTTGCCGACGTGCTGCGAGAAGACGGGGTCTCGGGCATCGAGTACGTCGAGCAGCTCGCCTGCCTGATCTTCCTCAAGCTGGCCGACGAGCAGAGCCGGCGTCCGCTCAACCCCGTGGAGGTGACCGGCTACGACGCGTGGGCAGAGATCCGCTGGAGCGCCGGTGAGGGCCAGCAGGAGCGCTACGAGCAGGCCCTGGACCGCCTTGCATACGGTCCGGGCAACCTCGGTCTGCTCTTCCGCAAGGCGCAGAACCGCATCCCGGACCCCGCCAAGCTCAGCCGACTGATCGACCTGGTCGACAGCTACCCCTGGTCAGGAGAGGGCAGCCCCGGCCGCGGCGCGGTCTTCGAAGCCCTGCTGGCCCGGATGGCCGCCGATACCAAGACGGGCGCCGGACAGTTCTTCACCCCTCGCCCGCTGATCGAGGCGATCGTGCAGTGTGTCCAGCCGGGCGTAGGCGACACGATCATCGATCCGGCCTGCGGCACCGGCGGCTTCCTGACCAAGTCATTCGAGTACCTGGTCGAGCACTTTCCCCCCGGCGTCACCCCTGCCGAGCGCGCCCGACTCACTGCGGGCGCGTTCAGCGGCACTGAACTCGTCGACGCCACAGCGCGGCTGGCCACGATGAACCTCGTCCTGCACGGACTGACGCGGGCCGACGCCCAGCCCCTGATCGCCGTCGGCGATGCGCTCGCCCAGACTCCGACACGGCACGCGACGCTGGTCCTCACCACGCCCCCGTTCAGCAGGCGATCCACGATCGCCGGGGAGACGTACGCGTACTATCGGCCTGACTTCTGGGCGGAGACCGGCAACCGGCAGCTCAATTTCCTCCAGCATGTCCACAGCCTGCTGCAGCTCAACGGCCGCGCCGCCGTCGTGGTATCCGACAGCGTGCTGTTCGAAGGCGGAGCCGGCGAGCATGTCAGGCGCCGACTCCTTGACGCGTGCGATGTGCACACCCTGCTCCGGCTTCCGCCAGGCGTCTTCTACGCAACCGGCCTCAAGACCAACGTCCTGTTCTTCGACAAGGCCGCTCCCCGGCCAGACGGCAGGCCGTCAACCAAGCAGCTGTGGGTGTACGACCTGCGCTCCCACCGCCCCGCGTCCACCAAGACGACCACGTTGACCAGCGCCGACTACGACGACTTCGTGTCCGCCTACCGGCCAGGACGGCCCCGCAGCGAGCGGGTCGAGTCCCACGTGTTCAGGTCCTTCAGCGTGGAGGACCTGCTCGCCCGGGACCGCACCAACTTCGATCTTCTGGCCGCAGACCCACCGGACGATCCGCTCGCCCCCGCCGAGCCCGAAGCCGACCTGCACCATATGGCCCAGGAAATCGCCGGTGAACTCCGCTCGGCCCTGGAGGAGTTGACCGCTCTCACCGAAGCGCTGCGGCCCTACGGTGCACACGGCGACGGCCCGGATCTGGGCCCGGCGACGTGACCGTGACCATTTCTGCTGCGACTGGGGGGACCGCATGCGGCTGCTGCGCCTGAGCCTTCCCGACTACCGCGGGCTGCGCGACTTCCACCTGGACCTCACCGACGCGGTGGACGGCGGCCATGCCATCGCCACGCTGATCGGCCCCAACGGCGGCGGCAAGTCGCGGGCCCTGCACGCGCTCGCTGAGATCTTCGGTGCCCTGCACCGGCCGAAACACCGCACGGCATTCCCCTTCGACGTCCACTACGAGTTGCGCGGCACAACCGTGAGGGTTGTGCAGACCACCCACGCAGCCGCCCCCGAATTGACCGTGGCGCAGGAGGGCCGCGAGCCGACAAGAGTGCCGAGGGCACACTGGCCGCAACACCTTCCCAATCACGTCTTCGGCTATCAGGCCCACCCCCATGCCCCCTGGACTGCGGAGTTCGACCAGCACCGCCGCTTCGCGACGCGCCGCCTGGGCGATTGGCGCCGGCAGTGGCGAGAGGCCCTTGACGAGTGGCTTGCCAGCCGGTCGCCCGAGGAGGCGTGGCCGGAACAGCTCACCCTGCCCATCCGCTGTCCCCTGTACACCCCTGTCTTCCTGTGCACCCCCGCTCACCTGCCGCTGCTGCTCCTGGCGCAGACCACCCACTGGGCCGACTCGTTCGGTACCTACCTGCGGGAGCACTCCTACATCCAGCACGTCGCCTCGGCCGTCCTGCGCGTCAAAGCGCCCCACACCGTGCGGGGGGCGCCCTTGGCCGAGCTGCCGTACTGGGGCCTGGGCGGGCCCGCCCGCACGCTGTTCGCGGCCGTGGCCGAGTCCGGCCGGTTCGGCCCCATTCCCGACGCCGACCCGGTGGACGGTGCCGGGAGTCCCGCCGACGGGTTCCGGATCGTGCTGGGCACCACCGAGGACGTCCGGGCCTTCCGCAACCTCTTCGACAGTGATCTGTCGATGTTCGGGCTGCTCGCCACCCTGCTCGACGCCGGATACCTCACCGTCGACGTCCGCCTGCACAAGACCGGCGCGGTGATGCTCGGCCTGGACGACCTGAGCTCCGGAGAGCAGCAACTTCTGACCATTTTGGGCCTGCTGCGGCTCCAGCGCGCACAGGAGTCGCTCTTCCTCCTGGACGAGCCCGACTCACACTTCCACCCCGAGTGGAGCCGGCGCTGGTACAGCTCCGTGCGCACCGTGCTCGGGGCACATCAGGACTCGCAGTTCATCACGGCCACCCACGAACCCCTGCTGGTATCCAACATGACCCGCCAGCAGATCCGGATCATCGCCACCGATCAGGAAGGTCAGGCCACGGCCGTAATTCCCGAGGCCACCCCGCGGGGACAGGGCGCAGGCGGTCTGCTGACCACCGATCTGTTCGGGCTGCCCAGCCAACTAGACGAACACACCCAGGAGTTGATCGACCGCCAGTACACGCTGCTGCCGGCGGCGGCCCACGACGCGGTGCTGCAGACGGAGCTCCGCGAGGTCACCGACGAGCTCGACGCACTGGGCTTTACCACCGCGAACCGTGATCCTCTCGTGACGGCCTTCCTCGCCGAACTCCACCGCAGGCGCCGTGCTCTCGTCGAGGCCGCCACCAGCACCAACCCTCCGCCGCCGCAGGTCCTGGAGGCCATGGTCGCCGAGCTGTTCAACGAGCACTTCTCGTCGGTGATCTGACGCCGATGCGACACGTGGACATGAGCGGACTCTCCACTCCACAGGCGTGGACGGCCAAGACCAAAACCACCTTGGACGCCGTGCGGGCCGCGATGGCCAGCAACACCAAGCGCGCCTTCACGGAGCACTGGACCGATGACGAGGTACGCGACCCCCTGCTCGCGCTCGTCGGACAAAAATGCTGGTACTGCGAGACCACAATCCAGCGCGCGGATGTCACCGTCGACCACTTCCGGCCGAAGTCCGAAGTGCTCGGCGAACCAAGCCATGACGGCTACTGGTGGCTCGCCTACACGATCGACAACTACCGCATCGCATGCAAGCACTGCAACAGCGGCGGGGCCCGGTTCAACGGTGCGCGAGAAGGCCGTGCCAAGGGCAGCCGGTTCCCGCTGCTGGCCGGGCCGCGCGCCTGGCGCCAGCACGACGACCTGGGCCTGGAGCAGCCGATGCTCCTTGACCCGGCCCGGATCGGCGATCCCGACCTGCTCGGGTTCGACACCGCCGGCTACGCCCGGCGCAGTCACACCCCCTACTCCAAGGCCGAGGCACACTGCGGGGTCTGCCGCGCCGACGAGACCATACGGATCCTGGCGCTCAACGCCACCCAGATCAAAGACCAACGCCGCCTCCTGATGAAGGAGATCGCGGTACTTGCCCAGATACCGGGCGACCTGCCCAGCGTCCAGGCACTGATTGCCGGGAAAACTGCGACAACAGCGCAATGGAGCGCAGCAGCCGCCGCTGCCCTGGCCCTGCACCGTGCATGTGCTCTGACGAGGAACGAGCCCGACCAGTCCCCGGCAGAGCATCCCGACACCCCGGTCATCGACCCGGGGCGTTCGACCGTCGACGTGCGGGACCTGCTCAAGCACCTGGACCCGGCCGAACTGACCGCCGGCATCCCACTGATCGGCCGTCACAACAACAAGCCGCACCCGGGTGTTCTGCAAGCGGACGGCCGCATCAGCGTCTGGAAGCGCCCTTGGGGTACCCCGAACTCCGCGGCCCGGGCCGCCACCGGCAGCGACGACATCGACGGCTGGGAATTCTGGCGGCTGACCATTTCCGGTGTCGAGCAGTCGCTCGCCGAGTTCCGCGCCGCACACACCACGCCCGACCCACCGGCCTGAGCGGGTAGGCCCGCTTGATGCTCGCCCTGACACGCCTGGGGGCCGGACGAACAGGCCAGACGAAGGACGGACAGCCCTTCAGGGCTGGCGGCGGTCGCGGCGCGCTGGCCCATCGCAGTGATGCCGCGCCGTCGGGTGACGAGGCACAGGCGCTGCGAGGTGCACCATGACGAGGCTCACGCCGGTGATTCACTCACCGCTTTCGGACACTGCTTGTTGCTCCGGACGTTCCGGACTGGGCCCGGATCTTCAGTCAGGGTTCGTGGATTGGGTGCGTTCAGAATGCCGGACGCGGTGGTTGCGACTGGTGTAGCGGCAGAGATTGCAAATTTGCAGATCAAAGTGGTAACTGCCGTGATAGGAGGAGGTGGTTGTGCCTGCTGATGGGGCGGTCCACCGCTATCTGAAGCCCGCGAACGTGATCCTGGCCCCGGACGGGGAGCGGGTGCTGGACTTCGGCATCGCCCACGTCGCCGACGGCACCGCGGTCATCCGTCCTGGCGCGCCGACCGGGACTCCGGGCTGGCTGAGCCCCGAGTACCACCGGGACGCCACAGCGGGTCGCACGGAGATCTTCGCCTGGGGTGTGCTGTACGCCTTCACGGGAACCGGCTGCCACTCCTTCAGCACCGGCGTTCGTACTGGTCGGTGGGGCGATGACTCCTCGCCGACCACCGTGCTTCGGGTTGTGCGTCCGAAAGTCAGTGGTCACCCCTATCGTCGGGAAGAGTAGTTGTCAGAAGGCTTCCGGGGGGAAGAGTGACCGACGGACAGAAGCGAGCAGGGCGGTCCACGGGTCGCGTCGGTTCGGCCAGGCGCAAACGGGTCGTAGCGACGGCGGTCATGGAGGCCGAGGGGTGTCTCGCCGACCTGAAGCGCGGGCGCCGTGCCGCTCGCGAACTCAAAGAAGTCACCGAACAGATGCTCTCGCCTGAGTACAAGGGGCGCGTGCTGGTCGAACTCCTTCAGAACGCCCACGACGCGCACCGCGCCCGGCACAGCGATGGCCGCGTAGAGATTGTCCTCGACGAGGACGAGGGCGAACACGGCGTCCTCTACGTGGCGAACGGCGGAAGGCCTCTCGGGTACAAGAACTTCGAGGCGTTGTGCAGCATCGGCCTGTCGAGCAAGCGACCCGACGAGGGTATCGGCCACAAGGGGGTCGGCTTCAAGAGCGTGCTTCAGCTCACCTCCGCCCCAGAGATGTACAGCGTCACGAGCCCCGCGTCCAAGGCCTTCGACGGGTTCTGCTTCCGCTTCGCCCGGGACGACGACTTCGACTGGTTGGCGGACCAGGTCGCGCCCGGCCACCCGGAGGCTGCCGACCAATTGCGCGCGAACCTGTCATCGTTGAAGGTTCCAGTGCCGGTGGACGACGTCCCGGCTGCGGTGGCTCCCTTCCGCCGACGGGGAATGGTGACCGTGGTCCGGCTCCCGCTGCGGTCCGCCGAGGCCAGGCTGGAAGCGGTACGCCAGCTGCGGGAACTGACCGATGACGGGGCGCCGTTCGAACTCTTCCTGGACCGCCTCGGCAAAGTGACCGTCACGCACCGGGTGGGCGGCCGGGGGCGCCCCAGCGTCTACACACGCAAGGTGGACACCCTCTTCACCTCTCGTGACCTGAAGATCCAGCAGATCACGCTGCGCCGTCGCACCCGCCTGATCATGGTGACGGCCGCAGTGGACAGCGAGCGGGCACGCGAAGCCATCGCCGCCGGCCTGGGATCCGGACCGCTGAAGGACGGCTGGCAGGCACTAGGAAACTCGGCCGTGGTCAGCGTGGCGGTACCCGCGGGCGACCCTTTGGAGCGCGGCAGGCTCTACACGTTCCTGCCCATGGGGACACAAAGGATCTGCCCGGTGCGCGGGTTCGTCAACGCGCCATTCCACACGGACGTGAGCCGACGCACCATGGCGGAGTCCACGCAATGGAATGACCTGCTGCTCGACACCGCGGCCGAGGCCTGCGCACGGGCGACCGCATTGGTCGACGAAGGACGCGTCGTGCTGCCCGCAGGCACCCTCATCGACCTGATGTGCTGGGAACACGACCAGGTTCGGCGCCTGGAGCTGGCCTTCAAGGCACAGGACCGTGAGTTCGACGCCGTTCCGTTCATGCCGGTACTGCACCCCGCGGGCACCCGCACCGCTTACCGCTGCGGCTACTTGTGGCGTGGCCCCGACCAGGCTCGCGTGTTGACACCGCAGGCCGTGGCTGCCGCTGGGGTCAAGCACGTCATCGACCCAAAACTCCATCCCCGGCGCGCCGAGCGGCTGGCGGCGCTGGGTACGGCCCGTGGACTGGGTCTCGTCCCGCCTGTCAGCGTGCTCGCCGACTGGGCGGAGAGCGTAGCCTCGGCCCTCGCCCAGGGGGAGTTCGACGCCGGAAAGTGGGCGGACTACTACCACGACCTCTCGGTCTGCTTCGCTCGCACTGGCGAGGAACTGAAGGGGAGGAAAATCGTCCTCACGGTCGACGGGAAGCGGGTTCCGGCCGGCGATCCCGGGTTGTTCTTCCGCCGTTCGGACGGCCCGTCGGCCGCGCTGCCCGCCCTGCCACCTGGACTCGCGAAGAGCATCTCCTTCGTCCACACGGAGATCGCCTGGGCGGGACGGAAGACCAGCCGGCGCTCCCGCGGTCGTACCTGGCTGGAGGAACAGGGGCTGGTACGGGACTACAGCCCGAAAGCCCTGCTGGAAGTGCTGGGCGACGCCATGCGCAAGGTCCGTGAGGACGACGAGGCTCTGCGCGAGCACCTCCTGTTCGCCTGCGCCCTGTGGGCGTCCTCCGTGGACCGGCACGGCAAGCGGCCTGTGATCAAGGGGCTGTTGGTGCCGGGCCGCAAGACCTGGGTGCCCGTTACGGAGGCTATGTTTGGAGATGGTTGGACAGGCGGGCACGGCGGGATCGACCGGGCACTGGTCCGCTTCTTCGACCGTACCCAAGCTGTCTCCCGTGACCTTGTCGCCGCCGCCGATCGGGTCGTCCGCCCCGCCCACGACATCTGCGCCGGCACCCGCACCGACGCGCAGACTCTGCGGCGCTTCCTCGAACACCAGGGTGTCCGCCACGGCCTGCTACCGACCTACGTGGCAACGTCCCAGGCGGTGAAGGGGCAGCATCTCAACCGTCCGTCCAGCTTTCCCGGACTGTGGGCCCTGAACCTGGACCCGGATGAGCGGACCCAATGGCAGTCGACGGCCCAGCGCTGGCCCAAGCGCCGCGACGATCTCTACCTGACCGTCGAGTACCGCCCGACCCGCAAGAGGGTGGCCGTTCTTCCCGGCCAGCGGGAATACGCCGCGTTCGTCGAGGAGAGCCGTCGGCTCTACGCCGAACTGATTGTCCACGGCCTGGATACCTGGGACGCCGAGGCACTCGAGTTCCGCTTCGCGGGCGGCTCGGATCAGAAGGGCACACCGTGGCCCACCCCGCTGGCGGCCTTCCTGTTCCGAGTCCCGTGGATTCCCCAGACGGGTGACGACGAAGACACCCCCGCTTTCACCACGGCCAGGCAGGCGTGGTGGTGGGCCTCGGGGGAGGCGCCGCCCGCCTTCCTCACCGTCGCCTCCGCCGCGCTGCGCAGACGGCAGTCGGACCGCGTGCTCAAACGCCTGGAGCTGCTCGGCGTACGTCGCTGGGACGATCCCGAGACCGCCGCGGACCGGCTCCGCCACCTGCCCGCCCTACTCCGCCGTGTGCCCCGGCTACGGCAGGGACGCCTTGGGCATCTGCTGCGGCGGGACTACGAACAGGCCTGGGCGGACCTCCTTCCTCCGGGCGGGTTCGGCGGCGGGTGGCGGTCCGGGGTCCTCCCCGAACTCCTTGTGAGCCGGGCCGGGACACTGGATGTGCTGGCAGCCGATTCTGAGCCGGAGCCGGTCTACGTGGCCGACATCCGCGGCACCCAGCAGCGGAGGCTGCTCGACGAGGCACCCCTGCTGCTCCTGCCGGTCGACGACAGAGCTCTGGGCCAGCGCGTTCACGAGCACCTGGAGGCGCAGGGCCGTTTCGTGATCCGGCCGACGAGCGAGGCGGAACTCGACGTGCGGGTCGACCAGCTGCCGATCGCCGACGCACCCCGAGTACCGCTGTTTGCCCTGGCCGGGCCCTGGCTGGAGACCCTCATGGTCGCGCTGGTCGAGTTCGACGAGGAGCGGTCCTCCCGCGCCACGGTCCCCGCGGCGCGCCGCGTCAAGCAACGGCTTCGATCCTGTGGCGTCGTCGTGGCGCGGACCGCGGTCACTCATATCGCCGGGCACGCCCTCGACGCCTCCGGCGATGACCGCTCCCTCCTCCACGACGATCCGGACGAACCCCGGCTCGTCGTGGTGTGCGCAGGGCAGCGCTCCGGCTGGCATGTGCTGGAGGTAGCCGCGACCGCCCTGAGTACCCTGATCGGTGCCCCCTACCTGAGCACGGCGGTACAGCTGGCGTTCATCGCACTGAACCGGCTGGACCGGACCGTCGCGGACGTCACCGAGGCGGACATTGCCTCCGTGCTCGCCATCCCGCAACAGCGCCTGGAGGCGGTGCTCGCCGACCGTGCCTCGATCCGCTCCGGCAGCGCCCGACTCGTCCCCCTTCTCGCCTGCGTTAACCTCGCCCTCGCCGAGGAACTGCAACGCGGACAGGAGACCTTGCACGATCGCGGCGAACTCCACGACTGGCTGGTCGCCCGGCTCGATGTCGACCGCGCCGACCAGTTGCTGGGACTCGTGGAGGAGGCCGACTGGCAGCGGATGCTGTCCGCACTGGAAGTGCCCCTGGCCGAGGCCAACCAGGCTTGGCAGACACTGGGTCTGCTGACCGTCGACAACGCGGAAACCCACCAACGCCAGTTCCAGGCCTGGTTGCAGCTGAACCGGGCCCGAATGGCCGACCGCGTCCGTGACGCCTACGTGGCCACGCACAAGGGGGGCGCCCCCCTCACGGAGTACGTTCGGCTGCGCTCGCTCCCCGGACTGGAGCCGGACCCCCGGTGGGGACTCGAACACTGGGACCTTCCTGCTGACCTCCTCGACGCCCACGCCGAGGAATGGACGGTCACGCACCTGCCCCCGACACCGGCCCGGCAGCACCACCCGCGCACGGTGGCCGAGATCCACGAGGACTGCGTCGACACCATCCACGCGCGCCTTCCCCGCCTGCGTGTCCGCATCGAAGCCTGGCTGAACCGCCAGGGCCGTGAGATCCCCTCCCTGCCGTCGGCCACCGAGGTCGCGTCGGCGATGGACGCCGAGGGCCTGCTCGACTTCGAGCCGATCGGCACCCGCACGCTCATCGCCTGGCTCCAAACCCACGGTCACTGGCCCGCGGACATGCCCGCCACGGACCGGGCGGCTGACCTCGGTCTGCGCGAACCCGCGCCCCTCCCGCCGAGCCCGCCCGTCGGTAGCACCTCGCTCCCTGCCGCGCCGTTGGGCCCGTCACTTCTCCTGAACGGCCGTGCCCTTCCGATCAGCCCCGACCACCTGCGCGACCTTGCCCGACAGGTCGCCGCCGACCTCACCCCCGACCAACTCGCTGCCTCCCCACAGCCCGGGACACCGTCGGCACCCGCCCTCCCGAGACAACGAACCACCTCCGCGGTCGCCGGTCGTGGCGGGGGATACCGGGCCGTCCCCCGGGACCCCCAGAGGGACAGGGCCGTCGGACTCGCCGGAGAGGTGGCCGTGGCCGCCTGGCTGGAGCGGCAGTACGGCGTCCCCCGCGAAGAATCCTGGAAGTCCGGGCTACGCCAGCACGTCCTAGCCGACGGCTCGGGCGACGACAGCCTCGGCTACGACTTCCTGATCCACGACGGCGATCGCACCCTCCTGTACGAGGTGAAGGCCTCGACCGGGGACCGGGGCGAGTTCGAACTCGGCGAGTCCGAAGTCGAACGAGCCAGTCACCTACGCCCGGACGAGACCTACACCATCGTCTACGTCACCCACGTCCTCGTCAGCACCCACCGACGCATAACGCCCCTCCCTAACCCGTTCAGCGCTCCTGGTCTCGCCGGCTACCGCCTCGTCGGCACGGCCTTGCGCCTGCGGTTCGAACTACCGCCGGGGTGACCGGAACCTTCCCCGTAGGCAAACGAGGTCGAACTGCGCCCATGCCAGCACATGCCTGTCGACAACGGGTAGGGACCGCGAGCCCTTGAGAGCTGCCAGCCCGCTCGCGAATCCAGACCCTGTCTGGAGAAGGCTTCTCGCAGATCTCTTTCCACCGGGCGGTCCGCGCGTCCGTTCCGATGACGACCTTCGGCACAGACTCCCAGCTCACAGTTGCGAGGACGGTGCTCGACCTCACCAGCCACACGGTGAGTGACGCCCGGAAGCTGTTGACCGATCATGATCTGCGACTGGGGGATACGACCGGGGCCGAGAGAGGAGCCGAGTCGGGGACCGTCGTCGGACAGAGGGTGGCCTCCGGTGGCGAGGTCGAGCCGGGGACGACGGTCGACATCAAGTTCGCCAAGGCTGCCGCGACCGTCTGGATCCCCACCGGCATCGTGGGCAAGACTCTTGCCGCGGTCCAGGACGAACTGGGGGCGCTCAGACTCCACCTCAGCGTCACCACCGGCTACTCGCAGGCATCCGACGTCGTGGTGACGTTCAGCATTCCGGGCAGCGGGAGTGAGGTGAGGGAGGGGAGCACGGTGGTCGTAGTTACCGAGGACACGCCTGGCGAGCCGGGACAACGGCTGGCGATACGGCGACGACTCCAGCAGTCAGTGAAGACCCGTCGATACCGAAGCCGCCGAGCCTGACCGGCTGGGCGGTCGGTCATGAGAGTCGGGGGGCAAGGCTCAGAACGGCGATGCCGGCGGGCCCTCCGACCCCGATGAGAAGGGCGTCCTTGTCGCGCAGGGAGGTGATGGCTTCGACCGGTGCTGCCGTGACCAGCGTGTGGAGGAGTTCGGCGGTAGTCGGGTCCCAGAAGTGAACGGCGTGACCGCTTCCGCTGGCCAGAAGGTTTCGCGCAGCCCACCATGCGCTCCAGCGCATCCCACGAGGGCTGGACCTTCCCGAACGGTGGGGTGGCGTTCGGGTGGGCGCTGGAGGACGAGATACAAGCCGTAGCCGACGGGCGACCAGGTGCGAAGTCGTTAAAACAAAGGCGGACCAGGCGCTGCCCCGCTTCTATGATGTGACGGTGACGAACGCGCCGCAGGATATCTCCCCGCCGTTTGGCGGATCTCTCGCTCTGCTCACAGTTCCGTACATCTATACCCAGGACGATTTGCTAACAGCCGAGGGGTTCATTAAGAAGGCGAAAGAGCGTGGCTACAAGCTGACGCTTGATCTTCTTCAAGAGCTTCACAGTCATCGTTTGCTTCTGCCGCTCTACCGTGTGAGTGACGAGCCGGTCGAAGGGCGCCGAATCAATATCGAACCCAGTTACGGAATGAATCCTCGAGGCTGGGTCCTCGAAGCTGCCGCTGAAGGACGCCTCCGAGATCCAGCCAATGAGGGGTATTCGGTGGCGTGGCCGTATAAACGGCCCCCAAATGAACAACATAGCAGGTGGTGGAATGGATTCATCTACTCAACGTGGCAGTTGCTCGATGTAAAGACGGCGTTGAGCCGGTACAGCTTCGTCAAACACGGCCACTTTTCCCCATCTGGTGATGCGGGCCGGATACGTCAACGAAAAGTTACCCTCGCCTTGGCGGCTCTGGCGACACGGTATCTTCCAAGTATTCTTGGTCGGCTCAACATGCCCATGGGTGTGGACGAAAGCGGCCTGCGGAGGTACCGAGCCGTATCGGATGTACACGATTTGCTTCAACGTGCAGGTCTTGACCCGTCACGCCTTCAGGGGAAAGCTGACGGCCTGTTAGCGCAAGCCCACAACGAACCGCTTGGCAAATGGTTGTCTCTTATGCGCTATGCCAGCTATGAAGGTTGGTCGAAACTGCAGGGGGAACCGCTTGACGCTATGTGGCGACGCGTTGCTGCAGAGGTTCTCCTGCGGGCTCATGAAGATCTTGTCACGGATGGCACTGTTGATCCATTGCCTGATCTCACGGGAACAACATGGTGGACTTCGCAGCATGACCGGCTGACTCCTCGCTACGGTGAAGCGAAGACCCTGGAGCGGGCGCTTGCCGAATTAGGAATCTCCCCCCATCCGAAGGTGATATTGCTGGTCGAAGGTGAAACCGAGCTCTATCATGTGCCGCGACTACTGGCGGAATTCGGGCTCACGCAGCCGCAGCAAGTGCGAGTGCAGCGTACAAAGGGATCGAAGATTAATGCCCATCTCATTGCGCGCTACGGTGTTACACCGCGTGTTGGGCGGAGGCTTCATGACCGGTGGATGCTTGACGCCTCGCTGACTGCGCTTTTGATTGCCATGGATGCCGAGAACGACTTTGAAACCCAAGCTAAGCGGGACAAGGTGCGGCGTCAGCTTCAAGAAGCTATTCGCGAAGAAGTGAAATATCAGGATGCCGACATCAGTCAAGCGGAGCTTGACGCTCTGGTGCATGTCCGTGTTTGGGGTGAGGATAAGTACGAGATTGCCAATTTTTCGGATGACGAACTGGTTCCGGCAATCACGAAAATTGCCGCCATGCAATCGAATCCTCGTACTGCATCACCGAGCTGGGAGCAGGATCTTCGGGCGCAGCTCCAAGAGGCTCGAGCCAAGCACTACGATATCAAGGTTCCCCTTGGTCGATTGCGAGTGGCTGAAGAAAAGGTCGAGCTGGCCCAGCTACTCTGGCCCGTTCTACTTGCCAAGTGTGAGGCAGAATATGCGGCAGACAGAATCGAGACGCCGGTGCTCAAGCTAGCTCTTGAAGTGCGTCGACTGGTCGGTGAGGTTGGTGGAATTTTTGCACTCAAAGGGCAGTCATAGCTAGTGCACCTTGTACCGAGGATCTTTAGGCTGAACGAACATCGTGGGGGCCTGTGTGACCTTGCCGCCGTGGTTCGGACGGGATGGAGCTGTCGCTGTGCCGCAGATTGACGTTATCGATCGGCGCCGGGAGCACTGGCCAATGCTGCGGCCCCGCGAAGCGCCGCCTCGGAGCCGGTTGCGCTCTCTCAACCGTCGGTTGAGAGGGGACCGGGATGAACAGCCTTGGCGCGTATGCGTGATGAAGCCCGCATCTTGTGCCGCGGCTGCGAAAAGGGGGCACTGTCAGTGCCCGCCAGTAGGGTCCTAGCTGGGCCGTACGCTACTCGTGGGCGGCCCGCGTACTGTGTTGGGAGAGCGCGTGGATCCGGTTTCACCCTCTGTACTGGCCAAGTGGGCGGGGCCCATGGCCAGCCGGTTCGCCATGAACGGAATTCAGAAACTCACCCGCAATCGGCGAGTGGCGCGCGCTGCCGCCAAGAGGGCGGCGGCGGCCGGAGTGCCGATCACTGCGAAGTCGCTGCGTGTGTGGCTGTCGCGGGCGGACACGGCCCAGCAGCTGCGCCAGTGCACCGAGCACTCTCTCGATGAGGCTGCTCGGCAGCTGACGTATGTGATCCCCGGCAGGGAAGCTGGACAGCGACAGGTGGGTGCGCTGCTGGTCCTTCAGATCGTGATGGAGGAGTATGTACGTTCGGCAGTTCCCTCGGAGGCATCGCTTGTCACCGGTGACTGGGGGCGGCAGACCACGCGGGAGGACGGGGCCAAGACCCGGGAGCAGGTTCAGGAACTGCGGGAGAATGTCCTCGGCCGCATGGACGTCCGCACGGATTTCGATGATGCTCTGCGCACGTTGAGCCCCTGGTCGGCGCAGGAAGCGCGGCGTCTTCGCCCGGCGTGGCCGGCCGTAGAGAGAGCGGCGGGCATTCTGGCCGGGGTGGAGGCGGCGCGCGGGTCCGTCATTCAGCAGTGGGTCGATCAGGAGCCGACGTGGCTAGAGGGGGCGCCTGCTGAGGCGTTGGGCTGGCTCGGTCAGCTTGCTGCCGACTATGACGCCCAGGGCGCTTCCCGCCTGTTTTTCGAGCGGTGTGCCCGCGAGGGCGGATACCCCCGTGATTTCTTCGTGGCGCGTGCGGCGCTGCAGGCCGGCTCCCGCACGGATGAAGGGGTGCGGGACTACCTCGCGGCGCATCATGACGCTACTTCGTCGCTGCTGAATGCGCTGTGGGCATGTGTGGACGAGGACTGGGCCGAGGGAATCGAGCAGTTGGGCCGGTGGGAGCCGCACAACGAGCTGGCACTGGCCATGAAGGTCCAGCTCGAAGCCCAGGCACTGATCAAGATGGGTCGGTCGGCCGAGGCGCTGGCCCAGTTGCGGGCTGCGGACCGGGAGGGAAAGTTCACGGGCGTCGCTGTCAGCCTGGCCAGCGCACTTCTTCAGCATGCCGTTCAGAGCCGCACCTCGAACAGACTGGCTGCTGGCCAAGAGGCTCTGGCGGTGGCGGTCCGCGCCAGGAACAGCCGCCGCATCTGGTACGGCGACAGCACTGAAGCGGCCCTGCTGGCCGTGCAAGCGGCCGTGCTGAGCGGAGATCTGTCCAGGGCGTGGAAGCTGACCCAGCCGGAACCGGATGGTGAGGCCCAGCCGCATGAGGCGGCCGACCACCGGATGAGGGAGCAGACCGCTCTGGTCACGGCCATGACGGGGCGTCAGCAGGAAGCTGAGCAGTTGCTGGCCGGCATGACGAACGCCTTTGGCCGGGCCCACGTCAGGGCGGTGCTCGCGGAGTCGCTTCTCGCAGACGACACCAGCACTTCGGAGGTGAAGGGCTTGTGGCTTCAGGCCTGGGAGGCTGCGGACACTGAGGGGGAGCAGTTGACCGCGGCTGCGGGCCTGGCCGCGGCGGGGGCGGACCTGCCAGAGCTGGATCATCTCAAGGCGGACTTCTCTGACCTTGTCGCTGAGATCGAGTTGCTCGCCCGGGCACTACGGGGCAGCGGGGGCGACGAGTTGGCGGTGCTGCGCGCCAACGTCGCCCAAAGCCCGGTGATCGTGGTGAAGCTGGCCGAGCGCTATCACCGCGGTGGGAATCTCGTATTGGCGGCCGAGACCCTCAAAGACGGGGCTGATCACTGGCGTGACGCCCGACTGATGGCCATGGCTGCAGGGTTGTTCCAGGAGGCCAGGGAGTATTCCCGTGCTCGGGAGTGCGCCGACGCTGCGCTCAGGACGGCCGGGGACGGCTGGGCGGGGCAGGGCCGCATGTACGCCCTGCTCGTCGAGGTCGAGTCGGCGGATGGGCGGATGGACCGTGCCACGGACGCGGCCATCCGACTACTTGCTCTCGATCCCTTGGATCCCGAGGCCCGCTGGGCTCTGGTCAAGTGCTACGCCGCCCGAGCGCTGGGTGAACAGGCCTGGCAGATTCTCACCGAGCAGGGCGAGCCGCTGGATCCCCGCAGCCGGGACGAAGCTCTGCTATGGGTCGGGTTGGGCGCAAGTTTCTCTGCGGACCCGCAGTTCACCGGTCGTGCCCTCGCCTTGATGCAGCGCTGGCCGGAGGACGAGGAACTCCTTGGCCGGCTTCTGGGCGCGCTCCATTGGCGTGCTGCGGAACCTGCGGAGCCTTTGTCCGAGGAGGAGGGAGAACAACTTCGCGAAGCTACGGCAAGCTATCTGGAGCGCTTCCCGGACAGCACTGTCTTTCGGGCCGTCTCGTTGGGAACGCCGGAGAACCCTCTCGAAAACCTGGCCGAGGAACTACGCCTCCACCACGAGAACAATAGGGAGATCCGGGAGAAGGTCACAAGCGGTGAGCTGCCTGTAGGGATGCTCGCCTTGGCCGCGGGTCGGAGCTACGCCGAGGCCTGCATGCGCCGTACCGCGGAACGGCCGGTGGCGTACGCCGCTGACATCCCTCTTGACCCGGCCGAGACGCTGGCGGTGCAGACTGCGCGGAACGGACGGGTGATGTTGGACACCAGTGCGGCCGCTACGCTCGCTCTGCTGGAGGGCGGCGTATCCGAGCAGCTGATTGGCCACTCGCAGGTGGTGATGACGACTGACCAGCTTCTCGCTGACGCGCTGCAGGCCAAAGAGTCTATTGCGCTGCGGTCCGATATGACACTGGCTTGGGATGAGCGCAGTGCGAATGCCGCCGTCCTGACCTCGACGCCCGAGCAGCTGGCCGCGCTGCGGTCCACCGCGGCGCGGCTGGTGGAGATCATGCAGTCCGCTCCTCGAGTGTCACGGCCGGAGTTGCGCAGCCTTCCGCGACTGCCCAGCGGCCGTCGTGGCACGGCATGGCTGACGGCCGTTGACTACGCCAAGGAACACGGCCACATCCTGTGGTGCGATGACCGAGTCCTGCGCGCTGTCGCACGGTCGCAGGGCGTGGCCGCCTTCGGCACGCTTGCTCTCATCGACGCCTGCATGCAGGGCAATCTGATGGCCCCCCGGGAGGGATTGGTCATCAAGGCCGAGCTGCTCCGAAACTACTACGTCGACATCCCGTTCTCGGCCGACCTCTACGGTGCTGCGGCCCGGGCCGACAGCTGGCAGGCAAAGGCGGTCGCCGTGGCTGTGTCACGGCCAGGCGCATGGTCCGACGCACAAGCCGCAGCGGCATTCGCCCTACACGCTGCCTCCCAGATCATCGGATCCCTGCCGCATGAGGCCTCGTCATGGCTCAGCGCCGCCTACGCCGGCCTGTATCGGGCAACGCTGCCCTCGCACCGGCCGCGCAACCTCCAGGTCTTTTCTTGGCAGGTCCTCACCCAGCCATGGATCTCGGCCTCATCGCTCCCGTTCGTTCTGGCAGGCCTGCACGCCGGCAGGGAGGACGTAGCCGATACCGAGGCCGCGCTGCAGGCCGCGCTCACCCAGTACTACGGCGCCCTCATCGACCAGGTGGGCCACATCGCCGCCGCCAGCACACTGATGAGTCTCTTCGCCCTCACCGACGAGAAGGACAAAGCCACCGCGGCGCGGACCGTGCTGACCCACCGCGCTCGGTAGACAGCAGGAAGCAGCGGCGCCTGGCAAGGCCGCCCCGCAGTCCGGCGCCTACACCGACGACGTGGAGGCGGAGGGCACCCCCAAGGTAAGGACGTCAAAAGAGTCGGCTGTCCGAGCAACGACATCGGTCGGCTCCATCGGCCAAGAGGAGCGTTCGTGCAGGAAGGCGCTGCGTGTCGAGAAATAGCCTTGGCTGAGACCTGCCTATTGCCTGACTCGTGTCGGTCATGGAGCCTGAAAGGCTTGCCACGGTGGCAGGCGTTTGGGGGATGGAATGGCCCGCCCGGCAGTACGCGATGGCAGTGACCCCAAGGCCATCCGTGACACTCGTGTGTTGGTCGACTGTCTGCAGGAGCTGGTGCGAGGCGCCTACCGGCCCGTCAGGAACTGTGCCAAGTATTCAGAGGTGGTGTGGTTCGGGGACGTTCCCGCAGGGCTCGTCCGCCGTTCCAAGGACGCGGACTCCCGGATCATGGTGGTCAAGCACCGTCCGCCTCTGGAAGCACCACGGCTGCCTGCGATCCTGCACGGCCGCGTGTCGGTCGAGGCCGCTGCCACTGCTGCTATGGAGCCTCCCCAGCTGATGGACGACACGTCGACCGATGGCGAACAAGCCGAAGTCCCCGCTGGCGAGGGCGAGATTCCAAAGGCGTTGGACATCGGTACGTCGGAGGTGCGCAAGGCCTACGATGCCTGGGCCGGGCGATGGAGGCGGTGGGCGCAGGAAGAGCTGGCGGCCGAGCCGCAGCGTCGTCTGCATCAGCAGCTATACCGGATGGCCAAGAAGATCCAGCAGGACGGTGACACGTTCGAAGTCGTCTTGGCGGTAGGACTCTTGCAACTGGGGGCCGAGCGCGTTTCGGCTCGGGTGCGCAGGCACATCGTCACGGCCCCCGTCACGCTCACGGTTGATGCGAATTGGGTCAACATCACGGTGTCCTTGGTGCCGGGTTTGTCCGGCCGTCTGGAAGACACGGAGTTCCTCAGCGAGTCCGATGGCTACACCTCAGAGTTGCTGGGGGTCGTGCGTTCCGATGTCGATGACGTTGCCTTCCACCCGTTGTCGGACCGGGCGACGGAGGCCTTGCGCTCGTGGTCACAGCGAGCCTTCGGAGTCGAACGAACGCTTCCGTTCGATTCCGGGAGGGAGCATCCTGACCTCACTGCGGATCCGCGAACGCGCTCGCTGCATCACGCGCCGGCGCTCATCCTCCGCGAACACGGCCAGCGCTCGGTGCTGGGCTTCTTCGAAGGCATCGCCCGAGCCTTGAAACGTCCCGGAACACAAGCTCCTCTGGGGCTGGCGCAGCTGCTGTACGACCTCGAACCGGAAGAGCGTATGGCCTGGCGGAGCAGGAGCGGCTTCGTCCCTCCGGCGCTGGGCCCGGAACCGTTGTTCCCGATGGTTACGAATGCGGCCCAGCTGGATGTCCTGGACAGGCTGCAGCACGACACCAGTGTGGTCGTCCAGGGACCGCCTGGGACCGGAAAGACCCACACGATCAGCAACCTGATCGCAGCTCTCCTCGCGGATGGGAAGCGAGTTCTGGTCACCAGTGAAAAGGGCCAGGCCTTGAAGGTGCTCCGGGACCAGCTGCCCGCCAAGCTGCGCAGCATGTGCGTCATCCAGCGCGACCATTGGCAGGGCGGCAGTACCGATCTGCGCCAGTCGCTCGGTGCTCTGGCCCACCTGAGCGCGACCACGAATCCCGACAGGCTGCAGCAGCGTATTGAGGACCAGCAGACCCAGCGGCACCAGCTCATGGCGGAACAGGCAAAGTTGCGGGAGCGCCTGCGGGCGGTGCGAGAAGTCGAGTGGTACGAGCACCCTGAGATCGCGCCGGGATATCGTGGCCGGCTCGACGAGATTGTGCAGGCAGTCGAGCGCGGCACAGCTGAATACCAGTGGCTGCCGTCCCTGCCCGCGCAGCCGGAGCCGCTGCCGCCTTTGACCACGGATGAGGCTCAGCGGTTGTGGCTGTTGGTTACCATGCACGGTCCGGGAATCCTCGACGCGCACATCCATCATTGCCCCGATCCCGCCACCCTGCCGAACCCCACAGATGTCGCCGCCCGCCTCAGGGAACTGGAAGCGGCTGAGGAAGCTCTCGGCCCGGAGCCCTTCACGCCACTGGCCCAGACGCTGGCCGACCACGGCGACGCGGAACTCACGGTGCTGGAAACGCTGCTCGACCAAGCCCAACAGGCCCTGCAGAGTGTGGGCCTGTCCGCGGATCCTGCGTCATGGCACGAAGAGATGTGGTCCACTCGTGCACTTCAAGACGGCATCGCACGCCGATGGCAGCAAATGTGGGACAGCGTCCGAAACGCCTCACGGCGTGCCCAGCAGACCCAGCAGGAGATAGCGGCCGCCTCCTTCCTCGAGGTGGAAATACCGCAGCTTTCCGAAAGTGAGGAGAAAGAGCTCCTGATCAGCGGCCGCAACGTGGAGCAGTACGTCCTGCAAGGCGGGCAGTTGAACAAGCGCTGGCCACGGCCGGCCGTTCTCAAACAAGCCCGTGTCCTGCTGGAACAGTGCCGTGTCGAAGGCACGGCTCCCGACGGCCGAGAGCGGATCGCCGCGGTGGTTCGCCATCTGGAAATGCGCGCCCATGCCCGTACCCTGCGCGGCCGATGGGCAGGCGTCGGATCGACCGTCGGACAGGACACGGCCGAGTTGCTGGTATCCGAACTCCTGGACAGAGCAGCTGTCTTGCAGGCCGTCGACACGTGTGTTGAGGTCATCCGCCAAGTCCACTCAACCCTGCTGGCCAGCGGCATCCCGGCATCGGTCACCACCCCTGGCCAATGGCAGGACATTCGCCACGCCACAGCACGGGCCCGGCAGCTGCTGCAGGTCAGGACGGCAGGCCGACAGCTCGACGAGCTCCTCGCCAGCCTTCCCCAGCCACAATCACACAGTGTCGAGGAGCTCCAGCACGCGGCTGATGCGGCAGCTGCCCGCGACGCGCAGGCCTACGCACTGGCCGTGGAGGCACTGGCAGCGGCGTACCAGCGCGAGGCGGACCGGCGCGAGACCGGCAAACTCTTCCAGCGCCTGAGCGAAGCCCACCCCGAGCTGGCACAGGCATTCGCTGCGGATCCCCACACGGCGCACTGGCGCGCCCGGTTCACCGCCTTGCCCCAGGCCTGGGCATGGCGGCAGGCACAGGATTTCCTTGACACCTATCTGCTTCCTGGACGTGAAGGGCAGGTGGAGGGGGAGCTGGCCCAGGTCGAAGCCCGGCTCGATGATCTGGTGGAACAACTCGTCTGTGACCGTGCGGCCTTCCACTGCATTAGCCGTATGACCACGAAGCACAAGCAAGCCCTGGCTGCCTACGCCAGCGCCATCGCCAACGCCGGCCAGGGGACAACCGAGTACGGCAAACGCCATCAACGCCACGCACGTTCAGCCATGCAAACAGCCCAGGGTGCGGTACCCGCGTGGATCATGCCGCTGAGGCAGGTAGCCGAAACGATCAGCCCGGAACCGGACTCCTTCGACGTCGTGATCGTCGACGAAGCAAGCCAGGTCGGTCTGAACGGACTGCTGCTGCTCTGGCTCGCCCCGCGGATCATCGTCGTCGGAGACGACCGCCAGTGCGCGCCCTACTACACCGGCAGCAAGCACGACCGGATCACCCAGATCTTCGACGAACGCATGGCTGCGCTCGAACCCTGGCAGCGCGAAGGCTTCGACCCCAAGTCCAACCTGTATGAACTGCTCTCATCTCGCTTCACCGAGGTGATCCGCCTCACCGAGCACTTCCGCTCCATGCCCGAGATCATCAAGTGGTCCTCGATGCAGTTCTACCCCGACAACCAGCTCGTCCTGCTGCGTCAGCACGGCTCGGACCGGCTTCCCCCGCTGAAAGTGGTCCACGTGTCCGAGGGTCACTGCGAGGGACGCAGGGACAGCCTGATCAACCGGCCAGAAGCAGAAGCTGTTGTCGACCAGCTCCACCGCCTCACTCAGGACCCCGCCTACGCCGACCGCAGCATGGGCGTCATCATCCTGCGCCAAGGCGCCCAGACCCGGCTCGTACAAGATCTCGTTGACCAGCGCATCGACATGCCCGCCCGAGAACGCCACAACATCCGGATCGGCACCCCCGAAGAATTCCAAGGTGACCAACGCGATGTCATCCTGCTGTCGATGGTCGTCGACGGGGCCAACGTCATCGCCGCGACCGGCCGCCACCACGAACGACGCTTCAACGTGGCCGCCAGCCGGGCCCGCGACCAGATGTGGCTCTTCCACTCCATGACCGCCGACCAGCTCAGCAGCAAAGACCTGCGACACTCCCTGCTCACCTACATGCAAAGCCCGCCCCCGCCCTACACCCACGCCCACCAGCCGACCAACGTCAGCGCAGACCAACGCTGCAAACCCTTCGACTCGCTCTTCGAACAGCGCGTCTTCCTGCACATCAAGGAACGCGGCTACGACGTGGTGCCGCAGTGGGAAGTCAACGGCAAAAAGATCGACCTCGTCGTCACCGGAGACCACGGGCGCCTCGCTGTCGAATGCGACGGAAGCCCCCACCACTCCACCAGGCAGCAGATTCACGACGACGCCGAGCGAGAACGCGAACTGCGCCGCGCCGGCTGGACATTCTGGCGCGTACGCAGCAGCGCATTCGCGCTCTCACCGGAAGAGGCCCTGGCCCCTTTGTGGAAACGCCTGACCGACCTGGGCATCCACCCGCGCACCACGCCAGCCGCATTCTCGGATGACACCGAACCTCATGCGGCATGGACACCGGCCGGACTGGCCGAGGGCGAGCCCGACGACGAAGACCTGGACCCTTACGACGGCGAGCTCGACGACGACAGTGAGGCAGCCTGACATGGAGAACTTCGACGACAGCACACTCGACGAACTCGCCGCCATGATCTGCGGAGATGAGCCCGGCATGAAACGACGGCGTGGATGGGAGCTGGCGCTCTTCCTCCGGCGGGCCGGCTGGGAAGATGTCCCCGACCACGACGGCAGTCCACGGCAGCGCTGGATCCTGGACCTCCTGCGTGGACGGAAGGAGGACGATGCCGGTGACATAGAACGCGTCGTCCTGCGACTGGCCGACCGTCGGGAGTATCAGCAACAGGCCAGCGAGTACGTCCCTGTCTTCGAACGCCTCCAGGAAGTCCTGGCGCTGGAAGGCCGCCGCATCGACTACCGCAACGGCCAGCCCGTGCTCGTCGAGTACGACCCCGACGAGCCGCGCAGCCTACAGCGGGTGGCACTCAAAGTAGCCATCACCGATATCGTGTCCGACCCGGATCTGGCCCGCGCAGTTCAACTGCGCCTCGATGAGGCGCACATCTGCCAAGAACACGGCGCCTACACGTCCGCGGTCATCATGCTCGGCAGCCTCCTCGAAGGCGTCCTGGTCCACGCAGCCGAAGTCAGGACCGCAGGTGTGCCCCTTCCCAAGCCGCTACGCGCCACCGGGTTACAGGATCTGGTCCAGCACGCGCACACCAATGGGTGGATCGACCAGGACGCGAAGATGGCCTCGGAGCTGCTCCGGACCTACCGCAACCTGGTCCACCCTCTCGCAGAGAAGCGAGCCAAGCACAGCGCAGACTTCGACACGGCCGATCTGTGCTGGTCGACGGTCAACGCTGTCCTCAACGACTTGGCGGCGAGTGCCCCTCAATGAGACGGCGTGAAGAGGCGCTTCAGCTGTGAGGCGTCCTGAGCGCTACATGTAGAGGCGTAGCGGGTGGCGATGCGAGCCTTGAGTGGGACGTGTTTGAGGATGGAACGGACTCGTAGGCGGTGCGCAGGGTGAGGGGGTCACGTTCGTCGAGTTGGGCGTTGTTCCAGTTCATCTTGGTCAGCGCGAGGATCTCGGCGCCGGCGGTCAGCAGATCTGTGCCGTGCGTTGCCGGCCGGATCAGCAGTGGCTGGGGGACGTACAGGCCGGGGTAGGTCCGGAAGTACGGCACTGAGCCGCAGGTGTACCGAAGCAGGGATCGGTGGTCAAGTTGGACGCTGGTGCCGCGCAGCGGTGGGAGTTGCCCGGTGCGGTGCGGTGCAGGTGTGGTGCGCCGCGCCGCTGGATCCACAGCAGGTCGACGTGGTCGATGTCGCGCAGGTCGGCGGCCTCGTGGAAGCCGTCGATCTCACCAGTGGTGAAGTTCGAGGTCTTGTGTACGACGATGCGTGCGGGTTGGTGGCCGTGGGTGGTGCGGTATTCGGCCAGCGCGTCCAGCAGCAGCTGCCGGGCATCGGCGAGCGTCAGGTGGGGCTGGCGGTCGCTCTTGGAGATCTGCGCGGTGCCGCCGCGGACGACGACGCCGTCGCCGCGTTCGTTGAACACCTGGGCGACGGCGGTGTGCAGCTCGTTCCCGCTCGCGCTGCGGTAAAAACTGACGCGATCTAGCAGGTGGCCAGGTCTGAGCTGTGACGTGGCATGCGCCAGGGTGCCCCGCCGGCTTTCTAATACAGGGCGGTGTGGAGGTTCCAGGCTCTGGTGGCCTCGTCCTGCAGAGGCCGGACGGCTTGCCCGCTGCTCCTGGCCGGGATCCCGGTCCACGTCTCCTTGTGTATCAGTTGCAGCCGCGCTGACTGCGTGAGCGCGGCTGCTTTGAGCAGATCATGAAAGTCCCCTCTGCTGTTGCGCTCAACTTGCTCTTCCTCGTGTTCGGCGGGGCTTTCCGATGACGGTGGGTGGTCTTCACGGTCGTTGAGCTCCTCGGGGCGGGCACAGATCACGGCCCGGCAGCGCCCGGTCTCGGCCAGCGACCGGGCGGCGTCGGCGTAGATATTCACTGCCTCGGTTGTGGCGGAGGCGATGTCGGCGCTTGCCAGGCGGTGCAGTGGCGTTCGGAGATCTCACGGACGAGAGCGTCGTCGAAGACGAGTCCGCTGCTGAAGGGGGAGTCGGCATTGAAACCGGGGAAAGGGCTCGGCCTTGGTGATGTCGCACCACCGCTCAGGCTTCGGAGGTACGTCGAGGTAGACCGGGCTGCTGCGGGGATGCCGGTCCAAGAGGTCCGTGATGCCGGCGCGGGCCACGACGATGCAGGCGAAAGAGCGGCGGGAGAGCAGGACGCACACTCGGCCGGTCTCCGGAAGGAAGGTGGAGGCGGCCTGGCGGCCGGAGAGCGGGTGCCAGACGAGGGTGATGTCGAACTCACGGCCCTGGAGACGGTTGGCAGTGTCCACGGGGATATCCGTGAGACGCCACTTCTCCCGCTGCGCGCGTACCGCGTCCGCCTGGACTGTGCGGGCGGCGCCGATCGTGATGCGGGACTCGGCGAGCGGCTCCCCGTTCACCCGCGCCCCTCACTCCAACAGCCGGGCCGCTGTCGCCGCCGGAGATCTCTGGCCCCGCTATGGCGACAAACGTCCTCATAACCTGTGCTGTACCAAAGTGCCAACTATTTCGCTGATTCTGCGACTCCGGCCACTGAAGCTACTTGGCATCAGTGCAGGTCGTGAACGTGGCCTGGTGTCAACTAGCGAGCCCGGTCACACTGCTGTGACCAGGATCTGTCCGGCTTCGGCCCGCCGGGGGTGACTGCGTTCCGCCGGTCGCGCCGGGGATTGGCGACGCCACCCACCCCCGCGACCTGTCGGAGGGGCAGAAGCTCGCCCTGGTCCTGGCGGTCCAGCTCTCCGCGGCACCCCGGATCGTGCTCCTGGACGAACCGACCCGTGGCCTGGACTACCGGGCGAAGACCCAGCTCATCGGCATCGTGGACGCTCTGGCGGCGGAAGGGCGGGCCGTCGTCATCTCCACCCACGACGTGGAGTTCGCGGCGCGCGCCGCCGACCGCGTGGTCGTCATGGCCGAAGGCGACGTCGTCGCCGACGGTCCCACGACGGAAGTCATCGTCTCCTCGCCCGTGTTCGCTCCACAGACGGCGAAGATCCTCGCCCCAGCGCTTTTTTTGACAGTCAATCAGGTCAGACGGGATTCGTGTGCGTCATGCCGGCCGGCCCCGCCGTGCTGACGACGTTCCGGCGTGCCGCCCGCCGTGCACGGTTCCGGGCACCCGTACGGTTCGCGGCGCCCCGAACGGCCGAATCCGACCCCCGCTAGGGGGAAACACCCGACGGACACGGCTCGGGTCCTGGGATGTACCAGGGCGTCCGACTACGCAGTCGTGAACAAAGCCGCGTTGCGGGGACCCGGTGGCCGACAAAGTCTGCAAGGACGGTAGTTGGGAGGCCCGGGTAGGCCCACACCCACTCCCAGGGTCTGGTCGCCCGCTGTCGCGAGTGGATAATGCCTCCCGTGACGTCAGACACAGCCCACCCGAGATGGTGGTACGCGCTTCGAGGCTTCGCTGTCTTCTTCGTGGCCGGTGGGCTCGGCTCCTTCCTCTACGTGACGACGACCGGTCGTCCGGACGGGATGCCTTGGGGCGGGCTGCTGTTCGGGGCGATCGTGTGCGCGACGTTCAGCGCCCTGTTCCCCGGCCGGCGACGACGCTGAGTTCCTTGTCCGATCGAACGAAGCCGCCCGGCTTCCGATGGTGTCGCCCTTGTGCGCGGACAGGTTGTCCAGGCGGGGTCCGGGGACTCCTTGCAGATCTCAGGGCGTCGGATGGTGATGCCGCGGCGGGCGAGCAGGCACCGTAACGCCTCGCGGCCGATCCTGGTCACACTGCCGTTGTGGGGGCCCGGCCTGTCACAGTGCCCACCGGCAGTAAAGGCGAAGGCCGGCCGGCTGAGCGCGTCGGGCCAGGCCGGCCAAGGCTTCCAGGGCGCCCCCGGCCGTCTCGGCGTCGACCTGGTTGTGCCGCAGTTCGGCGGTCATGGACCACGACTCCGCGAAGCGCCGGAAATCACCTCGGGTCGCGGTGACGAGGGCGGTCACCAGCGTGTCCGACAGGCTGAACACGAGCGGGCCTTGGCCGTCCGCCTCGGACAACAGCTGCCCGGACCGGGGGCGTTGACCGGCCTCCTCGTAGCTGCAGTCGGTCGCGATCGCCTCGAGCCGGGCGATGGCGACCACCGGGTCGATGCCCTTCAGCGAGACCACGTCGAGCCCGGCCGGCCCCGGCCCTCCGGGCGATCCGCCCACGGCGACGGCGGCTTGATCGTCAGCGGCGGAGAAGTAGTCGCACAGCGTCATGCCGCCGATTCTGGCACCCCCGACCGGCATCCCCGCGGACGGGACCGGAACGCTCGGCGCGCGACCGCACGGACGCCGGGACCCGCGGGGCGTCGACGAGTGCGAGGCAGGCGGGACGGACAGGTCCCGCCGGTCGGCCGAAGCGCACGTCAGCTCGGCGCACGTCAGCTCCGCACATGTCAGCTCCGCACATGTCAGCTCCGCACATGTCAGCTCCGCACATGTCAGCTCGGCGCGCGTCGGCCCGGCGCGCGTCGTGCTGACACGGCGCGTGGTGCGGCCGGCGTACGCCGAGCCGCCGCCGTACGCCCACGTGTCGCACCGCGGACCGGCCCTGCCGCCCGCCAAGGTGACCCGGCGGGCGCGTGGCGCGGGCGCCGAACCGCGCCGCGTTCCCGCACGTCTTCGCCGGTGGCGCCCGTCCCCACGGGTGCGCGGCGCATGGCGTGGCTCGGCCCCGGCTCGCGCCGGGTGCCGTACAAAGTCGGCAGATAACTCGCCATACTGGACGGGCCAGGGGAGGGCGCGGCGAGCAGCGACGGGGGCGATCGCACGAGATGGCGCAGACGAGGCTGATCCAGGGCCGGTACCGACTGCTCGATCTGATCGGGCGTGGCGGCATGGGCGAGGTGTGGCGTGCCCGCGACGAGTCGCTGGGTCGGCAGGTCGCCGTGAAGTGCCTCAAGCCTCTCGGCCCGCACCACGACCCGTCCTTCACCGGTGTCCTGCGGGAGAGATTCCGGCGCGAGGCCCGGGTGGCCGCCGCGCTGCAGCACCGCGGGGTGACCGTCGTGCACGATTTCGGTGAGTCCGACGGCGTGCTGTACCTGGTCATGGAGCTGCTGGAGGGGCACAACCTCGGTCAGTTGCTGGGGGAGAACGAGCAGCGTCCGCTGCCGGTCGCCGATGTCGTGGACATCGCCGACCAGGTGTCGGCCGCGCTCGCGTACACCCATCAGCAGGGCGTCGTGCACCGGGACCTGAAACCGGCGAACATCATGCGGCTCGCCGACGGCACCGTGAAGATCTGCGACTTCGGCATTGCCAGGCTGGGCCACGACGTCGGCTTCACGGCCCGGCTGACCGGCACCGGTATCGCGATGGGAACCCCGCACTACATGTCGCCGGAGCAGATCAGCGGTGTCGAGGTCGACCGGCGCAGCGATCTGTACTCCTTCGGATGCGTGCTCTACGAGATCGCCACCGGGGCACCGCCGTTCGACCTCGACGACGCGTGGGCGGTCCTCATCAGCCACCGCGACACCTCTCCCGAGCCGCCGCGCGGGCGCCGGGCCGAGCTCCCCGAGTACGTCGAGCGGATCATCCTGGACCTGCTGGCCAAAGAGCCGGACCGGCGGCCGCAGGACGCGCGTGAGCTCGGCCGCCGGCTCAGCGCGGGCCGTACGACGCCGGTGCACGTGCCGACGGTCGTGTCCCCGGTCCTCCGCCGGCCGGACCCCGGCCGGCGGAGCCTGGCGTCCTCGGTGCAACCACAACCACAACCGCAACCGCAACCGCAACCGCAACCGCAACCGCAACCGCAACCGCAACCGCAACCGCCGTCCCAGGACCCGGTGCTGCCCTCCTGGACGCGGGGCATGACCACCGGCCACAAGGCGACCGGAGCCGGGCCGCGGGTCACACCGCCGGACGCCGCGGCCGGACTGACCGGCGAGTGGACCGTGGGTCCGGCGACGACGGACCCCGCGACGCCGGACCGCACCGAACTCCCCACGCCGTCACCGGAGGTGCTCACCGCCCTCACGGAACGGCACAACGCGGGAATCGGCCTGGGCCGGCTCGGCCGGTGGACCGAGGCGGGCGAGGTGCACCGCGCGGTCGCCGCCGAACGGGAACACGTCCTGGGCCCCGACCACCCCGACACCCTCGCCAGCCGGTACGAGGTCGGCTTCACGCTCAGCCGCACCGGCCGGCCCGCGGACGCGCTGCACGCCTACGCGCACGTCGCCCGGTCCAGGGAACGGGTGCTCGGCCCCGACCACCCCGACACCCTGGCCGCCCGGCAGGAAACGGCCTACGTCCTGGGCCGGTTGGGCCGTCACTTCGAGGCGCACCATGCCTATACGACCGTGCTCGCCGCCCGGGAACGCGCCATGGGCCCCGATCATCCGGACACCCTGCGCTGCCGTCACAACCTCGCCTTCAACCTGAGCAGACTGGGGCGTCTGGAGGACTCCTACCGGATGGCGAGCGAGGTCGCGGACGCCCGCGCGCGGGTCCTCGGCCCGGACCACCCCGACACCTTGCTCACCCGCTACGAAGTCGCCTACGCGTTGGGCCAGTTGGGAAGCTGGCCGGAGGCGCTGCGCACCTACCGGGAGGTGGCCGAGGCGCGGGCGCGGGCGCTCGGCCCCGACCACCCGGACACGCTCTCCGCCCGCTACGAGGTGTGCATCAGCCTCGGCCGGCTCGGTCGCAGCGCGCAGGCCCTGGAGCTGTACCGCGATCTGATCGACGACCGCACCAGGATGCACGGCCCCGCCCACCCCGAGACCCTGCGCGCCCGGCACGGACTCGGCGTCAACCTCGGCCGCATGGGGCGCTGGGAGGAGGCGCTCGAGGAGTCCCGCGACGTGTGCGCGATCCGCGAACGCGTCCTCGGCCCCGGCCATCCGGACACCCTCGTCAGCCGCCGCGAGGTCGCCGTCGGCCTCGGCTGGCTCGGCCGCTGGGCCGACGCCCTCACCGAGTACCGTGCCGTCGCGGTCGCCCGCGAGCACGTCCTCGGCGAGACCCATCCCGACGCCCTGGCCAGCCGCAACGACGAGGCACACTGTCTGGAGCAGCTCGGGCGCGCCCAGGAGGCGGTGGAGCTGTACCGGCGGGTCGCGGTGATGCGACAGCAGCGGGCGGCCGAGGGGCTCTGAGTCTTCCGTCCCGTCCCGAGCGGCCATCCGGGCGCCCGCCGGCTGCCGCGTACCTCTGGCAGACCTAGATCATCGCGTGCTACCAAGAACCATGCCTGTACATGAGGGATATGACGCCGTGATCGTCGGCGGGGGCCACAACGGTCTCGTCGCCGCCGCCTATCTGGCCCGTGCCGGACGCTCCGTCCTGGTGCTGGAGCGCCTGGGGAACACCGGCGGCGCCGCCGTGTCCACCCGGCCGTTCGCCGGGGTCGACGCGCGACTGTCGCGCTACTCGTACCTGGTCAGCCTGCTGCCCCGGAAGATCGTGCGTGATCTGGGCCTCGACTTCCGGGTCCGCGGGCGCACCGTGTCCTCGTACACGCCCGTGGAACGCGACGGGCGGCCCACCGGACTGCTCGTCGGCGGCGGCGAGCGGCGCACCCGCGAGGCGTTCCGGCGGCTGACCGGATCGGACCGCGAGTACGAGGCATGGCAGCGCTTCTACGGCATGACCGGCCGGGTCGCCCAGCGAGTGTTCCCGACCCTCACCGAACCGCTGCCCACCCGCGACGAACTCCGCGGCCGGATCGACGACGAGGAGGCCTGGCGGGTGCTCTTCGAGGAGCCGGTGGGCGTCGCCGTCGAGGAGAACTTCAGCGACGACCTGGTGCGCGGTGTCGTCCTCACAGACGCCCTCATCGGCACCTTCGCCGACGCCCACGACCCCTCGCTGCGGCAGAACCGCTGCTTCCTCTACCACGTGATCGGCGGCGGCACCGGCGCCTGGGACGTGCCGGTCGGCGGCATGGGCGCCCTCACTGACGCCATCGCCGGCGCGGCGCGCGGCGCGGGCGCCGTGATCGCCACCGGCCACGAGGCGATCCGCGTCGAGACCGACGGGCGGACCGCGGAGGTCACCTACCGGACCGCGGACGGCGAGGGCGTCGTCGCGGCCCGGCACGTCCTGGTGAACGCCTCGCCCCAGGAGCTGGCGACCCTCACGGGCGAGCCGGCGCCGACCCCGGCCGAAGGTGCGCAGCTCAAGGTGAACATGCTGCTCAAGCGGCTGCCGAAGCTGCGCGACAGCTCCGTCGACCCGCGTGAGGCGTTCTCGGGGACCTTCCATGTGGCCGAAGGTTATGAGCAGTTGGCGACCGCTCACGCGCAGGCCGCCGCCGGCCGGCTGCCCGACGCCCCGCCTTCCGAGATCTACTGCCACTCACTCACCGACCCCAGCATCCTCGGCCCGGAGCTGGTCGAGCAGGGCTACCAGACCCTCACGCTCTTCGGCCTGCACACGCCCGCCCGGCTCTTCACGCACGACAACGACGCGGTGCGCGCGGAGCTGCTGAAGTCGACCCTGGCGCAGCTGGACGCCCAGCTCGCCGAGCCGCTCGCGGACTGTCTGGCCACCGACGCGGACGGACGCCCGTGCATCGAGGCGAAGACCCCGCTCGACCTGGAACGGGACCTGCGCCTGCCGGGCGGCAACATCTTCCACCGCGACCTGGCCTTCCCCTACGTCCAGGAGGGCACGGGCCGTTGGGGCGTCGAGACGGCGCACGCCAACGTCCTGCTGTGCGGCGCGGGCGCGGTGCGCGGCGGCGGGGTGAGCGGGGTGCCGGGGCACAACGCCGCCATGGCCGTGCTGGAGGAGGACGGCCCCCGAGAAAACTGACGGAGCATCAGAAAAGGTCTTCCCTCGGCCGGACGACTGCGGCATCCTGCGGCCATGCAGACGGAGCTGAGCAAGCAACTGGGGATCGAGCACGCCATCTTCGGCTTCACGCCGTTTCCCGCCGTCGCCGCGGCCATCAGTCGCGCGGGCGGTCTCGGCGTGCTCGGCGCGGTCCGCTACACCGCCCCCGACGACCTCGAGCGCGACCTCGACTGGATCGAGGCGAACGTCGACGGCAGGCCCTACGGCCTGGACGTGGTGATGCCGGCCAAGAAGGTCGAGGGAGTCTCCGAGGCGGACGTCGAGGCGATGATCCCCGAAGGGCACCGGCAGTTCGTCGCGGACACCCTCGCCAAGTACGGCGTCCCCGGACTCGCCGAGGGGGAGGCCGCGGGCTGGCGCATCACGGGCTGGATGGAAGAGGTCGCGCGCACCCAGCTCGACGTCGCCTTCGGCCATCCGATCAGACTGCTGGCCAACGCGCTGGGCTCACCGCCCGCCGACGTCGTGCACCGCGCCCACGAACAAGGGGTGCTCGTCGCGGCCCTCGCGGGCAGCGCCCGGCACGCCCGCAAACACGCCGAGGCGGGTATCGACATAGTCGTCGCGCAGGGCTACGAGGCGGGCGGCCACACCGGGGAGATCGCCTCGATGGTGCTCACGCCGGAGGTCGTCGACGCCGTCGACCCGCTGCCCGTCCTCGCGGCGGGCGGCATCGGCAGCGGGCGGCAGGTGGCCGCCGCGCTCAGCCTCGGCGCCCAGGGCGTATGGCTCGGCTCGCTGTGGCTGACCGTCACCGAGGCCGACCTGCACTCACCGGCCGTGACCCGCAAGCTGCTGGCCGCCGGGTCCGGAGACACCGTCCGCTCGCGCGCGCTGACCGGGAAGCCGGCCCGCCAGCTGCGCACCGAGTGGACCGACGCCTGGGACGACCCACAGGGTCCCGGCACCCTGCCCATGCCCCTGCAGGGGCTGCTGGTGGCCGACGCCGTCTCCCGCATCCAGAAGTACGAGGTGGAGCCGCTGCTCGGGACGCCTGTCGGGCAGATCGTCGGCCGGATGAACAGCGAACGGAGCGTCCAGGCCGTCTTCGACGACCTGACCCGCGGTTTCGAGCACGCCGTCGACCGCGTCAACCGGATCGCCGGAAGGAGCGCCCGACCGTGACCACCTCGACCCCACCGAACGGCTTCTGGGCCCAGGCCACCGCAGACCCCGGGCGGACGGTCCTCGTCACACCGGACGGGGACGACTGGACCGCCGGCCGACTGCACACCGCGGCCAACCAACTGGTGCACGGGCTGCGCGCCGCCGGTCTCGGACGCGGCGACGCCTTCGCCGTCGTCCTGCCCAACGGCGTCGAGTTCCTCGTCGCCTATCTCGCGGCCTCGCAGGCCGGCCTCTACCTCGTCCCCGTCAACCACCACCTCGTCGGACCCGAGATCGCCTGGATCGTCTCGGACTCGGGCGCCAAGGTGCTCATCACCCACGAACGGTTCGCCGACGCCGCCCGCCACGCCGCCGACGAGGCGGGACTGCCGCCCGCGAACCGCTACGCCGTCGGCCCGGCCGCGGGCTTCCGGCCGTACGCCGAACTCCTCGCCGGACAGGACGGATCGGCTCCCGCCGACCGCACCCTCGGCTGGGTCATGAACTACACCTCGGGCACCACGGGCCGCCCCCGCGGCATCCGCCGACCGCTGCCCGGCAAGCTCCCCGAGGAGACCTACCTCGGAGGCTTCCTCGGCATCTTCGGCATCAAGCCCTTCGACGACAACGTCCACCTCGTCTGCTCACCGCTCTACCACACGGCCGTCCTCCAGTTCGCGGGCGCCTCCCTGCACATCGGCCACCGTCTGGTGCTGATGGACAAGTGGACACCCGAGGAGATGCTCCGGGTCATCGACACCCACCGGTGCACCCACACCCACATGGTCCCGACCCAGTTCCACCGGCTGCTGGCGCTCCCCGAGGGGGTCCGGTCCCGCTACGACGTGTCGTCGATGCGGCACGCCATCCACGGCGCCGCCCCCTGCCCCGACCATGTGAAGCGAGCCATGATCGAGTGGTGGGGCCACAGTGTCGAGGAGTACTACGCCGCCAGCGAGGGCGGGGGCGCCTTCGCGACGGCCGAGGACTGGCTGAAGAAGCCCGGTACCGTCGGCAAGGCCTGGCCGATCAGCGAACTCGCCGTCTTCGACGACGACGGCAGGCGGCTGCCGCCCGGCGAACTCGGCACCGTCTACATGAAGATGAGCACCGGCGGATTCTCCTACCACAAGGACGAGAGCAAGACGCGCAAGAACCGCATCGGCGACTTCTTCACCGTCGGCGACCTCGGCTGCCTCGACGAGGAAGGCTATCTCTTCCTCCGCGACCGCAAGATCGACATGATCATCTCCGGTGGCGTCAACATCTACCCGGCCGAGATCGAGGCCGCCCTGCTCGCCCACCCCGCCGTCGCCGACGCGGCGGCCTTCGGCATCCCCCACGACGACTGGGGCGAGGAGGTCAAGGCCGTCGTCGAGCCCGCGCCCGGACACACACCGGGAGCGGCCCTCGCCGCGGACGTCCTGCGTCACTGCGCGGAGCGTCTCGCCGGGTACAAGCGTCCCAAGAGCGTCGACTTCATCGACTCGATGCCCCGCGACCCGAACGGGAAACTGTACAAACGGCGGTTGCGCGACCCGTACTGGGAGGGCCGTACCCGAGCCGTGTGACACGGCTCCCGGGGGTCCCGGCCCACTCGACCGAGTCGATCTCGACCGAGTCGATTCTCGACGAACCGAGCCGCTCGGGCCCCGTGTCCCGGCGAATCCGGCCGTGCGGTCGAGCGCGCTGGGATCCCGCGACGGGACCTCCGCCGGTGAAGTCGGCCGCCGGGGTGATGGGGGGAGGCGACGCGCGCGGTGCCGTCGATGCGCCGGACCGGGTCAGCCTGCCAGTCGGGCGAGAGCCAGGGCGTGAGCGTGGTCGAGGGAGTCAGCAGCGGCGCAAGGAACGTCCGGCTGCACACCGACGCCCTCCCAGTTCGTGCCGGAGACGGGGTTGACGGCGCGGCCGACGGGGACGGTGGCTTCCAGGTGCGGGTGCAGGGTCCAGCCCTGGCACGGGTGCGCGCCGCCGCGGGTGGGCTCGCCGACGACCACGGCCCGGCCGAGCTGCTGGAGGTCGTACGCCAGCTCCTCAGCGGCCGAGAACGTGCTGTCGCTGGACAGCACGTACAACGGCTTGCTGCCGCCGAAGCGCGCGCCGGGAACGTGCGGCAGGCTCCAGGACTGCTCGCTGCGCTCGCCGCCGCGCCAGTGCATGGTGTTGAGGTGCGTGCGCTCGTCGAGGAGGTAGCTGCAGACGAAGGCGACGGTGTCCGGGTCGCCGCCGCGGTTGCCGCGCAGGTCCACGATCAGCGCCTGGGCGCGGGAGGCCAGGGTGAGCGCGGCGCCCAGCGGTTCGGCGGCCCACTCCAGCGGAAAGAGCATCGGTGCCAGCTCCACCACGGCGACCCCTCCGTCGAGCAGCTGCACCCGGGGCGCACCGCCCAGTGAGGAGTCGAAGTCCCGGCGCATGGCGTCCAGGGTGGCCGCCCCCTGCTTCGGGGGGACCAGGGCGGCGTGGTGCTTCAGCCTCAGATGCCGGTCACCGTTGACGGACTGGAGGTCCGCGGTGACCAGGCCGGCGAGCTCCTCCGCGTCGTCCACGTCGTAGGCGCCTTCGGCAAGGCGTCGTCGCAACAGGCCGGCCAGCTGCTCGGCTGTCTCGGGGAAGACGTAGTGCTCGGCCAGCAGCCGGGCCGTCTCGTCGATGACAGGGGCCGGCGCGAGCTTCGTCGGAGTCGTCATGGCAGGGAGTAGAGCACTGCCGTTGCGAAAGCGTCAAAGGGTTTGGACCCTTTCGGTGTGCGTGATCAGCCCCCCTCTCAGACGCCTCCTGAGGACGTCCTGGAGATCGGTGCGCCTGAGCGGTTCGCGGCGCTCTCTCACCCTTTGCGTCACCGGTCGCTCCTCGCCCTGGGCCACCGGCCTGCCACCACCAGCCGGCTCGCGGCGCGGGTCGACGCGCTGAAGGACAGCGTGGCCCATCGCCCCAAGGCGCTCAGCGCGGCCGGGCTGGTCCACGTCGCCGAGACGCGCCAGGTCCACGGCGGCACCGAGCGGTACTACCAGCGCACGGCCCGCCGGACGGTCGTCGCCGAACCCCGCGCGAAGGGCACCGCCGCGATGCTCGCGGCGGTCGCCCAGGAGCTGGACCGCGCTCCTGCCGAGACCCACCTGACACTTCGCCACCTGCGGCTGAGCCCTGCGAAGGCAAGACAACTCGGCGAGGCCCTCGCCCGACTGGTCGACGAGGCCGAGGAGGATGCGGAGGGCCGGCCCGTGCACGGCGTGTTGGTGGCGTTCTGTCGGCAGTCCCTGCCGACCGGCACCACTGGTTCCGGCTGAGCGCTGTTGGGACAGGACAGCTGTCAGCGGCGCCCGCCCACGCGGATCACCCGCAGACCGGGCGAGGACAGGATGTCCCTCTCGCAGAACCGGGAGGTGACCCACCGCTCGCCGGAGAACAGCCGCGTCTGGTCGCTGTAGTGCGGCGAGGCAGGGTCGGACGACTGGGAGTACGTAAGGAGCGTACGGGCGACCGGACAGCGGCTTCCGTCCCAGCCGACCGCCTGGATGTACGAGGACCCGGTGGTGACCTCGGTGTAGCCGCCGGCCGCGGGATCCCACACCGGCTCGACCTTGTCCCACACTCCCAGCGACTCCGTGCCGCCCGGCACCGGGATGCGCCGGCCGTCCCGCACGACGAACTGGTGCGCGCCGAGCGGGGAGTCGAGCGGGATGCCCGCCGTGCGCAGCTCGGTCACCGTGTCGGCGAGGGCGGTCGCGAACCCCGAGACCCCGGTGTCGAGCGTGTTCGGGGTGTGCACGGGATCCGCCGCCGAGAACGGAACCTTCCAGAGCCGCGCGGCGGGCACCAGGGTGGTCAGCCTGCGCCAGAAGCGGTCGAAGAGCAGTACGCCCCGGCTGCCGGTGTTCATGGTGTGGTCCCACGCGGCGAGCGCGCGGCACGCGGCGCTCACGTCGACCGAGCCGCCGTCGACGCCCGTCGCGCTGCGGCCCGGCAGCGCGGCGCATGCCTTGGCCGCGTCGTTCGCGGCGAGGTCACCCGCAGGGGCACGGTTGGTGAACTGCTGGGCCAACAGGTCCCGTTGGGACAGATCCCGCTTCGCGGCCATCGCCGCGACGTCGTCGATCGCGCCCCGGGTACGGATCGAGCGCGCGGTGCCGATCGTCCCGAAGACCCGCTCGTACCCGGTCACCGGCCGGTCCGCGTTGGCCAGCCAGGCACTGTCGTTCGAGTTCTCCGCATAGGGCGCGTCCCGCAGGACCGGCATCCGCCCCGGCCCGAAGATCCCCGGTTGCACGGCGTCCTGGTCACTGCCCAGCGCGCAGTCGCCGCGCGAGCCGTCGAGGATCGCGACCCCGGACGCCGGATAGGTGACCCTGCCGAGCGGTGTCGAGCAGCGCCGGGCCAGTTCGTCGGTGATCCGGGGGAGTACCTGCGACTGGGTGAACAGCGAGTGACCCCCCGAGTCGGCGGCGATCGTGTTCACCCAGGGCAGTCCCTGGGTGGTCCTCAGGACCCTGATCATGTCGGCCGTGCTGCGTGCCCTGCTGAAACCGAGGGAGGTGTCCGAGGTCCGCAGGTTGGACGCGTTGGGGTCGTTGAGCGCGTACGCCGTCGTCGTGGTCCAGGGGAGCGGGAGCTGGGCGCCGAGCGAGGTGACCACGGGGCCGTAGCGGGTCCACCACTGGGTACGGGTGACGCGGGTGCCGCCTTCGACCCCCACGGTGACGGCCCGACTCGTCATCCGCTCCGGATTTCCGTCCACCAGGTACGTCGTCGGATCGGCCGGATCCAGGGTCAGCTGATGAAGGTCGAGGGTGACGCCCGTCGCGACCGTGTGGCTCCATGCCACCCGCGCGTTGAACCCGATCGACATCGTCGCGGAACCGAGCAGGGAGCCGCCCGAGACGTCCAGTTCGCCGGGGATCGTCTGCTGAGACCGCCAGAAGCGGCGGCCGCCCTGCCAGGGGTAGTGCGGGTTGCCGAGCAGCAGACCGCGGCCGTTCGCCGTCGTGGCACCGCTGAAGGCGACCGCGTTGGATCCCATGTCGGCGCTGTCGAAGGCCTCCCGCGCGGCACGGGCGAAGCTCTTCGCGGCTGCGGTGTCGCGCCGGTGGGGCGCGGTCGCGCCCGAGGAGGCGACTGCGCCCGGGGAAGCGGGCGCGCCGGTGACGGTGGCGGTCGTCGCCGGCGGTCGCGCACCCGTGATGCCGTCCACCGCGCGGCCCTGGCCACCGAGCACCGCCAGCGCGAAAGTGCGCGCGGCCACGTCCACCGGGGTCACGGGGCGGACCCAGGCGGCGCCCCGGCAGGCCGGGTCGGTGACGCGGTGCTGTGCGAGCCAGGCGTCGTAGCCCGCGGCCCAACCGCGCATCAGGTCCAGGACCTGCCGGCTCGGCCCCCTCGGCGCGGGGCGGGCGAGCAGCTCCTCCACCGTGCCCGCCTCGCGGACACCGCGGAAGTACAGGTCACTGGAGAGGTTCCCGGTAGCCGACGACAGCGAGCCGTCGGGCGCCGCGTCGGGCCCGAAGAACCGGGAGCGTTCGCCGCGCACGGTCACGAAGCCGTCGGCGAGGGTGCACACCTGGTCGGCGGCCTGCGCCCAGCCGGTGCCGAAGCCGAGATCCGTGTAGTCCTTGGCGAGGATGTGCGGAATGCCGTACTCGGTGTAGCGGATCACGGCGGACAGATCACCGGACGACGGACGGGACAGGGAGTGCCGCGGGCCCTGACCGTCCGCGGCGGCGGCCGGCAGCGCCGTGGTGGCGACGAGCAGGGCGGCGGCCAGGACGGTGAACCGTCCGGGGCGGGTGCGCATCGTGCCTCCCGACATCAGTGAGGGAAGGGGCGGTTGAGCGTAACAACGGCCACAGACGTTTGACCGGGTGTCACCGCGTCCCACGCGACGGTGGAGCGTCTTCGCGTCAAACGCGCCGGACGCTTGACCGCGCTCAGGGACCGCAACGAGGATCACGCCAGGGCGGACGGACGAAGGAGCAGGTCATGACGGCGGGACGAAGCGTCACGGTCGACGGGGTACTGCGACGCAGCGCCCGGCGGACCCCGGAGCGCGTCGCGGTCCATTACCGCGACCGCTCGTGGACCTACGCCGAACTCGACGAGGCCGTCTCCCGTGCGGCCCAGGCCCTGCGGTCCGCGGGACTGGCACCCCGCGACCGCGTCGGCGCCTACGGCCACAACTCGGACGCGTACCTGATCGGCTTCCTCGCCTGCGCCCGAGCCGGACTGGTACACGTGCCGGTCAATCAGAACCTGACCGGCGACGACCTTGCGTACATCGTCGGCCAGGCCGGCTGCGGACTCGTCCTGGCCGATCCGGATCTGGCCGGAAACCTGCCCGAGGGGACGCGCACCCTGCCCTTGCGCGACGCCGGCGACTCGCTGCTCGCGCGCCTGGCCGAGACCCCGCCGTACGACGGTCCGGAGCCGCGCGGTGAGGATCTGACGCAGCTGCTGTACACGTCGGGCACCACCGCGCTGCCCAAGGGCGCGATGATGACGCACCGCGCGCTGGTGCACGAGTACCTGAGCGCGATCACCGCCCTCGACCTGCAGGCCGGCGACCTGCCCGTGCACGCGCTGCCGCTCTACCACTCGGCGCAGATGCACGTGTTCCTGCTGCCGTATCTCGCCGTGGGCGCCGTGAACGTGATCCTCGACGCGCCGGACGCCGGCGAGATCCTCGACCTGGTCGAGGCGGGCCGTGCGGACAGCCTGTTCGCCCCGCCCACCGTATGGATCGGCCTGTCCAACCGGCCCGATTTCGCGACCCGCGACCTGAGCGGGCTGCGCAAGGCGTACTACGGGGCGTCGATCATGCCGGTTCCCGTCCTCGAGCGGCTGCGGGAACGGCTGCCGAAGCTGGCGTTCTACAACTGCTTCGGCCAGAGCGAGATCGGCCCGCTGGCCATGGTCCTCGGCCCCCGCGAGCACAGGGGCCGGATGGACTCCTGCGGACGGCCGGTGCTGTTCGTGGAGGCACGGGTCGTCGACGAGACCGGCAAGGACGTGGCCGACGGGGAGCGTGGCGAGATCGTCTACCGCTCACCGCAGTTGTGCGAGGGCTACTGGGACAGACCGGAGGAGACGGCCGAGGCCTTCCGCGACGGCTGGTTCCACTCCGGCGACCTCGCGGTCCAGGACGGGGACGGATTCTTCACCGTCGTGGACCGGGTGAAGGACGTCATCAACTCCGGTGGTGTGCTGGTCGCTTCGCGGCAGGTGGAGGACGCGCTCTACACCCACGAGGCGGTCGCCGAGGTGGCGGTGATCGGACTGCCCGACGAACGGTGGATCGAGGCGGTCACGGCGGTCGTCGTCGCGCGCGGAGAGATCAGCGGGGACGAACTCGTCGCGCACGCACGGGAGAAGCTCGCCCACTTCAAGGCGCCCAAGCGGGTGCTGTTCGTGGACGAGCTGCCGCGCAACGCGAGCGGGAAGATCCTCAAGCGCGAACTGAGGGACCGGTTCGCGGCGGACTCGTAGACCGCGCCGGGCGCCGCCCGCCCGACACCGGACCCGGTTCAGCGCTCCCGCAGGTCGACGATCCGCCTGATCTTCCCCACGGACCGCTCCAGCGACTCCGGCTCGACGACCTCGACGGTGACCGACACGCCGATCCCGTCCTTCACGGCGGCCGTGATGGAGTGCGCGGCCGCTTCGCGGATCCCGGGTGTGGCGCCGGGCCGCGCCTCGGCCCGTACGGTGAGCGCGTCGAGACGGCCCTCGCGGGTCAGCCGGAGCTGGAAGTGCGGCGCGACGCCCGGCGTGCGCAGCACGATCTCCTCGATCTGCGTCGGGAAGAGATTGACCCCCCGCAGGATCACCATGTCGTCGCTGCGTCCGGTGATCTTCTCCATCCGCCGGAAGACACGGGCGGTGCCCGGCAGCAGCCTGGTCAGGTCCCGCGTCCGGTAACGGATCACGGGCATGGCCTCCTTGGTGAGCGAGGTGAACACGAGCTCGCCCTCGGCGCCGTCCGGCAGCACCTCGCCGGTGATCGGGTCGACGACCTCCGGATAGAAATGGTCCTCCCAGATGTGCAGCCCGTCCTTGGTCTCCACGCACTCCTGGGCGACACCCGGGCCGACCACCTCCGACAGGCCGTAGATGTCCACGGCGTCGATGGCGAACCGCTCCTCGATCTCGCGCCGCATCTCCTCCGTCCACGGCTCCGCGCCGAAGACACCGACCCGCAGCGAGGTGCCGCGCGGGTCGACACCCTGCCGCTCGAACTCGTCGAGCAGCGTGAGCATGTACGAGGGGGTCACCATGATGACCTGGGGGCGCAGGTCCTGGATGAGCTGCACCTGACGTGATGTCATGCCGCCGGACGCGGGGATCACCGTGCAACCGAGCCGTTCGGCGCCGTAGTGCGCGCCGAGACCGCCGGTGAACAGCCCGTAGCCGTACGCCACATGCACCTTGTCGCCCGGACGGCCGCCCGCCGCCCGGATCGAACGGGCCACCATGTCGGACCACATGGAGAGGTCGTTGTCCGTGTAGCCGACGACCGTGGGACGCCCGGTGGTCCCGCTCGACGCGTGGAGGCGGCGGATTCGCTCCTGGGGCACGGCGAACATCCCGTACGGATAGTTCTCGCGCAGGTCCGCCTTGGTCGTGAACGGGAAACGCGCCAGGTCGGAGAGGGTCCGGCAGTCGTCCGGCCGTACGCCCGCCTTGTCGAAGGACTCCCGGTAGAAGGGCACGTTCTCGTACGCGTGCCGCAAGGACGCCCGCAGCCGCTCCTCCTGCAACGCCCGCAGCGCGTCGGCGTCCAGCCGCTCGCCCGCGTCCAGCAGGTCCTTCGACACCGTGGAATCCGCCATGGGGACTCCTCCCTCACCAACCGTACCAATCCGGGCGACCGATCATTCGGTCGTGCTGTTCGGGATCAGTAATTCAGGCCGGTCCGTCTCGTGCAAGGGGTCGGCGTCCAGTTTCTTCGCGATCCGTGCGCGATGTCCTCGACGCGCGGGACGCGAGGGCGGCGCGGGGCTCAGCCGCCGGCCTCCGCCGCCACCGAGCGTGCCCAGCGGTAGTCGGCCTTGCCGCTCGGCGACCGCTGGATGGTGTCCGTGATGACCAGCTGGCGGGGGATCTTGTAGCCGGCGAGGTGGTCCCGGACGTGGGCCTGGATGTCCTCGAGGGACGGCCGGCGCGCACCCTGGCGCAGTTGTACGACCGCCGCCACGTGGTTGCCCCACTTCTCGTCCGGCACCCCGGCGACCAGGGCGTCGTACACGTCCGGATGGGACTTGAGGGCCTGCTCGACCTCCTCCGGGTAGACCTTCTCGCCACCGGTGTTGATGCACTGGGAGCCTCGGCCGAGGACGATGACGATGCCCTCCTCGTCGACGGTCGCCATGTCGCCGAGCAGGACCCATCGCTCGCCGTCCTTCTGGAAGAAGGTCTCGGCCGTCTTCGCGGGGTCGTTGTAGTAGCCGAGGGGCACGTGGCCGCGCTGTGCGATGCGTCCGGGCTCGCCGACGGCGACCGGTTCGTGGGTCGCCGGATCCACCACCTGGGTGCGGGAGTTGACGCGTACCCGGAAGCCCCTGCCGGGGCCCGAGTCGGCGGTGGCGGTGCCGTTGAACCCGGACTCCGACGAGCCGAAGTTGTTGAGCAGCATCACGTTCGGGACCAGCGCCTGGAACTGCGCGCGGACCGTCTCCGACATGATGGCGCCGGACGACGACAGGCTGAACATGGAGGAGCAGTCCGTGCCCCTCATGGGCCCCTTCAGCGCGTCGATCAGCGGTCGCAGCATCGCGTCGCCGACCAGCGACACGCTGGTGACCCGCTCCCGCTCGATCGTCCGAAGTACCTCCTCGGGCACGAACTTGCGGTGGATCACCACCCGTTGCCCGAAGTTGAACCCGATGAAGGCCGTCAGCGTCGAGGTGCCGTGCATCAGCGGGGGAGTGGGAAAGAACGTGATGCCCTCACCGCCCGCCGCGACCCGCTCGGCGAGCTCCTCCGGCTTCGCCACCGCCTCACCCGTCGGCGCGCCGCCGCCCAGGCCCGCGAAGAACAGATCCTCCTGCCGCCACATGACGCCCTTGGGCATACCGGTCGTACCGCCCGTGTAGATGATGAACTGGTCGTCCGCCGAGCGTGCCGGGAAACCCCGCCGGGGGGAGCCGGCGGCCTCGGCCTCCGCGAAGTCCACGAGGGCCGGAGTACGCGCGGGATCAGGAGCGGGAGCATCGGCGGAGGCGGAGGCGGAGGCGGAGATGGAGGTGGAGATGGAGGTGGAGGCCGAGGTGCGCGGCGTGGCGGCCGTCCCGGAGCCGGAGGCTCCCACGCGTACGAGGTGGCGCAGAGCGCGGGTTCGCGGAAGTGCCGCCGTCACCCGGTCGGTGAACTCCGCGTCGAAGACCAGGGCCACCAGATCCGCGTCCTGGTAGAGGTAGACCAGTTCGTCGGCCACATAACGGTAGTTGACGTTGACCGGTACGATCCGCGCCTTCAGGCAGGCCAGCACCGTCTGCACGTACTCGATCCCGTTGTACAGGTGCAGCCCCAGGTGTTCGCCGGGGCGTATGCCGCTGTCGATCAGGTGGTGGGCGATGCGGTTCGCCGCCGAGTCCAGTTGCGCGTACGTCAGCCGGCGCTCCGCGCCCGTGCCGGGATGGTCGAGGTAGACCAGCGCCTCGCGGTCGGGGACCACGTCGACGACCGACTCGAACAGGTCGGCAAGGTTGTACTCCACCGCTCCTCCTGACGCCGAACGTCCGGGGCCGCCCCTCGGCTCGACGGTCATCAGAGCAAAGCCCGCCACAACTGGGAAGGGCCCGCGCAGAAGAAATCTGACTGTCTGTCAGAAAACCCTTGTACTGACTCCGCGCCTCCTGCAACCTGTTCTCGTTCCTGCGACGGGAGGACGGCAATGGGTGGGACGGAACACCTCACCGTGCGGCGCGAAGGCGCCACGCTGGTGCTCACGCTCAACAGGCCCGAGGCCAAGAACGCGCTTTCGCTGCCGATGCTGGTCGGCCTGTACGACGGCTGGACCGAGGCCGACGCGGACGACGGGATCCGCTCGATCGTGCTCACCGGCGCGGGCGGCGCCTTCTGCGCAGGCATGGACCTCAAGGCACTGGCCGGAAAGGGCATGGAGGGCGAGCGGTACCGGGACCGGCTGAAGGCCGACCCGGATCTGCACTGGAAGGCGATGCTGCGCCACCACCGCCCCCGCAAACCGGTGATCGCCGCCGTCGAGGGACCCTGCGTCGCGGGCGGCACCGAGATCCTCCAGGGCACCGACATCCGGGTCGCCGGCGAGTCGGCGCTCTTCGGCCTCTTCGAGGTCAGACGCGGACTGTTCCCGATCGGCGGCTCCACCGTCCGGCTGCCACGCCAGATCCCGCGCACGCACGCCCTGGAGATGCTCCTGACCGGGCGCTCCTACCCGGCCGCGGAAGCCGCCCGCATCGGTCTCGTCGGCCGGGTCGTGCCGGACGGAACGGCGCTCGCCGAGGCCCTCGAGATCGCCGAGCGGGTCAACGCCTGCGGCCCGCTCGCCGTCGAGGCCGTCAAGGCGTCCGTGTACGAGACCGCCGGGATGACCGAGGCCGAGGGCCTCGCCGCCGAACTCACGCGCGGTTGGCCGATCTTCGACACCGCCGACGCCAAGGAGGGTTCCCGGGCCTTCGCCGAGAAGCGCCCGCCCGTCTACCGGCGCGCCTGACCCCCGAGCTCCCGTACGTGCGCGCCTGACCTCCGAAGGAGACATCCGGGATGCCCGAAGTCCTCAAAGCCCCCCTCGTCGTCGAGTTCCCCTTCACCCGCTCGCTCGGCCCCGTCCAGAGCGCGTTCCTCACCGGTCTGCGCGAGCGGGTGGTCCTCGGCGTACGGACCACCGACGGCAGGACGCTCGTCCCGCCCGTCGAGTACGACCCCGTCACCGCCGACGAGCTCCGCGACCTGGTCGAGGTCGCCCCCACCGGCACCGTCACCACCTGGGCCTGGAACCACGCCCCGCGCCGGGGCCAGCCGCTCGACACGCCCTTCGCCTGGGTCCTGGTCAGGCTCGACGGCGCCGACACCGCCCTGCTGCACGCCCTGGACGCTCCAGGCCCCGACGCCGTGCGCACCGGGATGCGGGTGCGCGTCCGCTGGGCCGGGGAACGCTCCGGAGCCATCACGGACATCGCCTGCTTCGAACCGTACGACGGCGATCCGGGCCGACCCGGTGCTCACGACGGCCGGTTCGCCGACATGGTGACCGGCATCGTCGCCCCCGCCCGCCTCGACTACGTGTACACGCCGGGCCGCGCCCAGAGCGCCTACATCGAGGCCCTCTCCGAGCGGCGCACCGTGGGCGAGCGCTGCCCGCTGTGCCGCAAGGTGTACGTCCCGCCCCGGGGCGCGTGCCCCACCTGTGGGGTCGCCACCACCGAACGGGTCGAGGTCGGACCGCGCGGCACGGTCACCACGTACTGCATCGTCAACATCAAGGCCCGGAACCTGGACATCGAAGTGCCGTACGTCTACGCCCACATCGCCCTGGACGGCGCCGACCTCGCGCTGCACGGCCGGATCGGCGGCATCCCCTACGACCAGGTGCGGATGGGGCTGCGGGTCGAGCCCGTGTGGACCCAGGACGGCCGTCACCCCGACCACTACCGGCCGGCCGGCGAACCCGACGCGGACTACGAGACGTACAAGGAGCTGTTGTAGATGCGGCCCATCAGGGACGTCGCCGTGGTCGCCTTCGGGCAGACCGACCACCGGCGCACCAGCGACGAACTCTCCGAGGTGGAGATGCTCATGCCGGTCCTGCACGAGGTCCTGGACAGCACCGGCCTGAAGACCAGCGACATCGACTTCACCTGCTCCGGTTCGACGGACTACCTCGCGGGCCGCGCCTTCTCCTTCACCATGGCGCTCGACGGGGTGGGCGCCTGGCCGCCGATCTCCGAGTCGCACGTCGAGATGGACGGGGCGTGGGCGCTGTACGAGGCATGGACGAAGCTCCTGACCGGTGACGCCGACACCGCGCTCGTGTACGCGTACGGGAAGTCGTCGCCGGGATCCGTACGGGACGTCCTGACCCGGCAGCTCGACCCGTACTACGTCGCGCCGCTGTGGCCCGACTCGGTCGCGCTCGCCGCACTCCAGGCGCGGGCACTCATCGACGCGGGCGACACCGACGAACCCGCGCTCGCCGCCGTCGCGTCCCGCAGCCGCACCTCGGGGGCCGCCAACCCCCACGCGCAGCCGCGGGGTTCGGTGGGCCAGGGCGACTACGTCGTACGTCCGCTGCGGACCGGGGACTGCCCGCCGGTCGGGGACGGCGCCGCCGCGGTGATCCTCGCGGCGGGCGAGCGGGCCCGCGAGCTGTGCGAGCGGCCCGCCTGGATCCGTGGCATCGACCACCGCATCGAGGCCCACAGTCTCGGCGTGCGCGACCTCACGGACTCACCGTCCACCCGCCTCGCCGCCGAGCGCGCCGGGGCCTTCGAACGACCCGTCGACACGGCGGAACTGCACGCCCCCTTCACCTCGCAGGAGGTCGTCCTGCGCAAGGCGCTGCGGCTCGCCGACGACGTGGACGTGAACCCCTCCGGCGGAGCGCTCGCGGCCAACCCGGTCATGGTCGCCGGGCTCGTCCGCGTCGGAGAGGCCGCCGCGCGCATCCACCGGGGCACCTCCGACCGGGCACTCGCCCACGCCACCTCGGGGCCCTGCCTCCAACAGAACCTGGTCGCCGTACTCGAAGGGGATCCGCGATGAGCAAGGAGCCCGTGGCCGTCGTAGGCGTCGGCCAGACCAAGCACGTGGCGGCCCGGCGGGACGTGTCGATCGCCGGCCTGGTCCGCGAGGCGGCCCGGCGGGCCCTGGCGGACGCGGAGCTGACCTGGTCCGACGTCGACGCCGTCGTCATCGGTAAGGCGCCGGACTTCTTCGAGGGCGTCATGATGCCGGAGCTGTACCTCGCCGACGCGCTCGGCGCCGTCGGCAAGCCGATGCTGCGCGTGCACACGGCGGGCTCCGTCGGCGGCTCGACCGCGCTGGTCGCCACCAACCTCGTCGCGGGCCGCGTCCACGGCACCGTCCTGACCCTGGCCTACGAGAAGCAGTCCGAGTCGAACGCCATGTGGGGCCTGTCCCTGCCGATCCCCTTCCAGCAGCCGCTGCTGGCCGGCGCGGGCGGATTCTTCGCACCGCACGTACGCGCGTACATGCGGCGTACGGGCGCGCCCGACACCGTCGGCTCCCTGGTCGCCTACAAGGACCGCCGCAACGCGCTCAAGAACCCCTACGCGCACCTCCACGAACACGACATCACCCTGGAGAAGGTCCAGGCATCCCCGATGCTCTGGGACCCGATCCGCTACTCGGAGACCTGCCCGTCCTCGGACGGCGCGTGCGCCATGATCCTCACCGACCGCGCGGGCGCGGCCCGTTCACCCCGTCCGCCCGCGTGGCTGCACGGCGGCGCGATGCGCAGCGAGCCCACCCTCTTCGCCGGCAAGGACTGCGTGTCCCCGCGGGCGGGCAAGGACTGCGCGGCCGACGTCTACCGGCAGGCCGGCATCGCGGACCCGCGCCGGGACATCGACGCCGTGGAAATGTACGTACCTTTCTCCTGGTACGAACCCATGTGGCTGGAGAACCTCGGCTTCGCCGACGAGGGCGAGGGCTGGAAACTCACCGAATCCGGGGTGACCGAGCTCGACGGGGACCTGCCCGTCAACATGTCGGGCGGCGTACTCTCCACCAATCCGATCGGGGCCTCCGGGATGATCCGCTTCGCGGAAGCGGCGCTCCAGGTACGTGGACAGGCGGGAGAACACCAGGTGGAAGGGGCCCGACGGGTACTGGGGCACGCCTACGGAGGCGGCTCCCAGTTCTTCTCGATGTGGCTGGTCGGGTCCGAGCCGCCCAGCTCCTGAAACCGTCCCCCTCACGTGGCCTGTCCGCCACCGGAACCGATCGCTAGGCTGGCGGCGGACGACGAACCGGGAGGAGCACGGACGTGGCCGAGAGCACCATCGAGCAACACCCGCTCGCGGGCTGGGACAAGCCTGAGCTGGACCTGAGCAAGGCCGAATGGCAGTCCAGCAGCCGAGGGCGAGGTGACGTCCAGATCGCCTTTGTCGAGGGCTTCATCGCGATGCGCAACAGCGGCCGCGCCGAGAGCCCTTCCTTGATCTTCACACCCGCCGAGTGGGGCGCCTTCGTGTCGGGCGCCCGCGAGGGCGAGTTCGACCTGACCTGACCTGACCTGACCTGACCTGACCTGACCTGGCACCTGGCACCTGGCACGAGGAGAAGGAACACGCGAGCGGTGACCCCGTCCCCCGGCCGGTGCCGAACCGCACCGGAACCGGGAGACGGCCGCCACCTCCCGCGCCTGACGGAGAACGGCCGCCGCCCGCGAAGGGCCGTTCCCCGCGGGGCCCTTCGACCTAGCGCGCCCGCACCGGGGGCGACGCGCTCCGGCGTATCGGCCCCGCCACCGGCCGCCCGGCCACTCGCGTGCTCTCAGGTCGTGGTCGCATGCGGCACCGGCAGGCGGTGGGCCGGCGGCCTCCCGTCTGTACGTCGGGCAGGACCGGGGGCGCGGTCACAGGCTCAGCATCTTCAGGGGCTCGGTGAGGGTGATCCCCGCGATCCGTTCAGGAGTCAACCCGGCCTGGTGGAAGGACGACCGGCTCCACTCCAGCCATGGCTCGATGTCCATCTGGGACGGCTGGCCGAGGTCGGAGCTGTAGACGACCCTCGGCAGGAGGGGCAGGACGTCGGCGAAGCCGGTCAGGTCCTGGTACTCGAGGAGCCGGGTGAGCGCGGTCTGCTCCGTCCATACCGGCTCCGCCGCGGCCACCTCCACGAGGTCCTTGCAGGTCAGCCCGGTCATCGGATTGGCGGGCTGGTTGAGCATCAGGCGTGGCAGGTCCAGCCGTACGGCCTCGTCGACCAGGAGTCGCACCTCGTGGGCGTCGGCGTGGCCGGTGGAGACGACCACCGGCAGATCCCGTGCGGCGCGCGGGACCTCACGGACCTCGGTGCGCAGCACCCGACTGTCGTCGGCGACGGTGAGCGGGCGCAGGCCCCCGGCGAGGAGGGGATGGGAGGGGGTGCGGGTCAGCCGGCTGCGCTGAGTGCGGCCGGTGACCGTGGGCAGATGGACGATCAGGCGCAGTCCGCTGTCCTCGCCGTGCTGGATGACGGCCTGTCCCACGGCCCGCGCGTCGAATCCTCCGGCCAGGGCGTTGAGGACGATCGAGCCGGAGACGGGCAGCCCCTGTTGGCGGGCCTCCCACGCTTGGGCCGCGGTCGAGCCGAGGTGGTTCTTGAGGACGACCCAACCCCCGTGCCCCGCGTACGCTTGGGCCGCGGTCGAGCCGAGGTGGTTCTTGAGGACGACCCAACCCCCGTGCCCCGCGTACGCTTGGGCCGCGGTCGAGCCGAGGTGGTCCTTGAGGACGACCCAACCCCCGTGCCCCGCGTAGATCGCACCGGCGGTGGCGGCGGTGTGACGGCGCAGATACGCGTCCGGACCTACGTGGTAGTGGACGTCGATGAAGCCGGCGTGCCGTAAGAGCGGGGGACCGGGCCGCCCGGTGGCTTCAGCGGTCGTCATGGTCACCCTCGTCCTCCCACGGACGGGCGTAGCCGAAGCGGGCGCGTGCCTCGTCCAGCCTGTCGCCGCCGAGCGCCGCCGCCCGGATACGGGACTCCGTACGCTCCACGGCCTCGGCGCGGCGGACGACCTCCTCGACGAGGCCGGCCGGGACGCGCAGCGCGCCGTTGTCGCCGGCGAAGATCCAGTCGCCCGGACGGACGGGCCGGGTCTCCCGCCGGATGCGGTCGGGAACTCCCTCGTAGGGGGCGCCGGGAGTGTCCGACCACCCGTCCAGGAACCGCCGCCCCGGAAACGGCGGTTGCGTGTGGGGCCGGTGGGACCGTCGGCTCACCGGTGGGCCGACGGGTCCGTGGGGTCAGCGCTTGGCGGCTCGGGCCGCGAGCGTCTCGCCGGCGATCGACCAGCTGTCGGTACCGATCTCCTGCACCGTCACCCACACGCTCTCCGGCTTGCTGCCGGTGGCCCGCACATACGCGTCGTCAGGTCACGGACCAGCTGGGCCTTCTGCTCGGCGGTCCTGCCGGGGGTCCGCTGCACGTGGATGAGAGGCATGGTGTTCTCCGCTGGAGCGAGGTTGAACTGATGCCGTACGGTCCCGGGCCGCAGGGCGGGGGAACCGCCGCGGATCCAGTCCAACACCGCGCCGGGGGCCGTCCAAGACGCAATCCGATCCGGCACCGATCACGAATCGTGATGCGTCCCGGATCGCCGGATCGCCGGATCGCCGGATCGCCGGATCGCCCGGACCCCGTTCCGTGCTCGGGGGCCGGGGGCCGGGGGCCGGGGGCCGGGGGCCGGGGACTGGGGATCCGTGATCGCGCCGCGAGGAAGAGCCCCGTGACGGACGCACGGGACGCCACGGGCGAGGAGACGGCCGCGGTCCTGGTGTGCCCGGGAGGCGGCACCCGCGAGGGGACGGGCCCACGTGAACATGCCGCTCGCCGACGTGTCCGCCGGCCTGCCGAACGGCGTCGGCGGGGTCCGTCACCCCTTCGGGAACGGAAGTCCGCGTCCGTCGCGCGGAATTGACGAAAGATCCGCTTGTCAGCGGCCGGAAGGGCTCCCTGGAAGGCGCTATCGGCGTACGCTGAGGTGCCTGGAGGTCACGGTGCGCACCCGCTCCCCGCGCAGGACGCACCACCGTGGCCAGGGGGTGGAGGATGGGACAGCGCAGCGTACGCAGCAGAAGGACTCTCTTCGAACGGGAGAGTGAACTCGCCGCTGTCGAGGAGGCGTTGAGCGAGCTCACCGGCCTGCGCAGGGACGGTACGGAAGCGCCCGAGCGGCCCCGCGGCGCGCTCCTCGCCTTCGCCGGACGCGCCGGGATCGGCAAGACGACCCTCCTCGCCGAGGTGCGGCGGCGCGCCGCCGCCAAAGGATGCACCGTGCTGTCCGCACGCGGCGGCGAGCAGGAGCAGCGCGTCGCCTTCCACGTCGCCCGCCAGCTCCTGCAGCCCCACCTGGCCGGATTCTCGGAGGCCGAGCTCCGCGCCTCGCTCGGCAGTTGGTACGCCATCGTCGGACCCGCGCTCGGCCTGTGCGCCGCCTCGGACGGTGCTCCGCCCGACCAACAGGGCCTGCGCGCCGGCCTCGACTGGGTCCTCACCCACCTCGCCGTGCAGCGCGCCCCGATGGTGCTCGTCCTCGACGACGCGCACTGGGCCGACCTCGAGTCGTTGAGCTGGCTCGCCGCCTTCGCACCCCGCGCCGAGGAACTCCCGCTGCTGCTCGTCGTCGGCTACCGGCCCGACGAACTCCCCGACCAAGCCGAGTCGTTCAGGGTCCTGCCAGGGCGCGCGGGCCAGCGGCCCGTCGACCTCGAACCGCTCAGCGCCGCCGCCGTCGCACGGCTGGTGCGCGAGGACCTCGGCGTCCAGGCCGACGACGCGTTCTGCCGGGAGTGCTGGGCGGTCACGGCGGGCAACCCCTTCGAGGCGGTGGAACTGACCGCGAAGGTGCGCGACCGCGGGCTGGTCCCGACGGAGGCCGGCGCTCATCTGCTGCGCGACCTCGCCGCCGCCGTCAAGGGCAGCGGTCTGATCGCCCGCCTCGAACGCCTGGGCACCTCCACCGTCCGCTTCGCCTGGGCCTGTGCCGTGCTCGGCACGGAGATCTCACCGGCCCTGGCCGCGGCCGTCGCCGGACTCGGCTCCGAGGAGGCCGCCGACGCGGCGGACGCCCTGCGCGGCGCCCGGATCCTCACCGGCGCCGACACCCTGGAGTTCGTGCACCCGCTGGTCGCCACCGCCGTCTACCGCGCCATCCCCGGCGGCGTCCGCGTGGCCCTGCACGGCCAGGCCGCGTGGTGCGTGATCAACGAGGGCCTGGGCCCCTCCGCCGCCGCCCGCCATCTCATGGAGAGCCACCCCGACGGCGACGTCTGGGTCGTCCAGCAACTGCGCGCCGCCGCCCGTGAGACCCAGCGCGCCGGAGCCCCCGACGCGGCCCGCCGCTACCTCGCCCGCGCGCTGCGCGAACCACCGCCCTTCGAGGAGCGCGCGGCCGTCCTGTACGAACTGGGCTGCGCCTCCCTGCTCACCGAACCCGCGACCACCGTCAACCACCTCAGGGCAGCCCTCGAGGAACCCATCACCGACCCCGAGCTGCGCCACAACGTCGTCTACCGGCTCTCCCAGGTCCTCGCCCACAGCGACCGGCTCGCCGAGGCGTCCGAGACGCTCGCCCGGGAGAGCCGGATGACCGCGGACGCCCGGGTACGGCTGCGCATGCAGTCCGAGCAGTTCATGTGGGACGCCTTCCGGGCCGACGAGCCCGACTCGCCCGCCCGCTCGCGCCGGCTGACCCGCCTCGCCGACCGCCTGCCCGGCCGCGACCTCACCGAGCGTTATGTCATCGGCCTGCGCGCCTGGGACGCCACGCTGCGCGGCGAGCCCGCCCACGTCGCACTGGAGCACGCCGAGCGCGCCCTCGCCGGGGGCCTGGGCTGGGCCGAGGCCGACCGCGGCTTCGAAGTGCCCATCCTGGTCGCCCTCACCTTCATGTACGCGGACCGCCCGGGCCGTACCGAGGAACTGTTCGCCGCCGGCATCGCCGACTTCGAGAGCCAGGGCTGGCACGGCGCCCACCTCTCCTTCGGCTACACGATCCTCGCGTACGTCCGCTACCGCCGCGGCCGGCTCGCCGAGGCCGAGGACTTCGTCCGCGCCGGCCTCCGGCTCGCCGAGCGCGTCGGGCCCGGCACCCCCGTCCACTGGTACGCCGTCGCCACCCTCGTCGAGATCCTGCTGGCCCGCGGCCGGGTCGCCGACGCCACGCGGACCGCCGAGGAGTACGCGTTCGGAGCGCCCTTCCCCGCCGCCGTGACCTTCCCCGACGCCCAGATCGTGTACGGACAACTACTGCTCGCCCGCGGCCTGACCAAGGACGCGGCCACCGAGCTGGCGGCGGCCGGCCGTCGCCTCGACCCACGCGGCATCCGCAACCCCTCCTGGTGCCCGTGGCAGCTCCACCTGGCCCGCGCCGAGAGCCACGACGCACCGGACCGCGCCGTCGCCACGGCAACCGAAGCGGTGCAGCGCGCCCGCCAGTACGGTGCCCCCTCGGCCGTCGGCCAGGCACTGCGGGCCGCCGCCGAGGTCTCCTCCGGCTCGACCCGCGTCAAACTCCTCGAAGAGTCCGTGAGCCACCTCGAGCGCTCCCCGGCCGCGTACGAACTCGCGTGCGCCCTGGTCGCCCTGGGGACCGAGCTGCGCCGCTCGGGCCGCCCCAAGGAAGCCGCCGAACATCTCTACCGAGGTCTCGACGCGGCCGTGCAGTGCGGCGCCGACGGGCTCGTCGAAGAGGCCCGTGACGAGCTGGCGGCCGCCGGGCTGCGCCCGCGCAGACTGCACAGCACCGAGACGGACACGCTCACCGCCCGGGAACGCACGGCGGCCGTGCTCACCGCCCGGGGCCGCACCGCGGACCAGATCGCCGAGGAACTGCACACCGACGAGCAGGCCGTCGCCCGGCTCATGTCGGCGGTCTACCGGAAAGTGGGCACGGACCGTACGGGACTGGCGGCGGCGCTGGGCGAACAGCCGTCCACCTAGCCCCGCGCGGGAGGCGCCCCCGGACCCCGGCCCACGGCCGGACACGTACCATTGCGGCATGTCCTTCCTCCGCCGCCGCAGCGCCACGCCCGCCGGTCCCGACTTCGACGTTCTGGCCATGGATCCGGGCGACTGGCCGGGCAATCTCGGCGCGGGCCTGCTGCCCGCTCCCGACGGCAGCTGCCAGGGTGTCTTCCTGCGCTACGACCTCTTCGGCGGGCGCGGCCCGGCGATGATCATCGGCAATCTGCCCGAGGGTTCGCCGGCCCGGGAGGTCGAGGAGGGGGAGATCCCCTTCGAGGTGGCCCAGCTGCTCCTGGCGCTGGAGAACGACGAGGACGTCACCGTCACCGGGGTCGAGGACATGCCGGTGATGCAGGGTGACAACCTCCTCATCGTGCGCCGTCTCAAGCTCTCCGAGACCCGGATCTCCTGCGTGCAGTTCGACCGCAGTGACAACGTGCTGGTGACCATCGCCGCCTGGGACCGGCCCATCACCGACGACCTGTACGCGCTGCTCAAGCCGCTGCCTCCGGAGCTCTTCCAGCAGAGCTGAGCGGCCGGCTCCCGCAGTGCGGCAGCCGGCTCCCGCAGCGGGGCCGAACCAGCGCGTTCAGTCGGCCGGCCGCCAGCCCAGGGCGGGGCCGAGCCCGTGGGCGATGTCCGTGAGGATCTGGACGTAGTCCTCGTGCGCGAAGGTGAAGGGCAGCGCGAAGGCGACCTCGTCGACCTCCTGGAACGCGGCGTGGGCGTAGAGACGTTCGGCGATCTCGGCGGAGGTGCCGACCAGGTCGGGCGCGAACATCATCCGGGCCGGCCCCTGCGGCGTCGCGGTACGCGCCGTGCGCCCCCGCGCGTACTCCTCGTACTTCTCGCGCTGCTCGGGCGTGGCGCTGTCCGTGGGGATCACGACGAGGCCCTGCGAGACGCGGGCCCGGTCGCGGTCGGGGTGGTGGGCACGGAAGGTCCGGATGTGCGACAGCTGCACCTCGGCGAAGTCCTCCGACTCCTCCGCCTTGACGACACTGCTGGTCAGAAGGTTCATTCCATGCTCCCCCGCCCACCGCGCCGACCGCAGGCTGCCGCCGCCGTACCACATGCGGTTACCGAGGCCGGCCGCCTGCGGCTGGACGCGGTCGGAGAAGACCTCGATGCCCTCGACGCCGCTGAAGTCGGTGGCCGGAGCGCCGCGCACGAAGTCCAGCAGCCGTTCCACGCGGCCGTAGCCGAAGTCCTCCACCTCCGCGGTGTCGGGATAGAGCGCGTGCCTGACCTGGTCGAAGTGCATCGGCGGCCCGACGCTGACGCCCGGATTCAGGCGGCCCCCTGACAGCAGGTCGACGGTCGCCAGGTCCTCGGCCAGCCGCAGGGGATTCTCCCAGCCCACCGGGATGACCGCGGTGCCGAGCTCGATCCGGCTGGTGCGCTGCGAAGCCGCGGCCAGGACGGCGACGGGGGAGGAGATGCCGTACTGCAGATGCCGGTGACGCACCCACGCGCTGTCGAAGCCCAGCCGCTCACCCAGCGCGATGATCTCCAGCGTCGACTCGTGGCCCCGACGGGGGTCGGCCTCGTCGAACAACCCGATGGTCAGGAAGCCCAGCTTCCGCAAGGGGGTCGAGGTCTGTGGCACGGGGCTCCTCCATCGTTGACGACATCTCTGTCGAACGCCAGTTCCCAACGGCAACGGCCGGCGATCATCAGATCAACACGCCGGTCATGGCGAGGAATTCCGCCGCCGGACGGAGAGGCCGAACAGAGAGGCCGAACAGAGAGGCCGGACGGCGAGGCCGGACGGAGAGACGGCACGGGGGCCGGATCCGCCGTGCGCGGATCCGGCCCCCGGGGCGGACAGGTGCACCGCCGCTAGGAGTGCGAGCGCGTCACCTCCACATCCGCAGCCCTCACGAACTCGACGCGGTGCCCGAACTGGATCTCGTAGTACATGTCCTTGCCGGTCACGACCTTGTGCGACGTCGTGTCGAAGGTCGGCGAGTAGAAGTACTCGCCCGGCACCTTGTCACCGGCCACGTACTTCTGGCCCGCGAGGAGCTTGTACGACAGCGGGGACACCGTCTGGACGGGGATGCCCGCCGGGTACGCCCCCTTCTCCGGGTAGGCACGTCCGTACACGGGGATGTCCGTGAGACCCGCCTTGGGCGTGATGACCTGCCCCGACGTGCTCACCGCCGTCGGGTGGGCCTTGGGGTTCTTGAACCACGCCTTCTGACCGAGGTACCAGATCGCCGTCCAGTCCCCGTCACGGTCGGCGACCGCGTACTGCTGGCCGGTGGAGACACGCGAGCCCACGTCATTGACGTCGATGGTCGAGCCGGCGCCGTTCGGCCGCAGCCCGATGTCCTTGATCAGCGGTGAGCTGTCGGACGGCAGGGTGTGCAGACGCACCTCGCTGGAGCCGTGGGCGGCGCAGGCCTGGCCGCTGGTGACGCATCCGGTGTACTGCGGCTTGTTGGACGCGAAGTCCGGAAGCACCATGACCAGGCCGCCGCCCGCCTTCGTCCGGTGGTACAGGGGGTGGTCGAGCAGCGCGAAGTAGTGCTCCCAGTCCCAGTAGGGACCCGGGTCCGTGTGCATTCCGGGGATCGTGGACGTCGTCGGACCGGGAACGTTGTCGTGCCCCAGGATGTGCTGCCGGTCCAGGGGCACGCCGTACTTCTTCGCGAGGTACTGAACCAGCCGTGCCGAGGCCCGGTACATCTCCTCCGTGTACCAGGCGTCCGGCGAGGCGAGGAATCCCTCGTGCTCCAGGCCGATCGACTTGGCGTTGACGTACCAGTTGCCCGCGTGCCAGGCCACGTCCTTGGCCTTCACGTGCTGGGCGATGTGCCCGTCGGTCGAGCGCAGGGTGTAGTTCCACGACACGTAGGTCGGGTCCTGGACGAGGTTGAGCACGCCGTCCCAGGCGCCCTCCGTGTCGTGGATGACGATGTATCTGATGCTCTGCGACGAGGGCCGGTTGCCGAGGTCGTGGTTTCCGTAGTCGCCGTCGCCGAACTCCGAGTAGGGAGCCGGGATCCACTCGCAGGACACGGTCGTGGGGCACTCCGTGCCGGCGGTGGAGAGCGTCCGCAGCCCGGCCCGCCGCAGCTGCTCCGTGTCGGGGCCGATGGCGGGCTGGGCGGCGAGCCTGATCTGCTGGCCGGAGTCCGTGATGCGCTCGGCGCCCGCACGGATCACTCCGTAGACATCGTTGGCGTATGCCGCCGCGGTCGCGCTGTCGTCCGCGCCGGAGAAGCGTGCCACCGCGGCGTACCAGTCGGCCGCGTTCTCGCTCAGCGGTTCGCCGAGGTCCTTCTGCGCGGCGGCCAGCAGTGCGGCGCCGCCCTCGACGTTCGCGGCCGCGTCCGTGCGCAGACGCTCGGCCGGCAGCCCGGTGAGTTCGGCCGCCTTCGTCAAGGTCTTGAGCCGGGCCGGCAGCTGGGAGTTCTCCGGGACCTTCGTCGTGGGGACGACGGGCGCGCGGGAGCTGTCGCCACGGGCGTCCTCGGTGCCCTCGCTGTGGTGGGGTGCCCGCGCGATCGCCGTCCGGGCGTCGGTGAGGTGCATGGGGCCGTAGCCGCCGCCGACGCTGGGCGCACCGGCGTGCGCGTCCCAGCGGGACTGCAGATAGGAGACGCCCAGGAGGACGCTCAACGGCACGTGGTACTCGGCGGCCGCACCGGTGAAGGCCTGTTGCAGCCCCCCGGCGGAAGCATGGTCGACGCCGGCCGCGGGGGCCGCGCCGAGCAGCGGGAACATCAGTGCCGCGGAGACGAGGGCGCCCGCGGTTCTGCGCGCGCGTCTGTGCCCGGCGGTGGCCTCGGGGTCGATGAGAGATCCTCGCAATGCAGCCTCCTGGAACGGTCGGGCGCGGTGGGGCGTGCGGGGCCGAACGAGGTCAGTCGTATCGGGTCTCCGACGATCCGTCAATCATGCCCAGGAACAGCTGATTTCCCATGTCAGCGCGGGGCCGAAGGGATTTCGTGGCGGCGGCGCGGGGGCCTGCGAGGCGTCAGTGGAGTGGACCAGTGGCTCGATCGGGTGAAGATTTCGACGCGAACGCGTGGGCCCGCTCGGACGCGGGTGACGTGGCGGCCGTACGGCCACGCCACACACGGGTCTTTCCCGTGCGCGTTCCGGCGGTACGGGTGCCTTTCGCGCGTGTTCCGGCGGTACGGGTCCCTCCCGTGCGCGTCCCGGCGGCGTACGGGGAGCTCGGTGTCCACGGCGAAGGCCCGCGGCGCGCCGATGACCCTGGCGCACCGCGGACCTCCGTCCCCCTTTCGGCCCCTCCCCGGCCGCCGCCCTCAGCGAGTACCGACCGCCGCCCGTACGGCCCGGCGGGCCATCTGGCAGTCGTCGTGCAGCCGTCGCAGCAGCAGCCGTTGTTCCTCGCCGGACGGCACGGTGCCCGGGTGGGCCGGTCCCGGTGTCGCCGGGGCCGCGTCGTGCATCGAGCGCTGCACCGCTGTCTCGTAGGTACGGATCTCACGGGTCAGTACGAGCATCAGGTTCACCAGGAAGGCGTCACGCGCGGCCGGTCCCGCGGACTGCGCGAGCTGACTGATCTGGCGGCGCGCCACGGGAGCGTCACCGAGGACCGCCCACAGGGTCGCCAGGTCGTAGCCCGGCAGGTACCAGCCCGCGTGCTCCCAGTCCACCAGCACTGGACCGGCCGGTGAGAGCAGGATGTTCGACAGCAGCGCGTCACCGTGACAGAACTGGCCCATGCCCTGACGGCCGGACGAGTGGGCGATGCCGTGCAGCAGCTTCTGCAGATCGCCCATGTCCCGGTCCGTGAGCAGACCCAGCTCATGGAAACGGGAGATCCGCTCCGCGTAGTCCAGCGGGGCGTCGAACGTCCCCGCCGGGGGCCGCCACGCGTTCAGCCGGCACACCGCGCCGAGCGCCGCGCGAATGTCGGCGCGGGGCGGAGCCTCGGCCGGGTGCCGCTGGAGCGCGGCCACCCTGCCCGGCATCCGCTCGATCACCAGAGTGCAGTTGTCCGGGTCCGCCGCGATCAGCCGGGGCACCCGGACCGGAGGCCGGTGCCGCACGAACGACCGGTATGCCGCTATTTCGTGCCTGACCCGCTCGGCCCAGATGGGGGAGTGGTCCAGTAAGCACTTGGCGACGGCCGTACTGCGCCCGGTCGTACCGACCAGGAGCACGGAGCGCCCGCTGCGGCGCAGGACCTGGACCGGGGCGAACTCGGGACAGATCCGGTGCACCGACGCGATCGCCGTGCGCAGCTGCGCGCCCTGGGGGCCGGACAAGTCGAGTCTCCCGCTGAGCGGTTGGGTGCCGATCCCCGGAACGCGCCGTGTCCTGGCGGCTCCGAGCACGGGGGCCGCCGGTCGCGCGGGGTCGAGGTAGGGGCCGCTGCCCGCCGGACGGGGATGCAGCGGCCGGGGCGGGGCGGACACGGAGGACGATGCTGTGTACATGGGCGAAACAGATCCCTTCGTGTGCCTGCAAGTTGCCGCGCCGCCCGTCCCGGCCGCCCGGGAACACCCTGGGGGAATGTCCCTGGCAACCGGGTCGGGGTGGCACATTCCTACCTGACACCGGGTGCCCAGTGGCACACCATCTGGCGCACCCTGGCGAACCCTGGCGAATAGTCGCTCAGCAACTGACAGAGGGTTACTGTCAACTCAGCCGAGAACCTGGGGGCTTGATGTGAACGGACAACCCAACGCTCGTCTGTCGGACCTGTTCGGCCTGGCCGGCTGGTCCAAGGGCGAACTCGCGAGGCTGGTCAACAGGCAGGCGGCGGCCATGGGCCACCCCCAGCTGGCGACCGACACCTCTCGGGTGCGGCGCTGGATCGACGTGGGAGAGATCCCGCGCGATCCGGTTCCCCGGGTGCTGGCGGCTCTGTTCACCGAGCGTCTCGGCCGTGTCGTGACCATCGAGGACCTCGGTCTGGTCCGGCACGGGCGTGTGGGGAAACGGCCGGGCGGCGGGAATGTGGAACATCCCGACGGAGTGCCGTGGGCGCCCGAGCGGACTGCTGCGGTCCTCACCGAATTCACGGGAATGGACCTCATGCTCAACCGACGCGGCTTGGTGGGCGCGGGTGCCGCGCTCGCCGCGGGATCCGCACTCAGCAGTGCCATGCACGATTGGCTGCACACCGATCCGGCCCTGGTGGCCGACGCACCTGACCTCGACAATCCCCTGCACGCCGACCCCGCCGGGTTCGACCGCTACGAGGCCGCCCCCATCGGGTCGCAGGAGATCGAGGAACTGGAGCGCTCGGTCGAGGTGTTCCGGGCCTGGGACGCGGCCCGCGGCGGCGGGCTGCAACGCAAGGCCGTGGTGGGCCAGCTCAACGAGGTGGGAGGTATCCTCTCCTACCGGCATCCCGACCATCTGCAGCGGCGCCTGTGGGGCGTCGCCGCCAATCTCGCCGTACTCGCGGGCTGGATGTCGCACGACGTCGGCCTGGAGCCCACGGCACAGAAGTACTTCGTCATCGCCGCCCACGCGGCCAGGGAAGGCGGTGACCGGCCCCGTGCCGGGGAGGCGCTCTCCCGTGCCGCGCGCCAGATGGTGCACCTGGGCCGGCCGGACGACGCCCTGGACCTGATGAAGCTCGCCAAGTCGGGCTCGGGTTCGGAGATGCTGCCGCGCACCCGGGCCATGCTCTACACCATCGAGGCCTGGGCACAGGCGTCGATGGGCAAGGGGCAGGCCATGCGGCGCACCCTGGGCGAGGCGGAGGACCTCTTCGTCTCCGACCGGGGTGACGTGCCGCCGCCGAGCTGGATGCAGATGTTCGACGAGGCGGACATGCACGGCATGCAGGCCCTGGCCTACCGGACGCTCGCGGAGCACGACGCGGCCGCGGCGGCCACGGCGCAACGCCACGCCAAGGAGGCACTGCACCTGCGGGAGAACGGACGACAGCGGTCGCAGATCTTCGACTGGCTGTCACTGGCCTCCGCGTGCTTCATCGCCGACGATCCCGAGCAGGCGGACCGTTATGCCCGGCTGGCGCTGGTGTCGATGGGGGCGAACTCCTCCCACCGCACCTGGGACCGGCTGCGCGAGATGTACCGGCTCACCGGCCAGTACTCCGGCTACCCGAAGATCCACGAACTGCGTGAGGAGATCCAACTCGCCCTTCCCAAGCCGGTGCTGAAGCCGCGCCGCGGGGGAGACGCACAGGTCTGAAGCCGCCTGTGCGAGGAGATCCGGTGGGATGCCCCCAGTGGGCCGAGTCCGGTGTTCGGCGTGGCCGACCGACTGTCGAACCGACTGCCCGGCCGACCGCTCAGCCGCCGACCCTGGCGACGAGCACACAGGCGTCGTCCTCGCGTCGGGTCTCGCCGAACTCCTCGACGACCATCCGTACGCAGTCCTGGGCCGTGCGGGCTCCGTCGAGGCGCGGGGCCAGGTCGAGCAGCCTCTGGACGGCCGCCGCACCGTGGCACCGGGGGACCAGTCCGTCGGTGTGCAGGAGCAGCAGGTCGCCGTCCTCCAGGGTCTCTTCGGCCTGCCCGTAGGCGGCACCCGAGGTCGCGCCCAGCAGCACGCCCTGCGGTGGCGTGAGAATGCGCCCCGTCCCGTTGCGGAACAGCAGGGGGGCGGGGTGTCCCGCCTGCGCCCAGGTGAGGGTGCGGGTCCCGGGCCGGTAGCGGCAGCAGACGGTGCTGCCGAGAACCGGCTGCACCGAGGCGTCCACCAATCGGTTCAGCCAGGAGAGGAGTTGACCCGGCTGGGTGCCCGCCATGGCCATGCCGCGCAGGGCGCCCAGCAGCATCGCCATGCCGGAGGCCACGGTGACGCCATGCCCGGTCAGGTCTCCGACGCTCAACAGGGTTTCGCCGTCCGGCAGTTCCAGCGCGTCGTACCAGTCGCCGCCGATCAGGGCGGTGGCCGAGGAGGGCAGATAGCTGGCGGCCAGGTCCAGTGCCTCCCGGCCACGCAGGGTGGACCGCAGGCTGCCGTGCCAAGGCGGCAGGACGGCCTCCTGCAGCTCGACCGCGAGCCGGTGCTCGTTCTGTGCGACGTGCCGGTCGTGCCGCAGCGAGTCGCGTGTCTCGCTCACCGTCCGCTGGCTGCGCCGCAGTTCGCTGACGTCGCGCAGCACCGCCCACATCGCGGCGGTACTCCCGTCGGCGTCGAGCACGGGCTCACCCATGATGTGCACGGTCCGCGCTCCACCGTCCGGGCGCACGACGCGGAACTCTCCGTCGATCGGCTTCGCGTCGATGAGACAGTCGGTGACCATCGCCGTCAGCATCGGCCGGTCCTCGTCGAGCACCAGCGACGGCAGCTCGTCGAGAGTGAGCGGGGGCGCGCCGGGGTCGCGGCCCAGGATCTGGTAGAGCTCCCCGGACCAACTGGCCTCGTCCGTCAGCAGGTTCCACTCGGCGCTGCCGACCCGGCTGAGCAGGGACCCCTCGCCGGGTGCGGTGGGCGCGGGGGTGGGTTCCACGGGGGCCGGCGGGGGGCCGTCCCGGAGTTGGGCCAGGTGCTGGTCCAGGTCGTTGAGCTGATGCATCGCGAGATCGCACAGTGCGCGCTGCCAGCGTCCCTGGGCGTCCGCGCCGTCGACGGGTGCGTCACGTCGTACGGCGTCCATCTCGCCGCGCAGTTGCCGCGTCTGCGAGATCAGCGCGTCGACCGCGCCGCGCCGGGGCGGCTGCGCGGCGGGGCGGTCCGCGGAGAGATGGGGCGGCATGACGCACTCCGATGAGGGGACGGTACGACCAGGGCTGGGCGGAAGGACCGTTACGACTGTGGCACAGCCCGCGACGCCCTGTAAGGGATTTGGCAACACACGATCCGGTGGTGCTTATGGCATATGCCGCCGTCCATTCGGAGGGGTCGCCCGGGACCGATGAGGTACGCCCGTCGCTTGTGCAAGTCGTAGACGGAGTACGCGACTTGACAGTTCGCCGGGGTGGCTGGGGCCGTTCCTCAATCGTGTGTTCGAGGGTCACTTGTGCGGGTCATGTCCAGGGCATGTTCGGATTCAGAGGCCACGGGTGAACTCTCCTGCCTCCGCCTCGTAGAAGGGGTCCGGATCGATGCCCATGGAGGCGAAGTTGTCCTCGATCTCCAGGCTCACCAGACCGTGCAGATGGGCCCAGAGCATCATGGTCCGTGAGGCGACCGCCGGCGGGACGTCGTCGACTCCGCGGCGCTTCATCCACTCCTGGACCTGGTCGCCCGCACCCTCCGCAACGGCCGCGTCCGGCGCCGCCGGCGCGTTCGCCACGTTCAGCACGACGTTCATCGCGCGCTGGGCCGCCTCGACCAGGCGGGTGGAGTGGGCGTCGTAGCCCTTGAAGGGGGCCCGGAACAGCAACCGGTAGCGGTGCGGCTCCGTCCGTGCCCAGTCCCGGTAGGCCCGCACGACCGCGGCCAGGCGTTCGGCCCCGTCGTGTGCGGGGGCGCCGGCCGCGCGGGCGAGGGCGGACGCCAGTGCCTCGTAGGCGTCGACGACCAGCTCGGTCAGCAGGCTGTCCCGGTTGGCGAAGTAGCGGTAGAGCGCCGGTCCCGTCATGCCCAGCTGTTTGGCGACGGCGTTGAGCGACAGGGCCTCCGGGCCGCCCTCGGCCAGCTGGCGCAGGGCCGCCGCCTTCACCTCCTCCCGGACCTGTGCGCGGAACCGATCGCGCGGGCCCGGTCCCGTCCGGCTCTCCGTGGTCACGTCATCGCCTCTTCTGTCGCTCGTTGGGATGGGACTTGACGTACCCAGTGTAGAGGGGCAAGCTTTCGTTAGAACCTATAACGCAAGCGTGACTCTCTAACGAAAGTTTCCGCCGAGCAGAGGAGTCGACCGTCATGGACACCCACACCACCGCGAACCTGGTGACCGAAGTCGTCCTCCCGGGTGTCGTGGAGCCCGCCGGACTGCAGATCCGGACGCGCCCCGCGCCCGAGCCGGCGGCCGGCGAGGTCCTCCTCGCGCTGGAGGCCTCCGGGGTCTCCTTCGCCGAGCAGCAGATGCGCCGTGGCAAGTACTACGACCAGCCTCCCTTCCCCTTCGTGCCGGGCTACGACCTCGTCGGCGTCGTGCTCCGGGTCGGCGCGGGGGTCGACGCGTCCTTGGCCGGCCGCCGCTTCGCGGCGCTGACCAAGGTGGGCGGCTGGGCCAGCCTGGTCGTGCTGCCCGTCACCGACCTGGTCGAGGTGCCCGGGGGGCTCGACCCCGCCGACGCCGAGACGGTCGTCGTCAACGGCATCACCGCCTGGCAGATGCTGCACCGCGTCGCCGGCGTCCGGGCCGGCGGAACCGTGCTCGTGCACGGGGCGAACGGCGGAGTGGGCTCGACCCTCGTCCAGCTCGCCGCCCACGCCGGAATCCGCGTCATCGGCACCGCCTCGCCCCGCCACCACGACGCGGTCCGCGCGCTCGGCGCCACGCCGCTCGACTACCGTGCCGGCGATCTGTCCGCCCGGGTGCGGGAGTTGGCGCCCGGTGGCGTCGACGCGGTCTTCGACCACGTCGGGGGTGACGGCATCGTCGACTCCTTCCGGCTGCTGGCCCGCGGCGGCATGCTCGTGTCGTACGGCACGGCCTCGACGCGGGACGTCGCCGGATCCTCCAAACTGCCGGTGCTCAAGCTCGTCGGCCGGCTCCTCCTGTGGAAGGCGCTGCCCAACGGCCGGCGCACGCACTTCTACAACATCTGGGCGGGCAAGCGCCGCGCCGCGGCCTTCCGGGACCGGCTGCGCACCGACCTCGGGCAGGTGTTCGGGCTGCTCGCCGACGGCGCCATCACCGCGCAGGTCGCGGCCCGCGTCCCGCTCGGCCGGGCCGCGGAAGCCGTCCGCCTGGCGGAATCCGGCACCGTCACCGGCAAGGTCGTCCTCGTCCCTGACCCCCGGACCCGGCCAGAAGCGTGAGGCGACCACAGCCCGTTGTCCGTCCTGGCACTCGGCGTCGGTGAACGGCCCAGCGGAGGCCGGCGCCGACCGTCACGGTTCGGCCGCTGTTCACCCGCAACTCACCGCGCGGGTATGGATCTCGGCGATCCCCGCGTGCACGCTGGCCCGCGGTGTGCCGCAGGGGCACGCCAGTGACGAGGGCGGGCGAATGACACCGATCAGCCGAAGAGGTTTCGTGGGGCTCGGGGCATCCGTGGCGGCCGGCACCGCGCTGGGCCTCGGCTCACGTCCGGCGGTGGCGGCCAGCACGGCGAGCGGCACGATCACGGACGTACGGCACGTCGTCGTCCTCATGCAGGAGAACCGCAGTTTCGACCACTACTTCGGCCGCCTCAAGGGCGTCCGCGGATTCGGCGACCGCAGCGGCATCACGCTGTCCGGCGGGTATCCCGTCTTCAACCAGCCCAACGGTGGGGGCCGGCAGTACCCGTGGAAACTGAGCTCCACACCCGCCGCGGGCGGCAAGGACGGTGAGACCCTCGCGCAGTGCAACGGCGACCTCCCGCACTCCTGGACCTCGCAGCACTCCGCCTGGAACAAGGGACGCCTCGACAACTGGGTCTCGGGCGTCGGCAACATCCGTTCGCTCGGCTACCTGGACCGCTCCGACATCCCCTTCCACTACGCGCTCGCCGACGCCTACACGATCTGTGACGCCTACTTCTGCTCCACGCTCAGCGCCACCGGGCCCAACCGCACCTACCTCTGGTCCGGCAAGGTCGACGGATCCAGCTACGACGGCGGCGACGAGTCGGGCCTCACCTGGCAGAACTACGCGGAGGCGCTCCAGACGGCCGGAGTGACCTGGAAGGTCTACCAGAACGCGCAGGACAACTACGGCGACAACGCCTGCGCCTACTTCAAGAAGTTCGCCGCCGCCAAGGCCGGCGACCCACTGTACGACCGGGGCATGGCCTCCGTGCCGAAGGCCACCGGCTCCACCCCCGACGACATAGCCGCCGCCATCAGGGCCGACGTCCTCGCCGGCACCCTGCCCCAGGTGTCCTGGGTGGTCGCCAACCAGGCCTTCTCCGAGCACCCGTACGCCCCGCCCGGGGACGGCGCCCACTTCGTCGACCTGGTGTACAAGGCCCTCGCGGCCGACCCCGACGTCTTCGACTCCACCGTCCTGTTCCTCAACTACGACGAGAACGACGGCTTCTTCGACCACGTGCCGCCGCCGGTGCCGCCCGCGAACACGGCGGGGGAGTTCCTCGGGGGCACCCCGTACGGTCTCGGATTCCGCGTCCCGATGGTGGTGGTCTCACCCTGGACGCGCGGCGGATGGGTCTCGTCGGAGGTCTTCGACCACACGTCCGTGCTCCGCTTCCTGGAGACCTGGACGGCCTCGCTGGGCAGACCGGCCGCCTGCCCGAACATCAGCGCCTGGCGCCGCAAGGTCACCGGCGACCTGACCGGCGTCTTCGACTTCGCCCACCCGGTGTACGGCGCCGTCGCGCTGCCCGCCACGAGCGTCATCGGCATCGCCACCTGCGGTCCCCTGCCCAACCCGGTCCCCACCACCAACGCCCTGCCCGTCCAGGAGCCCGGCACCCGGCCCGCCCGCGCCCTGCCCTACCAGCCGAACGGCTACCTGGACCACCTCGAGTTCGGTTCGGGCGGCAAGATCCTCGCCTGGTTCGCCATGGCCAACCAGGGCACCCCGGCCAGGAGCGCCGCGCACTTCTCGATCCATCCGAACGCCTACCGCGACACCACGCCCTGGCAGTACACGGTCGACGCGGGCGGCACCGCCTCCGACTACTTCAACATCGGCTCGGGGTACGGCGACGGGAAGTACGACCTCACCATGACCGGGCCCAACCGCTTCCTGCGCCGGTTCCGGGGCGACGCGACGCAGGCGGGCAAGTCGGCCGAGGTGAGCGCTCGTTACGCCACCGAGCCCGGGACCGGGAAGCCGGCCGTCTACTTCAGGATGGCCAACTCCTCCGCCTCGTCGGTGAGGTTCACCATCACCGCGAACCAGTACCGCGGCGACGGGCCGTGGACGTACACCGTCGCCGCGGGCGGCTGGGCCGAGGACTACTTCAACGCCGTCGCGTACCAGGACGGCTGGTACGACTTCACGGTCACCGTCGACTCGGACGCGAGCTGGTCACGCCGGTTCACCGGGCACATCGAGACGGGCGCCGCGAGCGTCAGCGGCTGATCACGCGTAGAGGTCCGGGCGCGCGGCGAGTTCGACGGCCACCCGGCCACCGCTCTCCAGCGCCCGGACACCCGCCTCGGCCACCGCGGACGCGGCGTAGCCGTCCCAGACGCTGGGCCCGGTGACGCGGCCCTCACGGGTGGCGTCCACCCATGCCTGCACCTCGCGGTCGTAGGCGTCGGCGAAGCGTACGAGGTAGTCCTGCGCCACTTCCTGACGGGCGCCGTCCGCCGTCGTCACCCGCATCGCGTTCTCGTCCCCGATCCGCGCGCTCCCGGACTCGCAGACCGCCTCGCAGCGCACCTGGTAGCCGAAGCCGGTGTTGACGAAGACCTCCACGTCGACGAGGGCGCCCTCCGCGGTCTCGAACAGCACGAACTGGGGGTCGAGGAGATCCGCGGGCGCGTGCGACGACGGTCGCGGACGCAGTACCGTCACGGCCGTGAGCTCCTGGCCCAGCAACCAGCGCGCCGCGTCGATCTCGTGCGAGACGGAGCTGTTCACCAGCATCGCCGAGGTGAAGCCGGCCGGCGAGGAGACGTTGCGGTGCGTGCAGTGGAGCATCAGCGGACGGCCCAGCCGCCCGCTGTCCAGCAGGGACTTCAGGCGCACGTACTCGGCGTCGTACCGGCGCATGAAGCCGATCTGCACCAGCCGCCGCCCGAGCCGTGCCTCGGCCTCCACCACCCGCAGGGCCCCCGCCGACTCCGGCACCATCGGCTTCTCGCACAGCACCGGCAGGCCGCGTTCGAAGGCCGCCAGCAGCGCTTCCTCGTGCGCGGGACCGGGGGAGGCGATCAGCACGGCCCGCACGCCGGGCGCGTCCAGGGCGGCCGACACCTCGGTGTGCACCGAGACGCCGTCGATCCCGGCGACGGCGTCCTCGGCCCGCCCGGTGTCGGGATCGGCCACCGCCGCGACCCGAGCACCGTTCACCACTCGGTCGATCCGTCGTATGTGGTCGGCTCCCATGTGGCCAGCACCAAGTACCGCCACACCCAACAACTCGCTCACGTGCTCACCTCTCGACCGACAGTTCTCCAGGAGATTGTCGGCCGGAAAGATCAGTAACGCAGCACCCCGGCGATGCCTTTCGCGTCACCGAGACTGCCGTCGGGGACGAAACGGACCTCGGCGCCGGTCTCCAGACACTGTTCGACGATCTCGTCGACGATGTCCTCGCGGGCGTCGAGGTCACCGCTGTCGGCCGGTACGAGGTGTTCGCCGCCGTCGCGGACCGTCTCGCGGTAGTTCTCCTCCACGGCGAGCAGCCGGACCCGGCCCTGCGACGCGTTCTGCCACAGCTCGTCGACCCCGGCGGCGAACTCCTTGCGGCCACGGGCCGATTCGAGCTCGCGGGCCACCGCGTCGGCGTTCCTCCGCTCCTCCGCGCCGACCAGCGGGCGGACCGCCTGCCAGACGGCCTCGGGCGTGCCGTGCGCGAGACCGCCGTGCTGGAGGTGCCACGCGTCCTTCGTGACCGTGCCGACCTCGTCCAGGAGGGAGAGCGCGGCGGTGTCACCGGTGACGTACAAGGGCCGGCCCTGCTCACGGAGCACGGCGCTCATCGCGGTGTCGGCCTCACGCAGGAAGTTCCGGGTCCGCTCGGCGCGGAAGGTGCTGGCCAGGTCACCGACGCGCTCCTGGCGCTCGGCGTCCGGGTCCTCCAGGCTGCGGGTCAGCGGGAAGTCGTCGGTGCGCTCCTCGGTGACCCGGTCGCCGCCGCCGTTCCACAGCGTCACCCGGTCCGCCGAGACCGAGAGCACCCAGAACGGCCGCTCGGAGGACTGGGCGGCGACGAGGTTGCGGGTCAGGAAGGTGTCCGAGAGCACGACGCGCTCGGGGACCCGCCGGGCCAGCGACCACACCTGGTGCTCGCCGGGCGCCGCGAAGATCGCCAGACCGTCCTCGGCGTGGGCCAGGTCGACCTCGGCCAGGGCCAGGTCGAGCTGCTGGACCAGTTCGGCCCGCCGCTGACGGGTGACCGCCGGATCGGACTCGATCTGCTTCTTGGCCTCGGCCACGACATTGCGCAACCGGACCGGATCCTGGGCGTTGTCCGGTTCGCGGCGGTGCGTCGGCGTCAGCACGGACACCGCGGGGTAGGGCCGCGGCCGACGCAGTTCGGAGAGGGTTGCGGGACTCAGCGCATGCTCCATATGAGCACCATAGGACTGATTCACCTGTCGGGCATTTGGGGTAATCGATCGCTGGTGGCGGCCGGGGTCCGTCCGGCCTGGTCCCGGGACCGTCGCAGGACCCCCGTGACGCTGTCGCGGACGCCCGTGATCAGGGGCGGCACGGACACCGGGGCGACCGCCGCCGGACCGACACCGCTGACGCTCACCACCGGGGGCGGGGGCTTCGTCACCAGGGCCGCGGGCATGGCCCGCGCCGGCCCGACCGCCTCCGTGCCGGGCGTCCGCCTCGCCCGGACCCTGATCCGCGGGACCCGGTGGGGTTCCGATGTCAGAACGAGTCGGGATCCGCCGCCGCCCAGTCCCGCTCCCAGGACGCGGGCGCCTCGGTGAGCAGGACCCCGGGCTCCAGCCACTCGTAGAGCTCCGCGTACGACCGTACGGTCGTCGGATCCGTACGCCGCAGCAGCTGGCCGGGTGTGAGCTCGCCGGGATGCCGTACCCCCATCGCGGCCATGATCCGGGTGGCGCTGCTGACCGTGGCCCGCTGATACCGGTGGACCCGTACGGACTTGTCGGCCACGTCCAGGACGCGGACGCGGCGCGGATCCTGGGTCGTGATGCCGGCCGGGCAGGTGTTGGTGTGACAGCGCTGCGCCTGGCGGCAGCCGAGGGCGAACAGCATCGCGCGGGCCGCGTTCGTGTAGTCGGCGCCCTGGAGCAGCCGGGTGACGAGGTCCGCGCCGGTCGCGACCCTGCCGCTCGCGCCGACGCGCACACGGTCGCGCAGGCCGGTGCCGACCAGGGCGTTGTGCACCGTGATCAGCCCCTCGGTGAGCGGCGTTCCGAGCCGGCCGGAGAACTCCGGTGGAGCGGCCCCGCTGCCGCCCTCCGCCCCGTCGACCACGATGAAGTCGGGTGTGACCCCCTCCGCGAGCATCGCCTTGCACACGGCGAGGAACTGGCGGCGCGACCCGACGCAGAGTTTGAGACCGGTCGGCTTGCCGCCCGCCGCCCGTCGCATCCGGGCGACGAACACCACGAGCTCACGGGGGGTGGAGAAGACCTGGTGGTGGGGCGGCGAGAGCACGGTGCGCCCCGCCGTGACGCCCCGGACCCGGGCGATCTCGGTGCTCACCTTCGCCCCGGGCAGCACACCGCCGATGCCCGGGTGCGCGCCCTGGGACAGCTTGAGCGACACGCACCGGACCTCCGGCAGAGCCGCCTTGTCCGCGAACTCCCGTTCCTCGAAGCCTCCTTCGGCCGTCCGGCAGCCGAAGTACCCGGTGCCGATCTCCCAGACCAGATCGCCGCCGCCGCGCAGGTGATGGTCCGACAGGCCGCCCTCGCCGGTGTCGTGCGCGAAACCGCCCAGCGCCGCGGCCCTGTTGAGCGCCAGGACCGCGTTCGCGGACAGCGCCCCGAAGCTCATGGCCGAGACGTTCAGCAGCGCCATGTCGTACGGCTGGGTGCAGTCGGGGCCCCCGACGCGGATCACGGGTGGTCCCTCCGGCGCCTCGACCGGGCTCATCGACGGCACCAGGAACTCGTGCCCCGCGCCGTACACGTCCCGCTCGGTGCCGAACGGCTCCGGCGCCTCGGCGCCGTCGGCCCGCGCGTACACCAAGCCGCGCACCGCACGGTCGTACGGACGCCCGTCGTGGTCCCGCTCGACGACATGGCGCTGCACATGGGGCCGCAGGGCTTCCGCGAAGAGTCGCAGATGGCCCAGCAGAGGGAGATTCCGCAGCTCCGAGTGGCGGGTCTGGATCAGGTCCCGCACTCCGACCGCAGCCAGCGCCAGCAGGACGCCCACCGCGCACCACCACCCGGCCGAGACGGCGCACGCCAGGACCAGGGCCCCGGCCAGTCCGAGGACCACGAGCAGCAGCGAGAGCATCCGGCACACATCATGAGTGAAGCGCACGGGACGGAAAGGGGCGAAAGGGGGTAAGGGTGCCGAGGGTGCCCTCCGCTTGTTGGTTAATTCTTTACTTATGGCCGATTTCGTCCGAGAAGGGCCAGGTGGCGAGCGGGCCGGCGGGTCCGCCGCGGGCAAAACGCGGCCGGAACCGCCGGGGTCGGTGTGCCGGCCGGGTTGCGTCCGTGTTGACGGCCCCTTCCGCGGGGAACAGCCTCAAGGTGTAGATGCTGGATACAACTGGTTTTGTGGAAGCGAACGCGCGACCCTGGAGGTGCAGGTGAGCCCGGTGCTCCCGGAGAACCGGACGCAGGAGGTAACGCATGTGCGGCATCACCGGATGGGTCTCCTTCGATCGCGATCTGCGTGCCGAGGGCGAGACATTGGACGCGATGACGGAGACGATGTCCTGCCGCGGCCCGGACGACCGCGGCACCTGGGCCGAGGGCCCCGCGGCCCTCGGACACCGCCGGCTGGCGATCATCGACCTGCCCGGTGGACGGCAGCCCATGACCGCCGAGACCCCGCAGGGCACGGTCGCGCTGGTCTACTCGGGCGAGGCCTACAACTTCACCGAGCTGCGCCGTGAGCTGACCGGGCGCGGTCACCGCTTCTCGACCGACTCCGACACGGAGGTCGTGCTGCGCGGCTACCTGGAGTGGGGCGCGGAGCTCGCCGGACGGCTCAACGGCATGTACGCGTTCGCCCTCTGGGACGGCCGCCACGACAAGCTCGTGATGATCCGCGACCGCATGGGCATCAAGCCCTTCTACTACTACCCGACCTCCGACGGCGTCCTGTTCGGCTCCGAACCCAAGGCGATCCTGGCCAACCCCCTCGCCCGCGCGAGGGTCCGCCTCGACGGTCTGCGGGAGCTCTTCACCTTCGTCAAGACGCCCGGGCACGCGATCTGGGACGGCATGCACGAGGTCGAGCCCGGCACCGTCGTCACCGTCGACCGCTCCGGCCTGCGCCGGCACGTCTACTGGCAGCTGGAGACCCGGCCGCACACCGACGACCGCGACACCTCCATCGGCACCGTGCGCACCCTCCTCGACGACATCGTGCGCCGCCAGCTCGTCGCGGACGTGCCACGCTGCACCCTGCTCTCCGGCGGCCTCGACTCCTCCGCCATGACCGCACTCGCCGCCCGGCAGCTCGCCGAGCACGGGGAGCGGGTCCGCAGCTTCGCCGTCGACTTCGTCGGCCAGACCGACCACTTCGTCGCCGACGAACTGCGCGCCACCCCGGACACCCCCTTCGTCCACGACGTGGCCCGCGCCTCCGGCACCGACCACCGCGACATCGTCCTGGACGCACAGGCCCTGGCCGACCCGGACGTCCGGGCCAAGGTGATCAGGGCCAGGGACCTGCCGACGGGCTTCGGCGACATGGACGCCTCGCTGTATCTGCTGTTCCAGGCCGTCCGCGAGCACTCCACCGTCGCGCTCTCCGGGGAGTCGGCCGACGAGGTCTTCGGCGGCTATCTGCAGTTCTTCGACGAGGAGGCCCGCAGCGCCGACACCTTCCCGTGGCTCGTCCGGTTCCGGCGCGACTTCGGGGACGACGCCGACGTCCTGCGCCCCGACCTCACCGAGGCGATGGACCTGGATTCGTACGTCGCGGACGGCTACCGCACGGCCGTCGCCGGAATCCGGCGCCTGGACGGCGAGAGCGACTTCGAGTACCGGATGCGGCGGATCTGCCACCTCCATCTGACCCGCTTCGTACGCGTCCTGCTCGACCGCAAGGACCGGACGAGCATGGCGGTCGGCCTCGAGGTGCGGGTGCCGTACTGCGACCACCGGCTCGTCGAGTACGTGTACAACGCGCCGTGGTCCCTGAAGTCCTTCGACGGCCGGGAGAAGAGCCTGCTGCGGGAGGCGACCGCGGACGTGATCCCGAAGTCCGTCTACGACAGGGTCAAGAGTCCCTACCCGTCCACCCAGGACCCCAAGTACGCGATCGCCCTCCAGGACCACGCGAAGGACCTGCTGGCCCAGCCGACGCACCCGGTGTTCGACCTCGTCGACCCGGACCGGCTCCGCCGGGCCGCCCACAGCGACACCCCGCAGATCACCCAGGCGTCGCGGCGGGGCCTGGAACGGACCCTGGACCTCGCGCTGTGGCTGGACCTCTACGCCCCGGAGGTGTCCTTCAGCTGAGCCGCCTGAGCTGCCGGTCGGCGGCGGCCTGCGAGGGCCGCCACCACGTGGTGACGGGCTCCCACACGAGAACGGCGTCCCCCGCGCCCAGCTCCCGCGCGGTGAAGGAACGCCCGAACCGTGCGGGGTCCGCCGAGACGCTGATCGACCCCACCCGGCGGGCCTCGGGGTCGGCCGGGTCGGCGATGGTCCGCACGGCGGCGTACGCGGTCCGGCCCGCGCCGAGCGGGTACGGCCCGCTGTCGCCGGCGGGCACCGGCAGGGCAGCGCCGTCGAGATCCCCGAAGACGACCGTGGGGATGCGGTCGACGGTGCACGTCCGCGCGGACCGGTTGGTGACACTGATGTGCAGCACCCGGGGGTCGGCGGCCCGGTGGGCGCGTACGACGACGGACCTGTCGGCGCACTTGGCGGGCTGGGCCGCGGCGGCCGGCCGGGCGGACCCGGCGGCGGCCGAACCGCTCTGCGGCACGGCGAGGAGCAGGGCCGCGGCGGCGGCCGGGAGGGCGAGAACGGAGCGGATGCGCATCGGTGGGTTCCCCTGTTTCGGTCACGGCGGTCGATCGCTCACGGTGCGGCGCGCGCGGGGCGACGCCTGCCCAGTGTGACGGCCCGGGAGCACAAGGGGTTGTATCCGACTTGTCGGTGTCACCGGGTCACGCCGGTTCCGTGACGTGCGTCAGGGGTTGTCCCTGCCGCTCTCCGGACCGCAGGAACTGCCGTTGTCCGGCAGGGAGCCGTACAGCAGGAAGTCGTCGACCTTCTGGTGCACGCACTTGGAGGAGGTGTACCCGGTGTGGCCCTCACCCCTGTTGTCGAGCACGACGGCGGAGGAGCCGAGCCGGGCGGCGGTCTCCTCGGTCCAGCGGTAGGGGGTCGCGGGGTCCCCGCGGGTGCCCACGAGCAGCATCTTCGGGGTCCGCACGTCGCGCACGTCGTCGCGGATGTAGTCGGTGCCCTTGGGACGCCCGTGGCACAGCAGTACCTGGGTGAGCCGGTACCGGCCGAAGACCGGCGACGCCTGCTCGTAGGCGGCGCGCAGGGCGTCGACGTCCTTGGCGGCCCGCTCGGCGCTGGGGCGGTCCGGGTCGTCCGCGCAGTTGATCGCCATGAAGGCGGCGGGGAGGTTGTCGACGGGGATGTCCGCGGGGTCGACGAGTCCGGCCTGCGGGGTGCCCGCCGCGTGTGGTGTGCCCACCGCGTGGGAGCTGGGCAGGGAGGCGCCGACCGACAGTTGCATGAGCCCCTGGGTGTCACCGTCCTGGACGAGCGAGGCGAGGGCCCGCTCCAGCATGGGCCACATCCGCCGGCTGTACAGCGCCTGACCGACCGCGCCCGCGAGATCCTGACCCGTGAACGTCTGTCCGAGGCTGGTCGGCACCGGATCCCGGTCCAGCGAGTCGACGAGCCGGACGACCTGCTGCCGGGCCTCGCGCGGATCCTCGCCGAAGGGGCAGGAGATGTCCTGGGTGCACCAGGTGAGGAAGTCGTCCAGGGCGGTCTGCTGTCCTTCGGCGCCCGCCAGTCCCTGCTCGGCCATCGACTCGGTGAGCGTGTCCACGCCGTCGAGCACCATCCGGCCCGTCTTCTTCGGGAACTGGGCCGCGTACACGGCGCCCAGGCGGGTTCCGTACGAGAAGCCCAGGTAGTTGAGCTTCTTGTCGCCGAGCGCCTGTCGCATCACGTCGAGGTCCCGGGAGGCGTTCACCGTGCCTATGTGGGCCAGCACCGGACCGGAGTGCGCGGCGCACTCGCCGGCGACCTTCCGCAGTGCCTTGAGGACGGCCTGCGGATCGCTGCCGTCGGTGACGGAGCCCGCCGCGCCGGATGCCTGGCCGGCCCCGTCCCCGCAGCTGACGGGCGAGGACCGGCCGACGCCCCGGGGGTCGAAGGTCACCACGTCGTAGCCGTTGGTGAGGTCCATGAAGTCCTTGCCGCCGTCCACGGCGAGCTCCGGGATTCCCGCACCCCCGGGACCGCCGAAGTTCAGCAGTACCGACCCCCGCGAGGGGCCCGTCGCGCGGTACCGCGCCAGCGCGAGGTCCAGGGTCCCGTTCCGCGGGTGCGCGTAGTCCAGCGGGACGGTGACCTTCCCGCACTGGAGGTCGCCCGGCATCCCGTCGCCCGCGCAGGCGCCCCACGTGATCCTCTGGTGGTAGAAGCGGGAGAGGTCGGGGGCATCGGCGGCCACGGCCACCGACGGCAGTCCCGCCGTCAGCAGAGCCAGTGTCGCCGCGCCGGCTCCGACGCACGTCCAGCGTTGGTGCACGGACAGCATGCGGGCCTCCAGGGACAGAGGGAGCCGGACCGGGATGCCCTCCCGGCCACGACACGCATCACGATAGGCGGGGGTCCGGGAGCGCGCCTCCGGGCGAGTGGTCCGCGCCGTCCGGCCACGGTCACCGGGTCTCGCGGAGGAGCCCCGCCGCCCGAGACTCCGGTGCTCGGGCGGTGACGCTCCCACGGGGCGCGCCCGGGGCAGTTCGATAAGCGTGACGCTCGATGGAGTGAAAGCCCGATAAGCCATAACTCGGATGGTTCTCTCGCGTTTTACGCGGTGCGGGTGAGTGCCCGCGACCAAGTCTGGAAGGTGAGGGAACCTATGAAACGGGTTACCCGGAATGGTTTGATCGCCGCGGCCGCCGCATCAGGCGCGCTGGCCGTGACGATGCCGGCGCACGCCGACTCGGCGGCGCACGGCGGTACGGCGGGTTCACCCGGACTGATCTCCGGCGACACCATCCAGCTCCCGGTGCACGTCCCCGTGAACGCGTGCGGGAACACCGTGAACGTGGTCGGTCTCCTCAACCCCGCGGCGGGCAACAGCTGCGCCAATGTGAGCGACGGCGGCGCCGTTCGCGGCTCGCGGGGCGGCAGCCGTGCCGGCGGCCACGGCCCGGCGACGGCCGGCACGCGCTCCGGCAATGTCGGCGCGCACACCGACAGGGCCTCGGGCGCGGCGGCGGGCGGGGCGCTCGCACAGGGAAGCGGAAAGGATTCTCCCGGTCTGCTCTCCGGTGACGGTCTCCAGTTGCCGATCGACCTTCCGGTGAACGTCAGCGGCAACTCCGTGAACGTGGTCGGCCTCGGCAACGCTTCGGTCGGGAACACGGCCACGAACACCTCGGGCGGTGTGCCCCACCAGCCCGCGGCGCCCACCCCGGTGCCCCCGGCCAAGGCGGCCGTACCCGAGAAGGCGCCGTACCGGGCAGCTGAACAACCCATGGCGTCCCTCGCGCACACCGGCGCGGACCAGACGGTGCCCGCCATCGCCGCGAGCGCGGCGCTGCTGCTGGGCGGGGCGGTGCTCTACCGGCGGTTCAGGCCCGCCGCGCTCCGCTGACCCGGCGGTCCAGCGGCGACGGAAGGCCCCCACCGAGCGCGTGACCGATGGGGCCCCGTACGTGTCCGGTCGTGTCCGGTTCCGTGTCCGCCCGGAGCGTTCCGTCGCCGGTGAGCCGGGCCGAGCCGTTCCGGCCGACCGGGCGCCCGCCGGACCGGTGGGCGATGAAATCCCCGCGGAGATCCGGAAGGATGGAGGGGGCCCGGCCCGAGGCCGCGCGTACCCCGGTGACCGGCGTTCGGCGGCCGGCACCCGGCACCACCCAGCGAACGGAGCGCACAGATGACCTTCCCGGGTTCCGAGGATCTCGTCGTCACCAGGGCCTCGCTCGAGGACTGGTCGGTGGTGTCCGGGTGGGCGGGGGACGAGGGATGGAATCCGGGGCTGTCCGACGCCCCGAGCTTCTTCGCCCAGGATCCCGAGGGCTTCTTCATCGGCAGGATCGGGGCGGAACCGGTCTCGGCCGTCTCGGTCGTTAACTACGACGCCGACTACGCCTTCCTCGGCTTCTATCTCGTACGACCGGACCTGCGCGGCCGTGGTCACGGCCTCACCACGTGGAAGACGGCTCTGGCGCACGCGGGCGGCCGGACCGTCGGGCTCGACGGAGTGGTCGCGCAGCAGGACAACTACCGCCGGTCGGGGTTCGAACCCGCCCACCGGACCGTCCGGTTCACCGGAAACGTACCCACGGCGCCGGCGCCCTTGGGAGTGCGGCCCGCCGAGGCGGCCGACCTCGGGGACATCGCGGCCTACGACAGCGCCTGCTGCCCGGCCGACCGCGCCCGTTTCCTCACCCGGTGGCTGGCCGGACCGGGCCACCGCACGTTCGTCCGTGTCGCGGACGGAAGGCTCACCGGCTACGCGGTGGTCCGGCCCGCCCTCGACCGTCCGCGCGTCGGCCCGCTGTTCGCCGACACCTCCCAGGACGCACGGGCCCTGCTGCTCGCGCTGGCCGAGGAGACCCCAGGGCGCGCGATCACCGTCGACGTCCCGCGGACGAACACGGCGGGCGTGGCCCTGGCCGAGGAGGTCGGCCTCACCCCCTCCTTCGAGACGGCCCGCATGTACACCGGACCGGTCAGGCCGTTCGCCCGCGAGCGGGTCTACGGCATCACCACGCTCGAACTCGGCTGACCGCACGCGCCGGACCGACGCGGCGGCACAGCGGCCGGCGTCGGCGCGGCGCGCCGGGAACGACAGTCGGTGACCCGCTGCCACGACACCCGGTGCGGCCACGATCGGCGGGAGCGGGGCCCGGTTGATCAGCGCTCCCGCGCGACGGGATCGGCCGCACGCAGAGATCGGCCGTGTCCAGAGCCGTACCGGCCGTCCGGCCCGCGACCGGGACGCGCCGCGGGTCCGTCTCGCGGACGTGCGGCCGGGAGCGGGGGCACCGCAGGTGTCAGTTGGCGAGCTCCAGGGCGCGGCGCGCGGCGTCGCCCACGGAGCCGTGGTGGACCGGACCGTGGCCGGGCAGCAGGACGTCCGCCGCGAGGGTCTCGATGCGGGCGAGCGAGGTGATGGCCATCTCACGCTCGGCGTGGAACATGTTCGGCAGCAGCTGCGGGCCGCGGGTCCGCGAGGTGGGATGCCCGCTGACCAGCGCGTCGCCGGAGATCACGACGCCGGCGTCCGGCAGGTGGTAGACGCAGTGTCCGGCGGTGTGTCCGGGTGTGTGCACCGGTACCGGACGGCCGGGCAGGTCCAGCGGCCCCTCACCGGGGAACGACTCGGGCCGGGTCATCCGGACGTCCGCCGTGCCGCCGGACCGGATGGCGTGCACGGCCCACGGCAGTACACCGGGGCGCCACGCCTGGCGGATCACCGACCCCACGCTGACCTGCTGGAGGAACTCACGCCGAGCGTGCGGGAGTTCCTCCTCGTGCAGATGGACCGGGACCCCGAAGGCGCTGCTCAGGTACTCGGCCGAGCCGAGGTGGTCGTTGTGCGCGTGCGTGATGAGGACGGCGCCGATCGCCTTGGGGGAGTGGCCGAGCGCGTCGAGGGAGGCGAGGACGTCCAGGCGGTCGCCGGGGTACCCCGTGTCGATCAGGGTGACGGCGTCCCCCTCGCTCAGGATCACCCAGTTGGTGTTGCTGCCGTGCACCAGATGAACTCCGGTCGCTACTTCGACGATCGCGTCCTCGCGCATGACCACCCCGATGCCTGAGATCCCGTCCCGGCCGGCTGCGCCGGGCCGGGCCATGTCAGGGCGAAGGTATCGCGCGCGAGCCGGCGCGCGATCGGCGCCCTCGTCGGCCGTGCCTGACCCACGGATGCCGGCGGCCTCGCCCACGGGGTCGGTGAGCGGCCGCCGGGCCCTCGCCGGACCGGCCTCTCCCGCGCACGGCTCGGACACCCCGGTCGGCGCGGCCTCCGGTACCGTGCGCGGCATCGACGTCGTGACCGTGCGGGCCGTCCCGGGCGCCCCCGGCACGCCGAGCGTCGGCGCCGGCTTCCGGCGCCGCGTGGACCCGGCCGATCGGCCTCCGGTCGTGCGGCGGTGGATCCGACCGGCGCCGACGGCCCAACCGGACCTCGTCCCACCGGTCTTGACCTGCGGTGATGCTCTGAGGTGGGGGCGAGCGGCCGGCACCCTCGGAGGAATGCCATTGCCGTATGCGCCGCAGGGTGCTGGAGTGAGCCCATGGATCACGTTGCGGTACTGGCCCTGTTCGACCGGGACATGCGGGAGGACGCGCGCCCCGACGGCCCGGGAGCCCGGGTCGAGCGCGTCGACAAGGTGGTGCGCCAGGTCGGTGCGGAGCACGACTGGAACGGGGTGATCTGGTCGGATCTGGATGAACCGGGCGCCGACGCGGCCATCGCCGAACAGGTGCGGTACTTCGGCAAGCTCGGCCGGGAGTTCGAGTGGAAGCTGTACGGCCACGACAAGCCGGAGAACCTCGGACAGCGCCTGCGGGACGCGGGGTTCGTCGCGCAGCCCGAGGAGACACTGATGATCGCCGAGCTGGGCGATCTGGCGCTGGACGCCCAACCGCCCGAGGGCGTACGACTCCTGCCCGTCACCGACCGTGAGGGTGTGAACCTCGTCGCGGACGTCCACGAGCAGGCCTTCGGTACCGACAGCACCCGTATGCGCCACCAGTTGCTGGCCCAGCTCACCGGTGACGAGGACAACGTCGTGGCGGTCGTCGCCCTCGCCGGCGACGAGCCGGTCAGCGCGGCCCGCATGGAAATGGTGCCCGGCGCCCGGTTCGCCGGTCTGTGGGGCGGGGGCACCGTCGAGTCCTGGCGCGGCCGGGGCATCTACCGGGCGCTCGTCGCCCACCGTGCCCGGGTGGCCGCCGACCGCGGCTACCGCTACGTCCAGGTCGACGCCTCCAGCCAGAGCCGCCCCGTCCTGGCCCGCCTGGGTTTCCAGCCGCTGACCACGACGACGCCGTACGTCTACAGGTAGTGCCGCGGGCCGGGCGGCGGTCTCTCGCGGGCGGCCGGAGCCGGTGGCCGCACCGCGGTGGGGAGCGAGCCCGATGACGTACGCGCACGTCGGGACGGCGACGGCGATGCGGGTGTCCTCGACGAGGGTGAGGGCGATGGCGAGGGCGACGAATGCGGAGCGTGCACTCGGCCGGGCCCCGTCCCACCCGGCCACGTACGGCAGGCCCGTGGCGCCCGGGGCGACCGGCTGAAGGGCCGCACTCCTCACCGGGCGTCACCCGGCCGGACCCGGCGCCACCAGGCCGTCACAGGTCGAACTGGTACTCCACCGCCTGGTGCGTCGGCAGATAGCCGAGGGCGTCGTTGATACCGCGCATCGGCGCGTTGCTGTCGGCGGTGTCGGTGAGCAGGCCTTCGAGTTCGGGGTGACGCCGGCGAGCGGTGCGGATCGACTCGGCCTTCATCCAGAGTCCCAGTCCGTGGCCCCGGTGCTCGGGCAGCACCCCGGTGCCGTAGTGCTGGGCGTCGCCCCGGCCGTCGCCGGGCACCACGAGCTCGCTGAACCCGACGATCGAGCCGTCCGCGCGGTCCACCGCGGCCACCGTGTGGAGCGACTCCCCACGTTTCGCCACGGCTTCGGCGGCCGCGACGACCCGCGCCACGTCCCAGACCACGGTTCCGTAGTCCGTCTCCTCCATCGGCATGTCGTCCATGGCCCGCCGGGAGTCGGCGTAGGTCCGCGCCAGGTGGGGCGGCACGGTCCCGTCCCAGTGCGTCAACGCGTACCCCGGATGCGGCCGTTCGGCGATCTCGTCGATCCGTACGAGGTCCGTGGCGGCGAGCGGCAGCCGTGCGTACGTCAGTGCCAGCACCCGGCGGAAGCCGCGGGCCGCCAGGAACAGGTCGCCGGGTGAGCCGTGCGCGGCCTGTGCGACGAGCGAGCGCCGTCCCTCGGCACGCGCCGCCGAGACGGCGGCGTCCAGGAGGCGGCCGCCCGCCCCCCGACGCCGTTCGGCCGGATGGACCGTCACCTCCAGCTCGGCGAGGTGCTCCTGCCCCTCCTTGGTGAACAGCCGCAGGAACGCGGCGCCCACGGGCACGCCCGCCGAGTCGGTGGCCAGCCAGGCCAGGCGGCGACTCGACGGTGCGGGCTCGGGGTCGGCGAGCGGTGTGATGAGCAGGGACAAGGTCTCTCCGTGGCGTCCGCGGTGCGGGGGTGAAGTCCGCAGAACCTATGCGCGACGCTCCGGGACCCGCAAGGGAATTGATCGGCTGGGCGGCCGGGCGGTGCGCGGGCGTGTGCCCGCCCCGCGCGTCAGCGGCGCACCTTCACCCGGTCGAGCGCCGCGACGCCGACCGCGGCGACGGCGATCTGTATGAACCACTCGATCCAGTCCGGGCCCTTGGTGTCGGCCACGCCGAACGCGGAGGCGATTCCCGCGCCGATGAACGCGGCGACGATGCCGACGACGATCGTCCACAGGATGCCGATGTGCTGGCGTCCCGGGACGACGAGCCGACCCAGTACGCCGATGATGATGCCGATGACAATGGCACTGATGATGCCTGAGATCTCCATGTCCGCCCCTTCAAGTCTGGACCCGTGCATCTAAGGGTGTTCCCCCTGCGGGCGGAGACAGTCCGCTCGACCCGCCGGCCGTCCTCGATCCGGTCCGGTGGCCTCCTGTGCACCCCGGAGATTGCCATGTACCGTTCAATAATCTGTCGCGCGGAAGACGGCTGATCACCGTTCTACGCGCGGAGACTTGGGCGCCCGCACCGCCTCTCCCCACACCCATGGAGGTTCGCCGGATGCTTGGATCCAGGAAGTCCCGCCACAGACTCGCCTCGGGGCTGGCCGTGTTCGCACTGGTCGTCACGGGCGTGGCCGTCCAGGCGTCCACGCCGGCCGCCGCGGCGACCCAGCACCGCGTCCTGTTCGACAACGGCCACGCCGAGACGGCGGGCAACGCCGACTGGGTCATCTCCACCAGCCAGCCCGACCCGTTGGGCCAGGACTCCTCGCCGTCGTCCGAGACCGACTGGACCGGGGCCCTCTCTTCCTGGGGCGTCGCCCTGCAGAAGACCGGCGACTACAGCCTCAGGACGCTGCCCCCGGGCTCCAGCCTCACCTACGGCGGTTCGGCCGCGAACGACCTGTCGAACTTCGACGAACTGGTGCTGCCGGAGCCCAACACGCTCTTCACCAGCGCCGAGAAGACCGCGATCATGACGTTCGTGAAGAACGGCGGCGGCCTCTTCATGGTCTCCGACCACACCGGCGCCGACCGCAACAACGACGGCTACGACGCGGTCGAGATCTTCAACGACCTGATGACCGACAACAATGTCGACTCCACGGACCCGTTCGGCTTCTCGATTGACACGCTCGATGTCAGCTCCGGATACCCGGCGGCCGTCACCGACAGCACCGACCCGGTCCTGCACGGTTCGTTCGGCACCGTCACCAAGAGCCTGTTCGCCGACGGCACGACGGCCACCCTCAAGCCGGCCGACAACTCCGCCGTCAAGGGGCTCGTCTACCGCAGCGGTTACTCCGGCAACAGCGGCGCGTTCTTCGCCACCAGTACCTTCGGCAGCGGCAAGGTCGCCTTCTGGGGCGACAGCTCGCCGATCGACGACGGCACCGGCTCGTCGGGCAACACGCTGTACGACGGCTGGAACGACACCGGTGCCACGAACGCCGCCCTCGCCCTGAACGCCACCGAGTGGCTCGCGGGTGGCGGCGGCACCGGTGGTGGCGGAGGCGGTGGCGGCACCTGCACCGCCACGCAGCTGCTGGCCAACCCCGGCTTCGAGTCCGGCAGCGGCTCCTGGACCGCCACCAGCGGTGTGATCACCAACAGCACTGGCGAGGCCGCCCGCACCGGCTCGTACAAGGCATGGCTGGACGGGTACGGCTCGGCCCGCACCGACACGCTCGCCCAGACGGTCACCATTGCGTCCGGCTGCGCGGCCACCCTGAACTTCCATCTCCACGTGGACACGGCCGAGACGACCACCAGCACCGCGTACGACACCCTCAAGGCCCAGGTCCTGAACAGCGGTGGCACGGTGCTGTCGACCCTCGCCACGTACTCGAACCTGAACGCCGCGTCCGGGTACACGCCGCGCAGTTTCAACTTGTCCGCCTACGCGGGGCAGACGGTCACGGTCAAGTTCACCGGCACCGAGGGCTCCATGCTCCAGACGTCGTTCGTCCTCGACGACACGGCGCTCAACGTGAGCTGACACGAGCCGGGTGAGCGAGGGGGCGGGCCCAGGAACGGGCCCGCCTTCTCGCCGGTTCTAGGTCGCCGGAACCGTCGTCCGCGGCGTGTTCCACCCCGAGATCCGGATCCTGGGGGCGGAGCCGTGCAGGTCCGCGGTCCGGTAGGTGGCGGTCAGTGTCGCCGACTCCCCGGGCCACAGACTGACCTGGTTGTCGGACCACCGGACCGGCAGCACGGGCCGGCCCTTCGTGTCCACCAGATGCGCGTCGGTGAGCAGCGACGGCGTCCTCCCGGTCCGGGGGCCGCGTACCGTGACCGTCGTCGTGGAGGTGCCACCGGGGCCGCCCGTGGTCGAAGCCGTCGCCGTGACCGGCACCCGCGCCATGGAAGCGAGCCCCTTGAGGTCGGCGTAGCTCGTCGTCGGCGTGTGGTACCAGTCCGTGCGGGCCCAGTCGAGGGTGTCGGCCCGGGTCGAGAGCCAGTACACGTTGCGGCTGACCGTCCTGCCCCGGGAGTCGGTGAGGACCAGGCGCGCGAGGTACGTCGCCGACAGGCCGCCGACCGAGGCCGGCACGGTGAGCGCGGTGCTGTGCGCGCCGTCCCCGTCCACCTTCACCCCGGTCGCCGTCCGGTCGTACTTCCGGGCGCCGTCGGGGTTGAAGAGCGTGACCCGGGCCGTGAGTCCGGAGGCGGGAGTGTGCCGTCTGTTCACGACCACGACCGCGCGGTTGTCGTAGGAGTACTGGACGTGCAGCGGCTCGTTCGCCTTCTTCGCCCCGAAGTAGGCTCCGCCCTGGTCGAGGTAGCGGTCCAGCAACTGCCAGTGCAGTGAGGTCCATCCGCTGTTGAACATCCAGTAGACGACTCCGGTCGAGGGTCTCGTGGAGTCGGTGGCGTTGCGTCCGTAGGACTCGAACTGGGCGCGCGTGTTCTCGTACTGGGCGAGTTGCGCCTTGCGTACGTAGTCCGCGAGGCCGGTCGGCGGGCCGTAGCGGCCGGCCAGGGCGGCGTCGTAGATCTTGAGGGTGCCGAAGGTCGCCGACGGTGAGCGGTGGTACTGCGGGGCGCCGGGGTTCTTCCAGAGGGTGTCGAGTTCGGCGGGGGACATCATGCGGCGCAGGGTGTCGAGGGTGGGGACGTCGGGGCCCGCGCTGGTCTCGGAGTTGAAGCCGGTGGCGCCGCCCTCGCGCTTCGCGTACCAGTAGTCCGGCGGGACCCAGTCGTAGGGGCCGGTCATCTTCATGCCCGAACGGCCGCTGACGGGCGCGGAGTTGTCGGAGGCGGCCGCGATCACGGGGGTCGCCCAGTCCGCGGCCCCCAGGGCGTCGAGGTAGTCCTTCTCGATCGTCGCGTCCGGCGCGAAGTCGCTGCCGATCAGGAAGGAGACGACGCTCGGGTGGTCGCGCAGCCGGGCGGCCTCCGCGGCCATCGAAGCCCTGGCGACCGGATGGTCGGCGGCGGTCCACGGGTCGCCCGACTCACCGCCGTTGACGTTCCCCTCCCACTTGTCGCAGCACTCCCAGCCGGGCAGCGTGAGGATGCCGTACCGGTCGGCGAGGTCGAAGAACTCGTCCGGTTCGAGGTGCCCCTCGAGGCGGATGGTGTTGAGGCCCAGGTCGAGCGCGTACTTCAGCCGGTCCGCCACGTACGTCCGGTCCCAGCGCAGGAACTCGTCGGGAGACCAACCGCCGCCCCTGATCAGCAGCTTGCGGCCGTTGATGCGGTACTGCCGGGCGCCGTCGGCGTCGAGCGGCGCCTTCACGTCGCGGATGCCGAAGTCCTCGTGCGCGGTGTCGGAGACGACGCCCGCGACGGAGGCGGTCAGGGCGAGGCCGTACAGCGGCTGGCCACCCATGCCCGCGGGCCACCACACCTTCGGCGCGTTCAGACGCAGGCCGGGGGTGTCCGCGGGGGTGAATGTCACGGTCTTCGTCTCGTGCGCGCGCAGCGGCACGGCCGCGCTGAAGTCCGCTGTCGAGCCGACGGTTCCGGAGACCGTCGTGGTGACCGCGGTGTCCGAGTCGTTGCGCACCCGTGCTTTCACGGTCAGGTCCGCGGAGGCGAGCGAGGGGACGGCGAGCCTGCTCACGACGTGCGCGTCGCGCAGCGCGACCGGGCCCCCGCGACGGACGAGGACGTCGCGCACGATGCCCATGTTCTCGTCGGGCGGTGGCTGGATCCAGTCGATCCAGCCCATGGTGAGGTTCTGGTCGGGACGGTTGGGCCTGATGCGGAACGCGACCGTGTTCGTACCCGTCCGTACCAGCGAGGTGATGTCGAGCTCGTGGTGGGTGTAGGCCCCCGCCACCTTCGTCGCGTCCGCGACGCGTTCCCCGTTGACGTACACGTCGGCGGCCGAGATCACTCCGCTGAAGTCCAGATGGCTGCGCTCGGTGGTGTCGCCGACCGTGAAGTCCGCGCGGTACCACCAGGGCACGGTGAAGTCGGCCTTCGGGATGCGCTGTTGGTCGGTCGAGTAGAACGGGTCCGCGTACACGCCGTCCGCGAGCAGTGCCGCGAGGACCGTGGACCGCGAGCCCGCCGGATACCAGCCGGTGGCCCGATAGCCGGGGCTGGAGACTTCGGCCGCCGAGTCCGTGACCTCGGCCGTCGACTGGATCGCGTAACCCGAGAGCGCGGTGGTGGTGCCCGCCACGGACGGCACCGGGGTGGCACGGGCGGCCGTCGCGGTGGGCGCTCCGGTGTCACGGGCCCCCGCCCACGCGCTCGTCGAGAGGGTGGCCAGGAGGCCGAGGACGACGACGGCCGTGGCCAGGCGCCGGCCGGGGGCAGAGCGGTCGAACACGGTGGTCTCCTTTGGGGGTGGGGGATCATCCGCGCTACGGCACTGCAAGTTAGGAAACTTTACTAACTGGGCCCACAAGCTAGGTCGCCGAGTCGGTGGTGTCAATCAGCCGGGCGCCGCGGATCCGGTGATCAGGAGGCCGACCGCCGGTCGAACACCACGTCGCGGGCCGTCCCCAGCGCCGTGGCCACGGCGCCGAGCAGCACCGCGTCCTCGCCCAGCCGGCTGGGCACTATCTTCGGCCGCAGCGGTGTGAGCGTGCGCAGGGTCTCGCGTACGGGTCGCAGCAGCAGGTCGATGCTGTGACCCACCCCGCCGCCCAGCACCACCAGATCGGGATCGAGGACCGCCGCCGCTGCCGCCACCGTGTGCGCGATCCGCTCGCCCTCCAGGTGGACGGCGCGCACGGCCGCGGGATGGCCCTCGCGCGCCGCGTCGAAGACGGCCTTCGCGGTGAGCTGGCCGGTCATGCCGAAGTGCCGCGCCGCCTCGACCACGGCCACGCCAGACACCGCGTCCTCCAGCGTCTCCGGCTTCTGCTGCCCCGGCCAGGGCAGGAACCCGATCTCTCCGGCCCCGCCGTGCGCCCCGGTGAACAGCCGCCCCTCGCTGACCACACCCATGCCGAGACCGGTGCCGATCATGATGTACGCGAAGAGCCGGCTGCCCGCGCCGACGCCGTAGGTGTACTCGCCGAGGGCCGCGAGATTGGCGTCGTTGTGCACCTCCAGGGGGATGCCCAGCTCCTCGCGCATCCGGTCGAACAGGCCCGCCCGGCCCCAGCCCGGAAGATGCATCGCGTACCGCACCCGGCGCTGCTTCTCGTCGTACACGCCCGGTGTGCCCACCACCGCGTGGGCCACCTCGTCGGTGCCGAGGCCGGAGTTGGCGACGACCTGGCGGGCGGTGGCGACCACCAGGTCGGCCATCGCCCCCGAGCTGCGCGCCCGGTTGCGTACGTCGGCGCGTGCGACCACCGCGCCGTCCAGATCCGCGAGCGCCACCCGCAGCCAGCCCCGGCCGATGTCGATGCCGAGCGCGTGGCCGGCCGCGGGGTCCGGAGCGTAGAGGACGGCCACCCGGCCGCGCTCCGGAGCGTGCGTGCCGACCTCGTGGACGAGTCCGGCCTCCTCCAGCGCGGCGAGCGCGCTGGAGACCGTCGGCTTCGACAGCCCTGTCTCGCGGGCGAGTTGGGCCCGCGACGCGGGACCGCCGGCGCGCAACCTGTCGAGGAGCAGTCGCTCGTTGGTGCTGCGCAGCCGTCGGCGGTTCCAGGGCTGTTCGGGCTGCTCGATGGCGTCGCGGGCGGACATCGCTCCATTCTCACGCATTCATGACACCCCCTTGACGCATCTAGTAAGGCTCCTTAACTTTATCGCCCAGTCAGCCTTGCCGGGCGAGCCAAGGGGAGCCCAGCGCCGGCCGGTCACCCGCCGCCCCTGATCCGTCGGCCGCCATCCGGGCCGTTCCCGTACGCCGTCCCTCTCCCGCTCGTCCCGATCACAGGAGGCCCCATGTCCGGCAGTCCGCCACCCACCGGCGGTTTCGTCCGCCGCGTCGGCCTGTTCCAGGCCACCGCCATCAACATGAGCCAGATGTGCGGGATCGGTCCGTTCGTGACGATCCCGCTGATGGTCGCCGCGTTCGGCGGCCCGCAGGCGATCATGGGCTTCGTCGCGGGTGCGGTACTCGCCCTCGCGGACGGCCTGATCTGGGCCGAACTCGGGGCCGCCATGCCCGGTTCCGGCGGCAGTTACGTGTATCTCCGCCAGGCGTTCCAGTACCGCTCCGGACGCCTGATGCCGTTCCTGTTCGTCTGGACGGCCATGCTCTTCATTCCGCTGATCATGTCCACCGGCGTGGTCGGCTTCGTCCAGTACCTCGGATACCTGGCCCCCGACATGGGCCGGACCACCGGCGACCTGATCGGCCTCGGTGTCATCGTCCTGGTCGTGGCGCTCCTGTGGCGCGGGGTCGAGCACATCGCGCGCATCACCGCCGTCATGTGGGCCGTCATGATCACCTCGGTGCTCCTGGTGATCGTCGCCGCGGCCACCGACTTCAGCGCCCATCTGGCCTTCACCTACCCGGCCCACGCCTTCCAGCTGACCAGCAGTCACTTCTGGATCGGGTTCGCCGCCGGCCTGACCATCGGCATCTACGACTACCTCGGTTACAACACCACCGCGTACATGGGCGCCGAGATCAAGGACCCCGGCCGCACCCTGCCCCGTTCCATCATCTTCTCCATCCTCGGCATCATGGCCATCTACCTCCTGCTCCAGATCGGCACGCTCGGCGTCGTCGACTGGCACCGGATGACCGATCCCGGCGACATCGCCTCCACCTCCGTGGCCTCGGCCGTCCTGGAGGAGACCTGGGGCAAGGGCGCCGCCGACACGGTCACCGTGCTCATCCTCATCACCGCGTTCGCCTCCGTCTTCACCGGACTGCTGGGCGGTTCGCGTGTCCCCTACGACGCCGCCCGCGAACGCGTCTTCTTCCGCCCGTACGCGAAACTGCACCCCAGACACCGCTTCCCGATGCTGGGCCTGGCGACCATGGGCGTCATCACCGCGATCGGCTTCCTCATCGGCCGCCACACCGACCTCGCCACCCTGATCCAGCTCCTCACCACGGTCATGGTGATCGTCCAGGCGCTGGCGCAGATCGTCGCCCTCTCGGTGCTGCGCCGACGTCAACCGGCGCTGCGGCGCCCGTACAAGATGTGGCTCTATCCGCTCCCGAGTCTCATCGCGCTGATCGGCTGGCTCACCATCTACGGCTACGCGGACAAGAACTCTCCGGGCCGCCACCCCATCGAGTGGTCCCTGGCCTGGGTCGCTCTCGGCTGCGTCGCCTTCGTGGTGTGGGCTCGGCTGGAGAAGGTGTGGCCCTTCGGGCCGAAGGAGATCTCGGAGGAGTACCTGACCGGGCCGGCGCCGGAGGCGGAGCCGGCCGCCACCTGAGCGGGTGCTCCGGCCCGCCGCCGTCCCCCGGCCGTCCCCCGGCCGGATGACGCGACCGCGGCGGGCCGGGCGCCACCGTCCGGCCGGCGGCCGTCGCCGGGGTGGCATCACGTCAGCAGGACGCCCGCCCGCCCCCGCGCGGCGGCCAAGAGGCCGTCGGAGCGGGCCGCCCCGGTCGGGGGCGGGAACGGGTCATAGCCGTGCGGCCGCGCGGACCAGTCCGGCGAGGGCGAGGGAGCGGCTGTGCGGGGGCCAGGCGATGTGGGTGACGACGGGAGGCGCGTCGGTCAGGGGTACGGCGCTGTGCTCGGCCCACAGCCAGGCGCGGGCGGAGTCGGGGAAGACGGCCATGGTGCGTCCGAGGGCGATCAGCTGGGCCAGCTGTGTCTGGTCGTGGACCTCGGGGCCGGGGCCGGGTGGGTACGTACCGTGGCGGGGCCAGCGGGCGATCGGAAGACCTGGGACGTCGCTGACGTCGGCCAGGGACAGCGCCTCGCGCGCGGCGAGGGGGTGCCTCGCGGGCAGGACGGCGATCTGCCCCTCGGCCAGCAGCGGCTCGCTGTCGAACCCGGCGAGGGAGTTGAACGGCGTGTGCATGAGCGCCACATCGGCGCGGCCGTCACGCAGCAGCTCCTCCTGCTCGCACATGCCGCACGGCAGCACCTCGATCTCGGCGGCGTCGGGCTCGGCCGCGTAGGCGTCGAGAAGCCTTCGCAGCAGCTCGTGGGAGGCGGCGGCCTTCACCGCCAGTGCCAGGCGGTCGCGGGGGCCACCCGGGCCGTCGGCTCCACCGGCGCGACGGGCGCGGCGAGCGGCGGCGGTGGTCGCGTCGAGGGCCGCGCGGCCCTCGTGCAGCAGGACCTCTCCGGCGCCGGTCAGGGAGACGCCGCGCCGATTGCGTTTCAACAGGGAGACGCCGAGGCGCCGCTCGAGCTGCTGGATCGCCCGGGACAACGGCGGCTGGGCCATGCCGAGGCGCTCGGCGGCACGGCCGAAGTGCAGTTCCTCGGCGACGGCCATGAAGTACCTCAACTCGCGGGTCTCCAGGGTGTCCACGGCGGCAGAGTACCTCAGTGATACTTGCCGGGTATCACAGGGCACCGCATCGGTGTTGGATGCGCCGCTGGTCCGCGAGCGAACATCAACGGCATGAGCGAAACGAAGATCGCGCTGGTGACCGGCGCGAACAAGGGAATCGGGTACGAGATCGCGGCCGGCCTGGGTGCCCTCGGGCACCGCGTGGGTGTGGGAGCCCGCGACGGAGCCCGGCGTGAGGCGGCCGTCGAGAAGCTGCGCGCCGCCGGGGTGGACGCGTTCGGTGTGCCCCTGGACGTGACCGACGACCGGAGTGCCACCGCCGCCGCGGAACTGGTCGGTCAGCGGGCCGGTCGCCTGGACGTCCTGGTCAACAACGCGGGCATCTCGGGAGAGACGGGTCCGGGATGGGTGCAGGACCCGACCACCCTCGACCTCGGCGTGGTCCGTACGGTCGTCGAGACCAACGTCATCGGCGTCATCCGGGTGACCAACGCGATGCTGCCGCTGCTGCGGCGCTCGACGTCGCCGCGCGTCGTCAACGTCTCCAGCGCCGTCGCCTCCCTGACCCGGCAGGCGGACCCGGACATCGAGATCGGCCCCGTCATGGCGGCCTACGCGCCGTCGAAGTCGTTCCTCAACGCCGTCACCGTGCAGTACGCCAGGCAGTTCGCCGGTACGAACATCCTGATCAACGCCGCCTGTCCGGGCCTGGTCGCGACCGACTTCACCGGCTTCCACGGACCTCGCACCCCTGAGCAGGGCGCGGCCACGGCGATCCGGCTCGCCACGCTGCCCGACGGCGGCCCGACCGGTTCGTTCTCCGAGGACGACGGCGTCATCCCCTGGTGACCCCGGCCCCGCACGCCGTGGCATCTCGTCCCGCGGGCGTCCGGAGCGCACCTCGCAGGGCGAGGATTGGCGGAAGGAAACTCCCTCGACGGGTCCGGTAACGGAGTTCACCCGTCCGACCTCAGGCGAAGCTCGCAGGTTCCTCACCGCCGGGCGCGCTCACGGGGAGTCTCTCGCGCCGGCCTCGCGTGGACCGTGTGGGCGCTGCTCCTGGCCGCCCGCACCGACGCGTGCCGGCGGGCCCGTCCCGCGTCGCCCGGTGCGGACGCCTGCTCGTCGTCGCGGCCGGATGGGCTCGATCTGGATCTCACGGGGATCACTGAGCCACTGTGCCGGGGCCGGACCGTCCGCACGTAGGCCCCGGCCTCCCCCATCCGGTGAACAGCGCCGCTTGCCGGGCCGGTCTCACCCCCACCGTCCTGGCGCGGGTCCGCCCGCTACTCATAGCGGTATTTCAGCGAGTCCGCCTCCGCCCGCTCGATGTCGGCGATCGTCAGCTCCGGCATCCGCAGCTGGGCCAGGGTCACCTCGGCGGAGGTCGGCTGGGCGTCCGCCGGCAGCCACTGGTCCGGCTTCCAGGCCCCGCTGCGCAGGAGCGACTTGGGGCAGTGCGGGTAGACCTCCTCGATCCCCAGCACCAGCGCACTGGCCGGCGGCTTGCCCACGGCGGTCAGCCGCGACAGCAGCTCCGGGCGGGTGGAGACGCAGGCCCGGCCGTTCACCCTGAGGGTCGTGGTCCGCCCAGGGACGAGGAACAGCAGCCCGGCCCGTCCGGTCGCCACGACGTTCCGCAGGGTGTCCAGACGTTTGTTGCCGGTCGCGTCCGGTATCGCCACCGTCCGCGCGTCCAGCACGGCCACGAACCCGGCGGGGCCGCCGCGCGGGGAGACGTCACAGTTGCCCTCGGCGTCCGTGCTGGCGACCAGGACGAGCGACGAGCAGCCGATCAACCGCCGGGTCTGCTCGGTGAGTTCGGTCATCTGCTTCCGCACGGCCGCCTCGCCGGGCAGTCCGTAGGCCCGGCGCAGCGCCTCCTGGTCGGCCACGGCGTCGAGGCGGAGCGAGTCGAAGGCACTGCCGGCGGGGGGTGACGTCATGCCTCGGACCCTATGGGGCCGACCTGCGACCGATCTTGGCCGGTGCCCGCGGGGATGCTCGGAAGGCCGCGCGACCTGATCGCGGTGTGAAGGTCGAACAGGTCGGTGCGGGCTCTCCGGGTCGCTGGAAGCCGCGCGGGTGCGGACGTCCTCCCATGTCCCGTCCCTGACCACACCGATCAGCGACCGTCAGGGCCCGCACCCTTGGCGTGTTCGCGCAACTCCTCCCGTCGCCCGGCCACGGGCCCGCCCGGGATCACTTCGTCCCGGTGGGAGTCCCCGCGGCCGCCAGGTACGGGCTCGGGTTCCGTGCGGACCGCAGCGCCGCGCGGATCGCGTCCGCCGGATCCCCCTCGTGGTAGACCCGCTCGGACGGCTCGATGCCGTCCAGGAACTCCTGGTACCGGACGGCGTACATGAGCTGGGCGAGCGGTTCGGCGAGGACGAGGGCGCGCGCCGGATCACTCGCGGGCACCCGGGCCCTCCAGGCGTCGGCCCAGGCACGGGCGGCCGCCGCGCGGCCGGCCTCGGGGAGGAAATGGTGGACACGCAGGCCGTCCAGCACGGGATGACCCCAGTGCGCGTCGGCGAAGTCCACGATGACCGGCGGCCCGCCGTCACTGCGCCAGTTGCCCGGGTGGAAGTCGCCGTGCACGAGGGTGTCGGGCAGACCGCACTCCGCGAGCGGCTCCCAGCGCCGCGTCAACTCCCTCGCCCCGAGCAGCTCCTGCCGGGTCAGCTCCGCGGCGGCGGGGCCGTCGAGCAGTGCGTGGACCGCGCTGACCAGCCCCGGTGTGCGCCGGTCCGGGACGCCGGACGGAGACGTCCACTCGCCCCCGGCACCGGAGGGGGACGGACCCTGGACGCAACGGGGCGCCGGGCCGTCCGCGTTGCACGTCGGCGGTGAGCCGTCCCCGAGACACGCGGGACCCTGGTCCGCGAGCGCGGCCTGCGCGGCCACGACGCGCTCCATCGCCGCGCCGACCGTCTCCGCGGAGGGCCCCCAGCAGTCCACGCCCGGGACGTGCTCCATCAGGATGCGATGCTCGCCGGCACCGAGAAGTACCGGGACCAGACCGGTGGCGACCCGCGCGAACGCGGTGATGACGGCTGCCTCGTCGGCGGCGAAGCGCGGTGTCGCCTTGAGCCAGACCGGGCCCCGCGCGGTGGGCAGCCGGAAGAGGCCGGCCAGGTTCCAGGTACGACGCTGCTCCACCGGACCGGTCACGGGCCGTCCCGCCGAGGCCAGCGTCTCCTCGGCCCAGCCGAGCAGCTCGCGCAGACCGTCCGTACGCGCCCAGGGCGACCGGAAGACCACGTGGCCGTCCAACAGATCCGGACCGACGGCCCGTTGCTCCAGGGTGCCGGGCGCCGGACGCCCCAACGCCTCGACGTGATAGGTCACATGACCGTCCCGGCCGCCTTCGCCCCCGTCGACGTGCAGCAGACGCAGCACCAGCACGGGCACGCCGAGCAGCTTCTCCAGCCGGTCGACGACCGGTGCCGCCTCGGACCACCAGGGGATGTCCACCGGGAACGGCCCTACGCCCCCGAGCACCTCGTCACCCGCACTCACCCACGCACTCACCGTTCTCGTCACGGCGACAGTGTGAGCGAGCCTGGCGGCCCCGGCGAGCGAATATCGGGCCGGATCCGCACACGCCGGAGGGGGAGCGGATCCGATGGCCGCGGCCCGTCACCGCAGGTCCGACCTTCCCCCGTCGGACGTACATCGGGCACTCCGCTCCCCCTCCTTCCCCCGTCCCCCCTCGGGCCCGGTGGTCTGTGCCGGCCTCCGGCGCGGCCCGCCGCGGGTTCTGTCCACGGCCGCACGCGTCCGGAGGCCGTGCGTCACCCGCCGCCGCGCGAGCGGCCCCCGGCCGGGGGCCGGCACGTCGCCGACCGGCCGGCCCACCCGCGCGTGTACGGGCTTCCGGGCCGGAGCGCCCCCCGCGCGCCCCGGACCGAAACCTTCCTGTGCCGGGTCCGAACCCCGGTCGCACAGGACGTCACCCGGGCGCCGGTCCCCGCGGGGGAGCGGCTGCCGGATGTCGACTCATGGACACCTGACCGATGTTCCGCCGGGTCGAGCGGTTCCCGCACGGTCCTCAGCCCTCCCCGCCGGACTCGGTGAAGACGAACGGTTCCAGGAGCCGCCGGTCCGCCGCCCGGTAACCCGGACACACCACGAAGGCGACGGGGCGGCCCGCCTCGCAGGAGAGCCAGAGAGCGTGCTCCCGCGGGTCCGCCGCGATGCCGGGCTCCACCGAGAAGTCGAAACGGCTGGCATAGCCGCTCTCGTTCATGGCGCGGGACAGGTTCGAGGCCTCCGCGCCCACCCGCTCCAACAGCCTCTGGTGCTGCTGGTCGAGCCCCACTCGCCCGTCGTCGGTGGTGATGCGGGTCAGCTCGTCGAGGTCAGGGTCCCCGGCCCCGTCGTGTTCCTCCGGGCCGAAGAGCGCCAGGCACAACCGGCGGATCAACTCGGCCTGACGGCGCACGACATCACGGGGCCGCTCCGCGGCCAGCCGGGGCTGGATCAGATCGGGCATGCGCTGCGTGTACAGCGCCTTGAGCCGTCCGGCGAGGTCGTAGTGGACGAGGAAGTCCTCCCGGGTGAGATCGGTGCGCTCCTCCACCTGGGCGACGCGCACCAGGTCGAGCACCTCACCCAACTCGTCGAGGAGACGGCGGGTGTCGGCGACGGTGCTCGCCAGCGCCAGAGTCCGTTCGTCCACCTCCTCATGACGCCCGGTCAGTTCCGTGAGCCGGTCGCCGAGCGGGCCCAGTCCGGCGAGCGTGTCCCGCAGCCTGGTGTCGAAGCCCCGCATCCGGCGCTCCACCCGGTCGGCCCACTCACCCATCTCGGACCGTGTCCGCGAACGCAGCGCGGCCCACCCCGCGTCCGCCTCCGCCTCAAGTTTCCGGACCCGCGCCTCCAGCGCCTCCAGTCCGTCCAGCCTGACGGCCAGTTGCTTCCATTCGGACTGCGGTATCAGGAAGGCCGTCTCCTCCTCCACGAGGCGCGGGCCGCCGACGGCGGGGCGGTCGCCGGAACCGCCCCCGGCGTCCTGCGGTGGTTCGGCCTTGTGACGGTTGAAGAACACGGTTCCTCCCTCGGGGTGTGCGGCCACGGCTACATCCGGTCGAAGTCGACGGAGACCCGGCTGGTCTCCTCGGTGGCCGGGTCGAACACCTCTACCCGGAGTTCACTGGCGCCGAAGTAGAACAACAGCATCACGGCGCGCTCCCGCAGCGGCCTGCCGACCGTGCTGCTCAGGTCGACGGTCAGCCGGCCGATCTCCTCGCACCCGTCCTCGTCGACGTACCGGGGATCGGGCTCGGCCGTGCGATACAGATGTACGTCCAACTCGAGCTGCTCCTCACGGACCGGCACGATGCGGAAGGGATAGGCGTCCTTCACCCGCACGCCGTCCGTACGGCGCACGGCGATGCCGAAACGGCCGACGCACAGCACCTCGCCCTCGTCGTCGCGGTACATGCGCATCGTGGAGTCCACACCCTCCTCGAAGGGCTGGGCCGTCTCGAACCCGTAGGTGTACTTGGCCTGCCGGGAGACGAACACGTCGGGCCGGTAGGCGAAGTGGACGGCGCCCTCCAGGACCGCGAGGGCCGGATCGGGCGGGACCAGGACGCGATGCCGCCCGCCGAAGCGGGCGCGCATCCGTTCGCGCAGCCACTCGGACCGGGCGAACCCGCCCACCAGGACCAGGGTCTCCGGCTCGGGACCCGTCCCCGCGGTCCGTGCGATGGTGGTCAGTTGCTCCGCGACCTTGTCCAGGATGCCGTCCACCATCTCGTCGAGCAGTGCCTCCACCTCGTCCGGCGGGAGGACGAGCTGCCGGGGCAGCCCACCCGCGTCCCGGACCAGCCGCGCCCGCACCGGCTCGTCGAGGAGGGTCCACACGACCGCGGGAACCTCGATGCGCACCGGATCCAGCACGTGCGCGACCGAGGAGGCGTCCCGCTCGACCTCGACCGTGCGCTTGGCGTGCTCCCACTGCCGGGACATCCTCAACAACTCACCCGGGTGGTCCCGTTCGATGCGCTTCAAGGCCGCCGGCCCGAACCGCTCGCCGAGTGTCGTCTCCCGGAACGCCTGGTTGACGTACTCGGATCCCAGATGTCCACCGGTGGCGAGGCCGATCTCGCGCAGCGCGATCGACGGTCCGGCCCCGCTGTCCGACTCGTAGGCCGTGATGTCGACGGTACCGCCGCCGCAGTCGATCACCACGAAGCGGAACCCGTCGAGATGCAGGGGCAGCCGGGCAGGCGCGGAGGGAGCCGCGTCCGCGTCCGCCATCCGCAAGTAGCAGTACAGCGCGGCGGCCTCCGGCTCGATGGCCAGCAACAGCCGCTCCGGATCGTCGGGGAACCCCGCGTCGACCGCGGCCCGGCGCATCGACGCCTTGCCCTCGTCGTCCCAGATCGCGGGGACCGTGATGCACCAACGGACCTCCCGCTCCGTGTACTTCATCCCCCTGATCTCCGCCATCGCCAGCTCGCGGATCTCCTTGAGGTACGCCGTGGTCAGTTCCCGCACCCGCCCCCGGTCGTCGAGGTCGACGAAACCGCCCACGGTCGGCATGTCCGACATCGTGCCGCCGCACTTCCACGCCGTCTTGAAGGCGTAGGCGTAGCCGAGCCCGTCGGCCTCCCCCTTGGCGAGGGCCTCGGCCCACAGAACGTGGGCCCGGTGGCCCCAGGCGACCGTCCCGCCCCCGGCGGACAGCAGGATCGCGGTCAGGTTCTTCGGGTAGTCCAGCTGGCGGCCGGGGAAGCGCGTGAAGAACTGCACCCTCCTGGTGCGCGGATCATCGTTCAGCGGAGTCCTCACCGCCCAGGCGAAGCCGGTGCCATGGGTGCCGAAGTCGACCGCCGCCACCACTTTGGGACCGTCCGCACCCATGCCCGAGGCTCCTGTCTGCCGGTGTCCGCGCGCTTGCTCCCTGTAAGCTCGCTCGCACACAGACTGGTGGGTTTCCGCGCCAACGCGGAGCGGTCGGCTGTTGCCAACGATTTCTGGCAACAGGTGCCAGGGCGCGAGCCGTTGGAGGGATGACGATCGAAGAGAACGCGTTCGGCGCGGAACTGCGCCGGCGTCGGACGGCGGCCGGGAAGTCGTTGAGCGCACTGGCCGAAGAGGTGCACTGCAGCCGCAGTTTCCTGAGCCGCATCGAGACGGGCCAGCGGCGTGTGACCCGCGAACTCGCGCAACTCTGCGACGAGCGGCTGGACGCCAGGGGCGCGCTGCTCGCCCTGGTTCCCGATCCCTCCTTCGAGCGCATCTCGAAGACGGTCGGCGCCGGTCCGCGGGAGCGGACCGGAAAACTGGTGAAGTCATCGGCGGTTCATGGAGGTTCGGACGTCGCCCGGCGGCGCGACGAGTTCGACCGGCTGCTCAGGCGCGGCGACCTCAGCCATGCCACCGGGGACATGCGGGAGGCGGAGCGTCTCTATCGCGCGGCGTACGCGCGTGCCGACGGCGATCCCGCTGCCCAGGCGGAGGCCGTGATCAGGATGGCCCGCCGCTGGTCGGATCCCGGACAGGTCGACCACGAACTGCTGCAACGGATCAGGGAGAGCCTGGCCGCGCTGGGTCAGAACGGGGGAGTGGAGGCCGCCGGGCTGCGGCTGCGGCTCAACGCGCATCTGGCGAAGAAGCTGGCCATGGCCGTCAGTGAGGACACCGCGGCGGGCCGGGCGGGGCCTGAGCAGGGAGCGCGCCTGGCGCGTGGCACGCTGCGCCGGCTGGCCGTGGACGGCACGGACGACGAGGTGCGCTGCGAGGTGCTCACCGAATGCCGCTGGGGCCTGTACGACTTCGTACCCACCGCCGAGTCCCTGTCGCTCTCCGAACGGCTGCGTGACGCGGCGGCGGGGCACGACTCCGCGTACTTCCGCGGTGAGGCACTGATGGCGCTCGCCATCGACCAGCTGCGCGTCGGCAAGGTCTACAGCGCGCTGGCCACGGCGAACCAGTACCGCAAGCACGCCGCCGACACCCGCAGTGTCCTCGCCGTCTGGCAGCAGCGGACCCTGGACGCCCTGCTCGACCTCTGGCACGGCCGGTTCGAGCAGGCGGCGGGCTGGATCTTCGGCGAGTCGGTGACGTTCGTCGAGCGATTATCCGCCGATCTGGCCGTCCCCGCCGACAACCTTGAGCAGACCCGCCTCGGACAGGCCTACTGGCTGCTGCGGGAACAGGGGCGGATGGCGGACCTGTTCGCCTCGGGCCTGGCCGACACCGTCGAGCGGCACGGCTACTTCCCGGTCTGGCGGGCCGGTCTGGCGCTCGCGCTGTGCGAGACGGGTCAGTACGCCGAAGGGGCGGACCGGCTCGTGGGATTCGCGCACGACACCGCCGACTTCACCCGGTTCCCGCCCTCCGGGTGGGCGGTGCCCACGCTGGTCCTGCTCGCCGAGGTGAGCGCCGCACTCGACGCGCGGGGCGGATTCGAGAGCGAACTGCGCGAGGTCGTGCCAGGGCTGCGCGACCGTCTGGCCGCCCACGACGGCGAGGAGATCGCCCTCGCGGGCTGGCCCACCGTGCTGGTCGGCCCGACCGCGCGGGCCCGTGGGCTGCTCGCGCTGGCCGCGGGGGAGCCGGACACCGCGCTCGCGGAATTCCAGGTGGCAGCCGAGCCGGTGCGCTCCTCCCAGCCCCAACTGGCCCGACTGCGACTGGCCCGCGCCCGCGCGCTGCGCAGGACGGGCCGCCCAGGCACCGCCGCCCACGCCGCCCGACTCCTGCGGGAGGCGCTGCGCGTGGCACAGGCCTACGGGATGGCGGCCCTCGCGGTGGAGTGCGCGACCCTGCTGGACTCGACGGCAGACGCGTGAGGGCTGCCGCGATTCCCGCCGGCAGGGAGCCACCGACGCGGAACCGGTGGATGGCCGGCGCGCCGCCCAGGTGTCTTCGGTAGGTGGCGCCGGACCGACGGGCGCTGTCCGGTGCGGCGCGTCGCACGGCGGAGGTCGCCCGCGCACGGCCCGGGTGTGCACGCGGGTGATCCGGCAACTCCACGACGCGTCGTGACGGGTCGTGCGCACCGTAAACCTCCCGCGAGCACGGTCCGACACGCCCTTTGCGGGTCCGCGGGGGCTTCTCGGCGTCCGCTCGGCGTCCGCTCGGCGTCCGCGAGCCGGAGCCGGGCGACCTTGGCCGCTTCCGTCCGGCGGACGGTGGAGCGGCGGACCCCGATCGCCGATCATCCGGCGACGAGGGAAGCGTGCACCTGGCACTCTGCAAATTTCAGCTTGTCGGTTGCGGGGTGCTGTCGGCAGCTGCGACAGTGGTCCTGTCGTCCTTGGAACGGTCAAGGGAGAGGCCACACAGCCCAGTTGGGGGAGACGGGGCTGTGGCACGACGCCTTGCGCGACGAGATGGACGCATCTCGTGGCGGTACCCGGCCTCCGGGGGCGGCACTGGCACCGCCTGTGGTGCAGGCAGACGAAAGGCGAACGGCGATGACCCCGCCCTCCCTCCCCCAGCCTTTGGACCGACTGCCGGGGGACGAATACCCCCACCGAGCCGGCGTGTTCGCCCTGCGCGCGGCCCCCGCGTCAGTAGGTGTGGCCCGAAGACATGTGGGTGACCTGCTGAGTGAGTGGGGCGTCGATCCTGAGACGCATGACAACGCTGTCCTGCTCATCTCCGAACTCGTCACCAACGCTCTGACGCACACGGCTAGCGAGTGGATCGTGTGCAGACTCCATATCGCCCGGGGGCCGCTCCACATCGAGGTCGAGGACCAGCACCGTGGCTGGACCCTCCCGGCGGCGCGCCGGCCGGGATCCGAGGACCAGCGTGGTCGCGGGCTCCTGCTGGTCGGCGCCCTGAGCAGCGACTGGGGCGTCAGGGACACCGCCGACGGGTCCGGCCGCATCGTCTGGGCCGTCCTGCCGTCGCGGAGCGGCGGTCCCGCCTCCATCGGCCGTCCGCCGACCACGAACCCCGCCCGGCCCATCCCCCACTCGGCCGAAGGATCCCCGTCTGATGGAACGACAGCACACTCCCGACCTGTGTGAACACACCTCGGCCCGCGACCCCCGCGATCACGTGACCGCCGTCGATCCACACGACTTCGGTGTCACCCTCGATCACGTGACCGCCGTCGATCCACCCGAGTTCGGTGTCACCCTCGATCCCCGCGAGTGCGGCGCCCTCGGCCCACGCGAGTGCGGCACCGCCCTCGGCCCCCCTGCGCACACTCCGTCAGCCGACCCGCGAGGGCACGCCTTCGTCCCCGAACCGCGCACGCAACCGCCCGCGTCGCCGTCGCCCGAGCACCCGCCGCGCCTGGTGATTCCCGCCGAACTGTCCCCGAGCCTGGGGTACGACGCCGTGGGCACCTCCCGGGAACACGGTGAACGGATCATGGACTGCCTGCCCCGCGTCGGCTGCGTCTTCGCGGACGACGAGCGCTGGTGGTGGATCGTCCCGTCCGGATCCCACATAGGTGTCACCTGGCCGTCCTCCACGCGCTACGCGATCGGCGCCCGGCTGTCCGACCCGTCCTGGACGCGGGTCCTGCGGCGCCCGCGCTCCGGCCGCCCGCGTCTGATCCACCGCCCCGGGGGCGAGTCGCCCTACACGCCACCGATTCCGCTGTACTTCCTCACCTGCCGTCTCGCGGGAAGTGCTCCGACCTGGTCACTCGGCACGGGACTCTGACGCGAGCCGGGCGGTCGTCGGGGGCGGTTCACGGTGGCGCGCGGTGAGGCCGGCCCGCACGGGCGGACCGGCCTCGGGCTGACGTCCGCTTCCTTTCCCGCGAACGCGTCGGTGTCCGGGGGGTGGCGGCCGGGCCTACGTCCGGGAAGTGTTCTTCGTCGCGGTGAACGCGCACACCGCCCCCAGCACCACGGCCAGCGCGCCGATGATGATGTTGTTGAGCACCACGCCGGTGTCCGGGCTGGTGCCGACCACCCACGGCGAGACGATCATCCATACGCCCATCGCGCAGATGGCCCAGCTCAGGCCGTACATCCTCTCCGGCGTGACGGTGAATCCGAGTGCCAGCACGGCGATCGCGATACCCATGACGAGGTTGTGGGTCATCAGGGCGGGCTGACTCGTCGTGTAGTGGAGGATCCACGGGGACACGGCGCAGTACAGACCGAGCAGGAACACGGGTCCGTCGACGAGCGCCACATCGCGGCCGCCCATCACGCGGGCGTACCGGTCGCGCATCTCGGAGGCGTCCGGGTGGGTCGTGATGTCGTTCCTGGGGTGCGAGACGTTGGCCATGAGTCGACTCCTTCGGTCTCGGCAGGCCTGACCGCTTCTGGTGTGGTGTGCGGTAAGTGCTGCTTGTGCCTATTGTGCGCTTATTTCTTCTTTATGTGTAGAGCCGGTTTTCTCTCGGGAGCCGTGGCCCGGTTCGGGATCGGCACTGTCGGCCGGCGGGTCCGGACGCCCTCCAGCGGGTCACCGGGGTGGACGGGCCGCTGCGGCTCGGCGACCATGCCCGACTGAGGGAACTGACGCGCCCGCACGACGACATGACGGAGGTCTCCAGCGCGCACGACCCCTCGGAAACGGCCCGGTGGACGGACGGAGGCGCGAGTGCGGGAACCGAGTGAGAGCGAACTGGCGGCGTGCCTCCCCGAGCGGATCTGGTCCACTCCCTACGTGAGCCGGCGCTTTCCCGGTTCGTGGTCCGTCGCCGAGAGGCCGGGCCTCGCCGACGGCGCCAACTGCCAGTACTTCGCCTACGAGGTGCTGCGCCATTTCGGCCCGCGCCTGCCCGCCTGGCGTTCGAGCGATCTGTGGGACGACACCGTACTCACCGAGCGGGTACGGGAGTCCCGGCCGCTGGACCTGGCCCTCTTCAGCTCCGGCGACCAGGCATGGGGCGCCCATGTCGGGATCGTCGTGGGGGAGGGCCGGGTCCTTCATCTCTGTGCCGAGGTGGGGCGGCCGGTGATCTGGACTCTGCTGGAGTTCGCGACGCGCGAGCGCTACCGCACGCTGCTCGGCTTCAAGCGGCCGCGGCCCGGGGGTGGATGACGAGCCGGACCCCGTCCCGCCGATCCACCGGCCCGACACGCTCCGCCGCTCCACGAGGTCCGCGTGCCGGGCGGGGGAGCGTCCCGTGGCCGCGACCCTGGGGTGTAGCCCACGGTAGCCGTTCAGCGACGCTCCGTGCGACCGCCGTCCACTCTCCCTCTCCCCGCCGACCAGGCATTTCGCCCTTGCGCGCACCGGCCTCTCACCCGATCGGAGGAAGAGTCCGTTCCGGCCAATCCATCACCGCCGCAGCTTCGGAATAGGGCCGAGAGCTCTGAAGCCGAAACAGGCGAGCCGGGTGGGAGGAGACATGGTGCGGCAAGCGTCAGGGGACGCCTCGGGTGCGGGCGAGGGGACCGCGGACCGCGGACTGCATGGACAACACCGACAGCACGGACAGCGGCGTCCGGGGAGGCGGACGGCCGTCATCGGCGGGGGCGTGGCGGGACTCACCGCCGCCCACGTGCTGGGCCGCGCACGCCAGGTGGTCCTGTACGAGGCGGACGACCGGCTCGGCGGCCACGCGCACACCCATGACCTCGCCTCCTCCGACGGCAGGGTGCACCGCGTCGACTCCGGCTTCATCGTGCACAACCGCCGTACCTACCCGAACCTCCTGAGGCTGTTCGACGAACTCGGCGTCGCCACCCAGGAGTCGGAGATGAGCATGTCGGTGCGCTGCGAGGGCTGCGGCCTCGAGTACGCGGGCGCACGCGGTCCGGCAGGCCTGTTCGCACGCACGCGAAGCGCCCTTCGCGGCTCCTATCTCCGGATGCTCACCGAAGTGCCGGCCTTCCACCGGGCAGCCCGGCGACTGCTCTCCGCCGGCGGCGAAGAGAGCCTGACGCTGGGCGAGTTCCTGACCCGGGAGCGCTTCTCGCCGTACTTCGTACAGCACTTCGCGACCCCGCTGGTATCGGCGGTCTGGTCCTGCGACCCCGTCACGGCCGGTCGCTACCCGGCCGCCTATCTGTTCCGCTTCCTGGAGCACCACGGCATGCTCTCGGTGAGCGACTCCCCGGTCTGGCGCACGGTGAGCGGGGGCTCCCGCTCCTACGTCGACCGCGTGGCCAAACAGCTCGACGCCGTGCACACCTCCGCCCCCGTCCGGGCCGTGCGACGGCACCCCGACGCCGTGGACGTCACCACGGCGGACGGTGCCACCACGTCGTACGACTCCGTGGTGATCGCGGTCCATCCCGACCAGGCCCTGAAGCTGCTGGCCGACCCCACCGAGCGCGAGCGAGAGGTGCTCGGCGCCTTCCGCTACTCCCGCAACGCCACCCTCCTGCACACCGACACCGCGCTGTTGCCGCGCGCCCGGTCGGCGAGGGCCTCCTGGAACTACCTGATGCCGTCGTGCGACGCCGACGCGGACCGGGTCCGCGTCAGCTACGACATGAACCGGCTCCAGCGCCTCGACGCACCCGAGAACTACGTGGTCACCCTCGGCGGCGAGGACCGCGTCGACCCGGACCGTGTCCTGGCCCGCATGGTGTACGAACACCCCGTTTACACACCGGAGTCCGTGGCCGCGCAGGCCCGGCTCCCGGGACTGAACAGCGCGGTGACCGCCTACGCGGGCGCCTACCACGGCTGGGGATTCCACGAGGACGGCTGCCGCTCCGGCGCGGCGGCCGCCGCGGCCCTGGGGGTGACGTGGTGAGCGGCACCCCCGCGCTCTACCCCTGCACGGTCTCGCACGTGCGGACCGCGCCGACCCGGTACGCGCTGCGCCACCGCACGTACATGTGGCTGACCGACCCCGATCACCCGCCCCGACTGCCCCTTCCGCTGCGCCCGTTGGCCGGGTTCGACCCCCGTGACCACTTCGACGGGGACCAGCCGACCATCCGCGCGGGGCTCGACCGCTTCCTCGCCGGGCACGGCATCGATCTGCGCGGCGGCCCGGTCACGATGCTCGCCCACGCGCGGGTCCTCGGTCACGTCTTCAACCCGCTCATCCTCTACTGGTGCCACGACCCCGGCGGCGCACCCCGCTGCGTGGTCGCCGAGGTGCACAACACGTACGGCGAACGGCACTGCTATCTGCTGCTCCCGGACGACGCCGGGACGATGCGGGAGCGGCGGGACGACCACCACGCCGTCGCGGCCCACGAGCCCTCGGGGCCCGCCTCGTCGGCGGAGCCCGCCCGGCCGTCGGAGCCGACGAGCCGCCGGGCCGAGCCTCCCGGACGGGTGGACCATCCGCCCGGGAGGCAGACCCGCCGGGCCGAGAAGCGGCTCTACCGCACGGAGAAGCAGTTCTACGTCTCGCCCTTCTTCCCCGTCGACGGCGAGTACCGCATGCGCCTTCCCCTCCCCGACGACCGCCTCGACCTCATGGTGCGCCTGGAGCGCGAGGGCACCCGGCCCTTCACCGCGACCGTGCGCGGGACCCGCCGTGAGGCGACCGTCGGGACGCTGCTGCGTGCCGCGCTGCGCCACCCGTGGTCCACCGTCGCCGTCTCGGCCGCCATCCGCGTCCACGGCATCCGCCTGTACCTGCGGGGACTGCCCGTCCAGCCCCGCCCACGCCACCGAAGCCAGGAGAGTGACACATGAGGACAGCCGAGCCCCGCTCCGCCACCGCGCAGCGCCGGGACGTGGATCCCGCCCGCTGGCCGGACGTGGTGACGCCGCCGGAGGCCTCGCGCACCCGGACCGCCGTCACCCGCGCCGTGCTGGGCAGAGCGCTGGGACGCCTGCCCCTGCGGGCACGGTTCGCCGACGGGAGCCGTCTCGGTACCGGCGGCCCGGTGATCGAGATCCACGATCCGGAGGCCTTCCACCGCCGTATCGGCACCGATGGACTGGTCGGCTTCGGCGAGTCCTACATGGCGGGCGAATGGGACGCGCCGGACCTGGTCGCCGCGCTCACCGTGCTCGCCGACCACGCGGCGCGGCTGATCCCGGAACCGCTCCAGCGGCTGCGCGGCCTGTGGGCGCCGCGCCGCCCGGACGCGCAGCGCAACACACCCACCGGCGCCCGCGACAACATCAGCCGCCACTACGACCTCTCCAACGACCTGTTCGCGCTCTTCCTCGACGAGACCCTCAGCTACTCGGCGGCCCTCTTCCGCGGGTTCCCCGCCTCGTGGCCCCTGCTGGCGGCCGCCCAACACCGCAAGATCGACCGGCTGCTGGACCTCGCCGAGGTCGGACCCGGCACCCGGCTGCTCGAAATCGGCACCGGGTGGGGCGAGCTGGCGATACGCGCCGCCGCCCGTGGCGCCCAGGTCACCTCGCTGACCCTCTCGCACGAGCAGCGGGATCTGGCTCGCCGGCGGGTGCGCGAGGCAGGTCTGGCCGACCGCGTCTCCGTCCAGCTCCGCGACTACCGTGAGGCCGAGGGCACGTACGACGCCGTGGTGAGCGTCGAGATGGTGGAGGCGGTCGGGGCGGAGTTCTGGCCGGTCTACTTCGCGGCGCTCGACGCCCGGCTCGCCCCCGGTGGCCGCGCGGCACTGCAGGCGATCACGATGCCGCACGACCGGATGCTGGCCAGCCGCGACACCTTCACCTGGATCCAGAAGTACGTCTTCCCCGGCGGCCTGCTGCCCTCGGTGGAGGCCGTGGAGCAGGTGACCCGCGAGCACACCCGGCTGCGGATCACCCGCAGGGACCCCTTCGGCGCGCACTACGCGGAGACCCTGCGGCTGTGGCGCGAACGCTTCACCGAGCGCGCCGACGAGGTCGACGGGCTCGGTTTCGACGCGACCTTCCGCCGGATGTGGACCTTCTACCTGGCCTACTCCGAAGCGGGATTCCGCGCCGGTTACCTCGACGTCCAGCAGTACCTGTTCACCAAGGAGGGCTCCACCCCGTGACCACCGTGACCACAGCCCGCCCCGGCGGTCCCGGCGCCGCCCACCGGCTCGCCGCGCTGGCCGAGGACGCCCTCGGCGGTCCGTTGCCCCTGCGGCTGCGCGCGTGGGACGGCAGCGAGACTGGCCCCCAGGACGCCCCCGTGGTCGTCGTCCGCACCCGCCGCGCCCTTCGACGGCTGCTCTGGCAGCCCGGCGAACTGGGCCTGGCCCAGGCTTACATCACCGGAGAGATCGATGTCGAGGGCGACCTGGCGGCGGGCCTGCGCGCCATGTGGGGTGCCGTACGGGAGCGCACTCTGCACGCGCCCCGGCTCACGCCCGCCGACCGGGTCCGCGCCGCCGGCACCGCCTTGCGCCTGGGAGCCGTGGGTCCGCGGCCCCCGACGCCCGCCTCGCAGGCGCGACTGCGCGGCGGCCTGCACAGCAGGTCCAGGGACCGGGCGGCCATCAGTCACCACTACGACCTGTCGAACGAGTTCTACCGCCTGCTCCTCGACGAGACCATGGCCTACTCGTGCGGCTACTGGACCGGCGAGGAACCGGACTTCGGCCCCGCCGACGCCCAGCGTGCCAAGCTGGAGCTGATCTGCCGCAAGACCGGCCTCGTCCCGGGTGCCCGGCTGCTGGACATCGGCTGCGGCTGGGGCTCCCTCACGCTGTACGCGGCGGAGCGGTACAAGGCCCAGGTCACCGCGGTCACACTGGCCAGGGAACAGGCCGCGTACGTACGGGAGCAGGTGCGCGAGCGAGGTCTCGAACACCAGGTCGACGTGGTCTGTCAGGACTACCGGGACATCGCGGGCGGCGCGTACGAGGCCGTCACCGCGATCGAGATGGGCGAACACGTGGGGGACGCCGAGTACCCGGCGTTCGCCGCCGCCCTGCACCGCTTCGTCCGTCCACGGGGGCGCGTCCTCGTACAGCAGATGTCGCGGGGCTCGGTGGCCCCGGGCGGCGGCGCGTTCATCGAGGCGTACATCGCCCCGGACATGCACATGAGGCCGCTCGGCGACACCGTCGGCATGCTGGAGACCGCGGGCCTGGAAGTGCGGTCCGTGGAGTCTCTGCGCGAGCACTACGTACGTACGGTCGAGGCCTGGCACCGCACCCTGGAGGAACGCTGGGACGACTTCGTACGGCTCGTAGGGGTGGAGACGGCCAGGGTGTGGCGGCTGTACCTGGTCGGCGGGGCTCTCGCCTTCCAGGAGCGGCGCATGGGCGTCGACCAGATCCTGAGCGTGCGGCCCGCTCCCGGAGGAAGCAGCGGCATGCCCGCCGTGCCGGCGGACTGGTACACGCAGGCGGAGGAGCGATGAGTGGTTTCCCCTGGGGGGCGTTCGCCCAGAACCTCGGCCTCGCGGCGGCCGCGGCGTTCGCCGTCATGCTCGTCACCTTCGCGGTCGCCGTACGCAAGGGTGTGCACCGGATCGTCGACGCCGCCTGGGGCATCGGGTTCACCGCGGTGGCCGTGGTGTCCTTCCTGGCCTCCGCGGGGGAGGGCGACGAGGGGCGAAGGATCCTGGTGACCGTCCTGACCTCGGTGTGGGGGCTGCGGCTGGCCCTGCACATCGCGCGGCGGGGCCGTGGTCACGGGGAGGATCCGAGATACGAGGCGATGCTCGCCAAGGCGCCGGGCAACCGCCACGTCTACGCCCTGCGCATGGTGTACCTCCTGCAGGGCGCCCTGGTCTGGCTGGTCTCGCTGCCCGTCCAGGCGGCGCAGTACGTCTCCACCGGCCTGACGGGACTCACCCTGGCCGGCGCCGCGCTGTGGGCGGTCGGGCTGTTCTTCGAGGCGGTGGGTGACGCCCAGCTGGCCCGGTTCAAGGCCGATCCCGCCAACCGCGGCCGGGTGATGGACCGGGGCCTGTGGAGCTGGACCCGGCACCCCAACTACTTCGGCGACTTCTGCGTGTGGTGGGGCCTGTTCCTGCTCGCCTGCGACTCGAGCGCGGCGGCCGCGGTGTCGGTGCTCTCGCCGCTGGTGATGAGCTACCTGCTGATCAACGGCAGCGGGAAGGCGCTGCTCGAGAGGCACCTGGCGGGGCGCGCGGGTTTCGCCGAGTACACGGCGAGGACCAGCGGCTTCTTTCCGTTGCCGCCGAAGTCGCGCGGCTGACGGGGCCGCGTTCGGCGTCGCCCGCCGGGGGAGGACCGGTGGGCGACGCCGGGGGGACCGGCTCGTCCCGGGAGAGGGACGAGCCGGTCCGAAACCCGGGGGGACCGGCTGGTCCCTCAGGGAGTGCGCGGGGGGACGGCCGGCCCCGTCAGGCCGGGAAGTCCAGCAGCGCCAGCGGGGCCGAGGTCGGCCGGGCCGAGCCTCCGGCCGGTTCCACGGTGATGCCCATGCCCGAGGCCTTGGCCAGTTTCCCGTCCAGCAGGACCGCCTCGCTGGTCCGGTGCGGGTCCATCAGACCGGCGGAGCGCATGGTGCCCGCGTCGTCGAACCACAGCTGGTACACCTTGCCGCTCGGCGGCTTCGGCATCCTGGAGGAGATGAAGACGGCCTTGTCACGGCCGGCGGAGACGACCACCGTGCCGCCGGCGCCGCCCGCCAGTCGCGCGGTACGGCTCTTCGCGTCCGGGGCGGCCAGCACCGCCGTCAGGTCGGCGGTCCGGCGCTCGGCGTCCCGTGCCTGGTTCTGGGCCTCCCGCGCACGGTCGTGCTGCCACACCGCCGTGCCGCCGAACGCCGCCGCGGCGGCCACACAGGCGGCCAGGGCCCAGCGCGACAGGCCGCGGCCACGGCGCAGGCGCCGGATAGCCGGCTCGGGGGGTGCGGCGGCCGTGGAGGGCTCCGCGGGCTCGGAGGGCGCCGTCAGGGGTGCTTCCTGCCGGACCGTGGAGATGTGCCGCATGACCCGGGTCTTGAGCTCGGGGGCCGTGACGGCGGCTTCGGCGAGGCCGAGGCGCGCGGCCGTGGCGGTCAGCTCGCGGACCTCCTGGGCGCAGGCCTCGCAGTCGGCGGCGTGCCGCTCGAACCGGCCGCGCTCGTCCTCGTCGAGGGCGTGCAGCGCGTACGCGCCCGTCAGGGTGTGCAGGTCGGACGTGGTCATGCGGTGACCCCCAGGCAGTCACGGAGGCGGATGAGGCCGTCGCGCAGCCGGGTCTTGACCGTGCCGAGCGGCAGCGTCAGCAGCTCCGCCACCTCGCGGTAGGTCAGGCCGCGGTAGTACGCGAGGGTCACGGACTGGCGCTGGAGCTCCGTCAGCGTCCGCAGACAGCGCCGCACCTGTTCCCGCTCGAGCCGCGCCTCGACCTGCTCGGTCACCTCGTCGAACTCGGGCGTCCGGTCGAGGAGGGCCGCCTTGTGCTCACGTGCCGCGGAGGCCTCGGCCGAGCGCACCCGGTCGACGGCCCGCTGGTGGGCGAGGGTGAGCACCCAGTTCATCACCGAACCTCGCTCGGGCCGGTAGCGGGCGGCGGTCCGCCATACCTCGACCAGTACCTCCTGGGCCACCTCCTCCGACTGGGCCAGGTCGCGCAGCACCCTGCGCACGATGCCGAGCACCGGACCCGCCACGACGTCGTACACCGCGGAGAAAGCCTCCTGGTCGCCGCGGGCGACGTCGGCCATCAGGTCCGGCAGACCTGGTTGAGCCGCCGGGTTTCTCCCGATTTCCACGGCTTCCTTCACGGGGTGGTCCTCCAAGCAGGGCGAAAGGTACGGGACTGATCCGGAGCAGGTCCGGCCGCGGATTGGCCCGGGACGGGTGAAATCCCGGGTACGGCGGCCGGGCGCCGGCGCGGGACGCGGGAGAGCCGGTCCCGAGGCCGGGCGGCGCCGCCGGCCCTCACCCGTCGACCCGCGCGGACAGGCAGCGTCGCAGTTGGCGCAGACCCCGCCGGCAGTGGCTCTTGACCGTCCCCAGGGGCCAGCCGGTGCGCTGCGCGATCTGCGTCTGGGTCAGGTCCTCGTAGAACGTGAGGTGCAGTACCTGACGCTGGGGCGCGGGCAGTCCGGCGAGCTCGTGCCGGACGAGGACGCGGTCGAGCACGGCGGCCTCGGGGCGGGCGCGCGTGTCGTCGGCGGGACCCAGCAGGGCTCCGGCGGCCACGACCAGCTCGGTGCGGCGGGTGCGCGCGGACAGCGCGTCGGCGATCTTGCGGCGGCCGATGCCCACGAGCCAGCCGGCCAGGGCGCCGCGCTCGGGGCGATAGCCGTGAGCGCCCTGCCACGCGGCCAGGAACACCTGCTGGGTGACGTCCTCGGCCTCCCGAGCATCGCCCAGTGAACGCAGGGCCAGCGTGTGCACCAGTTTTCCCCAGCGGTGGTACGCGGCGGTCAGGCAGCGCTCGTCACCGTCCGCGAGCCCCTGGGCGATCTGCGCGTCGGTGAACGTCTCGGCCACGGGTGTCCACTCCACGGGACGCCCCGTGGAGGTCGGATCTGCGGCCATGACCACGGTTCCTCCGTTCGGACGGGGCTCACGGGGCGCCTTCCGTGCGGCGCGCTGTGGGCTCCATCGTGTGAACCGCAGGACATCCGGGACAACTTGCATCGTTTCTGCGTCGTATAGTCGTCCCATGGGCGAGGACCGACCGACACAGGTGTCAGAACCGGCCGCGGAGCCCGCCGAGGCGGGCGTCACCACGGGCGCGCTGGCCCGCCGGCTTGGCGTGTCGCCCACCACGCTGCGCTCCTGGGACCGGCGGTACGGGGTGGGACCGGCGGTCCGCTCCGACGGGCGGCACCGCCGCTGGACGCCGCAGGACGTGGCGATGCTCGAGGAGATGTGCCGGCTGACCTCCGCGGGGGTGCCGCCCGCCGAGGCGGCCAGGACAGCGCGCAAGGGCGTCGAGCGGATCCCCCACGGCCCCGATCCGGCGGAGGGGGCCCGTCTCGGCCGGCAGCGGTCACGGGCGGCCGGCGCACTGCCGCTCGGTGACGTCCGGCAGGAGTGCAGGGGCCTCGCGCGCGCCGCGGTACGCCTCGACGCGCCCGCGATGGACGACCAGCTGGCCTCGCTCGTGGAACGGCACGGCCTGGTCGTCGCCTGGGACGAGGTGATGGTGCCCACCCTGCACGCCGTGGGACGCAAGTGGGAGTCCTCGGGGGACCGTTACGTGGAGGTGGAGCACCTGCTGTCCTGGCACATCTCCCGGACCCTCCACCGGGCCACCGGGCCGGCCCGGCCCGACGCCCCCGCCACCGGTCCGGGGCCCGTGGTGCTGGCGTGCGTCCCCGGCGAGCAGCACAGCCTGCCGTTGCAGGCGCTGCACGCCGGACTCGCCGAACTCGGGCTGCCCACAAGGATGTTCGGTGCTGCCGTGCCCACCGAGGCACTGACCGCGGCGGTACGGCGGCTGGGTCCGACGGCCGTCGTGCTGTGGGCCCAGACCCGGTCGACGGCCGACGTCCCACTCGCCCGGCACGTCGCCGGCACGCACTGGGGTGTCAAGGGCGCCCGCAACCATCCGGCCGTCGTGCTGGGCGGTCCCGGCTGGGCCGGTCGCCCGCTGCGCGGCATGCTCAGGCCGCCGGGACTGCGGGACGCCCTGGGGTCCCTGAGGGGCCTCTACGACGGCGCCGCCCCGGTCCCGGGAGGCTGAGGTCCCGGGCCGGGGCGACGTTCCCGGCTCACCGCACCGTCGGTGAGGGTGACGCGGAGCTCCCCGCGGGCGGGGTGAGGACGACGGTCGGCTCGCCCGGCACGGGAGCGGGCGGCGTGACGTTCTGTGAGGGCAGCTTCGGCGGGGTGGTCTCCTGGAACAACACCTGATCGAAGTTGACCAGCCCGGTCTTCTCCATCACCGTGATGTGGTCCAGCACGGTGTCGTTGGCCTGGTCGGCCAGCTGGCGCACCAGGGAGTTCTCGGTGGTGGACCTGATCTTCGCGACGGTGAGGAAGATCGTTCCGTGGGTCAGCCGCAGGATGTTGGCGAAGTCCGTGTCGAACTGCTTGCCGGTGTCACTGCTCAGGGTCGCGACGAAGCCCTGCTGCTGCGGAGACGGCTTGTTGGGGATGGTGATGCCGAGCGTGGCGGCGACCTTGCGGTCGGTGTCGTCCAGCGCGGCGTGGCCCCTGATCAGGTGGTCACCGGCGGTTCTGACCGCTGGGATGGTGCCCTTCTGGAGCGCCAGCTGTCCGACCGGGTACTCCCAGAGTCCCGCCGCCCGCACCTTGACGACGAAGTCACGGTCGGCCTCGGTCAGCGGGCCCGTCGGAGTGTTGGCGATCACGCGGTTCGGGGCGCTGGATGTGGTCTGCACGCCGATCACGGCAGGGTACGCGAGCGCGGCGAGTGTCATGGTCAACGCACCTGCCACGAAGAGCGTTCCTGCGTTCCGTGCAATGCGCATCGAGCCTCCTGGCGGGGCGGCAGCGCGGAGCGGGGAGCCCCGTCGTGCCGCACGGTGAATCCGGTGCGAGTGGATCCGGTTGACGACTGATTCTGACGCCCACCAGTACGCACGCGTTCGACGAAAAAATCTCTACCAATAGTAAAATCCCTGGTGACTTCCTTCAGTCACGGCCCCGGGCGTTCTTGAAGCGGGCCAGTCCGTCCGAAAGTTCGACCACGGGGTCCGGGTAATCGTAGTCCGCGCGGTCCAGGCCCCGCAGCTTCCACGGCTCGTGCACGGCGGCGCCCTCGATCCCCTCCAGTTCGGGCACCCACCGCCGGACGTACACCCCGTCCGGGTCGTAACGCTTCGCCTGGATCACCGGATTGAGGACTCGGTTGGGCCGGGTGTCCGTGCCCGTCCCGGCCATCCACTGCCAGTTGAGCTGGTTGTTGGCGACGTCGCCGTCCACCAGCAGGTCCAGGAAGTGCCGGGCCCCGACCCGCCAGTCCACGTACAGCGTCTTGGTGAGGAAGCTCGCCGTCAGCAGTCGCCCCCGGTTGTGCATCCAGCCCTCGTGGCGCAGCTGGCGCATCGCGGCGTCGATCACCGGAAAGCCGGTGCGGCCCTCCTTCCACGCGGCGACGTCCTCCCGTGCCTCGGTCTGCGAGCGCCAGCGGTCGTGCCGGGTGCGGTAGTCGGCCACGGCCGCGTCCGGCCGCGCGGCGAGGACCTGGTGGTGGAAGTCCCGCCAGGCCAGCTGCCGTACGAAGGCCTCGGCGCCCGCCCCGCCCGCGGCACGGGCCCGGTGCACGAGCTCCACCGGGGAGAGCGAGCCGAAGTGCAGGTGCGGGGAGAACCTGGAGGTGGCGTCGCCGGGAAGGTCGTCGTGCCGGTCCTCGTACGACGTGATCCCGCTCCGCAGCCAGGAGGCGAGTCTCCTGCGGGCCTCCGTCTCGCCGCCCCGCGCCAGTCCTTCGGAGACCCCGGACAGGCCCTCGCGGGAGGGAACCGGTTCCGAGCCGACACCGTCCGGCACCCGGATCGTCCGCGGGGCGGGGACCGCGCCGCGCAGCGACTGCCGCGACCAGTGCCGGAAGTACGGGGTGAAGACCGCGAAGTGGTCCGAAGCGACCGGGGTGACGGCACCGGGCGCGAGTGCGGTGATCACGGTGTCGTGCACGTGCAGCCGGCACCCCTCGGCCTCCAGGGCCGCGCGCAGCCGGTCCTCGCGGCGGCGCGCGTAGGCGCTGACGCCCGCCGCCATGTGCACCTCGTCGGCGTCCGCCTCGGAGACCACCTTGCACACCTGGGCGATCACGTCACCGGAACGCACCACCAGCCGGCCGCCCCGCTCGCGCAGTCCGGCGTCGAGGTCCGCGAGACAGTCCGCGAGGAAGGCCATCCGGTTGGGAGCCGTGAACCCGGCCGCGGCGACGGCGTCGTCGCGCACGAAGAGGGGGACCAGCGCGGCCGAACCGTCGTGGGCCGCCCGTAGCGCCGGATGGTCGTGCAGACGCAGGTCCGAGGTGAACAGGACGACCGAGACGTTCATGGTGTGGCTCCGGGGTCGGCTGGGCTGACGGGCGTGGGTACGAGGGTCACCGTCGCGAGAGCGACGACGCCTCCCGCTTCGGTCCGACGGGCTCCCGCGGATGCGGAGACCGCGGGAGCGTCGGGAACCGGACCCGGGCGGGACCGGTCGGCGGACACGGGTCGGCGGACACGGCTCGGTGGTCAGGGAGGGGGAGCGGATCCCGGCTTCGCCGTCGGGGTGCTCTCGGCCGCCTGCTTGACGGCGGCCTTCGCGATGTTGCGGGCCATGCCGCCGAACACGACGGCGTGGAACGGCGACACGCTCCACCAGTAGGCGTGCCCCAGCAGCCCGTGCGGATGGAACATGGCCCGCTGCCGGTAGCGCGACCCGCCGTCGTCGCCCGTCTCGGCGTACATCTCCAGCCAGGCCAGCCCCGGCAGCCGCATCTCGGCGCGCAGCCGCAGCAGATGACCGGGCTCGATCTCCTCGACCCGCCAGAAGTCGAGCGAGTCGCCCGCCCGCAGCCGCGAGGCGTCGCGCCGCCCGCGCCGCAGACCGACACCGCCCACCAGACGGTCCAGCCAGCCGCGGACGGCCCAGGCGAGGGGAAAGGAGTACCAGCCGTTGTCACCGCCGATGCCCTCGATCACCCTCCACAACGCCTCGCGCGGCGCGTCCACGGCCAGCCCGCGATGGTCGGTGTAGAGGCTGCCGCCCGCCCAGTCGGGGTCGGTGGGGAGCGGATCGCTGGGCGCGCCGGGCACCGAGGCCGACGACCACCTCGTGGTGACCTGCGCGTCCCGCACGCGTTGCAGCGCCAGCGACACCGCCTCGTCGAAGCCGATCGGACGCCCCGGCGGATCGGGTACGTACCGGACGATGTCGTGCTCGTGGCACACGACCTCGTGCCGCAGCGACTCGGTGAGCGGGCGCGCGATGGACGCGGGCACCGGGGTGACCAGGCCGACCCAGTGACTGGACAGCCGGGGGGTGAGGACCGGGACGGGGAAGATGAGCCTGCGGGGCAGCCCGGCGATGGCCGCGTACCGCCGCATCATCTCCAGGTACGTCAGGATCTCGGGGCCGCCGATGTCGAAGGTGCGGTTGACGTCCGCGGGCATCCGGGCGCTGCCGACGAGGGTGCGCAACACGTCCCGCACCCCCATCGGCTGGATGCGGGTGTGCACCCAGCTCGGTGTCACCATCACGGGCAGCCGCTCCGTCAGATAGCGCAGCATCTCGAAGGACGCCGAGCCGGAGCCGATGATCACGGCGGCCCGGAGCACCGTGGTCGGCACGCCGGAGTGCAGCAGGATGCGGCCGACCTCGGTGCGGGACCTGAGGTGCGGCGAGAGTTCCGTCTCCGGTACGCCCTGCGGGGTGAGCCCGCCCAGGTACACGATCCGCCGGACGCCCGCGGCGCGGGCCCGCTCACCGAAGATCCGCGCCGCCTCACGGTCGGTCGCCTCGAAGTCGTGGCCCGTGCCGAGGGCGTGGACGAGGTAGTACGCGACATCCGTGTCCCGCATCGCCTCGGCCACCGAGTCGGCGTCCAGGACATCGCCCCGTACGACCTCCGCCTCGCCCGCCCACGGGTAGTCGCGCAGCTTGGCGGGGGAGCGGGCGAGGCAGCGCACCTGGTGTCCCTCCGCCAGCAGCTCGGGGACCAGCCGCCCGCCGATGTAGCCCGTGGCACCGGTCACCAGACATCTCAGGCCGGTGTCGTTCTCGCTCATGGGTCCCTCCGTCGTTCGCCGCGTCGCCCCCTTTCCGTACTCCCCTCGTCATGCCTTCCACGCGGGCGGTGACGGCGGATGCGCGGAAGGGGCCTTTCCGGCGACCGGGGACACCCGAGGGCGCGGACGGCGGACTCCCCTGGGCTGATCGCGTGGCGGGCGGGACGACGGTGAGGACCGAGCGGGTGACCCGGCCCCCGAGGGCGGTGCGGGCGCGAGCGTGCCGAGGCGACCGGTCTCCGGGCCTTCGCGGTGCAGCTGTGCCGCATGTACGGGGAGCCCGGACCGCCTGGGCATGTCCACGGAAAACACGGGCAAGTGAATTCCAGGCGACTCGGCGGTCCGGGTCGGAAGCCGGAGCTGGAGGTGCCCGTCGTCATGAGCGCGAAGGTGCTGGAACGATTTCCCGCAGGGTCCCCGCGCGGATCGTGGACGGCGGAGGAGTACGCCGCCCGACGCCGTACCGAGGGTCAGCCGGCCACCGTGGTGATGGATCTCAAGTCGGATGCCTTCCTCGTGGTCGTCCCGACCGGGGACGAGGACTGAGCGACGCGACGCGGCACGCTCGGTCCGCGGGCCGCGTCGCGCGCGCGGTGTCAGCCCCGTCACCGACCGGGGTCACCGACCGGGGCCAGCGAAGTGCCGTTGCCCAGACGGGCCGACACCCGGACGCGGGAGTACCTCGGCGCGCGGACCGCGAGCGTCCGCCCCAGCTGCCGGGCCGTCACCTCACCCGTCACGTCGATCCGGGTGACCGCCCGGCTGCCGGCCGCCAGCAGATACCAGTGACCGGAGCGCGCCCGCCAGTGGACGTCGGCCACCACGTGCTGGCCGAATCTGCTGCAGGCCGCGGTGGACCGGGCCCGGCCGACCACCTCGGCCGGAGCGGACGCCGAGGCGACGGGGGCACGCAGCATCAGCTCCACGTCACCGGGCCCGCGCCAGGTCGAGGCCCGCGCGCAGGTCCACACCGCGTGCCCGCCCCGCTCCGGCAGTTCCTGCTCGGCGAAGTCCCAGGCGTTGACCGCCCGGACGCCCGTGCCCCGCAACTCCTCGAGCCCGCACGCCAGGTGCGCCCAGGCGAGCAGGGCAGGACCGCCCGTCGCCTCACGGGGCTGGCGCGCCGGAGGGCTCCCGTGTCCCGGCGGCGGGGTGTAGGTGAGGTGCACCGGGGACAGCTCGCCCAGGTCGGTCAGCAGGAACGCGTGCTTCTCCACGATGCGCGCGGAGGAACGCAGTTGCAGCACGGGCCGGCTGTCGCAGGCCGCTTTCCTGGTGGGGGCGGGAACGGGCACGGTGACCCCGTCCCCGGCGACGCCGACCGGCCGCGCGGGGGAGTCGGGGCGCAACAGGTCGCGGCTGCGCGCCTCCGCGATCCAGGGGGCGAGGAGATACCGCGCGCCACGGGCACCGCGGTGGACGACCAGCGCGGCGGCGGTCGTCACGTCCGCGTCGTCGGCACGCGCCAGGGCGAGGGCACCGCGCCCGGGGGCATCGAGGGGCTCGCTGTAACGCACCACCCGCCGGCCGTCGTGCAGGAGCACCACGGCATCGCCGTCGACGTTCCCGGCGTAGAGCAGCTGGGGCGAGCGCGGCGGAGGGTCCGTCGGGGTGCCGGGCGTCGTGGTGACCCGCAGCGCACCCGCGGGCCGGTCCCAGGTGGACAGGGCCCTGGCCAGCAAGGACCGGTCGTTCACGCGGGCGCCCCGCGCGGGCCACGCGGTGAGGTCGACCCGGGAGGTGTCGGCCCAGAGGTCCCCGGCGGTGCGTACCAGGTCGTCGGGTCGGGGAAGTCCCACGCCCGTACGGGAGCCGGGCGCCGGCCGGGACGGCGCGGACCCCTGGCCGGCGACCGAAAGCACCAACCCGGTGATCACGGCGGCGGTCAGCGCGGCCCACAGGAACCGCACACGGCGTCTGCGGCGCAGCAGATCGGTGGGACGGGTCTGCACGGAGCAGGCGTCGAACTCCCTCGACGTGAGCAGGGCCCGCGCCGCTGTCCCCGCCGACTCGTCGAGACGGTTCGCCGACCGGAGGGCGCCCTCGGGGTCGGGGACGCCCGCCGCGCGCAGCAGGGCCTCGACGACCGCGTCGGCGAGTCCGTCCACCCGGCGCAGTACGAACGCCGCGCGCCCCGCGGCCGTCGTACCCGCCAGGGCCTGGCCCAGCGCGATCTCCTCGGCCCCGCCCGCGCGCGGGAACAGCCGCAGCCCCCAGACGACGGGCAGCGTGGGCAGCACCGTACGGGGCGGCGGCAGCCCGCGGGGCCAGCCGCGCGGGGACCGGCCGTGCGCCAGGGCGGAGCGCACGACCTGACCGCGCAGGCGGTCCTTCTCCGCGACGGGCCGGCGCTCGGTCCCACGCGGGGCGGGCACCAGGGGGTCCGGCCGTCCGCTCCGGGTGCCCGGCAGCGACCGCTGCACCAGGGAGTGCGCCACGAGAATGCGTCGGTGCCTGCTCAGCGACGACGGCAGCGTCAGATACGCCAGCCGCACCAGGTCGCTGTACTCCTCGACCAGGGCTGCCTCGGCCCGGTCGAGTCCGGTCCTGCCGCGGCGGACGGCGCGGGCGAACGGTGGGAGGGGCATGGAACGAACGCCTTCCGAAGGAGTTGGCGTCCTGTCACGCCGATCCGTCAAACGAGTGACTCTTCGGATGGTCACAGCGCGGCGCCCCCGAGGGCCCCGGGCGTTCGAGCGGGCGCGGTCGGCTCAGGCCCTCGTCGCCAGGCTGCCGCCGAGCTCCGCGGACCTGCGCACGAACGCGTCGTGCAGGTCGCCCGCGGCGCGCGGCACGGAGTCCGTCCGGCGGCGCCGGAGCATCAGCAGGACCCGTGTCGCGGCGTCGGTGAGCGGCCGGTAGGTGAGGGCGCCGCACCGCTCCAGCGGATCGCCGATGACGCTGAAGTCGGGCAGTACGGTGGCGCCCAGGCCCTCGGCGACCATGAGCTTTCCCATCTCGGCGCCGTCGGTCGAGTACGACAGGGAAGGCCCCCGGCCCTCCAGGAACCGGTGCAGGTAGCGGTGCATGACATAGCCGGAGCGCATCGCGATCAGGGGCTCGTGTCCGTCGAGGAGGTCGGACGGCGACACGGCGGACGACGCCGCCAGTGGACTGTCCGGGCGGACGCACACCACCGGCCGTCCGCGCAGCAGTTCGGTGGACTCGAAGTCGGCGGGCATGTCGTCGCCGTCCAGGTGGTTCACCAGCCCCAGATCGAAACCGCCCTCCGACAGGCCCCGGTGGATCTCCGGCTGCTGGGCGCCGACCACTTCGACCTGTGTCTGCGGGTGCGTCGCGCGAAAGCCCCGGACGACCGGGATGAGCAGCGGCACCGTCGCCGCGTTCACCGTGCCGACCCGGACCATCCGGCTGATGCGGTGCTGCTCGCCGGCCGCGCCGCGCAGCCGGTCGACCGCGTCGAGCACGTTGATGATGTGCGGCAGCAGTTCGCGTCCCTCGGCGCTCATCCGGGCGCCGGACCGCTTGCGCTCCAGCAGGTCGACACCGAGTTCCCGCTCCAGGTTCCGTACGGTCTCGCTCAGCGCGGGCTGCGAGAGGTGGAGTTCCTCGGCGGCCCGGCGCAACGAGCCGAGCCGGGTGACCGCCGCGATGTATTCCAGCTGCTCTGTGCGCACCGCAGCAGGATGCGGCCGCGACCACGGGCGGTTCAAGGGCTGCCCTGTCACGCCTTCGTGAAATTCGCCGGTCCGGGATGCGAGACCGACCCGGCGTTCCTTGACGGCCCGGACCGGCGGCTGCCACGATCGGCCACATGAAGAAGCAGCCGGACCTCACGCGACGACGCCATGTCGACCTCGCGCGTGTCTCCAGCGCCTTCTGTTGTCGCGAAGCCTGACGATCCCGACGGTAGGGTCCCCTTCGCACAGGCCGCCCGCCCGCAGGTGAATTCTCCCCGCGGGGCACCTCGCCGCCTTCCGCGCTCCCTGCCGCATGCCGTTGTCCGCCCGCTGTCCCCGTGACACGCCGGGCCCCCGCTCGTCATGCCCTCTCCGCACACCGGGAGTTCTCCGTGTCCGCAACCGAACCCGTCCGCTTCGCCTACTGGGTCCCCAACGTCAGTGGCGGCCTGGTCACCAGCACGATCGAGCAGCGCACCGACTGGGGTTACGACTACAACCGCGAACTGGCCGTCCTCGCCGAGAACAACGGCTTCGACTACGCGCTCAGCCAGGTCCGCTACATGGCCGGCTACGGTGCCGAGTTCCAGCACGAGTCGACCGGCTTCAGCCTCGCCCTGCTGCTGGCCACCGAGCGGCTGAAGGTCATCGCCGCCGTCCACCCGGGCCTGTGGCACCCGGGTGTCCTGGCCAAGTTCGGCGCCACCGCCGACCATCTGTCGAACGGCCGCTTCGCCGTCAACGTGGTCAGCGGCTGGTTCAAGGGTGAGTTCACCGCGCTCGGCGAACCGTGGCTGGAGCACGACGAGCGCTACCGCCGCTCCGAGGAGTTCATCCGCGCCCTGCGCCTGATCTGGACCGAGGACCACGCCGAACTCGCCGGTGACTTCTACCGGTTGCGTGACTTCACCCTGAAGCCCAAGCCCCTCGGCGTCCCCGGGCGTCCGCACCCGGAGATCTTCCAGGGCGGCAACTCCACCGCCGCCCGCGCCATGGCGGGCCGGGTCTCCGACTGGTACTTCTCCAACGGAAAGGACTTCGACGGAGTCGTCGAACAGATCGCGGACGTGCGGGTGTCGGCGGAGCGGGCCGGCCGCAGGCCGCCCCGGTTCGGTCTCAACGGATTCCTGATCGCCCGGGACACCGAGGCCGAGGCACGCGACACCCTGCGCGAGATCGTCGCTCGGGCCGACACCGAGGCCGTCGAGGGCTTCGGTGCCGCGGTGAAGCAGGCCGGACAGTCCACCGCCGACGGCAAGGGCATGTGGCAGGACTCCCGCTTCGAGGACCTGGTCCAGTACAACGACGGCTTCCGGACGGGGCTGATCGGCACGCCGGAGCAGATCGCCGAACGGATCGTCGCCTACAAGGGCCTCGGCGTCGATCTCCTCCTGCTCGGCTTCCTGCACTACCACGAGGAGGTCGAGTACTTCGGCCGCCGTGTGCTGCCCCTGGTACGCGAGCTGGAGGCCGGGCTGCCCGACACCGAGCCCGATTCCGTCCCCGCGCACGTCTGACGTCCGTCCCGTACGCCGCTCACGAAAGAGGGCCCATGGCCACCGTCCTGTCCGTCTCCGGCAGTCCCTCCGTCTCCTCCCGTACCGCGAAACTCCTGCGCCATCTGGACGGCCGGCTGATCGCGCAGGGGCACCGGGTCGTCCCGCTCGACGTCCGTACGATCCCCGCGGAGGCGCTGCTCGGCGCGGACTTCGAGCATCCCGCCATCGTCGAGGCGACCGAACTCTTCGCCCGCGCCGACGGTGTGGTCATCGGCACCCCCGTCTACAAGGCGGCCTACTCCGGTGTCCTCAAGGCGCTGCTCGACCTGCTCCCGCAGTACGCGCTCACCGGGAAGACCGTCCTGCCGCTCGTCACCGGCGGCAGCACCGCGCATGTCCTCGCCCTCGACTACGCCCTGCGGCCGGTGCTCAACTCCATGGGCGCCGCGCACATCGTCCAGGGCTGGTTCACCCTCGACAGGGACATCACCACCGGGGAGGACGGTGGCGTCACCCTGGCACCGGGCACGGCCGAGGCCCTGGCCCAGGTGGTCGACCAGTTCTCGGCGGCCCTGGGCCGCACACCGCTGCTGGCCGCGGCGGGCTGACCCCGTGACCGCGCACACGACGCCTGAAGACGTGTCGGCCCGGACGGCGGCCGACCACACATTCGCCGAAGTGATCGCCGACGACGCCGAGGCACTGGCCGTCGCCGCCGCGCTCGCCGCGGAGTTCCGCACCGGAGCCTCCGCGCGGGACTCCGAACGGCGTTTGCCCCGCGCCGAGTTGGAGCGCCTCTCGGCCTCCGGGCTGCTCGCCGTCACCGTGCCCGCGGAGTACGGCGGGGCGGATGTCCGCCAGGAGACCCTCGCGGAGATCTTCCGGCTGCTGGCCTCCGCCGACGCCAGCCTGGCCCAGATCCCGCAGAACCATTTCGTGTACGTGAACGTGATACGCCGTCAGGGAACCGCCGAACAGCGGGCGTTCTTCTTCGCCGAGGTGCTGGCGGGACGACGTTTCGGCAACGCCCAGTCGGAGGCGGGCACCCGGCACGTCCAGGACATCCGCACCCGTCTGGACCCGCGGCCCGACGGCTCGTACCTCCTGACCGGCGTCAAGCACTACTCCACGGGCGCGCTCTTCGCCGACTGGATCCCCGTTCTGGCCCGCACCGAGGACGACAACCTGCACGTCGCGTACGTTCCCCGGGACGCGGACGGGGTGACGGTCGTCGACGACTGGGACGGCATGGGACAGCGCACGACGGCGAGCGGCACCGTCCGCCTGGACGCCGTCCCCGTCCCCGCCGACCGGGTCGTACCGCACCACCTCACCTTCCGCGGACCCCAGCTCCACGGGGCCGTGGCCCAGTTGCTGCACGCCGCCATCGACGCGGGGATCGCGGCCGGCGCGTTCGCCGAGGCCGCCGAGTTCGTCCGCACCAAGAGCCGGCCGTGGTTCGAGAGCGGCGTGGACACCGCGGCCGAGGATCCGCTCCTCATCCAGCGCTTCGGTGAACTCGCCGTCCAGGTACGGGCGTCCGAGGCATTGCTCGGCGCCGCGGCACGCGCGGTCGACGCGGCCCGCGACCACCTCACCGAGGACTCGGCGGCCGAGGCGTCGATCGCCGTGGCCGCCGCGAAGGTGCACACCTCCGCCACCGCCGTGGAGGTGGCGGGTGCCCTCTTCGAGCTGGCCGGTACCCGCTCGGCACTCGACTCCCTCAATCTGCACCGCCATTGGCGGGACGCCCGCACCCACACCCTCCACGACCCGGCCCGCTGGAAGATCCAGCACATCGGCCGCCACGCGCTCAACGGCACCGAGCCACCCCGCCACGGCCTGCTCTGAACGGAGACCGCCACGTGTCCCTCACCTTCCACTGGTTCCTGCCCACCAACGGAGACAGCCGGCACGTCGTCGGCGGCGGTCACGGCACCCCGGCCACCGGGTCCGGCCGCGACCGGCCGCCGACGGTCGGGTATCTGAGCCAGATCGCCCGCGCCGCCGAGGACCTGGGCTTCGTCGGCGCGCTCACCCCCACGGGCGCCTGGTGCGAGGACGCCTGGCTGACCACCGCGATGGTCAGCCAGAACACCGAGCGCCTGAAGTTCCTGGTCGCCTTCCGGCCCGGCTTCGTCTCGCCGACGCTCGCCGCGCAGATGGCGTCCACCTATCAGCGGCAGACCGGGGGCCGGCTCCTGCTCAACGTGGTCACCGGCGGCGAGAGCCACGAGCAGCGCGCCTACGGTGACTTCCTCGACAAGGACGCCCGCTACCGCCGCACCGGTGAGTTCCTCCAGATCGTCCGGGACCTGTGGGACGGCAAGACCGTCGACCTGGCGGGCGAGCACCTGCGGGTCGAGGAGGCCACGCTGGCCCACCTCCCCGACCCGGTGCCCGAGATCTACTTCGGCGGTTCCTCACCGATCGCGGGCGAGGTCGCCGCCCGGCACGCGGACGTGTACCTGACCTGGGGGGAACCGCCGGCCCAGGTGGCCGAGAAGATCGCGTGGGCACGCCGGCTCGCGGAGCGCGAAGGACGCGCTCTGCGTTTCGGCATCCGGCTGCACGTCATCACCCGTGACACCGCCGAGCAGGCCTGGGCCGAGGCCCACCGGCTCCTCGACGGCTTCGACCCGGAGACCGTGAGGTCCGTGCAGGCCGGTCTCGCCCGCAGCGAGTCGGAGGGGCAGCGGCGCATGCGCGCACTGCACGGCGGCAGCCGGGAGAGCCTGGAGATCCACCCCAACCTGTGGGCCGGGATCGGCCTGGTCCGTGGCGGCGCGGGCACCGCCCTGGTCGGCAGCCACGACGAGGTCGCCGAGCGTGTCGCCGAGTACCACGCCCTCGGCATCGACGAGTTCGTCCTCTCCGGCTATCCCCATCTCGAGGAGGCCTACTGGTTCGGCGAAGGCGTCCTGCCGCGCCTCGCCGCGCGGGGCCTGTGGCGACACCCGTTCGCGACGGCTCCGGTGCCCGCGGCGCGGGTGCCGTTCACGAGCTGACCGGACCGGGCCGCCGGGACCTCTCGGGAGCGCCTGGCGGTCCTGGTGGGCCGCGTCGTTCCGGCGGGCATGACGCCTGGCCGGCCGGCCGGCCGGACGGAACGGGCAGCCCGTCGTGTCGCGGTGTACCCGACAAAGCGGGTGCCGCCGGCGCACCGGCGACGCCCCGGGCGCCCGTGGCATCCGTCGCGCCGCGCTCCGGCCGGACCCGGTCCTCCGGCCGGACACGGCGCACAGGTGGGTCCGGCCGGACGCGGTGGCACCGGCCGGACCCGCGACGCCTCAGCGGTGGTCCACCCGTCGCGCCGGGTGGACCAGTGACACCGGCCGGACCCGGGGGCACGGGGCGGCCCCGGCGCGCCCCAGCAGTGGCCGGACCCGTCGCACCAGACCCGGTGCACCGCCCCGCCCCGGGGACCCGGGTCACCCCCTTGCACCGGCCGGACCCGGCGCACCCAGCGCACCGAGGTGCGCCGCGCGCACCGCCGCCGTCTGCCCCTGGATCAGCAGGAACATCCCCTCCCGGGCCAGCCGCTGCGCCGGACTGCCCAGGTCCATGGCCCGGCCGCCACCGGCCACGACCGCCGCGGTCGTGGCCGCCCGCATCAGGTCGTAGGCCAGCGTCTTGGCCGTCAGCCGCTCCCCGATCCGTTCGCTCGGCGCAGGATGGTCGGCCAGCTCGTACACCCGTCGCCGCACCTCGTCGAGGCGGGCGCGCAGCACCCGCGAGGTCTCCCGCGCCGGCGGGTCGGTGTCCAGCAGGTCGAGGGCCGCCGCCGTGACCCCGAAGACCGCGGGGGAGGCGTTGGCGTTCTTGGGACGGTCGGTCGCCGCCCAGGTCTCGTACGGTGTGCGCAGGGCCACCGCGTCGTCGGGCAGCCACAGACCGTCGAGTTCCAGCGAGACCGTCCGGGAGGCCGTCAGCGCGGCCAGTCGCATCGGGGGCGACGGTCGCAGACCGGGCTGCTCACGCGCCTCCGTGAAGACGAACAGCGCCTCCGCGTCGTCCGTCACCCCCGCCAGCAGCATCACGTCGTTGAGTCCCCAGCCGGTGTACCAGGGCACCGTCCCGTCGAAGCGCCAGCCGCCCCGCTCGCGCGAGACCCGCACGGGGACGCGCGGATACGCGCGCAGCTGGGCGTAGGCGACCCCGGACAACAGCTCACCGCGCGCCAGCGGACCCAACAGGCGCTCCCGCACCGGGAGCCCGGCCTCGGCACGGGCCAGGGTCAGGACCGGAGTGTGGTGCTGGGTCTGCACGAACCAGGTCGAGCAGCAGGCCCCGGCGAGGATCTCGGCCGTCTCGCGGACGACCGCGGCGGGCGCGGCCGATCCGCCGTACGCGACCGGCGCGCTCACCCCGAGCAGCCCCGAGCGCTTGAGCGCCTCGATGCTGCCGGCCGGCACACCCTCCTGATCGACACGCTCCGCCTGCGGGGCGAGTACCTCGGCGGCCAGCCGTCCGGCCCGGGAGACGAGCGGGTGCGGTGGGGCGGTCATCGAAGGAATCTCCCTCGGTCGTCGTGGCGTGTGTCGATCCGGGGCTCTCCCGTTCGTGTAGTCAGTGAAACCACCAGGAGCGAGAGACCTCCGAGGAGCAAGGAGCACACCATGAAGTACTACCTGCTGAGCGTGATGCAGCCGCAGGGAGAGCCGCCCGCGCCCGAGGTGCTCGAAGAGATCATGCACAGTCTCGACGTCTTCCACGCGGAACTGCGGGAGGCCGGGGCCTGGGTGTTCGCCGGGGGACTGCACGGGCCCGAGACGGCCACGGTGGTGCGGGCCGAGGCCGGAGACGTCCTGGTCACGGACGGCCCGTACACCGAGAGCAAGGAGTACCTGGGCGGCATCTGCCTGATCAAGGCCCCCGACCTGGACGCGGCGCTGGACTGGGGCCGCAAGGCGACGCTCGCGACGACGCTCCCCATCGAGGTGCGGCCCTTCATGGGCGAGGCCTGATGCCCCTCGATGTCGAGGGAGTCTTCCGCGCCGAATACGGCCGCGCGGTCGCCGTCCTCGTCCGCCTCCTCGGCGACATCGACCTTGCCGAGGAGGCGGTCCAGGACGCCTTCACGACCGCGCTGCGGACGTGGCCGCGGTCCGGCACACCGCCGAGCCCGGCCGGCTGGATCATCACCACCGCCCGCAACCGTGCCATCGACCGACTGCGGCGCGAATCGACGCGCGAGGCCCGGCACGCCGAGGCCGAACGGCTCCACGCGCGGGTCGAACCGGACGAGGAGGGCCCCGTGCGCGACGACCGGCTCCGTCTGATCTTCACCTGTTGTCACCCGGCGCTCGCCACCCAGGCCCAGGTCGCCCTGACCCTGCGTCTCCTCGGGGGTCTGACCACTCCGCAGATCGCCCGTGCCTTCCTCGTCCCCGAGCCGACCATGGCCCAGCGGATCGTCCGCGCCAAGGCCAAGATCCGCGACGCCCGTATCCCGTACCGCATCCCGCGCGACGCGGACCTCCCGGACCGTGTCAGGGGCGTGCTGGCCGTCGTGTACCTCATCTTCAACGAGGGGTACGGCGGCCGGGAGGACCTCTGCGCCGAGGGCGTCCGCCTCGGCCGTCTGCTCGCCGAACTGATGCCGGACGAACCCGAGACCCTCGGGCTGCTGGCGCTGATGCTCCTCGTCGAGTCGCGCCGGCCCGCCCGCACCGCACCGGACGGCGCCCTCGTCCTGCTCCCGGACCAGGACCGCTCCCTGTGGGACCGTGACCTGATCGCGCAGGGGCAGGACCTGGTGCGCCGCTGCCTGCGCCGCGGCCGGCCTGGCCCGTACCAGATCCAGGCAGCCGTCAACGCCGTGCACAGCGACGCCCCGACCGCGGCCGACACCGACTGGGGCCAGATCCTCCGGCTCTACGACCAGTTGACGGCGCTCACCCCGAGTCCGGTGGTCGCCCTCAACCGCGCCGTCGCCGTCGGCGAGGTCGAAGGCCCCGAGCAGGCGCTCGCCCTGGTCGACGCCCTCGAGCTCGACGGCTATCACGCCTTCCACGCCGTACGGGCCGATCTGCTGCGCCGCCTCGGCCGGACCGCCGAGGCGGCACGGGCGTACGAGGCGGCCATCGCGCTGACCGTGAGCCCGGCGGAGCGCGCCCGCCTGGAACGGAGCCGGGCGGTGCTCGTGAGCGAGTGACCGGCGGCGGTACGGGTGCGAAGCTGGCGCGGTGGAAATGGACCGGCGGGCTCGGAGAACCGGCGGGTCCAGAGACCGGCAGGTGCGGACGAGGGAGAGATCGTGAAGCTCACCGCGAAGGGTGCGGCCACGCGCGGGCGGATCATCGAGGGAGCGGCCGCCGAGATGCGGGAGCGGGGTGTCGCCGTCACGACACTGGACGACGTGCGGGCGCGGACCGGCACGAGCAAGAGCCAGCTGTTCCACTACTTCCCCGGCGGCAAGGAGGAACTGCTGCTGGCGGTGGCCCGCTTCGAGGCCGACCAGGTGCTGGCCGACCAGCGGCCCGAACTGGGCGACCTCACGTCGTGGGACGCCTGGCTGGCCTGGCGCGACACCGTGGTCGCCCGCTATCGGGGGCAGGGGCCGCAGTGTCCGCTGAACATGCTGATGTCCCAGCTGGGGCGCAGCACCCCGGGTGCCCAGGCGGTCGTCGCCGAGCTGCTGGGAAAGTGGCAGGGCGAGATCGCCGAAGGAGTCCGGGCGATGCAGCGGCAGGGGGAGATCGGTCCGGGCGTCGACCCTGATCGTTCGGCGGCCGCGCTGCTGGCCGGCATTCAGGGCGGTGTCGTGGTGCTGCTCTCCACCGGGCGCACGACCCATCTGGAAGCCGCACTCGATCTGGGCATCCAGCAGTTGCGCGACAGCGCGACGGGCAGCCCGACGCGGCACGGGTGAGACGGATGCGACAGGGGATGGGGCGATAAATTCTTTGCTGCTCGTTCCAGATAGCTGTACGGTGCTCGTATGGCACGTACCCGAGAGTTCGACACGGACGCCGTGGTGGCGTCGGCGATGGAGGCGTTCCGGCGTACGGGTTACGAGGGCACCTCGATGCGGGACCTGGCCGAGGCCACGGGTCTGGGCAGTGGCTCCATCTACGCGGCGTTCGGCAGCAAGGAAGGGCTCTATCTGGCCGCCCTCGATCTCTATCGCCAGAGCTACGCGGTGCCGCTCACGGATCTGCTCCGCTCCGGCGGCGACGCCCGTGAGGTGATCCGCGAGGTCTTCGTGGGCGCGGTCGACGAGATCGCCCGCGACGGCAGCCGGCTCGCCTGTCTGATCGTCGCCGGGGCGATGGAGCGGGCCCGTGACGACGTACAGGTCGGGCAGCGGCTGCGCTCGACCACCCGGTCGCTGGAGCTCGCGCTGTTCGACGTGATCGCCGAGGGGCAGTTGCGCGGCCGGATCCCGTCGGGGCGCGCCGCCGCCGACCTCGCCGCCTTCCTGGTGACGAGCCTCCAGGGGCTGCGTGTCATGGGTGCGATCGACCCCGACCGTGCCGCTCTGATGCGGTCCGCGGAGGTCGCGTTGAGCTGCCTGGACTGAGCGGATTCCGCTGACGCGGACATCTGGCGTGCGAGGAGTCCTCGGCCACCTCCCTCCGTGTACCCGTGTACCCGTGTGTACCCGTGTGTACCCGTGTACCCAAATTATGGAACAGTTGCTCAAGATATGATCATCGAAAGGATCAAGAACATGGAACCGACAGGCGTGGGCGTCATCGGGGGCAGCGCCGGCGGGTGGGCCTCCCTCTCGCACATCCCCGCGATCCAGGCATCGACGGCCTTCGAGCTGCGCGCCGTCAGCACCTCCCGGCACAGTTCGGCCCAGGCCGCGGCGGCCGCGTACGGGGTGTCGGCCTACGACAACCATCAGGAACTCATCGCGCACCCGGGCGTCGATCTGGTCGTCGTCGCGGTGAAGGTCACCGAGCACCTCGAACTGGTCTCGGCGGCCCTCGACGCGGGCAAGATGGTCTACAGCGAATGGCCGCTGGGCAACGGCCTGGCCGAGGCGGAGCGGCTGTCCCTGCGGGCCGGGGCGGCGGGAGTCCGCACCGTGGTGGGACTCCAGGGGCGCTACGCCCCCGAGGTCCGCTACGCCCGTGACCTGATCCGCGACGGATACGTCGGCAGGGTGCTGAGCACCACGCTCTCCGGCTCCGGCATGGTCTGGGGCCCCGAGGTCGCCACCCACGGCCAGGCGTACTGGTACGACAAGGCGAACGGCGCGACGCCCCTGACCTCGCCCACCCTGCACGCCCTCGACCCGCTGCACCACGTGCTCGGCGAGTTCGAGTCCGTGGCCGCGAACCTGGTGGTGGGCCGCACCCGCGCGACGGTCGCCGAGGACGGCCGAAGCGTTCCCGTCACGGCCGCCGACCAGGTCGCCGTGATCGGTACGCTCGCCGGCGGTGCCTCCGCGTCGGTCTTCTATCGCGGCGGCACCTCGCGGGCCGGGAACTTCCGCTGGGAGATCAACGGCACCGAGGGGGATCTCGTGCTCACCGCCGACTGGGGCAACATGCAGGTCGCGGCGCTCGCCCTGGCGGGTGGGCGGGGCGCCGACACGGCCACCGCCCCCCTCCCGGTACCCGCGTCGTACACGGGCGAACTGCCCGCGGAGCTCGCCACCTCGCCGGCCGCCAACGTGGCACGGCTGTACGAGCGCCTCGCACGCGATCTGGCCGAAGGGACGCACACCGTGCCCGACTTCACCCACGCCCTCGCGCGCCACCGACTGATCGACGCCATCGAACAGGCCGCGGCCACCGGCACGACCCGGACACCCGCGACGGGCCCCGCCGGGTCCGTGTCGCCGACGGACGGCCGCTGACCGTAGGTCGCGCAAGCCGCTCGGGCCCCGCGGACGCTGTGGCTTTCCCTGCTCCGGCGCCCCTCGCGGGACCGTGCGCGAGAGGTGACACACGGTGACCTTCGTGTAGTCGGAATGTACTTGGGTACCTGAAAGGTTGGCAATTACATCGAGCCCGTAGTCTCGATGAAGGCCAGTGCGCGCGCCAGCAGGCCGCGCGACCCCAGCGCGGCGGATCATCCGGTCCGTTCCGATCAGCTTCGACCAGCGAGGGCACCGTGACCCACCCCACCCCCGAGCAGCCCACCGACCTCGTGACCCGGCTGCGCGCCACGTTCCGCTCCGGCCGTACCAAGCCCGTCGAGTGGCGCACGGCCCAGCTGCGCGGACTGCGCGAGATGCTCACCGCGCACGGCGACGACCTCGCGGAAGCACTCCACGCCGACCTCGGCAAGAGCTCCACCGAGGCCCACCGCACCGAGATCGACTTCACGGTCCGGGAGATCGACCACACGCTGGACCACCTCGACGAGTGGCTGCGCCCCCAGGCCGCTCCGGTCCCGGCACACCTCGGTGCGGACGCGACCGCGTGGACGCGGTTCGACCCGCTGGGCGTCGTCCTGGTCATCGCTCCCTGGAACTACCCCGTCCAGCTCCTGCTGACGCCGATGCTCGGCGCGCTGGCCGCCGGCAACACGGTCGTCGTCAAGCCCAGCGAGCTCGCCCCCGCCACCTCGGCCGCCATCGCGCGACTGCTGCCCCGGTACCTCGACACCGACGCCGTCGCGGTCGTCGAGGGCGCCGTGGAGGAGACCACCGCGCTGCTGGCAGAGCGCTTCGACCACATCTTCTACACCGGCAACGGCACTGTCGGCCGCATCGTGATGCGGGCCGCCGCCGAGCACCTCACCCCGGTCGCGCTCGAACTGGGCGGTAAATCCCCGGCGTTCGTCGACCGCGGCACCGATCTGACCGTCGTCGCCGACCGGCTCGCCCGCGGCAAGTTCCTCAACGCCGGTCAGACCTGCGTCGCCCCCGACTACGTCCTCACCGACCCGGAGACCGCTCGGGCCCTGGAGCCCGAACTCGTCCGCGCCGTCGAGGAGCTCTTCGGCACCGAACCGCGGCGGTCCACCGAGTACGGGCGGATCGTCAACGAGCGCCACTACGACCGGCTCAGCGCCCTGCTCGATTCCGGCCGCACCGTCACGGGCGGCACCGGCGACCGTGCCGACAAGTACCTCGCGCCGACCGTCCTGGCGGACGTCGACCCCGAGGCGCCCGTCATGCGCGAGGAGATCTTCGGCCCGATCCTGCCGATCGTGACGGTGTCCGGACTGGACGAGGCCGTCGGGTTCATCAACGACCGGGACAAGCCGCTGGCCCTGTACGCCTTCACCGAGTCGGACACCACCCGGGAGCGGCTGGCCGCCGAGACCTCGTCCGGAGGGCTCGGCCTCGGACTGCCGCTCGCCCATCTGACCGTCTCCGACCTGCCGTTCGGCGGGGTCGGCGAGAGCGGCATGGGCAGTTACCACGGCCGCTACTCCATCGAGACGTTCAGCCACCGCAAGGCGGTGCTGGAGAAGCCGCTGAGGTGACGGGCACGGTTGCGTGCGAACGGCGGCCGCGGTGGTCCCGGCGGACCGAGTCGGCTCCGGGCCCGGGAAGGAGGCCTCCGCGCGACCCTGCGGAGTCGCGCGGGCCCGTGTTACGGTCGCGCGGTGTCCCGGAGCGAGATCGACTTGGTGACCGCCGAGTTCTTCGGCGCCTTCGACAACCGGGGCGGCAGGACAGCCGACCTGGAACGTCTTCGTCGACTGGTCGTACCCGGTGGTGTGATCGTCAAGACGGGCCCGGACTTCACCGTCTACACGGTGGAGGAGTTCATCGCGCCCCGCCGGACGCTGCTGGGCGACGGCCGGCTGGTCGAGTTCTCCGAGTGGGAGACCTCCGAACGGACCGACATCGCCGGCGATGTCGCCTCGCGGTTCGGCGAGTACCGCAAGTCCGGGATCCTGGACGGTGAACCGTTCGAGGGCGGCGGGGTCAAGACCATCCAGTTCGTCCGCACCGCCGAGGGCTGGCGGATCTCGGCCTTCGCCTGGTACGACCACGACTGACCGCCGTGGCGCGGGGATTTGGGGCGGACCCCACGGCCGACCGGGCGCCGGTCCGGGTTCTGGCCACGGGGCGTCCTCGCGGGCCCGGCCGCCTCGTCGAACGCCGACGTGGCCTCGTACGTCCGTGTGCGAAACTGCCACGATGACCTCAGAGATGATCACCGCGGCGGCCGCGGGTGCCTGGAGACTCGGAGATCTCGACGTCAACCGCATCGGGTTCGGTGCCATGCGGCTCACGGGCAGCGCGGCCTTCCACCTGGGTACGCCGAGCGACCGCGACCGGTCGATCGCCGTGCTGCGGCGCGCGATCGAGCTCGGTGTCGACCACATCGACACCGCGGCCTTCTACTTCTCGTCGCTGCGCTCGGCGAACGAGCTGATCAACAGCGCGTTGGCCCCGTACGCCGACGAGTTGGTGATCGTCACGAAGGTGGGCCCGTACCGCGACTACGCGGGGGAGTGGGGCACCCCCGCCCGGCCGGACCAACTGCGTTCCCACGTCGAGGAGAACCTGCGCCAGCTCGGGCGCGACCACCTCGACGTGGTGAACCTGCGGCGGATCGGGCAGGATTCGATCGCCGAGCACTTCGGCGCGCTCGCCGAACTGCGCGACGCGGGGCTGATCCGGCACCTCGGAGTCTCCGGCGTCGAACCCCGGCACCTGGCCGAGGCACGGGCCATCGCGCCCGTCGTGTGCGTGCAGAACCGGTACGGCCTCGGCTCCACGGATCCCGGGACGGACGAGCTGCTGCGGATCTGCGGGGACCTGGGCATCGCGTTCGTGCCGTTCTTCGCGATCGCGGGCACGGGCGGTGCGCGGGGCCCCGGCGGGACGGACGGTTCGGCAGGTGCCGCGGACAACGAGGTGCTCGCCGTCGCGCGCGCCCATGGCGCCACCCCCGCGCAGATCCGTCTGGCGTGGACGCTGCGGCAGGGGCCGCACGTACTGGCCATCCCCGGCACCGGAAACCCGGACCACCTCACCGAGAACGTGGCCGCGGGCGCGCTCCGGCTCACCGACGACGAGGTGGCCCGGCTGGACGCGGTCCACCGGCCCGGGGAGTGAGACCGGCGGCCCGCCGTCGTGCCGGGTGTGACGCGGCACGACGGCGGGCCGGCCGGAACCGGACCGGGTCTTCCCCGTCCCCGGCCCGTGGCGTCGCGACCGGAGGGCTCAGCCCAGCCGCGCGCGCAGGAAGGGCACCGTGCTCTCCCACGCGCGCTCGGCCGAATCGGCGTCGTACGTCTCGGGGCGGCCGTCGTTGAAGAAGGCGTGATCGGCCGGGTAGAGACGGAGGTCCGGGGTGACGCCGGACTGCCCGTGGACCGCCTCGCTCAGCTGCTCCAGGCTCTCCTTGGGGATGCTCGTGTCGAGCTCGCCGTAGTGGCCGAGGATCTCCGCCTTCAGGCCGGAGAAGTCGGGCATCTCGCCCTGGATGACGCCGTAGAACGGCACCGCCGCGCTGACCCGCGGGTCCGCCGCGGCCAGGTAGAGGACGAAGCCGCCGCCCATGCAGAAGCCGACCGCGCCCACCGTGTCCGAGGTGACCTCGGGCAGGCCGAGCAGGTGGTCGACCGCGCCGGAGAGCAGTTCGACCCCTCGCGCGACCGGCAGTTCCTGCATCATCCGGAAGGCTTCCGCGCTGTCATGGGCGACGTTGCCGCCGTACAGGTCGGGCGCGAGGGCCACGAAGCCCTCCGCGGCCAGCCGGTCGGCGACCTGCGCGATGTGATCGGTCAGGCCCCACCACTCCTGGATGACGATCACACCCGGCCCCCGACCGGACGGCGGCAACGCCAGGTAGCCGTGGGCGGTGGTTCCGGCACTGGGGAAGGTCACGTTCTGACGGGCCGGGGCTCCGGTCGGCTTCGGCTGCTCGGACATGGCACTCAACTCCTGTGGGGACAGCGCTTGTCAGGGGGCCGGCGGTACCGGTCCCGGATCACTGCCAACGATGTCATGCGCGGGCGCGCTTCCCGGCCCCGGCCCGCACGACGTGGCTCGCGGCCACCTTCTGCAGCAGGCTGTACGCCAGTACCGGCAGCAGGACGTGGGGCCGGTCGGGCAGGGCCGTGCTGATGAGGACCGCGCTCGCGCTGCTGTTGTTCATCCCGCAGGCCAGCGTCACCGAGGCGCCCGAGGGACGGTCCAGGCGCAGCACCCGGGCGGTGATCCGGCCCAGGCCGAACGACAGCCCGCACACCAGGGCGGCGACGGCCAGCGCGGCCGCCATCAGCACCGGCTCGGGACGGGCGAGGAAGGGACCGAGGACTCCGCTGGCGTTGATGTACGTCAGCAGCAGCGAGCCGAGCAGGGAGGCGGGGGGCGCGGCGCCGAGCAGCAGGCGCAGGGGGCGGGCGGGCAGAACGAGCCGGGCCAGGATTCCGGCACCGCACGGCAGCAGGACTCCGGTCAGCGCGAAGTCGTGCCCGGCGGTCCGGGCGGCCCCCGACAGCGCTTCCGCGTAGCCACCGTGCAGCAGGGGGCACAGGGCCGTCATGGTGACCGGGATGGTGAGCGGGCCGGCGATCGTGGACGCCAGCACGAGGCCGACGGTGGTCGGCTGGTCGCCCTCGCCTCTGCTCGTCCACACGGTGGCGCCGGCCGCCACGGGCATCGCGACGATCAGGATCATCGCCGCGATCAGTCCGCTGCCGCCGTCGCTGTCCGGGGTCCGGTGCAGGGCGAAGGCCACGCCCGGGATGATCAGCAGGGGTGCGACCAGGTGGAGGACGAAGCCGGTCAGCAGCGCGGTGGGCCGGGTGAGCAGAGCCCGCAGTTCGTGGACCGGCACCTGGAGGCCGGCCGTGAACAGCACCAGGGACAGCAGGAAGTGCGGGGTCCGTAAGGCGATGTCGAGGAATCCGCCGTCGCCGATCGTGTGCGGGCGGCGCAGCCACAGACCCGGCGCCGAGACCGTCGCGGCGGCGACATAGGCCGCGCCGACGGCCCAGCCGAGGTGGTCACGGAGGAGACTGAGGGGGGATTTCCCGGCGGGAGTGGGGATCATCGCGGCGCTCTTCCGTCGTCAGGGCATCGGGGCGGGGACGGAGCGCCGATATGGAGGACCACGAGGGTGGAAGGAAGCGGGCGAGGGCGTAGACGGTCAGGCTCAGCCAGCACAGGCTGAACAGCCAGCCGCCGAGGACGTCGGAGAACCAGTGGACGCCCAGATAGACCCGGCTCAGCCCGACGAGGACGGACCAGCAGCCGACGAGCAGGGCGAGGGGCCGGCCGCCGCGCGGGGCCCGCGCGAGCAGCGCGAGGACCAGCAGCCCACCGCTGACGGCGGACGTGGTGGTGTGACCCGAGGGGAAGGACCAGCCGGACGCGTGGGTGGCCCACTCCGCGACCGCGGGCCGGGGGCGGGCGACCAGGGTCATCACGGCGTACCGCACGGTCTGGGCGACGGCGAGGCACCCGAGGCAGCCGAGGGCGCGGACGATCCGCTCCCGCGCCGTGCGCCCCACGACGACACCGGCCAGCGCGACCAGGGCGTACGGCACGACGCCCGTCCCGGTGTACGTGACCGCGCGGGCCAGGGCCAGGGCCACGGTCGGGCGGTGGCCGGCCGACCAGGTGCCGAGGGCGTCGTCGCCGAAGAGCGTGGCGCCGTCCCGGCCGGTCACGACCAGGGTGAGCAGCGCGAAGGCGACGAGGCTCCCCAAGGCGGTCGATCCCGCGAGGTCGGCCGTGTCCGCGCGCTTCACGACGGCTCCCCGGGAGCGTCGACCGCCCACGTGGACACGGTGCGCAGCGCTGCGGACATCGCGGAAGGTCCCTTCCCTGGCGGGGCGCGGGCACGCGGGAACACGCCGTCCGCGCCGACCGCACGCCCATGGATGGTCTACATAACTGTAGACGTAAGTGCGGCGGGGATCGTTCCCGAGGGGGCCGAAAGGGCGAGGGTGCCCTCCCCGCCCGGCGCCGCCGACGGTCCGCCGCTCGCGGGGGCCGAGGACGGGACGGGATGTCGTACCCTACGTGTTACGTATAACCCACGCACTTCCCGGAGAGGCCCTGATGAGACGCATCGCCCTGGTCACCCTCGTCGTCGACGACTACGACGAGGCGATCCGCTTCTACACCGAGGCACTCGGGTTCCGGCTGGCCGAGGACGAGCCCCGGCCCGACGGTTCCCGCTGGGTCGTGGTCGAGCCGGGCGCGGAGGGCGCCGGCAGCGGACTGCTCCTGGCCCAGGGCAAGAACGAGTCACAGCGCGCCCGGGTCGGCGACCAGACCGGCGGGCGCGTGGGCTTCTTCCTCCACACCGACGACTTCGCCCGCGACCACGCGCGCATGCGCGCCGCCGGCGTGACCTTCCTGGAGGAGCCCCGCCACGAGCCGTACGGCTCGGTCGCCGTCTTCGAGGACCTGTACGGAAACCGCTGGGACCTTCTCCAGCCCGCCGCGTAGCCCCACAGCCTTCGCACCGCCCCACCCCCAGAACCCACCTGCCGAGGAAACAGACACGCATGACCGCGCCCCGCATCGACACCGACACCATCCGCCGTCTCCCCAAGGCCGTACTGCACGACCACCTCGACGGCGGTCTGCGCCCGGACACCCTGGTGGAACTCGCCGCGACCGTCGGCCACACGCTGCCCACCACCGACCCGCGCGCGCTCGCCGCCTGGTACTACGAGGCCGCCAACTCCGGTGACCTGGTGCGCTACATAGCCACCTTCGAGCACACCCTCGCCGTGATGCAGACCCGCGAGGGCCTGCTGCGCACCGCCGAGGAGTACGTGCTCGACCTGGCCGAGGACGGCGTCGTCTACGGCGAGGTCCGGTACGCGCCCGAGCTGATGGTGAACGGCGGGCTGACCCTCCCCGAGGTCGTCGAGACCGTGCAGGAGGGCCTGGCGGCCGGTATGGCCAAGGCCGCCGCCGCGGGCACGCCGGTCCGGGTCGGCACGCTGCTGTGCGGAATGCGCATGTTCGACCGCACCCGGGAAATCGCCGACCTCGCGGTGGCGTTCCGGGACGCCGGGGTCGTCGGCTTCGACATCGCCGGCGCCGAGGACGGCTTCCCGCCCGCCGACCACCTCGCCGCGTTCGAGCACCTGCGGCGCGAGAGCGTGCCCTTCACCATCCACGCCGGCGAGGCCCACGGGCTGCCCAGCATCCACCAGGCTCTCCAGGTCTGCGGTGCCCAGCGCATCGGCCACGGCGTCCGCATCACCGAGGACATCGTCGACGGCAAGCTCGGCCGTCTCGCGGGCTGGGTGCGCGACCGCCGCATCGCCCTGGAGATGTGCCCCACCTCCAACCTCCAGACGGGTGCGGCCATTTCGATCGCCGACCACCCGATCACCGCCCTGCGGGACCTCGGTTTCCGGGTCACCCTCAACACCGACAACCGGCTGGTCTCGGGCACGACGATGACCCGCGAGATGTCGCTGCTGGTCGAGGAGGCGGGCTGGACCGTCGAGGATCTGCGCACCGTCACGGTGAACGCCCTCAAGAGCGCGTTCATCCCGTTCGACGAGCGCGCGGCGCTCATCCGGGACGTCGTCCTGCCCGGTTACGAAGCCGCGCTCTGAAGGAGCCCGCGGACGTAGGCTGCCTGGCCGACGTGCTGCAGATCGTCGGCCAGGACGCTCACCAGCCGCACGCCGAGGGTGACCGCCGGGGTCCAGCGTTCGTCCACGACACGGTCGAGATCCGCGGCGGTCAGCCCGTGCAGGAAGGCCAGGGTCTGATCGTGCACGGCGTCGTAGTACCCGAGCAGCAACTCGTCCGACTCCACCCGGACCTCGGCCACCTTGCGGGGGCTGTGACCGTAACCCGTGTCCTGGCGGGGCAGGTCGAGGCCGAACCGCTTCTCCCAGCCCTGCGTCAGCCAGACCTGGTCGAGGCCGGCGGCCGCGGCGATGTGGTCGTCCTGGACACGGGTGAGATGCCATACCAGCCATGACAGCGAGTTGGTGCCCTGCGCGGGACGCGCGTTGAGGGTCTCCGGGGGGAGTCCCTCGACGGCGGCATGGACGTCTTCCTGGATACGGCCGAACGCGTCGATGAGGATGTCCTTTGCATGCATGCGTCCACCTTGGCGCATCCGGCCGTCCCCTGCGCCCGGAAACCGGTTCCCGCGCGGTCCTACGATCCCCGGGCCCGTGACGCGGGAAGGCACACCCCGGGCCCGTGACGCGGGAAGGCATGCCCCGGGCCCGTGACGCGCGAAGGCAGGTGCGCGGGACCCGCGCACCTGCCCGTACCGTCAGGACGCCGCGCTCAGACCCTGCGCCAGCGGGCCATGGCGAAGGAGAACAGGCCGAAGAGGACGAGTCCGGCCGCGACGCACACGAGCAGCCACGGTCCCGCCGGGGTTTCGGCGAACGACCGGATCGTGTTGTCAAGACCCTTGGCCTTGTCGGGTTCGAACTCGACCGCCGCGCGGATGGCGAAGCCACCCGCCACGGCGAACACCAGCCCGCGCGCCGCGCCGCCGCCCACTCCGGTGACGTCCACCAGCTTCCGGGTCCGCGCCGACATCTCGCCGAGCTTCAGTTTCTTGTGGAACTTGCGCAGGACGGCCCGGGTGCCGATCCACACGCCCGCCACCACGATGCCGGCCCCGGCCGCTCCCACGAGCCACTGCCCCGCGGGCAGGCCGAGCACCTTCGCCGTCACGTCCTGGGACTGCCGGTCGCTGGATCCGCTCCCGCTGCCCCGCGAGCCCGCCGCGAACGACAGCACGGAGTAGGCGGTGAAGGAGTAGAAGACGCACCGGCCGGCCGAAAGCAGCCGCTTCTTGGCCTTGCCGCCGTCCTGCCCCGCGGAACCGAAGACCGCCTCGGACAGCCGCCACAGCGCCATGCCCACCAGTCCGAGGCCCAGCGCCCACAACAGCACGGCACCGAAGGGCTTCTGCGCGATCTCCGCGAGCGCGCCGCCGCGGTCCGCCTGTTTGCCGCTGTCGCCGAAGGCGATCTGCAGCGCCAGTACACCGACCAGCAGGTAGATCACGCCCCGCGCGGTCAGACCGGCCCTGGCCGCGTACTCCGTCACCGGGCCCCGCGCCGCGCGCCGGGCCCCGATCCGTCCGGTCCGTGTCGTCGTACTCGCGTTCATGTAGACCTCCCGGAGTCCGGTTGCCCCCGCTCCGGGATGCCACACGCGGCCGACCGCGTGCCGGAGGCCGAAAGGCGGGCGCCGCGACGCTCGACAGAGCGGCGCCTGTCTGAGCCCGTGCCCGGTCGGCGCCAGTCTGTCAGCGTTCGTCCTTCAGCGCTGATCCGTCGGCGCCCGTCGGGGCCCGTCGATGTCCGCCGGCGTTCGTCGGCGCCCGCCGGTATTCGTCAGTGTTCGTCCTCGGACGTGTCGAGCAGGACCATCAGGGCGCGGGCCGCCGGGCTGGTGGCATCCGGCGGCGGAAGCATGGCGACGGTCTCGTACGGCGCGTCGCCCGCTCCCTTCAACGTCAGCGAGGTCAGGCCGCCTGCCTCGCGCTTGAGGCCGAAGTGGCGCGGCACCACGGCGATGCCGAGGCCCTCGTCGACCAGCTCCAGGAGACTGTGCACGTCGCTGACCTCGAGAGTCACGGTCCGCCGGACACCCGCCGCGGCGAAGGCCGCGTCCGTGATGCGGCGCGGCCCCCAATCGGGGTGGAAGTCGACGAAGGCCTCGCCGCCCAGTTCCTCCGGCGTGACCACGGCGGAGGTCGCGAGGTGGTGCGTCGGATGGCAGAGCACCGTCATCGGCTCGCTCGTCAGCGGGACGGACCGCAACTGGTCGCTGTCCGGCTGCGTCTTCACCGCGAAGGCCAGGTCGAGCCGCCCGGCCGCGACCTCCTCGGCGAGCGCGCCGGAGCCCGCCTGCCGCAACCGGATCTCGACATCGGGATGACGCCGCCGGAACGCGGTGAGGAGCTTGGCCACGCGCACTCCGGCGATGCACTGCTCGGTGCCGAGCGAGAGCGTGCCGCGCAGCAGGCCCTGCACGGCGGCCACGGCGTCGTGGGCCGCGCGGACCTGCGCAAGCACCCGCTCCGCCTCGCCGAGCAGGGCACGGCCCGCTTCCGTGAGCGTGACCCGCCGGGTGGTGCGTACGAACAGCGGGGCCTGGAGCTCCCGCTCCAGGGCACGGATCGAGGACGACAGACCCGACTGCGACACCATCAGACGTTCGGCCGCCCGGGTGAAGTGCTGGTCCTCCGCGACGGCGACGAAGTGCTGGAGGTGGCGCAGTTCCATGGGGCACAAGCGTACTGGCCGATTGAGAGTCCCTGTCGCTGAATCCGATCCGATTCTCCCGTTGGACCTCTGCACCGTGCGCGCGCGAGAGTGGTGACCTGTTTTCCCGGCCTTCCAGGAGCACGCGTTGTACACCGCACACCCCGACCGCTACGCGGACATGCCCTACCGGCGCACCGGACGCAGCGGCCTGAAACTTCCCGCGCTGTCCCTCGGTCTGTGGCACAACTTCGGCCCCGACCGGCCGGTGGAGACCCAGCGCGCGATCCTGCGCCGCGCGTTCGACCTCGGTGTCACCCACTTCGACCTGGCCAACAACTACGGTCCGCCGCCCGGTGCCGCCGAGTCGGCCCTCGGTGACGCGCTGAAGGCCGACTTCGCGCCCTACCGCGACGAACTGGTCATCTCGACCAAGGCCGGATACCTGATGTGGCCGGGCCCGTACGGCGAATGGGGCTCGCGCAAGTACGTGCTGTCCTCGCTCGACCAGAGCCTGGCCCGGATGGGCCTGGACTACGTGGACATCTTCTACTCGCACCGCCCCGACCCCGAGACCCCCCTCGAGGAGACGATGGGGGCCCTGCACTCGGCGGTCCAGCAGGGCAAGGCCCTCTACGTCGGCGTGTCCAACTACTCGCCGGAGGAGACCAGGGAGGCCGCCCGCATCCTCGGAGAGCTGGGCACCCCGCTCCTCATCCACCAGCCGCGCTACTCGATGCTCGACCGCCGGCCCGAGGACGGACTCCTGGACACGCTGGACGAGCTGAGGGTCGGCTCCATCGCCTACTCCCCGCTGGAGCAGGGACTGCTCACCAGCCGTTACCTGGACGGCATCCCGGAGGGGTCGCGCGCCGCGAGCGACAGCCCCTTCCTCAGCGCCGACAAGGTCACCGAGGACCTGGTGGGGCAGCTGCGCGCCCTCGCCGAGATCGCCGAGGCACGTGGTCAGTCCCTGGCGCAGATGGCCCTGGCATGGGTCCTGCGCGGCGGCCGGGTGACCTCCGCGCTCATCGGCGCGAGCAGCACCCAGCAGCTGGAGGACAGCGTGACGGCCACCCGCGCGCTGGACTTCGACGAGGAGGAGCTGGCCCGGATCGACGCGATCATCAAGCAGTGACGCGCGCCGGCGGGGCCTTTCGGGCCCCGCCGGTCAGGCCGTGAGGCGTTAGCTGACTTCCCGGAGGCGGTCGGCCGCCACCGGGTCGACGGCGTAAGCCGGCACGCCGGGCTTCGGCGTCCTGCTGGTGAGCGACCATTCACGGCCCTCCTGCGCCGACATCGGGGGCGCGGTGTCGCGGTTCTCGCAGGAGACACCGCCCGTCTCCGCCGCCGGGGGCTGGTCGCGCATCACACGCCGGTGGGCGCCCCCTGCTCGACGGTCTTGAGCTGCCGCTCCGGATCCAGGACCGCCCGGCCGTCCGTGTCGAGGACACGGGCCGCCTTCAGGTCCTCCTCGGCGAGGTACTTCTTCAGGTCGTTGTCGACGATGGTGCCCGGGTGCCCGGGGGCAGGGAGTAGGCGCGGATCCCCTCCGCCCCGCCCCGCCCCGCCCCGCTCGTCGAGCCCGGCAGCGAAGAGGGTGTCCAGTCGCTGCGTGAACTCACGGCCGGCCGCGCGGGCGCCGATTTCGCGGCCGGCCGGCTTGCCCGGCTGATGTTCGTGCAGGTGCCGCGTGCCCATCTCGCGGACGCCGACGCCCTGCCCGCCGGAAGGCCGCGGGCCCTCGCCGACGAGCGCATCTCCCCGGCGCCGCGCCTCATGCACACCGATCCTGGCCGCCCCTGGCAGCTGGAGGAGGCGGCCAGGGCGGCGGCCATGTCCCGCACCAGCTTCGCCCAGCGTTTCCGGGCGGTGGCCGGCGTACGGCCCCTGACCTGTCCGCCGGACTGGCGCATGAGCCTGGCCAGGCGTGCGCTGCGGGACGGGGAGACTTCCGTGTCGGCCCTCGTGCAGAAGGTGGGCCACACCTCCGAGAGCGCGTTCAGCAACGCCTTCGAGCGGACGACCGGCGTGGGCCCCGAGCGTTACCGGAATGTCGCACGGGCCACCCTCACGGGCTGAGCCGCTCGTCCATGTGATCCTCCGCTTCCGGTGGGGGTCCTGTTCAGGGGCCACCGGAAGCGGAGGAATCCGTCGTCGGCCCGTGAGGCCCGCGGAGGGAGCCCTCGGCCTACGTCGGCACACGGTCCAGGAAGCCGTGCACGCCGCGGATCCGGTCGTCGTCGTCCAGGGTGATCACGTCGAATCCGGCGACGGGAGCCGAGCCGTCCGCCCCGTCGACCAGTTCCCAGCCGAACCGGGCGATGTCGTGGTGCCCGTCGACCGTCCCCGTGAGCCGGAAGGAGAACCCCGGGAACTGCTCGTGCGCCGCCGAGATCACGGCGGCGATCCCGTCGTGCCCGCGCACGTCGGCCAGCGGGTCGGTGTAGCCGCCGTCGGCGCTCCAGGCGGCGGCGACCGCCTTGGCGAGCGCGTCCGGCTCACGCGCGTTCCACGCCTCCAGGTAGCGGGCGACGGCGGACTCGTAACGGACGGTGTTCTCGGACATGGGTGATCAGCCTCCGGCGAAAGGAAGGAAGAGCGATTCGGACTGGTCGTGGGCCGGATGCGGAGGTGCGGTGGCGCGTGTCGTCATCCGGTACCGCAACGATGCCCGGCGGCGCCCGAGGGCGTCGATTACCTCCCGGGTAAGGGCGGCCGGTCGCGTTTCGGCCATAGGGGTACGTGAATATGCCAAGAGACTGGCTGGAATGGCATGGTGACAGAGTGTCAGGAGTGGCGATACTCGATAAGCAGGGCGATTCAGCCACGTCCGAGCGCAGCACCACTGTGTACCACGGACGCCCGGTACGACCGTCGACCGCGGACGAGCCGCGTGCAGTGAACGAGCCGCAAGGAAAGTGAGGCCGGCCCGGCAGCGAGCGTTGCAATGGGGGAGCGATCGTGCACGACGAATTCCTGTGCCACGTCACCGCGTACGGAGTGTGCGGAGGGAGACGCGTCGGCGTCCCCCTGGGAACGTACCGCGCTCCCACCCTGGCGCTTGCCCTGTGGTGGATGCGGGACCGTGCTTCGTGGATGGCCGAACGGCTCGACCCGCAGCCCGAGGACCCCACCTTCCCGCCGAACTCGATCGCCCCGGTCTCGGACACCGTCCCTGACGTGCCCAGCATGCTGCGCGCATGGTGCGGGGACAGCGGTCAGCAGGAGCTCGTCGCCGAGGAGCTGGCCGCCGGGAAGCTCGTCCGCATCGCCACGAGCGACGACACCACCGAGTACGAACTGCTCGCCGAATCCGTGGACGCGCTGCGCATGCAGCGGACCGCCGCCGTACTCGGCACCTCCGCCGCCTGACCGCTCCGGCTCGCCGTCCACGGCGCACAGGGGACGGACACGTCACGCCGGGACAGGTCGGTCCGCCACCCGGCACGACGCCGGTGCCCATGGGGTCCGGGTGCCAGGTCGGTCATCGGCGGCCTCGGAAATCCGTGTGCGGAAGCTCGGCCGTCCGATCGGCGGGACGCCTCGGCCGCGTATGCGGTTCTGCCGAGCCCCGAGCCCCGAGCCCCGAGCCCCGAGCCCCGAGCCCCGAGCCCCGAGCCCCGAGCCCCGAGCCCCGAGCCCCGGGCCCCGGCGCTCGGCAGCTATGGGGCCGCTGGGTCCCGGGGCGGCGCCTCAGCCCGTCCGTACCACGAGTGCGTAGTCCCCGAGCCCGATCAGCAGCTCGCCGGGAAACTCTCCGGACGTCGTGCGGATCTCCTCGATCCGGCCGGTGGCGGGGTCGAAGGCGATGTCCCGTACGGTCCCGCGTTCGTCCCCCCTCTCGGTCAGGACCCGCGCGCCGAGGGCTTCGTGGTGCGGCGGAACCGGGGGCGGGAGGGTGTCCAGGACGGTGTCCGAACGGACCAGTACGGCGTCGGGACCCACCGCGTGCAACACGTCCCAGGGGAGCGAGGTCTCCTTGCGGCCGCGCGCCCGCGCGATGCGCAGCCGGCCGACCAGCCCGGCCTCGACGTCGATCGTGAGCGACTTGACCACACCGATCTCGGTCGCCTCCCCGAGGGTGACCACCGGCAGACCGTTGATCAGGGAGAACAGCGTCACGGCGTCTCCCCCGTCGCGTGGAACGCGTCGACCTGCGCGGCGAAACCCGCCAGGTCGTCAGCGACGAACCGGGTCGCGTCCGCGGGAATGACGAGCGCCTGCCCGGACACGGCCAGGGTCTCGCCCCGGGGGACGAACACCTTGCGGCGACGGCGTGCCCGACCGGACCCCGGCGTCTCGCGGGCGGCGATCCGGAACCCCACCACACGTCCGCTGGTGCCCGCCTCCACGACGAGGTCCAATACGGTGCCGACCTCCGTGCCCGCGTCCGTGAGCACCTTGGCCCCCACCACCCGGCCGTGCGCGGCCTCGCCCCGTGCGACCACCGCGGCCGGTTCGGCGAGGACCTCGCGGCTCCGGATCATGACGGCGTCGCGGCCGACCGAGTGCACCGCGCTCCAGGGCAGGCTCTGCTTCAGCGGTCCCGCGAGCAGCCCCCGGCCACTGAGCGTGAAACCGGTGACGCGTCCAGCCGGTCCGTCGAAGACGGTGTCCTTGATCTGCGCGACCGCGTCACCCCCGAGGGTGACCACCGGCCGCCCGGCCAGTCCGCGCGCGGCGGTCAGCTCGCTCATCGCACGTCCCGCTTCCCGAACCGGCGCCCGCGCTGGACGGCGATGACGGTCCCCGACCGCCTGCTCGTCTGCACCCAGACCATCGTCGCGCCCAGCAGCGCCAGGGCCGCGACCACGACGACCGGCCACATCCACCAGACCATCGTCCACCTCCGGACATCCAGGCCCGGCCACGGTCGACCGGATTCGGCTCCGTCCGGGTTCCCCGGGAGCACCGGACAATGCCCCGTCGGGGGATGCCGTCCCGGACGACCTGCGCACCGCGGGCCGCGCGGGACGACCGGCTCAGTCGGTCCGCGGCCCGCTCCCTTCGCGGCGCCGCCTGCCGGTCCAGTCCAGGCAGACGATCAACGCGTCGTCGAGCGACTCGGTGACGCGGTAGCCGGCCAGCTCGTCGAGGACGGCACGCGGCACGTCCGCCGCGGGCAGCAGGGCCGTGGCGGCCACCGCTCGGGCCAGCGCCCGTTCCCCGAACGCCTCTCCGAGGGGGGACAGGGCGTCGTAGACACCGTCACTGACCACCAGGAGCCGGTCGCCGGGCAGGACGGCGAACTCCTGCGGCAGGTAGTCGGACTCCTCGAACATGCCGAGCGGCAGCTGTGCCTCGAGTTCGATCCGTTCTACGGCCGTCCCCCGTCTGCGCCACAGCCGGGGCGAGCCGGCGTCCACGGCGAGCACCCTGCCGGTGGCCAGGTCGAACGACAGGAGCAGCGCCGAGACGTGCTGGTCGCCGTGGTGCTGGGCGTAGATCGCCTGGTCGGCGAGCCTGGCCTGGTCGGCGACCGGGAGGTCGGCGCGGCGGGCGTTGCGCAGGGCGCCGACGGCCAGCTGGGTCAGCAGGGAGGCGTTGATGCCGTCCCCCATGCCGTTGAGGATCGACAGCGAGAGCCGGTCCGCGTCCGAGGACCAGTCGAAGTTGTCCCCGCGCACCGCGTACGCGGGCTCCAGCTGCGCGCCGATCGAGAACTCCTCGCGGGCGCAGGCACGACCGGGGAGGAGCTCCCACTGCATCTCGGCGGCCAGGGTCAGCCGGCCGACCCGGCGCGCCAACCGGTAGACGTCGGTGTCGCGTTCGGCCACGACGATCTCGTGGCCGAGGAGTTCGGCCACCTGGGCGAGCCCGTCGGTCACCTCGACGCCCGGGGACCCGGGCGGCAGCCGCACCGTGAGGACGCCGAGGCGCTCGCCGCGGGCGGTGACCGGCAGGTGGAGACGCACGTACTCTCCGTGCCGGGGGTGCTCCTCGTGCGGTTCCTGGCTGCCGAACGCCCGGCCCTCGGCGCTGTTGTGCAGGGAGACGGAACGCGAGGGGTCCCCGGGTGCCTCGACCGGCTGGAGCACGGTCAGTCCGTAGTCCGCCATGAGCAGATCGGCGCCGGTCGCTCCCCAGATGTCCGTCAGGAGAGTGCGCAGGGTGTCGAGCAGCGCGTGCGGAGGCGTCGCGCGCAGGGCTCGGTCGACGTCGTTCACAGAGGTCACGGTCGTGGTGGCTTTCTCGTGCGGTTCGCGTGCGGTTCTCGTGCGGGTGGTGTGGTCGGTCGGGTGGGCCGGGTGCGGAGACCGGCCGGGCGGGCCGTCATGGCTGGCGAAGCCCTTCAGGAGATGACAAGGTGGTTCGGTGCCGCGCTCGATCCGTCCACCCGTGTCCCGAGACGATGCCGCGCAAACGCTGGACGCCGTCGCGGAACTTCTCGAACTTCTGTGGGGCCGAGGGCAGGAGGCCGCGCCGTCCGGCCCGGTGCCGCCCTCACAGCTAAGGGCCCTGATCGTGATCGAGCAGGGCGGTTCGATGAATCTTCGCTCGCTCGGCGAGGCCCTGGCCTCGCGTCCCTCCTCGGTCAGCCGTCTGTGCGACCGGATGGAGGCCGTCGGGCTGATCCGCAGGGCACCGAGCACGACGAGCCGACGCGAGGTCGAGGTCGTGCTGAGCCCGCTCGGGGAACAGGTGCTGCGCGAACTCCGTGAGCACCGCGCGCGTGAGGTGCGGGCCGTCCTGGAGCAGATGTCGTCGGCGGACGTCGCCCGGCTCACCGAGGGGCTCGAAGCGTTCCGGGCGACCGCGCTGGACCAGCTCGACGAGCGGGCGGGCGGCTCCGGCCGGGAGCCGGGGCGCGCGACCGGTACCGGTTAGGTGCCATTGCGTACCGGTTAGCTCCATGAGAGGTCCCTCCACCGCGACAACCAGCCTCCAGGGACGCCTGACTAGGGGTCACAAGGGGACCAGATTGTTGCCTGACAGCAATTGTTGTCAAATGACAACGATCGGATACGGTGGGACCTGGCGCGGCTCCCTCGCGGCGCCGCGGTGTACCGCCCCGTGCGCGTATCCCTCTATACCCTCACGTTTCGACGACATCCCGAAGGATCGCTGTGCATTCAGGCCGGAGTCCAGGTCAGGCGGCCCTTTCGCTGTCCACGCGCGAGGCCGGTCCGGCGACCGTGATCGCCGTCGGCGGTGAAGCCGATCTCGACAACGTGGGAGGCCTCGGCGCCGCCCTCGACGCGGCGGCACGGTCCACCGAGGGGCCGGTCGTCCTGGACCTGGCCGAGTTGACCTTCGCGGACTCGACGACGATCAACGTCCTCCTGCGGGCCTACGGCGTCCTCGGTCCCCGGCTCAGGCTCGCCGCGCTCACCCCGTTCCTGGAACGGGTGCTGGGCGTGACCGGAGTCTCGGAGGTCGTGCCGGTCTTCCGTACCGTGGCTGAGGCGCTGGGGAACGATGCGGTCTGAGAGCGGGTCACGGGGACCGGTCGGGCGGCGGCCGGAGAACCCGGGGTGCCTGGGCGAGCGACGGACCGAGCGAGCGCAACGCGGTCAGCAGACCGTTCAGGTCGGCGTCCGGCATCCGCAGCAGGGCGTCCCTGATCCAGCCATCGCGTTGCGCGCGTACGCGGTCGAGCACGGAACGGCCGTGCCGCGTCAGGCTCAGCCCGACGCCCCTGCGGTCCGCGGCGAGCGGCGCTCGGGCCAGCAGCCCCGCCCCCTCCAGGGTGTCGCACACCCGGCTCGCCCGGGAGCGGCTGATCCGCGCCCGAGCGGCGAGCGCGGCGAGGCTCAGACCGGGCGCATTACCGACCAGGGTCAGCGCACGCAGCAGCGGCGGCGACAGTCGGCTGTCGACGGCGACCGCCGTGCGGGCCGACACGGAGACCAGGATCTCGGCCACGGACGCAAGCTGGTCGGCCGCGCGGAGCAGGACGTCGTCCCGTACCAGAGGAAGCGCGACGTCCGCCGCCGGCACTCCCGGGGGCCGGTCGTCCGATCCAGGGAGGAGGCCCTCGTCCGGTCCCCGGAGAGTCGCCCCGTCGTCGTCCACCTCGGATCGCCCGACGGAACCCCCGTCCTTGTCCGGTACGCGGTGAGCATCCCTCTCCGGTCCGCGGTGAACATCCCCGTCCGGTCCGCTGTGACGACCCCCGTCCTCGTGCGCCTCCAGGAGGGGAACGGCGTCCGGCCCTCCGGGCGGTGCGCCGTCCCGTCCTTCGGGGATCTGTCCATCCATCCGTCCGCACCCTTTGCTCGTACCGGGGATTCGGTGGCCCGTCAGGCCCTCCGACTGGTGGCCCTGCCCCTCCGCGACGGGATGACACCGGTACGGTGTGGGGATCGTGTGCCGAAGGGGGTGAGGGCGGCTCGCGGCGCCGGCCACAAATCCGGTGCGAGTCGAGTGGGCATCGGGGTGAATGTGGAGGGCGTCACTGGGTATGCGCTCCTGAGCAGCGGCGTCCGGACGCGCGGCCTGCGGACGTATCGGCATCCGAGAGAGAACCACATGATCGAGCACTTGGACGGAGCAGTGATACCGCCTGGCTTCGACGTGCCCGTGGACCCGCTTCGGCGGGCGGCGCACTACACCGGCGAGCCGGGGTGCATCGCCGACGCACGCGCCTTCGCGGAACTGTTCCTCGAACAGCTCCGGTCGGAATGGTGTGCGGAGATCGACGCGCGGGCCGATGGCGACCTGCTGCTGGTCGTGAGCGAACTGGTCACCAACGCGGACCGGCACAGCCACGGGCCCTACATCCTGGAGCTGGAGGGGACCGACGACTTCGTGACCGTCGCGGTCTACGACAGCAGCGCCACCCTGCCCCGGCGCTACCCGCGGGATCCGCAGCGCATCGGGCGGCACGGACTGGAGATCGTCCACGCGCTGGCGACGGAGGTGACCGTCGGGCGCGTTCCGGTCGGCAAGTGCGTCAAGGCACAGCTCGACCTGCGCCGTTGACCCGGCCGCCCGCGCGGCGGGGACGGACCGGGCACGAAGGCACGGCAGGGGGCGGCGGGGCCGTCGAGCCGACCACCCTGGGCATGGACCGGGGCGGAATACCAGTAGGCTCGCCCCAGTCCATGGTCGGCGTCGGTCACTCAAGGGGGGCGAGCGTGGCGGAGGGCCTGCCGCGGACCGGTGAACGTACCGCGGTACCGCGCCAGGTGAGTTCCGACCCCCGCTGGGGCCTGGACGCCACCGCGGCGCTGCTGCTAGTCGAGGACGATGCCGGTGACGCGCTGCTGGTGCGCGAGGTACTGGCCGACAGCGGTCTGCCGATGGATGTCACCTGGTGCAAGTCCCTGGCCGAGGCGCGGGCGTTCCTGCGGGCTTCGAAGAACGCGGTGTGCGTGCTGCTGGACCTGCATCTGCCCGACACCCACGGACTGAGCGCCGTGCGGCTGGTGCGCGACGCCTCGCCGGACGCGGCCGTGGTGGTACTCACCGGACTCGCCGAGAACGAGGCCGGTCTCGCCGCGGTGGCGGAGGGCGCCCAGGACTTCCTCTCCAAGGACGGCCTGAACGCGGAGGAGCTGAGCCGGGCGGTCCGGTACGCCCTCCAGCGCAAGCAGGTGGAGCGGTCGAGCGCCGAACTCCAGGCGAGCAGGCTGCTGGCCCAGGAGAACGCCCGGCTGGAGCGCGGGCTGCTGCCCACGCCCCTGCTGCGCGGCGACCGGTGCCAGGTCGCCTCCCGCTACAGCCCGGGACGCGACCACGCGCTCCTGGGCGGCGACTTCTTCGACGTCGTCGAGAGCGAGGACGGCACGGTGCACGCGGTGATCGGGGACGTCTCCGGACACGGCGCCGCCGAGGCGGCCCTCGGCGTGTGTCTGCGGGTGGCCTGGCGGGCCGCGGTCCTCTCCGGCTGCGTCGGCCCGGCGCAGGTCCGTCTCCTGGAGGAGATCCTCGAGGCCGAGCGCGCCGAGGACTACATCTTCGCCACCCTCACCATCCTGCGACTGTCCAAGGACCACAGCCGGCTGACCGTGATCCGCGCCGGTCACCCGGGGCTGCTCGTCCGCACCTCCCAGGGCATCGAACTGTTCGAACCGCCGGTGGGACCCGCGCTGGGACTGGTCCCGGGCGGGGCGCACTGGCCCGAGACCGAGCTGCCCGCGCACGACATCGGCGCGGTGACGCTGTTCACCGACGGTCTCTTCGAGGGCGTCGTGGGCCCGGACCGGCGGCTGGGCGAGGAAGGACTGCTCGCCGTGGCGAGGAAACACATGGACCTGCACGGCCGTCCGTTCGTCGACGCGGTGGTCGAGGACGTGGCGGCACAGAGCACGTTCCACGGAGGGCTCGCCGACGACGTGGCGGTCCTCCACCTGGCGATGGACGGCAGGTCGTGACCCCTACCCCAGGGACCGCGGAGCCCGCCGACGACGCGGTGGCGCGCAGGCCCAGCAGAGTCGCCCGGCTGACCGTGCAGGGCTGGATCCACCTGGTCCTGGCCGTCAACGTGCTGCTGGTGATCGTCTTCGCGGTGTCCGGCGGAGTCCTCCAGTCCCGGGCCGACAACCGCACCGACCTGCTCACCGACCTCATCCAGCCGGCCCGTTCCGCCGCCTTCCAACTGGAGACCTCGCTGGTCGACCAGGAGACGGGCGTACGGGGCTACGTACTGAGCAAGGACACCAGCTTCCTGGAGCCCTACGAGTCAGGGGTGCGGGACGAGGCGGCACTGCGCGTACGTCTGAGCACGCTGCTCGCCGGCCAGCCCCGGGTCGCGGCCGACCTGACCGAGGTGCGGCGGTCCGGCGACGCCTGGCGCCGGGACTACGCGAGGCCCCTGATCGAATCGGTCCGTACGGGCGGCCGGGGCACGCCGGGCCTGGAGGCGAGCAAGGCCCAGTTCGACGAGACCCGGAAGCTGCTGTCCACCATGGAGACGCACCTCGGGCAGTTGCGCGACCGCACCCGGGCGTCGGCGGAGGACAGCCGGGAGTCCCGCAACCTCTTCTTCGCCGGCACGCTCGCCGCCTTCCTCGCGGCCGGACTGGCACTGGCCCTGTTGCTGCACCGCATCGTCGGGCGGCCGCTGCGGACCCTGGAAGCGGCCTCGGTCGACGTCAGTGGCGGAGCGTTCGAGCGTACGATCCGGCTCGACGGGCCACGGGACCTGGAGGCGGTGGCACGGGCCGTCGAGGAGATGCGGCGCCGCATCGTCGAGGAGCTCTCCGCCTCCATGGCGCGCGAGACGCTCCTGGAGGAGCGGACCGCGGAACTCGACGTCCAGGCGCTGGAGCTGAAGCGCTCCAACGCGGAACTGGAGCAGTTCGCCTACGTCGCCTCCCACGACCTGCAGGAACCCCTGCGCAAGGTCGCGTCCTTCTGCCAGCTGCTGGAGAAACGCTACGGCGACCAACTGGACGACCGGGCCAAGCAGTACATCGACTTCGCCGTCGACGGGGCCAAGCGCATGCAGACCCTCATCAACGACCTGCTGACCTTCTCCCGGGTCGGCCGCGTGGGCGAGAAGCTGGTGCCGGTCGCGCTCGACGACGTACTGGACAGGGCGCTGGGCAATCTCAGCGTGGCCCTGGACGAGACCGACGCCCGCGTGGTGCGCGAGGGGCCGCTGCCCACCGTGACGGGCGACGCGACCACCCTGACGATGCTCTGGCAGAACCTGATCGGCAACGCCGTGAAGTTCCGCGACCCCGGGCGGGCACCCGAGATCGTCGTCCACTGCGAGGCGGCTGAGGGGGAGTGGCGGCTGGGGGTGCGTGACAACGGGATAGGCATCGACTCCGAGTTCAGGGAGAAGGTCTTCGTCATCTTCCAGCGGCTGCACGGCCGTGACGAGTACGACGGTACCGGGATCGGGCTTGCCGTCTGCCGGAAGATCGTCGAGCATCACGGTGGCACCATCACCCTGGACGGCGCCGCGGGCGAGGGCACGGACGTGTCGTTCATCCTGCCCATGGCGCGCCCCGAACCCGATCCCCGGGTCGACGAAACAGCGCGCCCACCCGAAGGAGCACGTACGTGAGCACCCGCGTCGAACCCATCCAGGTCCTGCTCGTCGAGGACGATCCCGGCGACGAGCTCATGACCCGTGAGGCGTTCGAGGACAACAAGATCCGCAACGCCCTGCACGTCGTACGGGACGGCGAGGAGGCCCTCGACTTCCTGTACCGCGTCAACCAGTACGTGGACGCGCCGCGGCCCGACCTGATCCTGCTCGACCTCAACCTGCCCAAGTACGACGGGCGTCAGGTGCTGGAGCGCATCAAGTCGGACAGCGAACTGGCGCACATCCCGGTCGTCGTCCTCACCACCTCCTCCGCCGAGGAGGACATCCTGCGCAGCTACAAGCTGCACGCCAACGCCTATGTCACCAAGCCCGTCGACCTCGACCAGTTCATCGCGGCCGTCCGGCAGATCGACGACTTCTTCGTGTCCGTGGTGAAGCTGCCGAAGAGCTCCTGACCACCTCCGCACGCGCCCGTCCATGAACGGGCGAAGTCGGGGAACAGGGACAGGGGCGGCACCGACCTTGCCGACCAGCAGATCAGTTGTCGAGACGCGAGGGTGGGCTTCCCATGAGAAGGCGCAGGACAGGGCGACGAACGGGCGCCGGTACGGCCCGGCTGCCGAACCTCGAGTCCGTGCTGCGGGCCGGCCCCTCCGGGTGGCGGCGGACCGTGGCGGGCGGTCTTCTGTGGGGCGGCGCTGCCGCGGCCCTCGGCGCGTCCGGGGACCGGACCGCGCGGCGGGCGGCCCTGCGGGGCATCGGCACCGTCGCGATCGCCTCGGCCGTGACCCGCGCCGTCGCCCGGCCCGCGGTGCGCAGGGCGCAGCCGCTGGACGCGGCCGGCCGGATCGCCTCCGCGGCCGCCTTCGCGGCGGGTGTGCTCCTCGAAGCACCCCGGTACGGCCTCTTCGTGGTGCCCGGCGCCGCCGCGCTGACCGCGGCCCGGATGCGCTCCGAGGTCCGTCACCCGGGCGACGTGGCCGTGGGCGTCGCGATAGGAGCGGGCGCCGCCGCGCTGACCGCCCGCTGGTGGCCGGTCAAACCGGAGGCCGCCGCGGCCGCGGCGCCGCCGCGCCGCCCAGCGCCCGCACTGCCCGGCGGCGCCGGCCTGCACATCGTGGTCAACTCGTCCTCGGGCCTGTCGTGGAGCGCCGACGGCCCCGACGCGAGCGAGTACCTGCGCGTGGCGCTGCCCAAGGCCGACATCACCGTGGCCCAGCAGGGACAGGGCCTCACGGAACTCCTGGAGGAGGCCGCCCGTCGCGCGAAGGAGCAGGGCGGCGCGCTCGGCGCCTGCGGCGGCGACGGGACGATCAACGCCGCGACCGAGGTCGCCGCCCGGCTCGGCGTGCCGCTCGCGGTGTTCCCCGGCGGCACCTTCAACCACTTCGCCGTGGACCTGGGCAACCAGTCCCTGGAGGACGTCGTGGGAGCCGTGCAGGCCGGCGAGGCGGTCGTCGCGGACCTCGGGCGGGCCCGCGTGCCGGGCGGACCCGAGCAGGTGTTCCTCAACACCTTCAGCCTCGGTGTCTACTCGGAGCTGGTCGGCGCCCGCGAGAAGCTGGAGGAACGGATCGGGAAGTGGCCGGCGCTCGTGGTCGGCCTGGCCGGTGTCCTCGCCAAGGGCAGCCCCGTGAACGTCTCCGTCAACGGCCGCCCCAAGCGTCTGTGGCTGCTCTTCGCGGGCAACGGCATCTACCACCCCGCCGGGTTCGCGCCCACCTACCGGACCCAGCTGGACGACGGCCTGCTGGACGTCCGCGCCGTCGACGCGGGGACCCCGCTGGCCAGGACACGACTGCTGCTGGCGGTGCTGACCGGCACCCTGCACAACAGCCGGGTCCTCACCACCGCACAGGTACGCAGCCTGCGTCTCGAAGCACTGCACGGCGACCCGCAGTTCTCGTACGACGGTGAGGTCACCCGGGTCGCGTCCGGGCGGCTGGTGCTGGACAAGCTGACCCGGGCCGTGACGCTGTACCGGCCCGCGGAGAAGGACCAGTGGCTGCGCTGAGGCGCGCCCAGGGTATGAGGACCGCCGGGTGAGGGACCGGGACGGGTGGGAGCCGACGCCCTCGGGACGGAGGGCGTCAACTCCTGTCTGCCGTACTCGCGTTGCGGAGTGAGCGCCGGTCAGCCGGCCAGTACGGAGTCGTCGGCCGGCCGGGCACCGGGCAGCCGGTGGCGGGCCGCGACCAGTGCGGTGTCCACATCGCTCGTACCGGTCGAGACACAGAGCGTGTACGCCAGGTCGGCCATGCGCCGACGGGCCTGCGCGCTGCCGTTCTCGGCGTGGAGCGCGCGCAGGGTGACGTACTGCTCGACGAGATTGCGCAGAACCACGGGGTGGGCCATCAGCACGGTGTCCTCCGGACGGGTGGGGCCGAAATCGGTGAGTTTCCGCCCTCGGTTACCCCGCCCTCCCGGGTGTAGTCGACCCCGGTCTCCGAGGGGCGGGAACCCGGTGGCGGACGCCTGGCCGGCGGGGCGATGCTCCCGGGGACGGCAGGCACCGCCTCCGTACGGTCCGGGACCGGCCCGGCCGGAACTTCGGCTGGTGGGACGGGTTGTCGACGGCGCCCCGCCGAACGCCGACCTGGCCGCCGAGGGCTTGGCCACCCGGCGCCGCGAGGTCGTTCGCCGAACGGTTCGTCGACCGGGCCCGCGACTTCGACGTACCGGGGCGAACGGCGACGAACCGATCTCGCTCCGCGAGGTGCCGGCGCACATGACCGGGGAGTACGCCCGGCACGACGGCCACGCGGACCCCGCGCGAGCGGATCGACGAAAGGCCGGCCGGTGAGTGTCCCCGGTCAGCGGCCGCCGTCCGACGCCCGCCGCGTCAGCAGGAGTTCGTGCAGATAGCGCTTGGTGACCGACCCGGCGTGGCGCGTCTCGATCAGCTCCTCCACACACTCCAGCAGACCCCGGCGCGCGGGCGCGTCCAGCGCGCGGTGCCCGGAGTAGGTCAGCAGGACGTCGATGTACTCCCGCGTCGAGTAGGTGATCTCCTGTGCGAAGCGGTACGAGGTGACCCGGCCCCACCGCTCCAGCTCATCGGTGTCCGTGGCGACGTCCGCCTCGTGCGACGCCCGCAGTCCGGGCGGGGTGGCCGGGTCCCAGCGCTCGTAGCACGCCTGGACCCGGGCGAAGAAGTCGGTGCTGCCGCCCGCGACATGGTGCGTGGTGACCAGCGCGAGGACTCCGTCCGGGCCGAGCGCCCGCGCCGCCTTGACCACCCGCACCGCCGGGTCGATCCAGTGGAACGCGGTGGCACACACCACGACGTCGAACGGATCCCGCGGCAGCGGCCACCGCTCGAACTCCGCCACCTCCACCCGCGCCCGGGGGAAGTCGCGCAGGTTGCGCCGGGCCACCGCCGCCAGCGAGGGCCCGAGCTCCACGGCCGTCACATCGCAACCCAGGCGCGCCAGCGGAACGGTGAGCTGCCCCGTTCCCGGCCCGATCTCCAGGACGCGGACACCCGGCCCGAGGCCCACCCGCCCGGCCAGTTCGTCCACCAGTGCCGTGGGATAGCGGGGGCGGGCCCGGTCGTACAGCTCCGCCGCCTCGTCGAACGTGTCCCGCAGCACCGTCGCCCACCTCCACCGGTCCGGCGTCCAGCCTAAGGGGCGTCCCCGTCATCCCCGGCGGGCGCACGACGACGACCACGGCACGCCCCCGAGTTCTTCGAGCATGGGGACCCCGTACGCCGCGTCCGCGGACCGGGCGCACCGGACGCCGCGCGCTGATCCGCCCCGGACCGCGGGACCGCCCTCGACCACAGGGTCCGATTCCCCCGAGAGCGGAATGCCGTTCCCTTCCGCCGCGGCCCGCTGCTCCTAGGCTGAAAGGGTGAGCAACCACGCGCCGAACCACGCGCCGAACGACGCCCGTGTCATCCCGCTGCGCCCGGCCGCCGCGCCGGATCCGGCCACCGGTCGGCCGCCGGGGACCGCGGTCCCCGGGGGGTACACGCCGCGACGGACCCCTCCGGACCTCGCGCCCCGGCGGACGCCACCCGCCGCCGGGCGCGGGGAGCCGCTCTGGCGCGACCTCGTGGGCGACGTCCTGCGCCGGGAGCGGCTGGCCCAGGAGCGCACGCTCAAGGACGTGGCCGACGCGGCCCGGATCTCGATGCCGTACCTCTCCGAGCTGGAGCGCGGCCGCAAGGAGGCTTCGTCGGAAGTCCTCGCGGCCGCGGCGCGCGCCCTCGGCCTCGGTCTCACCGACCTGCTCGCGCTGGCGCAGGACGAGCTGACCCGTCTCGCCCAGGTGCGCCCGGCCCGCCACCGCGCCCCGTCCTCCCCGCGTCACGACGGCATGTGCCTGGCCGCCTGACGCGCGACGGGCGCTCGCGGCGGGCCGGTTCAGACCGTCGCGAGCCGTCGGCTCAGCACCTCGTCGGCCATTCCGTACGCCACCGCTTCCCGCGCCGTGAAGACCTTGTCGCGGTCCATGTCCGCGCGCAGCACCGAGACGTCGTGGTGCGTGTGCCGGGAGAGGACCTCCTCGACCTGGGAGCGGATCCGGAGCATCTCCTTGGCCTGGAGCGCGAGATCGGAGACGGTGCCCTGGCGGCCACCGCTGGCCGGCTGGCCGAGCAGCACCCGCGCGTGCTCCAGCACGAACCGCCGCCCCGGATCGCCTCCGGCCAGCAGCACCGCCGCCGTCGACGCCGCCTGCCCGACGCAGAAGGTCGAGATGGGCGCCTGGACGAACGTCATCGTGTCGTAGATCGCCATGAGCGAAGTGAACGAACCACCCGGCGAGTTGATGTAGAGGGCGATCTCGCTCCCCGGGCTCGACGACTCCAGATGGAGGAGCTGGGCGATGACGACATTGGCGACCCCGTCGTCGATCTCGGTGCCGAGGAAGATGATCCGCTCCGAGAGCAGCCGGCTGAAGACGTCGTAGGACCGCTCGCCCTGCGGGGTGCGCTCGACGACGTTCGGAATCGTGTACGTACCCATGTCAGAGCCCCATCCGCCGTCGCGACGCGGCCGGGCGGACGTCGTCGAGCGACTCCACGACCCGGTCCACCATGCCGTAATCCCGGGCCTGTTCGGCCGTGAACCAGCGGTCGCGGTCACCGTCCCGGGAGATCGTCTCCTCGCTCTGGCCGGTGTGTTCCGCGGTGATCCGCTCGATCGCGCTCTTCGTGAACTCCAGGTTCTGTGCCTGGATCTCGATGTCGGCGGTGCTGCCCCCGATGCCCGCCGAGGGCTGGTGCATCATGATCCGCGCGTTGGGGAGCGCGTAACGCTTGCCGTGCGTGCCCACACTGAGCAGGAACTGCCCCATGCTCGCGGCGAACCCCATGGCGAGCGTCGACACGTCGTTCGGGATCAGCCGCATGGTGTCGTAGATCGCGAGGCCCGCGGTCACCGAACCGCCCGGACTGTTGATGTACAGGCTGATGTCGGTGCGCGGGTCCTCCGCGGACAGCACGAGCAGCTGGGCGCAGACCCGGTTCGCGGAGACCTCGTCGACCTGGGTGCCGAGGAGGACGATGCGCTGGGCGAGAAGTTGCGCGGCCAGATGGTCGTCGAAGCGTGTCGGCGGGGTCTCGCCCTCCTCGGCGCGCGGCCCGTGCGACGGTCCCCAGCCGTTGACGAATACGGTCATCGGTCCTCCTCGTGGTGGCGCGGCGGGCAGTGCCGCGATCTCCACCATCGGACCGAAGTCCCGCCCGGGTCAGCTTTCTCGGCCCCTGGCAGATTCGCTGTGGGCAGAGGCGCGCAGCGACCTGAAGAAGGCCCGTACGTCGTCGGTCAGGAGCCCCGGCTGCTCGGCCGCGGCGAAATGGCCGCCCCGGTCGAACTCCGTCCACCGCACGATGTTGTCCGTGCGGTCCGCGATGTGTCGCAGTGGTACCAAGGGTTCGTGCGGGAAGACCGCCAGCGCGGTCGGCGCGGTCGAGACGCCGGGCAGGGCGCCCTGGTGGTCCGCGTGCGCCCGCTCGTAGTAGATGCGGGCCGAGGACCCGGCCGTGCCGGTGAGCCAGTACAGCATCACGTTCGTCAGCATCAGATCCCGGTCGACGGCTTCCTCCGGACGGTCCTCGGCATCCGTCCACTGCCTGAACTTCTCGATGATCCAAGCGAGTTGGCCGACCGGGGAGTCCGTGAGCGCGTAGCCGAGGGTCTGCGGCCGCGTCGACTGGAGCTCGGCGTACCCGGCTTCGTCCCGCCGCCACTCCTGGGTCCTGCGCCACGAGGTCAGGGCGCGCTCGCGCTCCTCGGGGCTCAGCGCGGCCAGTTCACCGTCGCTCGGTTCGGTCTGCGCGGACGAACCGGGCAGCAGATTCAGGTGGACGCCGATGAGCCGCTCGGGGAAGGCCCGGCCCAGCTCACGGGAGATGGCGCCGCCCCAGTCCCCGCCCTGGGCACCGAAGCGCGGGTAGCCGAGCCGCGTCATCAGCTCGGCGAACGCGGCGGCCACGCGCCGGAACTCCCAGCCGGTGTCCCGGGTCGGCCCGGAGAGTCCGAAACCGGGAATGCTCGGCACGACCAGATGGAACGCGTCGGCCGGATCGCCGCCGTGCGCGCGCGGATCGGTCAACGGGCCGACGACGTCGGTGAACTCGACGATCGAACCCGGCCAGCCGTGCGTCATGACCAGCGGGATCGCCGAGGGTTCCGGTGAGCGGATGTGCGCGAAGTGGACCCGCGCACCGTCGATCTCCGTCGTGAACTGCGGCCACGCGTTCAGCCGGTCCTGCGCCGCCCGCCAGTCGTAGGTGTGCCGCCAGTACCGTACGAGCTCCCGCAGGTACTCCCGGGGTACGCCGTACGCCCAGCCGACCCCCGGCAGTTCGTCGGGCCAGCGGATGTGGTCGAGGCGTCGGTGCAGGTCGTCGAGGTCGCTCTGCGGGAAGTCGACGGTGAACGGTTCGATGCGGGAGGCGTCCGAAGAGGTCATGTCCGCGCATGCTAACGCCGGGCCGCCCGCCCACGCCGCTGGATTTCGCCCGGCGTGCCGCGACCGCCACCGGGACCGGGACCGGGGCCGCGACCGGGGCCGAGATCGCGGCGGCGACCGCGACGCCACCGTACGGGCGACGCGGTCGGTGCGTGCCCGACGGGTTCTCGGCACGCCGGCCGGTCGGTGCGTGCCACCGATGAGTTTCGCGGCGACGATCGGTCTGCACAGGTGACCGATGTTCCCCGTCCGAGGAGGTACGCATGTCCGCCGAGGGTTTCACCACCTGTCTGTGGTTCGACGGCCAGGCCGAGGAGGCCGCCCACTACTACGTGTCGATCTTCAAGAACTCCCGGCTCGGCAGGATCGGCCGCTGCACGGAGGCCGGCCCGGGACCGGCCGGGACCGTGCTGGCGGCCGAGTTCGTGGCCAACGGGCAGCGGTTCGTCGCGCTGAACGGGGGCCCGCAGTTCACGTTCGACGAGGCGATCTCGTTCCAGATCCACTGCGACGACCAGGAAGAGGTCGACCACTACTGGAAGAGGTTCGCCGACGACGGCGGCGAGACCGGCCCCTGTGGCTGGATCAAGGACAAGTACGGCTTGTCCTGGCAGGTCGTCCCGTCCCGGCTCATCGACCTGATCAGCGACCCGGACCCGGAGAAGGCCGCCCGGACGACCCGGGCGATGCTACAGATGTCCAAGCTGGACATCGTCGCCCTGGAGAAGGCGTACGCGGGGGAGTAGCGCCTCGCGCGCCGACGACCGTGCCGGGCACCCCCGTTGAGCACGAAGGGCGCGCGCGGCCTCGTCGACCACCTGGTCGGCACCGGACTCGCCGGGCGGTCGTGAGACGGTTGCGCGACCACCCGGAACAGTGACGGGTACCGAACGGAAGAGGTCTCGCATGTCCCGCTGCCCCGAGCTGAAGTACCGGACGGTCACGACGTTCCAGCGGCGGATCGGCAATCCGCTGCTGCGGCGGCTGCCCGTCCAGACCCTGCTGGAGACCACGGGGCGTGTCTCGGGACTGCCGCGCCGGACACCGGTCGGCGGCCGCCTGACGGGGCGGGAGTTCTGGTTCGTCAGCGAGTACGGCGAGCGGTCGCAGTACGTGCGGAACATCAAGGCGGACCCACGGGTGCGGATCCGGGTCAGGGGCCGGTGGTACGCCGGCATCGCCCACCTGATGCCGCAGGACGACGCCCGTGCGCGCCTCAGGAGTCTGCCCCGGTTCAACAGTGCGGCGGTGCGCGCGATGGGCGCGGGGCTGATGACGGTACGGGTCGACGTCACCGGCTGAGGCCGGGTGGACACGTCCGAGGAGGGCACCGATAGGCGGCCGGCCCGCACGTCCGATGGCGGAAATGAGGCCGGCCCGCATGCTCAGTGGCGCGGCGGCAGGTCGTTCACCAGTACGGCCGCCCCGTCGAAACGTCCCGCCTTGAGGTCCCGCAGGGCCCGCTGCGCCTCGGACAGCGGGTAGGTGTGCGTCGTGGCACGGACCCGGTGCCGGACCGCGAGCTCGAGAAAGCCGCGCCCGTCCTCGCGCGTGTTGGAGGTGACGCTGCGCAGTTCCTTCTCGTAGAACAGCTCGCTCTCGTAGCGCAGTGGCGGGGTGTCGCTCAGATGGATCCCGGCGACCGCCAGGATCCCGCCCCGGTCGAGCGCGCGCAGGGCGACCGGGACCAGGCCGCCGACCGGCGCGAACAGGATCGCGCCGTCCAGCGGCTCGGGCGGCTCGTCGTAAGCGCCCCGGGCGGAGGCGGCCCCGAGGGCGAGCGCGAGCCGCCGGGCGGCGGGGTCACGGGTCAGTACGTGCACGGTGGCGCCCTGCGCGAGGGCCACCTGAGCGCACAGGTGGGCGCTCCCGCCGAAGCCGTAGAGGCCGAGCCGCCCGCCCGGCGGCAGCGCCGTCCGCAGCAGAGCGCGGTGGCCGATGATGCCCGCGCACAGCAGCGGTGCCGACGCGACGTCGTCCAGGCCGTCGGGCAGCCGGTACGCGAAGGCCGCCGGCACGGTCGTGTACTCCGCGTAGCCGCCGTCGGCGTCCCAGCCGGTGTACTCCGAGGCCGGGCAGAGATTCTCGGCCCCTCGCGCGCAGTACGCGCAGACGCCGTCCGTACGGCGCAGCCAGGCGACGCCCACCCGGTCGCCGGCCGTGAAGCCGCGTACGTCCTCGCCCGTCGTCGCGACCACGCCCACGACCTCGTGGCCCGGTGTCACGTGCGGCCGGCGCACCGGCAGGTCGCCCTCGCTGACGTGCAGGTCTGTGCGGCACACCCCGCAGGCCCGGACGTGCACGAGGAGCTCGTCGGACCGGGGCACCGGCACCGGCCGTTCCACGAAGCGCAGCGGTTCCCGCTCGATCGGCCCGGGGCGGGCCACCTCCCACGCGTGCATCATCCCGTGCTCCGTCCCCTCGACGACCACCCGAGCGCCCTCTCCAGTGTGGTCCACCCGGCGTCGGCCGGCGCGCGGCGGGTCCGGAGCCTGGCTAGCGTGGCAGGGCGACAGAGTGTGCGAAACGCGACCCCGGAACCCGCCGCGCGAGGGAGAGTGGAACACCATGGCCGTAGAGCCGGAGGGAACGCCCTGCTGGGCGGACGCGATGTTCAGTGATGTCGAGGCGGCGAAGAGTTTCTACGGTGATGTGCTCGGCTGGACGTTCGGCGAGTCGTCCTCGGAGTACGGCAACTACACGCAGGCCTACGCGAACGGCAAGGCGGTGGCCGCCGTCGTCCCTCCGATGCCCGGCCAGGAGGGGCAGTCCGCCTGGTGCCTCTACCTCGCCTCACCGGACGCGGACGCCACCGCCGCGAAGATCCGCTCGCACGGCGGCGAGGTCCTGATGGACCCGATGAAGGTCGGCGACTTCGGTTCGATGCTGATCGCCCGTGACCCGGCCGGCGCGGTCTTCGGGGTGTGGCAGGCCGGCCGTCACGAGGGCTTCGAGGCGCGTGCCGTACCCGGCGCCTACTGCTGGGCAGAGGTCTTCACCCGCGAGCCGGAGAGGACGGACGCCTTCTTCCCGGCCGTCTTCGGCTACCACGCGAAGCAACTGGAGGACTCCGCGATCGACTTCAGAGTCTACGACCTCGGTCAGGACCCGGTCCTGGGCCGGATGCGGATGACGGACGACTTCCCGCCCGAGGTTCCGTCGTACGTCAACGTCTACTTCACGGTCGACGACTGCGACGCCGCGGTCGCGAAGGCGACCGAGCGCGGCGCGATCCTCCGCTTCGGCCCGATGACCAGCCCGTTCGGCCGGTTCGCCGCGCTGAGCGACCCACAGGGCGCGGCGTTCTCCGTGATCGACGTCAAGACGACCGGGGGCACGATGCCGACGGCGACCGAGGTGACCTGAGGCCGGACGGGCGCGCGAACCGGGGACGAGCCGCACAGGGGGGCGCCTCGTACGTCATCCTCGTACGTCACCCTTCGTACGTGACGGGCGGAACCGGAAATCCGCCTGCGATGTCTGGGCAGGCATGGCAAGCCTTGTATTCCTGTTCCTGACCTTCGCGCCGATGCTGGCGCCCTGCGTGTTCGTGGCCGCCGCCGTGGCGCTCGCCCGACGGGCCCACCAGCGGCTGCCGGGCAGCGGGTGGCACCTGCCGAGCGCCTCGACGTGCGCGCTGGTCGCGGTGATGGCCGGCGCGGCGGTGTGCGGCGCGTACGCGTGGGGCGTGATGTCGGGCTTCTACATCCTGGACCCGGACCAGATGTGCGCGGCGAAGGGTGTACCGGGCGATCACGTCGTGACGCGGGAAGCGCTGCCGGTCAGCGCGCGCTGCGTGACATCGGACGGCGTGGGCACCGAGCTGGTGCCGGGCTGGGTGAACCCCGTGATCTTCCTGGGGCTCACGCTGATACTGCTCGCCCTCGTGGCAGGAACCCTCGGGGGAGTGCGTCGGCGCCTCACTCCCGCGGTGAAGTGATCCCTCGCGCCCGTCGGCCCTCCCGGCGTACGGGATCGGCGCGCTCAGTCGCCGAACGGAGCGCCCGCCGCGACCTCGGCGAACGCCGCGATCAGGGCTGAGCGACGGCCGGACCTCCAGGCCAGCAGCACCTCGTCGGGCTCGGCGTCCGGTACGGGTACGTAGGTGATGTCCGGCCGTGAGTACTGCTCGGCGACCGAGCGCGGGACCAGCGTGATGCCGGTCCCCGCGGCGACGGACTCGAACTTCTCCTCGATGGTGCGGATCGGTACGTCCCCCGGCCGAGGGTCGGAGTAGCGCAGCCAGGTCTCGTCGTCGAGGTCGGCGAGGGCGAGTTCCTGCTTGCCGGCGAGCCGGTGGCCCTCCGGCAGCATCGCCACCCTGGGTTCGGCGTACAGCGGCAGCAGCGTCAGGCCCTCGTCCCGGATCGGCCGGCGGACGTAGGCCAGATCGACCGAACCGTCCAGGAGCAGCTGTTCCTGGTCGTCCCATTCCACTCGGCGTGCCTTGACCTCCACCTCCGGGTGCCGGGCACCGAACGCACGCAGCGCCCGGGTGACGACGATCCCGGCGCGGAAACCGACGACCAGACGGCGCGGGCCGCGGGATGCCTGCCGGGCGAGCTGCCGGGCGGCATCGGCGGATGCGAGCAACAGGCGTGCGTCGTCGAGGAGTTGCGTTCCCGCGAGGGTCAACGACACCGCGTGGCTGTCCCGGACGAACAACTCGGCGCCCAAGTCCTTCTCCAGCGCCCGGATCTGACGGCTGAGCACGGGCTGGGAGATGTGCAGCCGCTCAGCGGCCCGTCCGAAGTGCAGCAGCTCCGCGACCGTCACGAAGTAGCGGACCTTGCGCAGGTCCAGGTCCATGGCCGTCCCTTCCGTCGTTCCCTTCGTCGTACGAGCCCGCCGACGGCGATGCCTCCAGGGTATCGCCGACACCGAAAGAGGTCTTGGACGGCCGCGGGGAGGTGGGCGCACGCTGGATCACATCGGATCAACGTGAAGGGAAACGTCATGGACCTGCGAGGACAGCGCGTCGTCGTCATCGGCGGTACGGCCGGCATCGGGTTCGCGGTCGCCGCGGCGAGCGCGCGGGAAGGCGCCGCGGTGGTCGTCGCCTCGCGGCGGCAGGAGGGCGTGGACGCGGCACTGGAGCGGCTGCCGGACGGCGCCGCGGGGCACACCCTCGACGCCACCGACGAGGAAGCGCTGCGCGCCTTCTTCGAGCGGGTCGGGGAGTTCGACCACCTCGTCTACACGGCCGGCGAGTCCCTGCTGATGGGGAGCCTCGCGGAGGCGGACCTCGGGCGGGCCCGGCGCTTTCTGGACACGCGTCTGTGGGGCGCGTACGCGGCGGTGAAGTACGGCGCCGCCTCCGTCCGGCCCGGCGGTTCGGTGGTGCTGACCACGGGCACCGCGGGTCGGCGCCCCCTGCCTGGCACGAGCGTGGCGGCGAGTCTGTGCGGTGCGATGGAGTCGTTGACGCGGGCTCTCGCCCTGGAGCTGGCGCCGGTCCGGGTGAACGCGGTCTCGCCCGGAGTGGTCCGTACCGAGCTCTGGCGGGACCTGGCCGAAGAGGAACGGGACGGCCTGTTCCGGTCCTCCGCCGAGTCCCTTCCGGTGGGCCGGGTGGGTACCGCGGAGGATGTCTCGGAGGCGTACCTGTACCTGATGCGAGGCGGTTACAGCACGGGGTCCGTCGTGGTCGTGGACGGGGGCGGCGTCCTGGTCTGAACCGTGCGCGGCCCGGCCGGGGATGGTCGGGCCGCGGGTGCGCGCCGCGGGTGTGGCTGCGGCTTCGTCCGGGGTGGCGACGGGTGGGGAGGCGCTCGGGCGTCAGCAGTATCCGGTGCGGAGGAAGCCCCGCTGGGACGGGCGGCCCAGGTCCAACGGGATGTCGGTACGACTGGGAAGACGGTCGAACGACATGTTCGGGACGATGAACTCCCGCCCCGTGTATCTCTCCCGTACGGACTGCGCGGCGGCGGGCTTGCAGATGAAGGGGTTGGCGTAGGTGTTGTAGCCGAGCCCGACGCCGGTGTTGAGGAATCCCGCGTCCTGGCACTGGTACAGCACGCCTCGCAGGGCTCCGGCGGTTCTGGGGCCGTGGTAGCGGGAGGCGAACTTGCGGAAGCAGGACTTCGACCCGCCGCCGTCGTAGGGGGACGGTCCGGCGGCGGCAAGAGCGCCGAGGAAGTCGCGGTGGCAGCCGATGGCGGCCGTCGGCGCCTTCCCCTCGAGCAGGGCGGTCCTGCTGCAGCCCGTCACCTTCTGGAAGGCGCTGACGACGTCCTGGCGCGGGCCGAGCCGGGAGTACGCGTGGACGAGTCCGATCTGGGCCGCGAGCGGGTACGCCCCGGTGCCACCGGACTTCTCGTCGAGCAGCCGGAACCATGTCTCGAACGCCGGCACCTGGGCCCGGACGCCGGCCGGGAGGGTGAAGACCTCCAGATCCGTCGGGGTGTCCCAGGTGTCCAGGCCCGGGTAGCCGACGTAGGACAGGATGCCGATGCCGACCTTCGCGGAGCCGGCGCCGTACCGGTGGCGCAGTTCCAGGTAGTGCTCCAGGTTGGTGCTGGAGGCGGTCCACGCGTACCAGAAGCCCGGGGGATAGAGCGAGGTGCCGCCTCGGGTGTGCGTCGTGCCGAACAGGGACGGTGAGACGCAGCGGACCTGCCGAGCACTCCACGCGGCTCTGTACTGACTTGGTGTGGAGAGGCACCCGGCCTGTGCGCGCGGCATCGTGCGCCGCGGCTGGGACGACGCGCTCCAGCCGCTTCCCAGGACAAGGGCGCAGACGGCGAGGGTGACGAGCAGCGGCCTGCCGAGGCCGGCTCGCGGACGTGCGAGACGCATGGGCGCTCCCTGGAGCTCGATGGGGCGGTTCGTGCGAGCCGGCCGGGCACGGATCGGTTCGCCAGTGATCAGTCTGTCCAGGCACGTGGTGCCGGGCGATCCGATTGCTCCGCATGGCGGGGTTGGCAGGGTGCGCGGGGATCCGGACGGCGCCGCCTGAGCGGACCGCGGGCGTGGATCGACGGCGCTCCGCGGCGGGCCGTTCCCGAAGACCGTGACGCCGCTCCCCGAAGGACCCGCACGTGACGCTTCGCGGACCTCGACGCCAACCTCCGTGCAGATCAAGGCACTTGGGCGTCAACGTTGTCAGATCGGACTGGTCTACACCCTTGACTGGTACAGACCAAAGCGGTTGAGTGTGGCCCCACACCCCCCACTGTGGCCGCCCCGGATGCCGTGGCCGACTCCCTCGGCGCGTGCGAACAAGGCTCCGACCTTGCCTCCGGTGCGGCCTGGCACCGCAAAGGAACTGATCCTGTGTCGAAGCGCCGCCTCTCCGCCCTCCTGGCCGCGATCGTGGTCGGAACAGCCGCACCGGTACTGCTGCCGGCAGCAGGTGCTTCCGCCGCGTCCTGTTCGAGCTATCCGAACTGGGTGGCCGGCAAGTCGTACGTCACCGGAAACATCGTCCGCTACACCGACGGCAAGGCCTACATCGCCGAGCACGACAACCCGGGCTACGACCCCGTCATCAGCACCTGGTACTGGGAGCCCTACGCCTGTGACGGCGGCCCCACGAACCCCTCCGGCTTCGTCGTGAGCGAGGCGCAGTTCAACCAGATGTTCCCGAACAGGAACTCCTTCTACAGCTACAACGGCCTCAAGGCCGCCCTGAGCTCCTACCCGGGCTTCGCCAACACCGGCAGCGACACCGTCAAGAAGCAGGAGGCCGCGGCCTTCCTCGCCAACGTCAACCACGAGACCGGCGGACTGGTCTACGTGGTGGAGCAGAACACCGCCAACTACCCGCACTACTGCGACTGGAGCCAGCCCTACGGCTGCCCGGCCGGCCAGTCCGCCTACTACGGCCGGGGACCGATCCAGCTCAGCTGGAACTTCAACTACAAGGCGGCGGGCGACGCGTTGGGCATCGATCTGCTCAACAACCCCAACCTCGTCCAGACCGACTCCTCCGTCGCCTGGAAGACGGGGCTCTGGTACTGGAACACGCAGTCGGGACCCGGCACGATGACGCCGCACAACGCGATGGTCAACAGTGCCGGATTCGGCCAGACCATCCGGAGCATCAACGGTTCCCTGGAGTGCGACGGCAGGAACCCCGCGCAGGTACAGAGCCGCGTGGACGCCTACCAGCGGTTCGTACAGATCCTGGGCACCTCGGCGGGCGCCAACCTCTACTGCTGACCGACACCCCCGGGACCGGCCGGCCGCCCTCGTTGACCACGTCGTCGCGGGCGCGGCCGGCCCACGGCATTCCGAGGTGACACCGCAGGTCGGCGACCGGGGTCACCTCTGGCGCGGCGCCGGCCCAACGGTCTCGTGGTCCGCCCCGCCCCTCGCGGCCGTGACACTCGCTCGCACGCCGCACGCCGCACGCCGCACGCCGCACGCCGCACGCCGCACGCCGCACGCCGCACGCCGCACGCCGCACGCCGCGATCCGCGCGCCGCACGGCCGGGGTCGCGAGCCCCCCGGCCCGCCGCGGAGAGAATGACGCGTTCTCTCCGCGGGGGGCCGGTCCCCTTCGCCCCGGGGCAACCATGCGCATGCGGTATTCGTCCCCTCTTGTGGCTGTGGCACGTCCGGGCGGCCGAACCCCCCACAGGCATGGCGAGGCGAGAGAGACCGCATGCTCCGTATTCACTTCACGTCGTACGACCTCCAGAACATCCGAGTGGCCCGTCAGCCCGATCCCCTCTGGGAACTGATGTGCAGTGTGTGCCGGCTGGAGACCGGCCAGGGATCACTCGAATTCGGACACTGGCGCCGCTCCGTCTCCCAGCGGTTCGCGGGCGACTCGACCGTCGTCCGCGCACTGCGCCCCTTACGGGCCCTGATTCCCCCGACCGGTTACATTCCGGACTTCCTCACCCCTCCGGTCACCGGTGGCGGACTGACCGCCGGTCTCGACCAACTGCTGCGCACCCCACGCACGCAATTGGTCCGTGAGATGTCCCGGCTGGCCGAGTCCCGCCCCGTCCCGACCTGGGCCGGCTCACTGGGCCGTCCGGGCGGCGACGCGCTCAAGTCGCTCGCGAACGCCCTGACCGTCTACTTCCGCGGCCTGCTGGAACCGCACTGGCCGCACATCCGCTCGGCCGTGGGCAACGATGTCGGGGTGCGCTCGCGGGCCCTGCTCGACGGCGGCACCCAGGCGCTGCTCGAGGGTCTGCGCCCCATGGCGCGCTGGAACGCGCCGGTGCTCGAGGTGAACTACCCCGTCGAGCGCGACCTGTATCTGGACGGCCGCGGACTGCTTCTCGTCCCCTCCTACTTCTGCTGGCGCCGGCCCACGGCCCTGGCGGACCCCGGTCTCGATCCCGTACTCGTCTACCCGGTGGCGAAGACACCCCTCGCCGTCGCGGACGGCACGGACGGCGGGGTCGAACGCCTGCTGGGCCGCACCCGCGCCGCCGTCCTGACCGAGGTCGCCGGACAGAGCGCCCGCACCACCTCCGAGGTGGCCGAAGCCGTGGGCATCGCGCTGCCCAGCGCCAGCTACCAGATCGGCGTACTGCGCGACGGGGGCCTCGTGGCCAGCCACCGTGACGGCAAGTACGTCCTGCACACGGCCACCCTGCTGGGCCTGCGGGTACTCGGCACCAGCCCGCGGGTCCGGGCCCGGGAGCCGCGCCCCGTGCGGTGAGCGGTCCCCGGGCCGTGGCATGATCGGGGCCATGCTTGAACGCGTTGTGGCCGCCTGTGACGGGGCTTCGAAGGGAAACCCGGGACCGGCCGGATGGGCGTGGGTCGTCGCCGACGGCGAGGAGACGCCGACCCGCTGGGAGGCCGGCCCGCTGGGCAGGGCGACGAACAACGTCGCGGAACTCACCGCGCTGGAGCGCCTGTTGACGGCGATGTCGCCGGAGGTCCCGCTCGAGATCCGGATGGACTCGCAGTACGCGATGAAGGCCGTCACCACATGGCTGCCCGGCTGGAAGCGCAAGGGATGGAAGACGGCCTCCGGCAAGCCGGTCGCCAACCAGGAACTCGTCGCGCGCATCGACGAACTCCTCGACGGCCGCACCGTGGAGTTCCGTTACGTTCCCGCCCACCAGGTCGACGGTGACCGGCTCAACGACTTCGCCGACCGTGCCGCGAGCCAGGCCGCGGTGGTGCAGCAGCCCGCGGGCAGCGACCTCGGCTCCCCGGAGCCTCCCGCGTCTCCCGACACCCCCGCCGCCTCGGGCGCCGTCCGCCGCGCCACGGCCAAGGCGCCCCGGCAGGGCACGGCGACCGCACGGCAGGGCGCGTCGGCCCGCACCATCAAGGCCAAGTTCCCCGGACGCTGTGTCTGCGGCCGCTCGTACGCGGCGGGTGAGTCCATCGCCAAGAACGGCCAGGGCTGGGGACATCCCGAGTGCCGCACGTCCGAGACCAGCGACGTCTGATGCGCCCGTAGGACTCCAGGGCGCACGGCAACGCACGGATCGCCGAACCGGACAGAAGTCGGACGGAAGTCGGACGGAAGCCTGACCGAAACAGGCCGAAACGGACCGAAACGTATCGGGTCCGAACGAATCGGGCCGGAGCAACCGGCGGTCGCGCGGTGCGCGGGAGGGGCGGTGCGCCGGACGGCTGACGCGCGGGACGGGCGATGCGGTGGCCCCGCTGGGCGAGGGCCACCGCACCGTGCCCGGCGTCGGCAGGGGAGTGCCTCGGCCGGGAGTGCCGGTGCCTGGGTTCAGGCGGCGTCGAACGTGTAGAACGCGGTGTGATCCAGCAGGTCAGAGGGCCGCACGTCGTTCCAGGGCTTCATCGTCTCGCCGAGGTCGACCACGTCGGCCGTACCGGAGAGCGGCAGGTATCCGGAGTCGGGGTGGCGGTGCTGCCAGTCGGCCCAGAGCTTGTCTATGTAGGCGTGGTGGAGCCAGAACACCGGATCGTTGGGGGAGACGCCGGTGGCCATCTGCCCACCGACCCAGACGTGCACCCGGTTGTGGAGGTTGACGCCGCGCCAGCCTTCGAGGTGGTTGCGGAAGCCGTCCGAGGAACTGTTCCACGGAGCCATGTCGTACGTGGCCATCCCGAGCACGGACTCCACCTCCGCACGGGTCGGCAGTTCCCGGACGCCGCTGCCGAGCGAACGCCTCAGATATGTACGGCTGTCGACGCGCACGTTGATCGTCCAGTTGCCGGCGGCTGCCGCGAAGGGGCCGTCCATCACCCGACCGTCCAGGCTGCGACCGGTGCCGCCGAGGAGGTCCGGGGCCCACAAGGACGAGCGGGGCGAACGGTCGGTGCTCCAGTCCCAGTACGGCAGGGCGACCGAGGAGTCCACGGACTGCAGGGCCCGTTCGAACTCGAGCAGGAATCTACGGTGCCAAGGCAGAAACGACGGTGAACGGTGGCCTGTCCGTTCACCGTTGTCCGTGTCGCCCATGATGAAGGCGTTGTGCGTGGTGACGAAGGCGTCGTACCGGCCACTGCGCTTGAGCTGGAGGAGCGCGTCGACGAAACGCCGCTTCTCGTCGGCGGAGAGGTTCGCCTGGTTCTTGCGTACGGTCATGTGCGGGACTCCACGGTCTGCTGTGCGGTGCTGACGTGCTGTTGGCGTCGCTGCTATCGGGTGCGGGTGCGGTGTGGTCAGCCGAGGGGGGCGAGGGGCGCCCCCTGCAGTTCCACGACCGCGGCGCGGGCGGCGGCGCGCGGGGTGGCCACCGGGTCGTAATGGCTGACGACGCTGATCCAGCTGCCGTCCGCGTTCTGCATCACGTGCAGTTCCGTCCCGTCGACGAACACCCCGTAGCCGGAACCGTGATGGTGACCGCCGCCACCGGCACGACCTTCGATCCGGCGGCCCCGGTAGACCTCGTCGAAGGGTTCGGGTCCGTCGTGGTGGTGTCCGGCGGCGGGCACGGTGGCCGAGGCCGAAGTGGTGGTGAGCGCCTGGGCGCCGGCCACGGCGGCGAGGGCGGCCGCGGCCCGGAGTGCACGGCGACGAGTGAGTTCCGGCATGCGGATTCCTCCTGGGGTCAGCTCTGTTGATGACCCGACATGCCTATCGGTTCGTAGGAGAGGCGGAGAAATCGCCGGATGTCGGTTGGCTCCGATCAGGACAATTGATGAGATGTCGTCCAAGGTTGAACGAAGATGATCTTGCTGTCGAGGTCCCCGTGATCGACCGGAAGCCGGAAATCCTCCTGCCGGTCCGCGTGTCGTCGGTGATCTTCCGGGGCCGGTGGGTGTCGAGTGGTGCGGCTCACCCCCTCAAGCTGGCGTGAACCGTGAGACCGGTGATTCCCGCCGACCCCTGCTACTCTTCGTGCCCAATTGACCGCTCTGTGTGACATTTGGGAGTGCGCGTGAAGATCGCGTGCGTCGGCGGTGGACCGGCCGGCCTCTACTTCTCGATCCTGATGAAACGCCAGGACCCGTCCCACGACATCACCGTCCACGAACGCAACCCGCCCGGATCGACCTACGGCTGGGGCGTGACGTACTGGGCGGCCCTGCTCGACAAGCTCCACGAGGGCGACCCCGAGTCCGCGCGCGCGGTCCGGGCGAACTCGGTCCGCTGGAGCGACGGGGTCGCCCACATCGGCGGCGAGACGACCGTGCACCACGGCGACGAGGGGTTCGGCATCGGCCGTCGGCTGCTGCTCGACCTCCTCGCGGAACGCGCGCGATCCCTGGGGGTGCGCGTCGAGTACGAGCACGCGATCACCGCGGACCGGATGCCCGAGGCCGATCTGGTCGTCGCCTGCGACGGAGTCAACAGCGCGCTGCGCGAGGCCCACGCCGGCCACTTCGGCAGCGACGTCACCCTCGGCCGCAACACCTACATCTGGCTCGGCACCACCAAGGTCTTCGACTCCTTCACCTTCGCCTTCGTGGAGACGGAGCACGGCTGGATCTGGTGCTACGCCTACCGGTTCGGCGAGGACCTCAGCACCTGCGTCGTCGAGTGCTCACCGGAGACCTGGACCGGCCTCGGTCTCGACCGGACCGGCGAGGCCGACGGTCTCGCCCTGCTGGAGAAGATCTTCGCCGACCTCCTCGACGGACACGGCCTGATCGGGCGGGAGCACGCCGACGGCAGCGCGCAGTGGCTGAACTTCCGCACCCTGACCAACCGCACCTGGCATCGCGGCAACCTCGTCCTGCTCGGCGACGCCGCCCACACCACGCACTACTCGATCGGCGCGGGCACCACACTCGCGCTGGAGGACGCCATCGCGCTGGCCGGAGCCCTGGGCGAAGAGCGGGAACTGTCCGCCGCCCTCACCCGGTACGAACAGGAACGCAGGTCGGCTCTCCTGTCGGTCCAGAGCGCCGCCCGGCACAGCGCCCAGTGGTACGAGAACCTGCCGCGCTACGTCCGCCTTCCGGCGGCCCAGATGTTCGCCCTGCTCGGCCAGCGGCACTCCCCGCTGCTCCCGTACGTACCGCCGCAGTTGTACTACCGGATCGACCGGGCGGCCGGGCGACTGGAGGCGCTGCGCCGTCTCAAACGCTGGCTGGGACCGCGCGTGGCGCGTACGGTCCAGGCGCGCTCGCGCCGGTAGCCGCCCGCCGGGAGTCGGGCGCGCGTTGAGTGAATAGTGATTCACCCATTAAGGTGAATTCCTATTCACCTCTTTTTCGCGCGTCTACTCCTGGAGTGTTCATGGCGGCACTGCGTGACCGGCTGACCGTGCCGGTCCTCGCGCTCGGCGGGAGCCTCATGGCCGTCATGCAGGTGGTCGTGGTGCCGCTGCTCCCCGACCTGCCGCGGCTGACGGGCGCGTCGGCGGGCGCGGTGTCCTGGATGGTGACGGCGACGCTGCTGACCGGAGCCGTCCTGAACCCCGTCCTGGGACGGGCCGGCGACATGTACGGCAAGAAGCGCGTCCTGCTGATCGCCCTCGCGATGATGACGGTCGGGTCGCTGATGTGCGCTCTCACGTCCGACATCCGGGTGCTCATCGTGGCGCGTGCCCTGCAGGGTGCCGCGGCCGCCGTCGTGCCGTTGTCGATCAGTCTCCTGAGGGACGAACTGCCGCCCGAGCGCACGGGTTCGGCGGTGGCGCTGATGAGCTCGACCGTGGGGATCGGCGCCGCCCTCGGGCTGCCGCTCGCCGCGATGGTGGTCCAGTACGCCAACTGGCATGTCATGTTCTGGGGGACGACCGTGATCGGCGCCCTCGGGACCGTACTGGCCTGGTGGGCGGTGCGCGAGTCGCCCGTCCGTGAACCGGGCCGCTTCGACAGTCTCGGCGCGCTGGGTCTGGCAGTCGGGCTCACCTGCCTGCTGATGGGCGTGTCGCAGGGCGGCGAGTGGGGCTGGACCAGTCCCACGATCCTGGGCCTGTTCGCCGGCAGCGTCGGTGTCCTCGGTCTGTGGTGGACGCAGCAGCTGCGCGCCGAACGGCCGCTGGTCGACCTGAAGCTGGCCACCAGCCCCAAGGTCGCCCTGCCGCACGTGGCCGCGCTCCTCACCGGATTCGCCTTCTACGCCAACTCCCTGGTGACGGCGCAACTGGTGCAGGCGCCCAAGGCGACCGGTTACGGACTCGGTCTGTCCATCGTCGCGACGGGCGTGTGCCTGCTGCCCGGCGGGGTGACCATGCTGCTGCTCTCCCCGGTGTCCGCACGCGTGTCGGCGGCCCGCGGCGCCCGGGTGACGCTGGCGATAGGCGCCGCGATCATCGCCTTCGGCTACGGCATCCGCATCCTCGACAGCCGCGACCTGTGGGTGGTCGTCCTCGGCTCCGCGGTCTGCGCGACGGGCACGACCTTCGCCTACTCCGCGCTGCCCACCCTGATCCTGCGGGCCGTCCCCGCCCGGCAGACCGCCTCCGCCAACGGCGTCAACGTGCTCATGCGCACCATCGGCCAGGCCGTGAGCAGTGCCGCGGTGGCCGCGATCCTCGTGCACCACACGAGCCTGATCGGCGGCGCCCCGATCCCGACCCTGCACGGCTACCTGCTGGCCTTCGCCATGGCCGGTACGGTCGCCCTGGTGGCCTGCGCCGCCTCCCTCGCCATCCCCGCGGACCCTCCGTCCCGCGGCACCCGGCGTGCCTCGGGCGCCACGGAGGCGCCCCGGGACGGAGCACTGGAAGGAGCGTGAGCACCGTGTCCGTCCCGCCTCCCGGACCGGCGGCGGCCCCCAACGGCCTCCAGGCCCCGAACGGCCTCCAGCGCCGTGACGCCGAGGCCACGAAGGCGGCGATCCTGCGCGCGGCCCGTCACCTCATGGCGCGCCACGCGCACACGGACATCACGCTCAAGGCGGTGGCGGACCGGGCCGGTGTGAGCGCGCCGTTGATCCTCAAGTACTTCGGGAACAAGGACGCGCTGTTCGCGCGGGTGATGTCCTTCGAGACGGACGCGGCCGCCCTGCTGGACGCGCCGCTGGAGGATCTCGGCCCGCACATGGTCCGCCATCTGCTGGTCGGCCAGACCGAGCGGGGCGCCGATCCCGTCCTGCGGATCGTCTTCGCCCCGCTCCAGGGCGAACAGGGCGACATACTGCGCGCCAACTTCCGTACGCAGGTCAGTGATCAGCTGGCCGTACGTCTCGAGGGCCCCGACGCGGGCCTGCGCGCCGAACTCGCCGTCGCCACCCTGCTGGGACTCGGCGTGATGTACGGCATCGCGCGCGGATCCCGGCTGCGGGCGACCGCGATCGAGGACATCGTCGAGCGCTACGGCCCGACCGTGCAGGCCCTGCTGACGCCGTGAGCGCGTCGCCGGTCCGCCCGGCGCGGGACGCCACCGGTCGGGTGCGGGAGCGGACGCGCGGTCTCAGTTCACCCCGTGCGGGCGGAACTGGACGCTGATCCGTGGTCCGGCCGCACGTGCCGTCTTGGGTACGGCGTGCTCCCAGGTCCGCTGACAGGAGCCGCCCATCACGATGAGGTCGCCGTGGCCGAGGGGGCGGCGCACCGTGTCCCCGCCGCGGCGCGGGCGCAGCAGCAGGTCACGCGGGGCGCCCACGGAGAGGATCGCGACCATGGTGTCCTCCCGCGCGCCCCGGCCGATCCGGTCCCCGTGCCAGGCCACGCTGTCCCGGCCGTCGCGGTAGTAGCACAGGCCCGCGGTGGTGAACGGCTCGCCGAGTTCGTCGGCGTAGTGGGCCGACAGTGCGGCCCGCGCCTCGTCGAGGATCGGGTGGGGCAGCGCGTCGCCCGCCCCGTAGTACGAGAGAAGCCGCGGTACGTCCACCACGTGCTCGTACATCTGCCTCCGCTCCGCCCGCCACGGCACCTCGGCGACGAGTCGCTCGAAGAGAGAGTCGGCCCCGCCGAGCCATCCGGGGAGCAGGTCGATCCAGGCCCCGGCGCCCAGCGCGGTGCGGCGCGTCGCGTTCAGTGGAGCGAGGTGGAGCTCGTCGGTCTGGTCGAAGAGCGAGCCCTGGAGATGCGTGGACATGCGTCCAGCGTACTCCGTAATCGAATGCGCGTTCCATTCTGTCGGTTCCGTGATGGCGGCCGGGTCCCGGTCTCGGTCCCGGCGGGGGTCGCGAGGACGGCTCGCCCTGGACGGCCAGGTCGTCCCGAGCCGTCCAGGGGAGGGCGCCGACCGCACCCACGCCGGGGCCGGTTCCGTCTTCTCGGCGGTGGCAGGCAACCTCGCCCGCGTCGACGCCGTCTTGATCGACGACGGGTGGGCGGCGCGTCGACCATGGTGGGCCGGGGATTCACCGGTGGAGATCCGGCGCACTATACGCATTATGTATACATCGCGTGTATAGAGTGTGTGTCCATGCCATGCGTGGAGCCGGGACACCGCGCGCCGCCGCCCCCCCCACACTCCGTCCCACCGGGCGGCCGGACAGGCGCCGGCCCGCCGGTGGCAGACCGAAAGGCATCCATGTACGGCAAAGCCTTCGCCCCTGAGTACCAGGGCGCTCTGACCACCCTGTCCGTGAACTCCTCGCTGACCGACGTGCTGGCCGCGGGTACCGAGCAGTTGCGTGCGGCGGAACGCGCGGGCGCCCGCGCCGAAGCGGCCCGCTCGGGTCTCGCGGTCGCCGAGGCGCATCGCCGCCTCGGGCAGGTCGCGGACGCGGACCGGGCGTGGAAGGCGAGTTACCGCACCGCCCGCGCGGCCGGTGACACCGGCGCCATGGCGTGGGCGCTGTGGAGCGGCGGCACCCTGGCCCGGCAGCGCGGTGCCTTCCCGCTCGCGTGGCGGCTGCTGCGGCTGGCCGCCGAACTCGGCGGCCGGGCGGGGGATGTGGTCGTGCGTGGCTACTCCCTGGCGGGGCTGGCCGAGACGGGGCGCATCCAGGGTGACTACGCCGCCGTGACGGCCCTGCACGAGCAGCTCCTGGCCGAGGCCCGGGTGCGCGGCGAGGCCCGTCACACCGTGTGGGCGCTGGAGGGAATCGCGCAGATACACCGCAACACCGGCGCGTACGACACCGCGTACGCGTTGTTCGAGGAGGCGGCCGGGATCGCCGCCGGCGCCGAGGACAGGCGCGGCCATGCCTGGGCCCTGCGCGGTCTCGCGGACATCGTCTCCGTACGCGACCGGGACCCGGACCGCGCGCTGGAACTGCTGAGTGAGGCGGAGGTCTCCTGCCGCGCGATGAACCTCTCCGGCGCACTCGCCTACAACCACAAGATGCGCGGCAACGTGCTCTACCGGGCGGGGCGTTACGAGGAGGCCCGGGACGTCTACACCCAGGCGCTGGCGGAGTTCGAGGAGATGAGCGAGCCGCGCGGCCGGGCCCTCTCCCGGCTCGGACTGGCCAAGTCGCTGGCCCGCCTCGGCCGCGACCGCGCCGAGACGGAGGCGGAACTCGCCGATCTCGCACGGGTGTTGGAACGCATCGGACTGCGGCACGCGCGAGAGATGGTCGAGCGGGCGCGGACGGAACTCGGCTGTACGGCCGGACCGGTGGCGGGCGAGGCGGACGCGGACGAGGCGGCCGCCCGATGACGACCTCCACGGCCCTGCACGCGCCGCCCGGCGCCCCGGAGATCCTCGACCGCTGCCGGGAACTGGTCGCCCCGGCCCTCGCGGAGGCGATCGGCGGACTGCATCCCTGGGTGGGTGAGATGGCCGGCTACGCACTGGGCCGCTGCGAGGTCGGCGGTGCACCCGCGGCCCACCGCCAGGGCAAGGGCGTACGGCAGGCACTCGCCGTCCTCGGGGCGGAGGCGGTCAGGGGATCCGCCGAGGAGGGCGTGCCGGGGGCGGTCGCCGTGGAACTGGTGCACACCTTCTCGCTGTTGCACGACGACATCATGGACGGCGACGCGTTGCGCCGCGGGCGCCCCGCGGTGTGGAAGGCGTACGGCACCGGTCCCGCCGTCCTCGCGGGTGACGCGCTGTTCGCGCTGGCCGTGGACACCCTCACGACGTCGCCCTCGCCCCCGCGTTCCGGAGCGGCCGTGCGGCAGTTGACCACCGCACTGCGTGACCTGGTCCAGGGGCAGGCGGACGACCTGCTGTTCGCCCGGCGTCCGTGGACCGGGCCCGACGCGGTGGGGGTGCGGGAGTACGAGGTGATGGCCGAGCACAAGACCGGCGCCCTGCTCGGGTGCGCGCTGGCGGTCGGGGCCCGACTCGCCGGAGCGCGGGACGAGACGGCCGCCGCGCTCGACCGCGCCGGGCGCCATCTCGGCGTGGCCTTCCAGATCGCCGACGACCTGCTGGGCATCTGGGGCGACCCGGCCGTCACCGGCAAACCGGTCCACGGTGATCTGCGGCAGGGCAAGAAGACCCTCCCGGTCCTCGCCGCCCTCGCGGCACCGGGGCACCGCGCGCTCGCCGAACTCCTCGCCTCCCCAGGGGGCCTCGACGACACCGCGCTGCGCCGGGCCGCGGCCCTCGTCGAACGGGCCGGCGGCCGTTCCACGGCGCTGCGCGAGGCGCGCCGGCACCTCGCCGCGGCGGACGCCCTCCTGGCGGGCGCCTCGCTGGCTCCGCGCCCCGCCGGGGACCTGCGTACCGTGCTCTCCTCGCTCGCCCATCGCGCGATCTGACACCTCGTCGCCTCCGGCTCCGCCCGCTGCGGGCCGCGCCGGAGGCGCTGCGACGTCGGTCACATGTACCGGTCTGCGCGCCTCGCGAGGCAACCGTTCCCGGCTCTCACTCATCTGTTCGGGAGACGCACAACAGGTCACGCCGTGGTTACCGAAAAGCGAACATTCGTAAAGAGATCACCTCGAAGTTCGTGAAAGGGATCTTCTTCCTTTACATGGACATGGTGAATCGGTGAGGCTTTCGCCTCGGGGCCCGACAGCCCCCACGGCGATCAACTCCGCCGTGTGCCAAGGCGGTTGGCGATGCCGGCCGCCTCTGTTCGAAGGAACTCAGTGCGTAGACCCCACATACGCCGGATGGCGATCGCCGTCGTGGTGACGACGGCCGCCACGCTCCCGGTGGGCCCCGCCTTCGCTGCGGCCCCCGACTCGCCCGCCCGCCAGGCGACTTCCGCCTCCTCTCCGGTCGACGTGGCGCGGGCCGCCGCCTTCGCCCACGCGTCGGCCACCGGGGTCGGCCCCGGCGACACCCTGCGGGCGACGGACGTCATGACGGACCCGGACGGCAAGCGGCACGTCCGTTTCGTCCGCAGTCATCAGGGACTTCCGGTGCTCGGCGGCGACCTCGTGATCCATCTCGGCGGGCAGTCGGCCTATCTCGGCGTGACCCGGGCCGCCGACCGCAGCGTCGAGCCGTCCACCACCGAGGCGAAGCTGACGGCCGGGCAGGCCGAGCGGAAGGCCGCCGCGGCCGCCGAGGGCGACGCGGGTACCGCTCAACTCGTCGTGGACGCCCGGGACGGCGCGGCCGCCCTGGCCTATCAGGTGCGGGTGACGGGCAGCGGAACCACGTCGGCCGGCGGTTCCCGTACGGTCGTCGTGGACGCGCGGACCGGCCGGATCCGCAGCAACAACCCCGACAGCGACGAGTTCATCTCGCCGTCCCTGCGGGACAAGCTGCGCGAGCGGGGCGAGACGGCGGACCCCGCGACGGGCACCGCAGCGCGGCCTGCCAGTCTCTTCGCGGCGACGGCGGCAGCGGTCCACTACCCGGTCACCGCCACCGGCAGCGGCGCGTCCCTCTTCGTCGGGAAGGTGACGCTGACCACCACCCGTACCGCGCGCACCAGTTACCTCCTCAAGGACCCGACCCGGTGGAACACCGAGACCCGGGACGCAGGCGGCCGGGAGCTGGAATCCTTCACGCGGGGCAAGAAGTTCACCAGCACCACCGACAAGTGGGGCACGGGCACGACCGCCGACCGGGCCACCGTCGCGGTCGACGCGCAGTACGGCGTGACCAAGACGCTGGACTTCTACAAGAAGACCTTCGGCCGCAAGGGCATCAAGAACAACGGCACCGGTGCCCGCGCGATGGTCCACTTCGGCAAGAAGGTCGGCAACGCCTTCTGGGACTCGACGTGCGGCTGCATGCTGTACGGCGACGGTGACGGCGACATGTTCAAGAAGCCGCTCGTCGTCCTCGACGTCACCGGGCACGAACTGACCCACGGCGTCGTCGACGCCACCGCCGCCCTCGAGCCCACCCGGGTGGACCGGGACGGCAACCAGTACGGCGAAGCGGGCGCCCTCAACGAGTCGCTCGCCGACATCTTCGGTTCGAACGTCGAGTTCACCGCGAACAACCCGAAGAACCCGCCGAACTACCTCATGGGCGAGAAACTGGGTCTCGCCCAGAAGTTCCTGCGCCGCCTCGACCACCCCTCCCTGGACAAGCTGGAGGGCACGATCGACTACTGGTCGCCGGCGGCCTACGACACCGAGGTCCACGCGGGCTCCGGTGTCTCCTCGCACGCCTACTACCTGCTCGCCGAGGGCAGCGGCCGCAAGACGATCGGCACCGTGAAGTACGAGTCGCCGACGTACGACGGTTCGCCGGTGACCGGAATCGGCCGGGCCAAGGCCACCGCGATCTTCTATCGCGCGCTGACCCGTTACATGGTCTCCACGACCGACTTCCACGACGCGCGGACCGCCACGCTCAAGGCCGCCGCCGACATGTACGGCGCGACCGGTGCCGAGTACCGGGCCGTGGACAGGGCGTGGGCCGCCGTCAACGTGACGACCGCCAACGCCCCCGCCGCCAGGCGCTGACGGAATACGCGAGGGGGCCCCGCCGTGCCGCGGGGCCCCCTCACCGTCCTGGTGTCAGTGCTGCTGCGTCTTCTGCGGTGTCACCTCGCTCGGGCGCACCACGACCACGCCCTCGCCCTCCAGCTTCAGCTGCACGGCCTCGCCGGAGCCGCCGCGGATCATCGAGCCGATGGACTGCGACCGGTGCAGGGAGGTGTGCAGGTGGGCGGTCCAGCCGACGACCGCGTCGGTGTCGACGAACACCGGCTGCTGCGGGGACACGGGGATGACCAACGGGTTCCCGTCGCAGATCAGTCCCAGTCGGCCGTGCCCGGTGAACACGCTGTTGAACAGACCGCCGCCGGTGATGCCCGCACCCTTCACGGTCTTTATCTCGTACGACAGCGTGGAGTCGAAGCACAGGACGTTGCGGCCGTTGACGGTGAAGACGTCGCCCGGCTCGATGTCCACGATGAAGCAGTTCTGCGCCTCGTGCGCGAACCATGCCTCGCCCTGCCCCCGCACGGTCATCAGCGGAAGCCCCTCGCCGGTGACCGCCCGCTTGAGCATGCCGCCCACGCCCTGGCCCTTGCGCTCGAACTGCAGGTTGCCCCGGTAGGCGATCATCGCCCCCTGGCGCGCGAGCATGTCGCCGTTGACGGCGTACTTGATCGACTTGGCGTTCTGGACGGTCATGCCCGGCGCGACGGCGGGCTGCACCATGTGCTCACTGGAGAAAAGATCACCCTTCATGCGGGCATCTTGGCCCGGAGGGTGCCGTTCCGCCAAGATCGTGGACCGGGCCGCCGGCCGCTGACACGCGAAGGACCGGCCCGGCGCTGCTGGCCCGGCCCTTCGGGCGGGTCGTCAGGCGGCGTCGGCGGTGCCGACCGCGGCGGTGACGTGGCCGATGACCTCGGCGAGCTGGCCGGCGACCTCGGTGTCGTCGACCGGGTGGGTCTCGGCGAAGCGGATCACGGAGCCGGGAACCGAGAGCTTGACGTCCTCCAGGACCGTGGCGCCGGCGATGCCCAGGGCCTTGCGGGCCTCGTCCTGCGCCCACACGCCGCCGAACTGGCCGTAGGCGGTGCCGACCACGGCGACCGGCTTACCGGTGAAGGCGCTGGCACCGTAGGGGCGGGACAGCCAGTCGATGGCGTTCTTCAGCACGGCCGTGATCGTGCCGTTGTACTCCGGCGAGAAGAGCAGGAAGGCGTCGGCGCGGCCCGCGGCCTCGCGCAGCGCCACGGCGGCGGCCGGGACACCGCCTTCGACGTCGAGGTCCTCGTTGTAGAAGGGGACCTCGGCGAGGCCCTCGAACAGCTCGATCTCCGTGCCCTCGGGGGCGAGCTTGACGGCCGCCTCCGCGAGCTGACGGTTGTGGGAGCCGGCGCGTAGGCTGCCGACGAGCGCGAGGATACGAACGGACATGGGGAACTCCCGGGGACGAAATAATGCCGTAATAAAACGGACCGAGGTCCGTTTGGTGGTCTGTTCAAGGTTGTATCACCCAAGCGGACCGGGGTCCAGTTGTCCCCGGTTGCCGTTACGCTGTGTTCATGCCCACCCCGCTGCCGCCCTTCCCGAAGGGACCGGATCCGGCCACCCAGCCCGTACTGCTGGAGCTGACGTCCGGGCCCGAGGGCCCGCAGCTGCGCGCCGACGCGGCGCGCAACCGCGCCCGGCTGCTGGAGGCGGCGACCCGACTGGTGGAGGAGCGCGGCGTCGCCAACGTGACGATGGAGGCAGTCGCCGCCGCAGCGTCCGTGGGAAAGGGGACCGTCTTCCGGCGCTTCGGCGACCGCACCGGCCTCCTGATGGCGCTGCTCGACCACACGGAGCGGCAGTTCCAGGCCGCCTTCTTCCAGGGCCCCCCGCCGCTGGGCCCGGGAGCCTCACCGGCCGACCGGCTGCACGCCTTCGGCTGCGGGGCGCTGCGCCAGACCTGCGACCGGCTGGATCTGTACATCGCCGCCGAACCGGATGCCTCCCGCCGCTTCAACTCCGCCCCGTACCGCGTCCGCTTCACCCACGTCGCCATGCTGCTGCGCGAGGCCGTCCCGGCCGCGGACGGCGAACTGCTCGCGCAGACGCTCATGGGCTATCTCGAACCCGCGCTGATCCTCCATCTGACCCGGCAGCGCGGGATGACGGTGGAGCGGCTGGAGTCGGGCTGGCACGACCTGGTGGAGCGGAGCACCTGCCCGGTGCCGTTCCGGGCCTGAGAGCCGTCCCGGCACAGGTCACTTCGCGTCCACGGGAGGGAGGGGGCGGCCACGCCCTGGCCCCACCCGCCGTCCGGGCGGAGAATACGGGCATGGGACATCACCTTGACGAGGTGAGCGGACCCGCGAGGGTGGCCGGCCCCGGCGAGGACATCAGCCGGCAGGAGCTGGCTCTCGCCGCCCGGAATCACGGGCTGCCCCTGGAGGCCCTGCGCTACGACGTCACCCCGCCCGGACTGCACTACGTGCTGACGCACTACGACATCCCGTACGCCGAGGGTTCCCCCTGGACGCTCTCGATCGGCGGGCGGGTACGGAGACCGCGGGTGTTCGGGACGGCCGAGCTGACCTCGTATCCCGCCGTGACCCGGCGGGTGACCATGGAGTGCGCGGGCAACGGGCGGGCGCTGCTGACGCCCCGGCCGGTGAGCCAGCCGTGGCTGGTCGAGGCGGTGGGCACGGCCGAGTGGACGGGTGTGCCGCTGCGGGTGCTGCTCACCGAGGCCGGGGTGGGAGCCGGCGCCGTGGACGTGGTGTTCACCGGCGCCGACCACGGGGTCGAGCGCGGGGTGGAGCAGGACTACCAGCGGGCGCTGCCCGTGGCCGCGGCCCTGGGGGAGGACCCCGAGGTGCTGGTGGCGTACGCGATGAACGGCGGCCCCCTGCCGCCGCAGCACGGGTTCCCGCTGCGGCTGGTGGTCCCCGGCTGGTACGGGATGGCCCAGGTGAAGTGGCTGCGCGGGATCACGGTGATCGACATACCGTTCGAGGGCTTCCAGCAGGTGGCGGCCTATCGCCTGCGCCAGGACGCCGGTGAGGTCGGGGAGCCGGTCACCCGGATCGCCCCGCGGGCCCTGCTGGTGCCGCCCGGCTTTCCCGACTTCATGTCCCGGGCCCGGGTGGTCCGGGAGGGAGCCGTGCCCCTGGAGGGGCGAGCCTGGTCGGGGTGGGCGCCGGTGACCGGCGTGGAGGTGAGCGCGGACGGGGGCCGGGAGTGGCGGGAGGCGGAGCTGGAACCCGACGGCGGCCACCGCTGGGCCTGGCGGCGCTGGCGGTTCGCCTGGACGGCCACGCCGGGGCGGCACACGCTGAGCGTGCGGGCCACCGACGCCGAGGGCAACACCCAGCCGGTGCGACAGCCCTGGAACCGCGGCGGGTTCGCCAACAACCTCGTCCAGAGCATTCCCGTCCTGTGTGTGGAGCGCGACTGAACTCCCGGACGGCCGGGGGCTCGTGTGCCACCGGCCGCCCGGAGCGCGGTCAGTTGAACGGATCCAGTGCCAGGTAGGCCTGTTGGGGGTTGCCGTCGTGGACGAGCGACTCGTAGTTGCCGACGTCGTCGAAGGCGAACGCGTAGGCCTTGCCGTCGGCCATCTGCGCATGGATCTTACGGGCGTACTGGTTGGTCACCGTGTCCTGGTAGAAGCCGGCCGAACCGGTGTCCGGCTGGTTGGGATTGACCAGCAGCGTGGAACGGTTGAAGCCCGCGCACAGGGTGCGTGAGATCGGTCCGCGCACCAGGTCGTTGGGGGCGTCCAGCCGCTTGTAGCAGCCGAAGATGCTGTCGGAGTCGGGCTTCTGGAAGCTGGTGACGACCGCTCCGGCACTGTTGGTGAAGTTCATGACGCCGCCGGAGACGCGCCCGAAGTACTTCGTGTTCGGCTGGTCGCCGAACGGAGTCACCGTCAGCGTCGACGAACTGTACTTCTGCCACACGCGGTTGACGTAGTCGTCCATGACGGTCGCCGGGAGCGCGCCCGACTCGATGCCGTGGCCCGGGGCGAGAGCCCGCAGGACGGTGCCGTCGGACCGGGTCTGGATCAGGTTCGCCCAGCCGCCCGGCTGCCCCCGGAGGGCGTTGAAGAACCCGGTGTAGCCGCCGGCCTTGAGGTGACCGGTGTTCTTCGTGCTCCCGTCGGCGAGCTGGACCCCCACGGCGTAGGGGGACGAGAACATGTCGACCTGGGTGCTGTTGATCCACAGCCCTGAGTCGTTGAGGGTGTACTCGGACCAGTTGAAGAGGATGTTGCGGTTGGGGTCGCTCGGGTTCTGCACGGCCGGCTGCACCAGGCCGCCGGTCGTCAGCCGGAAGTCGAGCTTCTGGCCGTAGGAGAAGTAGATCCGGCCGGAGAACTTGGGGATGCGGATCGTCTTCGTCTGGCCGTTCGCCGGTCCGGGGATCGACGCGTCCGGAGCCGGTGTCGGCGGATTGCCTCCGGCGGGCCAGGCGTGGAACGTGCCGTTCGCGTCGGCCCAGCCCTGCTGTCCCGTCGACAGCAGGGTGCCGAGATCGTAGAGGTAGACCGCGTCGCCGCGGCCGGAGTTGTTGGTGACCTTGAGCGGGATCGTCTCCGGGACGGCCGCTTCGGCCCCGGACGGCGCCCCGAAGGTCAGCAGCGCCGCGGTGAGGGTGGCCGCGGCCACCGCCAAGGCCCGCCATGTGCGTTTTCCGTGCACTCTCTTCCTCCTTGACGTGGGGGTTCCAACGAGGTGGAGCACTGCGGACGGAAGCCGTCCGGATTCTTTGAGAGCGCTCTCAGAATTGCGGCGGGTGGAGTACATGTCAACGATTCACACAGAACTGGTCCGGTCCAACCTCAGGCGGCCGGGACGCGGACCTCCGCCGGGCGGAGCACCCCAACGGGTCAGCAGCGATCGCGGACGCGGCGATGGGCCCGGAGCATGGAACAGGCCCGTGGACCGGGTTCCGGACCGGCAGGAAGAGGACGAGCTTCATGAGCAGACGCACCTACGGTGACTCCCGACGGGGCAGCCGAACCCGTACGGGCGCGGCCCTCCTGGCCACATTGACCTGCGGCGCCGCGCTCGTCTCGTGCGGCACGGACAGTGGCAACGGCAACGGCAACGGCAACGGCAACGGCGCCGCGTCGGCGAGCGCCCGCCCCTCGGCGCCGGTCACGGGGTCGTTCTCCGGCAGCCCGCCGTCCGCCATGGCGTCGGCCGCCTCGTCGGCCGTGGCCTCCGCCCGGTCCTCGGCGTCGGCGGCGGCCTCGTCCCTGTCCGCCGCGGCGTCGGAGTTCGCGGCGTCGGTCTCGGCCGACACCGCCCGTGCGAGCGCGGCGGCGGAGGCCGAGCTGAAGAAGGTCCACGGCGGCGGGAACGCGAGGTCCGAGGTCGCGATGACCGGTCTGCCCAGGGGGCAGACCGGCGGGCTGCTCGCGGTGCTCGTGAGCATCACCAACAAGACGGACAAGAAGGCGTCGTACGCCGTGCGGGTCGACTTCGAGGACGCGAAGGGCAAGGTCGTGGAGACCCGTTTCGTGGGTGCGGAGAACCTCCAACCGGGCAAACGGGCCCAGCCCGTCGCCATCAGCAGGCAGCCCACCACACCCCAGCTGACCCCGCGTCTGACGCAGGCCCAGCGCTACTGACCGGGCACGCGACCCGCGTGCCGCAGCCCGCGACCCGCAGCCCGCAGCCCGCGGCACGTGGCCCGCGGGCGGTTCCGCAGTTCCGCGGTTCCGCGGTTCCAGGTTCCGGCCCCGCGGGTGATCCGGTTCGGGTCCGTTCCCGACCCGGCCGAGGACCCGCTCGGAGCCGCCCGCTCCCGGCTCAGGCCTCCCGGACCAGGTGCACCGACGTGCTCGACCAGTCGCCCGGCGGCAGATCGAGGACGAGCCCGTACTCCCCGAGCACGGTCGAGTGGTGCACCGCGCCGGTGCGCGTGTCGCGGTAGCGGGCCGACGGGGTCAGGCCGCGCAGCCGGACCGGCGGACGCGGGCTGCCGTGCCGGGCCACCCGCCGGTACGCCAGCAGCAACGATTCCGAGGCGTCCCCGGCGGTGTACTGCAGGACGGCGTCGGAGTCCTCCGAGGGCGGCGCGAGCCGGTCCAGCCGGCCGTGCTGCACCAGGTGGCGCACCGCCTTGTAGTCGGCCACCAGGGCGGCACCGTCCCGTAGTTCGTCCTCGGACCAGCGGGTGAGGTCACCTCCGATGCCCAGCGCTCCGGCCATCGCGACATGGAAGCGGAACCGCAGCGGGACCGTACGCCCGGTGAGCTGGTTGGGCACGTCCGTCACCCACGCGCCCATGGTGCGCGCGGGGTAGACCTGGCCGTAGCCGTGCTGGATCCACATCCGGTCGGCGGCGTCGGTGTTGTCCGAGGCCCACGCCTGGTCCGTGCGGGCGAGAATGCCCAGGTCGACCCGCCCGCCCCCGCCGCTGCACGACTCGATCCGCAGCGCCGGATGATCCGCGCGCAGACGGTCGAGAACACCGTAGAGATTGCGCACGTACTGCGGTCCGAGGCGGTCCGTGCCGTCCTGCTGTCCGGGCCAGCCCGCCTCGCTGAACGCGCGGTTCATGTCCCACTTGAGGAAGTCGATGCCGTGGTCGCCGACCAGCCGCGTCAGCCACTCGTAGGCCCAGTCGGCGACCTCGCGGCGGGCGAAGTTGAGGACCAGCTGGTTGCGCAGCTCGGAGCGGGGCCGGCCGGGGAAGTGCAGGACCCAGTCGGGGTGTCGGCGGTACAGGTCGCTGTCCGGATTCACCATCTCGGGCTCCACCCAGAGGCCGAAGCGCATCCCGAGACCGTGCACCGCGCGGACCAGGGGCGCGAGCCCGTCGGGGAACCGGTCGGCCGACGGCGTCCAGTCGCCCAGCCCCGCGTGGTCGCTGCGGCGCGCCCCGAACCACCCGTCGTCGACGACGTACAGCTCCACCCCGAGCGCGGCGGCGCGTTCGGCCAGGGCCTTCTGGCCGGCCTCGTCGACGTCGAAGCCGGTCGCCTCCCAGGAGTTGTAGAGCACCGGCGCGTCCTCCCGCGCGTGCGGCAGCACATGCGCCAGGACGTACGCGTGCCAGGCGCGGCTGGCCGCGCCGAAGCCGCCGTCGGTGCACAGGCCCGCGAACGGGGGAGCGGTGAACTCCTCGCCCGGCGCGAGCGGCACGGTCGTACCGTCGTGGCCGATTCCGCCGGTGAACCCGGCCCGCCCGTCGGGGGTGCGCTGCACGGTGACGCGCCAACTCCCGCTCCACGCGAGGGCGGCGCTCCACACCCGGCCGTGGTCCTCCGTCGCCTCGCCCGAGTCGAGCATCACCCAGGGGTTCGCGTGATGGCTGGTGATCCCGCGACGGCTGGTCAACACCGTTTCACCGTGGGCCAGTCGGTCCCGGTGGAGCCGGCTCTCGGCGGACCACTGGCCCGTGACATGGCCGAGCCGGTAGTCCCGCAGCAGCGGCAGGGTCCACGCGGCTGAGTCGGCGCGCAGCAGGGTGACCGGCTCGTCGCCCAGGTTGCGCACGACCGTCCAGCGCTCGATGACGTCCGTGTTGTCGCGCACCTGGTAGTGGAGCTCCACCCGCAGGGGGTAGCGGCGGTCACGGAACGACAGGGTCAGCTCGCCCTCGCGCACGTCGTGGCCGGCCGGCTGCCACTCGAAGGCGCGGGACCCGTCCTCGAACCCGACCTGCAGGGACGGTGGCCCGTAACGGGTCCCGCCGTCGACGGGGAGCTCCTCCCCGACCCCGGGTCTGCCCTCGAAGCTGCTGGCCGCTGCGGCCGGGGGGACGGCGGCGATCCGCTCGGCCTCTTCCAGGGTCAGCCGCGGGCCCCACGCGACGTGGCACGGCGCCCCGGTCTCGTCGACCCGCAGCGCGTACGAGGTGCGCGGGGTGGACAGCAGCCAGACCCCGGTGTCCGGGGCGAAGGAGATCGGCGACATGGGTCCTCACGTTCAGACGGTGCCACGTACGAGACGAGCGAAAGCCAACCGCGACCATGGATCACGTGTCAACCACCCATCCAGGTTTTGCATTCGCAGGTCACAGGCATCTCCTCGAGCATCCTCAGGCGAATCCTGTTTCTTTCATTGACAGCAGAAAATAATGACCCTAGGTTCCGGCCATGCGCTCGACCTCTCCCCCCGAGGCGTTCCCGGCCCATACGCCGGCCGCTTCCCAGATCTTCACCACCGTGCTGTCCCACGGTCCGCTCACGCGGTCGGAGATAGCGGGGCGGACCCGGCTGTCGGCGGCGGCGGTCACCAAGGCGGTCCGTCCCCTCATCGAGGCGGGTTACCTCCTGGAGGACGTCGCCGAGGACGCGCGGCAGCCCGTTCTCGGACGGCCCGCCAACCCGGTGCGGGTCGACGGAGGCAGGGCCCTGTTCATCGGGATCAAGGTGACGGGCGACGAACTCATCGCCGTTCTCACGGACCTGTGCTGCCGCATCAGGGTCGCCCGGCACGTGTCGCTCACGTCCCGGGCGCCCAGGTCGGTGCTGGCCTCGACCGCGGGGCTCGTCCAGGAGCTGCTGACGGAGGCCGACGGCTTCGGGGTGCGGGTCCAGGGCATCGGCATCGCCGTCTCCGGCGATGTGGACCGCTCGGCCGGAGTGGTGCGCTACTCGCCGTTCCTGGAATGGCGCGACGTGCCGCTCGCCGAACTGGCCGCGATGACCACCGGACTTCCGGTCACCGTGGACAACGACGTACGGGCCCTGACCGTGGCCGAGCAGTGGTTCGGCGCCGGGGTGGGGCTGTCCGACTTCGCCCTGGTGACGGTCGGCGCGGGCATCGGCTGCGGTCTGGTCGTGCACGGCCGGGTGGTCGCGGGAGCCCACGGCGTGGCCGGTGAGATCGGGCATGTCGCCATCGACCCGGCCGGTCCGCTCTGCCACTGCGGCAACCGCGGCTGTGTCGAGGCGATCGCCTCGGACTCGGCGATCGTCGCCCAGGTCCGGGAGGTGACGGGGGTGCGGGTGGCCGACGCGGCCGCGGCACTGGACCTGGCCCACGACGGCGACCCCGGAGCGCGCGAGGTGTACGCCCGAGCGGGCGAGGCGATCGGCCGGGGCATCGCCACCGTCGCCAACCTCCTCGGCCCCGAGCGGGTGATCATCTCAGGCGAAGGGCTCGCCGCCTACGACCTGTTCGCCGAACAGATCCGCGACGCGTTCGGCGCGGCCGCCTTCGGGTCGGCCGCGATGTGCGACGTACAGACCCGCCCGCTGCCCTTCGAGGAGTGGGCGCGCGGGGCCGCGGCCACCGCGATCCAGTCCTTCATCACATCGGAAGCGCACTGAGGACGGGGCGCGCACCGAGGACCACCCGCGCACGTGCCGTCCCCCGCATCAGCCATTCACCCGCATCGACCACGCACCCGCATCGACCACGGACTCGTGCCGGGTCCCGACCGTTCGACAGCAGACACGCACTGAAGATCATCACGTACTGACACGCATGAGGAGCGACGATGACGCAGCAGAGCCGCAATCCCCTGGCTGCGCGTGATCCCGGCCGGCGCAGGGTCGTCGGCGGGCTGTTCGGACTCGGCGCCGCCGCACTGGCCGCGCCCGTACTGACCGCGTGCGGCGGGGGAGCGGGGGCCGACCCGAAGACGGTCACCTTCGGCTCCAACGGCGCCGACGCCACCCCCAAGTCCGCCTACGCCGCCCTGACCAAGGCGTTCGGCAAGGACAGCGGTCTCACGGTGAAGACGAACACCGTCGACCACGACACCTTCCAGAAGAGCATCTCCACCTATCTGCAGGGCACCCCGGACGACGTCTTCACGTGGTTCGCCGGATACCGCATGCAGTACTTCGCCAAGAAGAAGCTCTGCACGCCGCTCGACGACGTGTGGGACAAGATAGGCGCCGGCTTCAGCGACGCCACCAAGCAGCTCTCCCGCGGCGAGGACGGAAAGTTCTACTTCGTTCCGCTGTACAACTACCCGTGGGCCGTCTTCTACCGGAAGAGCGTCTTCAAGGAACGCGGCTACCAAGTCCCCCAGAAGTGGGGCGAGTTCGTCGCGCTCGCCAAGCGCATGAAGCGGGACGGCCTGTCCCCGATCGCCTCCGGATACGGCGGCGGTGACGCCTGGAGCATCCTCGGCGCCTTCGACTACCTCAACCTGCGCACCAACGGCTACGACTTCCACATGTCGCTGATGCGCGGCAAGGTCTCCTGGACCGACCCGCGCGCCGTCGCCACCCTCGACCACTGGCGCGAACTCACACCCTACTACCAGCAGGGCGCGGGCGGCCGGTCCTGGCAGGACGCCGCGCAGTCGCTGCTCGACAAGAAGTCGGGCATGGCCGTCATCGGTCTCTTCCTCGGCCAGCAGATCACCGACGAGACGATCCGCGCGGACATCGACTTCTTCCCCTTCCCCGAGATCGACTCCGCCCACGGCCAGGACGCCGTCGAGGCCCCCACCGACGGCTTCATGCTCAGCCGCAGGCCCAAGAACGCGGACGGCGCCAAGAAGTTCCTGGAGTTCCTCGGGGGTGCCCACGCCGAGGAGCTGTACATGGGCGTCGACCCGAGCAACCTCGCCGTCAACGAGCAGGCGAACACCGGCTCGTACAACGCGCTGCAGAAGAAGTCCGCGGACCTCATCGCCTCCGCCAAGCACATCAGCCAGTTCGCGGACCGTGACAGCGACCCCGGCTTCATCTCCACCGTCGTGCTCCCGGGCCTCACCCAGTGGCTCGGCCACCCCGACGACGGCACCGGCACACTGAAGAAGATCGAATCCCAGCGCTCGCGCTTCTTCACGGCCTGACCAGGACCGGAAAGGTCTCCCGCACCGTGTCCTCCACCCCCGTCACGCCCGCCGCACCCGTCACCCCCGACGTGCCGCACCGTCCCCGTACGCGTCCCCCCACCCGCCCCCGCCGTCTCGGTCCCAGCGACCGGATCTTCCTGACCGTCGCCATCGGCATCCCGCTCGCCGCCCTGCTCTTCTTCGTCTGGCTGCCCGCGCTGGCCTCCCTGGGGCTGTCCTTCACCACCTGGGACGGCATCGACCTGGCCGACATCCACTGGATCGGCCTGGACAACTACCGGCAGATCTTCACCAACTACCCGCCGTTCTGGCCCGCGGTGCGGCACAACGTGATCTGGCTGCTGTTCACGGCCCTGCTGCCGACACCGTTCGGCATCTTCCTCGCCTACCAGCTCGACCGGAAGATCCGTTTCACCCGGATCTACCAGACCGCGATCTTCCTGCCGATGGTCCTCTCCCTGGCCGTCGTCGGCTTCATCTGGGAGATCATCTACAACCCCGACACCGGACTCCTCAACGGCCTGCTGAGCGCGGCCGGTTCGAGTCACCACATCGACTGGCTCGGCAACGCCGACCTCAATCTGTGGGCCGTCCTCGTCGCCTCGGGGTGGCGGCACACCGGGTACATCATGATCCTCTACCTGGCCGGCCTGAAGGGCTTCGACCCGGCGCTCAAGGAGGCCGCGGCGCTCGACGGCGCCAACGGCCGGCAGACCTTCCTGCGCGTCGTGTTCCCCGCCATGAAACCGGTCAACATCATCATCCTGGTCGTCACGGTCATGGAGTCCCTGCGGGCCTTCGACATCGTCTACGTCCTCGGCGGTGGCGTCGGCAGCAAACCCGGCATGGAACTGCTCTCGCTGCTCATCACCGACAACATCATCGGTGAGTCCAGCCACATCGGTTACGGCTCCGCCCTCGCGGTCGTCCTGCTCCTGGTCTCCCTCGCCGCCATCGGGACCTTCCTCGTCCAGACCTTCCGCAAGGAGGACCGGTGACCACGACCATGACGCGGCCGGGCGCCGGGACCACGGCCCCGCACGAGCCGCCGGGGACCGGCAAGGGGCCCCGCCGCCAGACCGGCCGCCACGTGATGCTCGCCGGCATCGCCCTGCTCTGGCTCGTCCCGCTGCTCTGGGCCGTCTACACCTCGCTGCGGCCGTACTCGGACACCGCGAAGCACGGCTACCTGTCGTGGCCGCGCAGTCTGAGCCTCGGCAACTTCACGGACGCCTGGCAGCAGTCCGGGATGCCGCACTTCTTCTGGAACTCCGTCCTCATCACCGTCCCCGCGGTCCTGGGCACGCTGCTGTTCTCGGCGGCGGTCGCCTTCTTCGTCTCCCGCTTCGACTTCCGCTGGAACATCGTCCTGCTGATGCTGTTCACCGCGGGCAACCTGCTCCCGGCGCAGGTCCTCATCACTCCCCTCTACCGCCTCTACCTCCTCGTCCCGCTGCCGGAGTGGATGAGCGACTCGCTGCTGCTCTACAACTCGGTGTGGGGCATCATCGCCATCCACATCGCCTACCAGTCGGGGTTCTGCACCTTCGTCCTCAGCAACTACATGAAGACGATCCCCAAGGAGATCTCCGAGGCGGCGCTCGTGGACGGCGCCCCGGTGTGGCGACAGTTCTTCCAGATCGTCCTGCCGCTGTGCCGCCCCGCGTTCGCGGCCCTGGCGACCCTCGAATCGATCTGGATCTACAACGACTTCTTCTGGCCGCTCGCGCTGATCGAGACCGGTGACAAGCGCCCCGTCACCTCCGCCCTGGCCAACCTGCAGGGCCAGTACTTCACCAATCCCAACCTCATCGCGGCCGGCGCCCTGATGACCGCGATCCCCACGCTGCTGGTGTACTTCGCGCTCCAGCGCCAGTTCATCAGCGGACTCACCATCGGCTCGGGCAAGGGCTGAGCCGCCCCACCCTGAACCCACTCCCAGGAGGCACGACCCATGCGGTCATCCTCGTACCCCGTCCTGCCCACACGCGTCCTGAGAGGCATGGTCGTCCTCGCCCTCACCGCGGGCATCGCGACCACCGCACCGGCCGCGCACGCCGGCCCGGCAGCCGCCGGCCACGCCCCCGCCAAGGCGGCGCCCTCCGTGGCCGCCAAGCCCTACATGGGCTGGTCGAGTTGGAGCATGCAGTCGTCGAAGTACCCGGGCCTCAACCCGGACGGCGACTACAGCTACCTCACCGAGGCGAACGTCCTGAAGCAGACGGACGCCCTGGCCGCCAAGCTCAAGAAGTACGGCTACGACCACGTCAACATCGACGCCGGCTGGTGGATGGACAAGAGCTGGAAGACCGGCTTCGACCAGTACGGCCGGCAGACCCCCGACCCCGTTCGCTTCCCGCACGGCATGAAGTCGGTCGCCGACCACATCCACTCCAAGGGCCTCAAGGCCGGCATCTACCTGCCGGTCGGTCTGGAGAAGGGGGCCTACGGAGACGGCAAGGTCCCGGTCTGGAACGCCCCGGGCTGTACGACCGTCGACGTCGTCTACTCGGACCTGCGCACCACCAACGGCTGGGACAACGCCTACAAGCTGGACTTCGACAACCCGTGTGCGCAGAAGTACATCGACTCGCAGGCCCAGCAGTTCGCCGACTGGGGCTACGACTTCCTCAAGCTGGACGGAGTCGGTCCGGGGTCGTTCAAGTCCGGTGACAACTACAACAACGTCGCCGACGTCGCCGCCTGGCAGAAGGCCATCGCCACCGCCGGGCGCCCGATCCACCTCGAACTCTCCTGGTCGCTCGACATCGGGCACGCCGCCGACTGGAAGCAGTACTCCAACGGCTGGCGCATCGACACGGATGTCGAGTGCTACTGCAACACCCTGGTCACCTGGGAGAACTCGGTCAACGACCGGTGGGACGACGCGCCGGCGTGGAGCCGCAAGGCGGCCCCGGGCGGTTGGAACGACCTGGACGCCATCGACGTCGGCAACGGCGAGATGGACGGCCTCACCAAGGCCGAGCGGCAGAGCTACATGACCCTGTGGGCCATCAACAAGTCCCCGCTGTTCACCGGTGACGACATCACCAAGCTGGACAGCTACGGCGTCTCCCTGCTGACCAACAAGGAGGTCATCGCCGTCGACCAGAACGACTCGCCCGTCGCGCGTCCGGTCACCCCGGTCGGCGACCAGCAGGTCTGGGGGGCCAAGAACCCCGACGGCAGCTACACCGTCGCCCTGTTCAACCTCGGCGACTCGCCGGCCTCCGTCACCGCGGACTGGGCGTCCTTCGGATTCAGCGGGAACGCCTCGGTGCGCGACCTGTGGAACAAGGCGGACCTCGGGACCCACAAGAACAAGATCACCGAGGCGCTGCCGGCCCACGGCTCGCGGCTGTTCACCGTCAAGCCCGGTGGCAGCTCGCTCACGACCACGAGCTACGAGGCCGAGGCGACCGCCAACACCCTGTCGGGCAACGCCTCCGTCGCCGGATGCGACGCCTGCTCCGGCGGCAAGAAGGTCGGCAACCTGTACACCGGCGGCAAGGTGCGGATCAACGACGTCACCGTGAAGAAGGACGGGATCTACACCGTCAAGGTGGCCTACGTCAGCGGCGACCCCCGCTCGGTGACCGTCCTGTCCAACAGCGGCAACGGCACCAGTCTGAAGTTCCCGTCCACGGGTGACTGGGGTACGGCCGAGACCGTCAGTGTGCAGCTGGCCCTGAAGGCGGGCTCCAACACCATCACCTTCGACAGCGGCAGCGGATACGCACCCGACATCGACAGGATCGTCGTTCCGCAGTCCGTCTGACCGGCTTCCCGCGGGGCCCGGTGACACGCCCCGGGCCCCGCGGGGACCAGCCCGACGTCGACGGTCCGCAGCCGTCGTTCCCGCACGAGCCGTTCTCGGATTTGGAGTGCACCACCGTGGACATCCAGCACACCGAACCACGCGACAACACGCCCAGTCGCAGGGGCTTTCTCGCCCTCGCCGCCGCTGCCGGCGCCGCCACCGCTCTCGGAGCGCTGCCCGCCTTCACCGCCTCGGCGGCTCCCCGGCGTCCCACCGAGTCACCTCTGCTGTCCCCGGCCGACGCCGCGCGGAACCAGCTGTGGTGGCAGGCTCCCGGCTCCGCCCACTCGATGATCGAGCAGGGACTGCCGGTGGGGAACGGACGCCTCGGGGCGCTCGTGAGCAACGACCCGGCCGACGAACTTCTGATGATCACCGACGCCACGCTGTGGACCGGTCATCTCAACGACAAGCTGCAGAGCGACGGCCAGTTCCCCTACGGGCGCGACGACTTCGGCTCCCTGACCATGCTGGCCAGGCTCGACGTGACCATCCCGGACCACGACCTGGGCAGCGTCGACAACTACCGTCGCACCCTCGACCTGGCCCAGGGCCTGGTCACCACCTCCTACGACGTCGCGGGCGTGACCTACCGGCGGGAGATCTTCGCCAGCCGCCCCGACGACGCCATCGTCCTGTACTTCTCCCAGCGGGGCGGCGGGTCCTACACCGGTACCGTCTCCCTCGCCGGCACCCACGGCGAGTCCACCACCGCCAACAGCGCCGGACGCTACGCGTCGTTCGGAGCCTCCCTCGCCAACGGCCTCAAGTACGGCGCCGCCGTCACCGCGTACAGCGGCACGGGCCGGGTCCGCGTCGACGGTACGTCGATCGCCTTCAACGGCTGCAAGGACCTCACGGTCGTCGTCAGCGGCGGCACCGACTACGCGCCCGACGCGGCCAGGAAGTTCCGCGACCCGTCCGTGGCCCCGGAGCGTCTCGCCAGGACCAAGGTCCTGAACGCGGCGGGCCACTCGGCGAGCACCCTGCTCCACACCCATGTCGCGGACTTCCGGGACGTGTTCGGGCAGCTGGACATCAACCTGGGTACGTCGTCCACCGCGCAGCGCGAACTGGACACCTGGGAGCGGATACAGGCACGCCACCGGGACGATGTCCCGGACCCGGAACTGGAGGCCGCCTACCTGCAGTTCGGCCGCTACCTGATGATCTCCGGATCGCGCGGCAGTCTGCCGATGGGCCTTCAGGGCCCCTGGCTGGACGGCAACGACCCGGACTGGATGGCCGACTACCACACCGACATCAACATCCAGATGAACTACTGGATGGCCGACCGGGCGGGTCTGTCCGACTGCTTCGACGCCCTCACGGACTACTGCCTCGCGCAGCTGTCCTCGTGGACGGACGTCACCCAGCGGCTGTTCAACGACCCGTCCAACCGCTACCGGAACTCCAGTGGGAAGATCGCGGGCTGGACCGTGGCCATCTCCACCAACCCGTACGGCGGGGGCGGCTGGTGGTGGCATCCGGCGGGCAACGCCTGGCTCTGCCAGAGCCTGTTCGAGCACTACGAGTATACTCAGGACCGTACCTACCTGAAGAAGATCTACCCGCTCCTCAAGGGCGCCGTGGAGTTCTGGGAGGCCCGTCTCGTCACCACGACCGTCACCGATGCGTCCGGCGCGTCGCGTGAGGTTCTGGTCGCCGACAGCGACTGGTCGCCCGAGCAGGGTCCGCTGGACGCCAAGGGCATCACCTACGCCCAGGAACTCGTGTGGAACCTCTTCGGCAACTTCCGCACCGCGACCGAGGTACTCGCCAGGGACGCCGCCTACAGCAGGGCCGTCGGCGGTCTCCGTGAGCGTCTGTACCTGCCCGTGGTCAGTCCCAAGACCGGCTGGCTGGAGGAGTGGATGTCGCCCGACAATCTCGGCGAGACCACGCACCGGCACCTCTCCCCGCTCATCGGGCTCTTCCCCGGCGACCGGATCCGTCCGGACGACTCCACGCCCAAGGACATCGTCGCCGGCGCGACCGCTCTCCTCACCGCGCGGGGGATGAACAGCTTCGGCTGGGCCAACGCATGGCGCAGTCTGTGCTGGGCGCGCCTCAAGGACGCGGAGAAGGCGTACCAGCTCGTCGTCAACAACCTCAGGCCGTCGTCGGACGGCAGCAACGGCACCGCGATGAACCTCTTCGACATCTACGAGGTCGAGCAGGGCCGCGGCATCTTCCAGATCGAGGCGAACTTCGGCACCCCGGCCGCGATCGTGGAGATGCTGGTCTACTCGCGCCCCGGTCACGTCGAGCTGCTGCCCGCTCTGCCCGCCGCCTGGTCGGCATCCGGCTCGGTGGCCGGTGTGGGTGTCCGCGGAGGCTTCGTCGTCGACCTCGCCTGGAAGAACGGCAAGGTCACCCGGGTGACGCTGAAGAGCGTCGGCGGCCGTGCCACCACGGTCGTCGCGGGCGGCACCGCACGGAAGATCACGCTCACACCGGGTGAGTCCGTCACGCTCCGGAACCTCGGATGAGCGCCGCCGCGTACCGCCGCCGCGCGGTGGGCGTCTTCTCGGCCCTCGTCCTGGCCCTGTGCGGACCCCTGGCCGCTTCGTCGACGGCGCAGGCGCGGCAGATGACCCAGCCGCCGGCGAAGGTTCCGACGACGGTGGCGCACCCTGCCGCCGCCAAGGGCGGACACTCCGTCGTCACCTGGGGCGCCAGCGCCGACCGGCAGGGTGCGGGGCCCGCCGACCGCAGCTACCGCCTGATCGTGCGGACCAGCGTCGGCGGCAGCGATCTGCGGATCCGGCTGTCCAACGCCTTCGGCGAGCACCCGGTCACCTTCGCCAGCGCGTACGCCGGGCTGCGCAGGCAGGGTGCGGAGCTGGTCCACGGCTCCAACCGGCGGCTCTCCTTCAACGGCGGAGCCCCGTCCGTGACCGTCCCCGCCGGACAGGTGGTGCTGAGCGATCCGCTGCCCGGGAAGCTGGCCGCCCGGAGCGACCTGGTCATCAGTCTGTACGTGACGGGCGCCGAGGGACCGACGACCGGTCACGGCATGGCCATGCAGACCAACTACGCGACCGCGGGCGACCACGCCGCGGAGGAGGGTGCGGCCAACTGGACCGACCCGATGGGCTCCTGGTACTGGCTGGACGCCGTCGACGTGGAGACGCCCTCGGCGGTCGGCTCGGTGGTGACCCTGGGTGACTCCATCACCGACGGATGGGCCTCGACCACGGACGGCAACCGCCGCTGGCCGGACTACCTCTCCCAGCGGTTGCAGGCGGCGTCCGGCATCCCCGTGAAGGGAGTGGCGAACGAGGGGATCTCGGGCAACAAGGTGCTCGCGGACGGTGCCGGACAGGCCGCGCTGAACCGGCTCGACCGTGATGTGCTCTCCCAGCCCGGCGTGCGGACGGTGTTCCTGTTCGAAGGGATCAATGACATCAAGGCCCACACCGGCGTCACGGTGGACGACATGATCGCCGGCTACCGCCAGATCATCGACCGCGCGCACGCGGCGGGCAAGTGTGTCGTCGGAGCGACCGTCATGCCGTTCAAGGACTGGTCCGAGTACGACACCGCCTCCGAGGCGGTGCGGCAGGGCGTCAACGAGTGGATCAGGACCAGCGGCGCGCTCGACGGCGTGACGGACTTCGACAGGATCACCCGCAGTCCCTACGACCCGCAGCGCATCCTGCCCTTCTTCGACGGCGGCGACCACCTGCACCCCAACGACAAGGGGATGCAGGCGATGGCCGACGCGGTCGACCTCGGGAGCCTGACCGCCTGCTGAGAGCGGGCCCCCGGGACACGGTCAGGGGTAGGAGACCACCGTGGACGGCACGGTGGAGGTCCCCGAGGTGGGCGACCCGGTGTCGTTGACGACCCGCTCGTACTGCCCGTTGCCGCCCAGCGAGACGACCAGGAGGTTGTGGAACTTCACCCCCGGTTTGTTCGGTGCCGCGAACCCGTGGTGCTGGACGATCGTCGGATCGACGTTGTAGTAGCAGTAGCTGCCCAGGCCCCATCCCTCGTGGGTGGTCACGGAGTCGGCGACCTTGTAGGCCGCGTACCCCTTGATCCCGCCGTTCTGGATGGCGGCCTGGTTCGGCGCGTCGTACGCCTTCTCGTTCTGGAAGAAGATCGTGCGTCCGCGCTCGCCGTACCACTGGACGTCGTACTTGTTGAAGTGCTCGACGAACAGGCCGGTGGCCAGGACGTCGGCGCCGTTGACGCGGATGCCGTAGTCGGCCCGGTTGGTCTCCCAGCCGACGCCGGTGCCGTGGTCGGCGCGCCAGACCCAGGTGTGGTCGATGATCGTGTGACGGCTGTTGATGACCATGCTGGTGGTGGCCTTCCCGGCGCCCGCGCCACCGATCCGGACGAAGACGTCCTGCACGGTGGTCGGGTTGGCGGAGTGGTCCGCCGAGGCCCCGGCCGGCCCGACCTCCAGGAGGGTGGACGAGTTGACGGGTCCGGCGTCGATCAGGAAGCCGGCCAGTCGCACCCCGTCGACGTCCGCCGTCCGGAGGGCGGTGACGCCGTTGTCCGGGATCAGGGTGGCGTAACCGAGGCCCAGGACGACGGTGCCCGCCCGGTTGACCTGGATCGGCTGGTCGAGGTGGTAGATCCCGGGCGTCAGCAGCAGATGGAGGCCCTGGGTGAGCGCGGCGTTCAGGGTGGCGGCGGAGACGCCGGGTTTGGCCACGTAGAACTGGGTGAGCGGCAGCGAGGTGCCGCGCGGGGTTCCGTTGCCCCAGGTGGTGCCGCGCGCGTTGGTGCGCTTCTCCGGCAGGAAGACGCGGTACTCACTGCCGTTCAGATAGAGGAACGGCTTCTCCCGGGAGACCGGTGTGGTGTCGAGCGTGGTGTACGGCGGGTTCGGGAAGGACTGCGCGGGCGCGCCCTGGACGCCGGAGAACACCATGTTCCAGACGGCGTTGGCCCAGCCGCCCACCGAACTGTCGCGGGTGTACCACTGCTGCTGCGAGTACGGTCCGACCGAGCCGTCGACGCGGCTGTCGGCGATGTAGCCGCCGCTGGCCCAGCCGTAGCCGCTGGGCGCCAGATTGAGGCCGCCCTTGACGTGCATCCGACGGAAGGGGGCGGCTTGCGCGACCGCCCACCGGTTGGTGCCGTTGACCGGACTGAGGGCGAGGTTCTCCGCCGAGCGCCAGAAGTTCTGGGTCGCGTTGCCGTTGAACCAACCGGCGTCGACGGTCACGTCGCCATTGATGGCCGTGTCGTCCGGGGACAGTCCGAGGCCCGCGATCGAGGTGTAGAAGCCGAGCTGGGCGTTGAGTCCGTTGTAGGTGCCCGGCTTGAACAGCAGCGCGAAGCGTCCCGTGCCGAACTGGGCCGACTCCTGCTGCCGGAAGACCTGGTCCAGCCTGGACTGGATCCCGGCGGTGGAAGGGTCGAAGACGATCACGTTGGGGCCGAGGTCGCCGCCGCCCGGCAGGGCCTGCGGCCGCACGGGCGAGGCGGGGGCGGCGGATGCCGGCGAGGACAGTCCGAGCAGTCCGGGAGCGGCGGCAGCGGCGGCCATCGCGCCGAGTACGGAACGCCGTGCCACCGGCGACCGGCCCGAGTCGTGGTCCTCTGTGGGGGTTGAAGGCATGGGGGCGACTCTCCTGGTTCAGGAAGTGAACGGTGGGAGGTACGGGGAGCGCTCTCTTGCCGATGCATGCTTCATCCAGGTGAACGACGCGTCAAGAGTTGTGACCCGAGTCCCGGATGTTGTTGCGGAGTGAACGGTCAACTCGGCCCGCAAGTGCGGTAGTTCGTCATCCTATGAACTCCCTCTGGCAGGTGTTCCGAGTCGTGCTTGCGTTCAAGAGGTGCGCGAAGGGCCGGGAGTGATCCTCCGTCCCTTTCCCTTGACACTCCTGTGTCACCGCCACAACACTCCTGGCTGGGAGAGCGCTCTCCCGTGCATTCCGGCACATGTGATGGTCCGTCACGCGGGCGACCGCGGCAGCACCGTGCACCCCACGCCGCTCACGGCCGCCCGACCCCCACCGCCCCCATCGACGTGGCAGGAGGGTCTCCATGGCACGGAGATCGAAGATCGTCTCAGGAATCCTGATGTCCAGTGCGCTGCTGGTGACGTCACTCGGCCTGGCCGGAGTGGCGATGAGCGCCGACCCGGTCGCTGGCGCGCAGGTGTCCACCGTCGGAGCGGCGTCCGTCCACACGGGTCACGCGATGCCCGCGTCGACGCTCTCCTCGCCGGAGGATCCGGACGGTGACGGGTACATCCCCGCCGATCCGCCCGTGACCGGCGTCGTCCCGTCCAAGGCGGAGCCGACGCACCGCTACTTCCACGAGTTCCAGGCGAACTGTTCGGTGTCCCACACCCGGCCCGACGACCCGATCGTCTACCCGGGCCAGCCCGGCAAGTCGCACGACCACACCTTCATGGGCAACACCACGACGAACGCGGCCAGCACCACCGCCTCGCTCGGCGCCGGTGGCACCACCTGCAAGGCTCCCGGTGACAGGTCGGCCTACTGGATGCCGACCCTGCTCAAGGGCAGCACACCGGTGCTGCCGGTGGGTCCCCAGGTCATCTACTACAAGGCGGGCGTCACCGACTACACCAGCGTGCGCCCCTTCCCGAAGGGGTTGCGCTACGTCGTCGGCAACCCCATGCAGTCGGCGGCAGACTTCCGCAACCACCACGGATTCGTGGAGGGATGGGAGTGCGGCGACAGCTTCTTCAACGTCGACTTCCCGCAGCAGTGCCCGAACCGGGCCGACGTCCAGCTCAACATCCGTTTCCAGGCCCCCAGTTGCTGGGACGGCAAGTACCTGGACACCCCCAATCACCAGAGCCACATGGCCTATCCGGTGGTCAACCCCGGCACGAACAACAACATCTGCCCGGACGACCACCCCGTCGCCCTGCCGATGATCGAGTTCAAGATGGCCTTCCCGGTGAACGGTGACATGTCGCAGGTGAGGCTCGCGAGCGGCGCGGGCTACTCCTTCCACTACGACTTCTTCAACGCGTGGGAGGCCCCGACGCTCAAGGCGCTCGTCGACCACTGCGTCGTCGGCGGACTCCAGTGCGACGCCCGCGGCTACGACCAGACCCACCCGGAGGCCGGCGCGGCACTCGACGAGAACTACCGGCTCCCCTGAACGGAACGCGCTCCGCCGGTCCGGGCCCCACCCCGGGCCGGCGGGATCATCCCCCTCACCCGCACACCGGACGGACACCCATGACCGGATCCCGAACCACCCGGCGCTGTATCGCGGCGCCCGTCACCGCGGGCCTGCTCGCCGCGGGGGCCCTCGCCCTGCCGTCCCACCCCGCGCAGGCGGCCGCCGGCGTCGTCAGGGTCACCGGCTCGCAGGGCAACTGGCAACTGACCGTCGACGGAAGCCCGTACCAGATCAAGGGCCTCACCTGGGGGCCGTCCACCGCCGACGCCGGGCGCTACCTGCCCGACCTGAAGTCGATGGGCGTCAACACCGTCCGCACCTGGGGCACCGACGCCTCCAGCAAGCCGCTCTTCGACGCGGCGGCCGCCCAGGGCATCAAGGTGATCGCCGGCTTCTGGCTGCAGCCGGGCGGCGGCCCCGGCAGCGGCGGCTGCGTGAACTACCTGACGGACACCGCCTACAAGAACCAGGTGCTCAACGAGTTCCCCCAGTGGGCCGCCACCTACAAGGACAACCCCGGCGTCCTGATGTGGAACGTCGGCAACGAGTCCGTGCTCGGACTGCAGAACTGCTACGGCGGCGACGAACTGGAGCGCCAGCGCGACGCCTACACCACGCTCGTCAACGACATCACCAAGAAGATCCACGCGGTCGACCCCAACCACCCGGTCACCTCCACCGACGCGTGGACCGGCGCGTGGCCCTACTACAAGAAGAACGCGCCCGACCTCGACCTGTACGCGGTGAACGCCTACAACGCCGTCTGCGACGTGAAGTCGGCCTGGCAGCAGGGCGGTTACACCAAGCCCTACATCATCACCGAGACCGGCCCGGCGGGCGAGTGGGAGGTACCGGACGACGCCAACGGAGTCCCCGCAGAACCCACCGACCTCGCCAAGGCCGACGGATACACCCGTGCCTGGAACTGCGTCACCGGACACAGGGGAGTCGCGCTCGGCGCCACGATGTTCCACTACGGCACCGAGTACGACTTCGGCGGCATCTGGTTCAACCTGCTGCCCGCGGGCGAGAAGAGGCTGTCGTACTACGCGGTGAAGAGGGCTTACGGCGCGGACACCTCCCACGACAACACCCCGCCCGTCATCTCCGACCTGGCCGTCGAGGGCGGCGCGGCCAAGGTGCCCGCCGGGGGTGACCTCACCCTCTCGGTGAAGGCCACGGACCCTGACGGCGACCCGATCACGTACGAAGTCCTGGACAACAGCAACTACATCGACCAGAGCAAGCAGTTGATCCCGCTGACCTCCACCGACCTCGGCGGCGGCCGGCTCCGGGTGACCGCACCGGACCGGCCCGGCGTCTGGAAGATCTACGTCAAGGCCAAGGACGGCAAGGGCAACGTCGGTGTCGAGTCCCGCTCCGTACGGGTGGTGCCGCCCGTACCCGGCGGGACGAACGTCGCCCTCGGCAAGCCGGCCACCGCGTCCTCGTCCCAGGCCGGCGGCGGTGACTGCCCCTGCACCGCCGCGGGCGCCGACGACGGCAACCTCACCACCCGCTGGGCCAGCGACTGGAGCGACCCCCAGTGGCTCCGCGTCGACCTCGGCACCCGCACCTCGTTCCGGCACGTACAACTGGTGTGGGAGACCTCGTACGCCAAGGCATACACCGTCCAGACGTCGGACGACGGACAGAACTGGACGACCGTGCGCTCGGTCACCGACGGCAACGGCGGCGTCGATGACCTCGACGTCGCGGGCACCGGCCGCTATGTGCGTGTCAACGGCACCGCCCGCGGCACCGGATGGGGCTACTCCCTCTACGAGTTCGGTGTCTACCGCTGATTCGGGGCTCGATGGGAGAGCGCTCTATCCCGGCGCAGTACGCGGCGGTTAGGGTGCGGGGCATGAGCAGACAGGCCCCCACGCTGGAGGATGTCGCGCGGGAGGCCGGGGTCTCCCGCGCGACGGTTTCCCGGGTCATCAACGGCGTCCGCAACGTCGATCCCGGCATTCAGGAAGTGGTGCGCCAGGCGGTCGAGCGGACCGGATACGCCCCCAACCGGGCCGCCAGATCACTGGTGACCCGGCGGACCCAGACGGTCGCGCTGATCGTCTCCGGCGCGGGCGACACCTCGGACGGCGAGCAGAGCGCCTTCACCGCACGGGTGTTCGCGGACCCGTTCTTCGGACGGGTCGTCGCCGGTGTGGTGGGTTATCTGCGGCCACGATCGATGCATCCGCTGCTGATGTTCGCCGAATCGCCCGAAGCCAGACAGCAGGTGCTGTCGGACCTGCGGCAGGGCAGCGCGGACGGCGCCCTCGTCGTCTCCACCCACGCCGACGACCCGATGCCCGCGCTGCTCGCCGACGCCGGCGTGCCCGCCGTCCTCTTCGCCCGGCCGTCGCGGCCCGTCCCGCTGAGTTACGTCGACCTCGCGCACCGGGACGGCGCGCGACAGGCCGCCGAGCATCTGCTGAGGCGGGGCTGCCGACGGATCGTCACCGTCACGGGACCGCTGCGGGTGGGCGCGAGCCAGGACCGGCTCGCCGGGTTCCGCGACACGATGGCGCGCAGCGGGCATCCGTACGTGCCGGTCGCCGAGGGCGGGTTCACCCTCGACAGCGGAATGGCCGCCATGTCCGGACTGCTGGCCGAACACCCGGACGTGGACGGGGTGTTCGCCGCCAACGACCTGATGGCCCAGGGTGCCTGCCAGGTGCTGCGGGAGCGGGGGAGAAGGGTGCCGGACGACGTCGCGGTCGTCGGCTTCGACGACTCCAGCGTGGCGGCGACCTGCAGGCCGGCGCTGACCACCGTGCGCCAGCCGGTCGAGGAGATGGCCTCGACGATGGCCGGTCTCCTCGACGAGCACATCCAGGGCCTGCGCACCGACCCCACCTCGGTGATCTTCGACCCGGAACTCGTGGTGAGAGAGTCCGCGTAGGCACCCCTTCCCGCCCGCGCGCACGACGCGCGACGCCGCATGGCCGTGCCCGACGGAGCGCTCCGGCCCCGCCCGCGCCGCGCGTCGCCGATGATGACGGACACTGGAGCGTCAGGTTGCGGAGCGAGCCGGCAGGACGACCGGCCGGCGGCGGGAAGGCAGGCGAATGACCCACCCGATCACCGTGGGCGTGGACGGATCACCCGAGAGCGGGGCCGCGGCGGCGTGGGCGGGCAGGGAAGCCGTCCGCCGCGGCGTGCCCCTGCGCGTGATGTCCGCGTGGCACTGGCCGCCCCACGGCATGCTGGACGGCGCCGGCCCCGACCGGGACGATCAGGCCCGCTGGGCCCGGGAGATGGTCCGCGACGTCGCCCGTACGGTCGCCGACGCCCACCCGGACCTGCCGGTCTCCGACGAGGTGGTGGTGGGTCCGGCCGTGGACGCCCTGGTCGCCGAGGCGGCCGGTGCCCGCGCGCTGGTACTGGGTTCGCGCGGGCACGGCGCCGTCGTGGGGTTCCTGCTCGGTTCGGTCGGGCAGCAGGTGATCGCCGAGGCCGGCTGCCCCGTCGTGCTGGTGCGCGCCGACGACCGGGCGGCGCCCGAGGCGGCGGGCCGGGAGATCGTCGTGGGTCAGCAGGGCGAGCCCGACGACAGCGCGGCGGCCCTGGAGTTCGCGTTCGAGACGGCGGCGGCCCGAGGCGCCGGGGTGCGCGCGGTACGTGCCTGGAGTCTGCCGCCGGTGTTCGCCTACAGCCCGGGTTCACTGAGACTGCTGGACGAGGCCGGCGGTCTGGAACCGTACGAGACGAAGGCCCTCGCCGAGGCGTTGCGGCCGTGGCGTGAGCGGTTTCCCGGCGTGCCCGTCACCCCGCACGTCGAGATGGGGAGCGCGGGTCAGGTCCTCCTCGCGCAGACCGCCCGCGCCCAGTTGATCGTCGTTGGACGCCGGGCGCACCGCTCCGCGCTGGGCTCACGGATCGGTTCGGTCGCGCACGCGGTGCTCCACCACGCTCCGTGTCCGGTGGCGGTGGTCCCGCACTCCTGAGCCCAGGGCGGGCGCGAGATCCACTCCCGCCCGGCCGTGCCGCCTTGTCGTACTGCCTGGCCGTGCTGCCTCGCCGTGCCGACGGTCGGTGCCACGGCGAGGCGGTCGGCGGCTACTCGTTCTCGGCCCTGGACATCCGCAGAGCGAGGTCCTGGAGCAGATCGGCGGTCTTGATGTCGGTCTGTCCGGAGTCGTGGACGTCGGCGAGCTCCGAGAAGAGGAAAGCGAAGGCACCCACGAGGGAGATCGTGGCGGGCAGATAGGCGTCCGCGACGGCCTGTCCGGCCTCCGCGGGCCCGGCGTCGGCGGGCACCTCGACACGGGGGAAGACCTCGGTGACGAGCGCACCGAGTTGCGTCTCGGTCGATTCGGCCTCGGCGTCCTCGTCCTGGGCGATCCTGCGGACCATCGCGTTGGTCTCGGTGAGCACGCCGATGGCGCGCAGGATGATCTCCGTCTGTTCCATGCCGAGAGCCTAGACGGGCGAAGCCGCGCTGTGGCCTCGATGTTCGTGCCGCGATGATAGACAGTGGCCATGAACGACCACTCCCGTGCGGACCGCGCACAATGACCGCCGGCATCGACACCCCGGACCGCCGGGGCCGCACCGGACTCGACCGGACGGGCCTGGGTCTGTCCGGCAACCCCCGGGTCAGGATCCGGGACGTGAAACTCCTGTCCAGCCACTGGTACGTGGAGCGCACCACCACCTTCGACTTCCGGCACGCCGACGGTACCTGGAGCACGCAGGAGCGCGAGACGCACGACCGCGGCAACGGAGCGACCCTCCTGTTGTACGACACCGAGCGCCGAACCGTCCTGCTGACGAGGCAGTTCCGCTACCCGGTGTACACCAACGGGCACCCGGACGGGATGCTCGTCGAGACACCGGGCGGCCTGCTCGACGAGGCGGACGAACACCCCGAGGTCGCCGTGCGCCGTGAGGTCGTCGAGGAGACCGGGCACACGGTCGGCGAGGTCCAGCACGTCTTCGACGTCTACATGAGTCCGGGCTCGGTCACCGAGCGGGTGAGTTTCTACGCCGCGCCCTACGGGCCGTCCACCCGCACCCACGAGGGTGGCGGGCTCGAGGAGGAGGGCGAGGACATCGAGATCGTCGAACTGCCCTTCCGTGACGCCCTGGCCATGATCCGCGGCGGCCGGATCGCCGACGCCAAGACGATCATGCTGTTGCAGTGGGCCGCTCTGGAGGGCCCGTTCGCAGGCACTTGACCTGAAGTGCTCTTCAAGTCACAGACTCCTGTGCGGGCCCGCGGATGCCGGGCCCGAACGGGAGGGACCAGCGTGAAGTACCGTTCCATCGGAGCCGATCCGGACAGTCGCCGTGAGGTGAGCGTGCTCGCGCTCGGCGCGATGCTGTTCGGCTCGGTGACGGACGAGAAGACCTCCTTCGCCGTACTCGACCGCTATGTCGAGGCCCGTGGCAACTTCATCGACACGTCCGACAACTACGCCTTCTGGGTCGACGGCGGCCAGGGCGGCCAGAGCGAGGAACTGCTCGGACGCTGGCGCCGCAGCCGGGGCGTAGGCGACGAGATCGTCTTCGCGACCAAGCTCGGTGCCCGGCCGCTGGCCGCCGGAACCGGGTACACCGACAACCCGGAGGGGCTGTCGGCCAAGACGATCCGCGAGGCATCCGAGCGCAGCCGGGAACGGCTCGGCCTGGAGCGGATCGACCTGCTCTACGCGCACATCGAGGACCGGACCGTCGACATACGGGAGACCGTCGAGGGGTTCGGCGAGCTGGTCGCGGAGGGGGCCGTGGGTCTGCTCGGCGCGAGCAACCACGCCGTCTGGCGGGTCGAGCGGGCCCGCGCCGTCGCCGCTGCCGCGGGGCTTCCCGGTTACGAGGTGCTGCAGTACCAGCACAGCCTGCTGCGGCCCCGTACCGACGTACCCGACGCGCTCTTCCGGGACGGCAGCCTGGGCGGCACGACCGGTGAACTCCTCGGCTATCTGCGCGCCGAGCCCACCCTGACCCTGGTCGCCTACTCGCCCCTGCTGCGCGGTGCCTACGGCCGCGCGGACAAGCCGCTGCCCGCGGACTACGACCACCCGGGGACACCGCCCCGGCTCGCCGCGCTGCGAGCGGTCGCGCGGGAGACCGGAGCGAGCCCGAACCAGGTGGTGCTCGCCTGGCAGCTGGGCGCCGACCTTCCGGTGATCCCGCTGGTCGGGATGTCGTCCGTGGCACAACTGGAGGAGAATCTGGCCGCCGTGGACCTGGAACTGACGCCGGATCAACGGGAGCGTCTCGACAGCGCGCACTGAGGTGACCGGAGGGCCGCGTCGGGGGCGGCGGAGCGGCCGCCGCCCCCTGGCTGTGTCGAGGGAGGCAGCGCGGCCGGCGCCCCGGTGGAGTCAGGGGCGAGGGTCGCGCCGGGACCGGCGGGTGGTGAGCAGCAGGGCGATGTCGTCGGGGCGTTCGGCGGCCCGCCGGGCCTCCTCGGTCAGCAGATCGGCCGCGCGGGACAGCGAGGAGGCGCCGGGGCGGGCGTGCGGGGTGCCCGCCCCGGACAGCTTCGCGCGCACCCTCTCGATACCGTCGTCGATGTCGGTACCGGGCTTCTCGACCAGGCCGTCCGTGTAGAGAGCCAGGACGGCGCCTGGCTCCAGGCGCAGATCCGTGACCGGGTAGCGGGCGTGCGGGTCCACGCCGAGCACCACACCGCCGGGCAGGTTCAGAACCTCGGCGCGGCCGTCGGGGTGGCGCAACAGGGGCTGCGGATGTCCGGCACGCGCGGCACGGGCGACGCCGGTCACCGGGTCGAGCCGGATGTAGCAGCAACTGGCGAACTGGCCGGGATCGAGGTCGATGAGCAGCCGGTTGGTGCCGCTCATCACCTCGTCCGGAGCGTGGTCGCCGAGAGCGAACGCCCGGACGGCACTGCGCAGTTGGCCCATGGTGGCGGCCGCCTGGACGCCGTGTCCCTGGACGTCGCCGATGACCAGGGCCAGTCCGTCGCCCGCCTCCACCACGTCGTACCAGTCGCCGCCCACGTCCATGCCCTCGGTGCCGGGCAGATAGCGCCCGGCCGTCTCCACCTGGGGGTGTGCCGACAGCCGGTGGGGGAGCAGTGCCTCCTGCAGGCCACGGGCGAGGGCGGCCTCGGAGTCGTAGCGCCGCGCTCGTTCCAGGGCCTGTGCGATGAGTCCGGCCAGTGCCGTCAGCACCGCACGCTCCTCGGTGCTGAAGTCGCGCGGACGGTCGAAGCCCAGGATGCAGGAACCGACCGGCCGGCCCGAGGCGATCAGCGGCAGGAAGACCCGCGCGCCCACCTTGGCGTCCAGGGCGATCCCGGGATAGGCGGACTCGAGCCGCGGCATCGACTCGAAGAACAGGGCCCGCCCGGAGGTGAGGGTCTCCACTCCGGGCAGCTTGGCGTCCAGCCCCACCCCGTCGAAGGGGGCGAGGAAGCCTTGAGGGAAGCCGGTCTCCCACGCGAGGTACAGGCGCTGCTCCTGCAACAGGTAGATGGCGAGCTGCCGTCCGCCGAACGCGGGCAGCAGCTCCCGCATGACCACCTCGGACACCTGACGGGCGGTCACGGCCTCGGACAGGGCGATGGCCAGGACGATGGGGTGGTAGAGCCCGGCCGTGGTGACGCTCGAGACGGATGTTCCGGGGCCGGGTGCCGTCTCCGCCCGCCGGCCCTCGTCGAGCGGCGCGGCCTCCGCGGCCCTGGTGGTGTCGGCGAGACGCCCCATCGGGATCAGCTTGCACGTCAGGCCGCGGGGGCCGGGATACACCGAGAGGGTCAGCCAGGCGTCGCCGCGGCCCGCCAGGGCGGTCCGGCGTCCCTCGCGCGGGCGGGCGACCTGGAAGTGCACCGGCTCCGGCGACAGCAGCGCGCCGCGCAGATGGTCCTCGTAGGACGGCTGGTCCAGCCAGGGCACGGCCTGCCACAGCGGTCGCCCGAGCAGTTCCCCGTGCGGCCGGCCGAGAAGCTCGGCGGCGCGCGGATTGACGTAGGTGATCAGTCCGAGTCGGTCCAGTGCGAACACGCCCTCCGGGAGGAGGTCGGCGGCACCGGCCGCGGCCGGTCCCGGGCCCGGGTCGACGACCGTCCCGCAGACCCGGAACGGCGGGTCGGGCGCGTCGTGTCCGGGTGCCAGGTGCAGCAGGCACAGGCCGCCGCTCGACGTGTGCAGGGGCAGCGGATGGGCGGGCGGGTGACCGGCGGCCGTCTCGTGCAGCGCGGCCAGCAGGGCGTGCGGATCCCGCGGGGACAGCTTCCGGGCGAGCGTCTCCGGTGTCCCCGGGAAGGCCCCCGCACCGGTACCGAGCAGGGACCACAACGCGTCGTCCGCGGTGACCGTGCCGTCGGCCGGATCCCAGGCGAACCGTCCGGCGCACCGGGGGGAAGGACCGTCGGCGGGCGGGCGCACGCACAACGGTTCGCTGTCCCAGGTGACTTCGGACCCGTCCTTCTCCCGGGCCGACAGTGCGGCGCCCAGACTCTCCGCCACCGCCGTCATCCGGTCGCGGTCCGGCAGTACGTCGGTGGCGTCCGAGGCCGAGGGGCGCAGCACCGTCAGGACGCCGAAGGAGGCCGAGGAGCCCGTCACGGGTACGTACAGCGAGCCGAACTGGAACGGCAGACCGGCCGCGAGCTGCGGATAGCGGCGCATCGTCTCCGTGGCGTCGGCGAGCAGCACCTCCCTGCCCTGCCGGTGGCAGTCGGCGGCGGGGAAGGGCCGGTCCAGGGGCAGCCGCCACCACGAACGGAACAACTGGTGGGGCAGGCCCGCGAGTACGGCCAGTCTCAGCAGGCCGGGCGTGGACGTGCGCAGGTACACGCCCCCCGCGAAGCCGCGGGCCGCGCGGATCGCGTCCGCCACGGCCTCGTTGAGCAGGACGGCCAGGCCATCCAGCGCGTGGTCCGCCGGCTCGGCGCTCCCAGTCATCGGTCTGTCCTCGTCCGCCTGCCGTCAGGTGACCAGAGCAAGGATGCGCCGTACCGGCACCGGCCCGCATCTCGACGCCTCCCGCGCCGGTCGCCTTTCGTTGGCCTTGGTTTCACTCAACCGTATCGGCTTCACCCAGCGCGAAAGATACCGCGCCCGCGCCGCGGCGAGGAGTCCCGGGACGATGTCGTCGGCCCGCCGCAGGCCGCTGTGCCCCGTGTCCTCGGTCGGAAGCGGCACTGTTTCGGACCGTGGCGGCGGGGTGGCCGACTCGGCGGCGGCCGCGCGGCCACCTGGAGGGGCCTGGGCCGGTCGGTCCGGTCGGTCGGCCCGGTCGGTCCGGTCGGTCGGGCCGGTCGGCCCGGTCGGCCCGGTCGGTCGGGCCGGTCGGGCCGGTCGGTCCGGTCGGTCGGGTAGGTCGGGTAGGTCGGGGCGGTGGGGCGGTGTGGACCGGTGGGGCGATCGGGCGCCGGGTCAGGAGCGGCGCGGGGTCAGGGGCGCGGCGCGGGCCCCAGCGCGTCCGCGGCGGCGGACGCCACGGCCTCGGCGACCACGGCGAGTGCCGGGAAGTCGAGCTTCCACTGCTGCCAGTACAGCGGGACGTCGACGGGCCGGTCCGGGGCGAGTCCGACCAGCCGCCCGGCGCGCAGGAGCGGCCCGGCCTGCGCCTCGGGAACCATGCCCCAGCCGAGCCCGGCGACGACAGCGTCGACGAACCCCTCCGACGTGGGCACGGAGTGCCGCAGCGGGCTCGCGCCGCGGCCGCCGAGCAGTCGCGCGGCGAAACCGTCCTGGAAGTCGTCGCTCCGGTCGAAGACCACCACCGGAGCGTCGGCGAGCAGGTCGTGCAGCGCCGTGTCCGTCCCGGCGCCGAGCCAGCGGCCGGCGAAGGCGGGACTCGCCGCCGCCAAGTAGCGCATCCGGCCCAGCGGCCGGACGGAGCAGCCCGCCACCGGGTCGGGGGACGAGGTCACAGCCGCCATCACCGCCCCCTCGCGCAGCAGGGTGGCCGTGTGGTCCTCGTCCTCGCGGCGCAGTTCGAAGCAGAGCCGCAGCTCGCGCGGGACGCGGGTGAGCGCGGGCAAGAACCAGGTGGCGAGCGAGTCGGCGTTCACCGCGATCGACAGCCGTGTCGGCTCCCCGGAGTCGCTCATGCCGAGCTCGGCCCTGGTATCGCGCTCGAGCCGGGCCAGTCGGCGCGCGAACCGCACGACGATCTCGCCGGACTCGGTCGGGCGCACCGGTTTCGTCCGTGTCAGAAGGACCCGTCCGGTGCGCTGTTCGAGGGCCTTGACGCGTTGGCTGACCGCCGAGGGCGTCACATGCAGGGCGGTCGCCGCCGCGTCGAAGGTGCCTTCGTCGACGACCGCCAGCAGGGTGCGTACCTGGTCGAGGGGGAGTTCCGCCATCACGAGCGCTAATGATACGTAAGAATCTTTAGCTGTACTCTTGACAGTCGCCTTCCTAACGTCGTCGCCATGACCGACGCACTCACCGCCGCGGCCGCCGGGTTCGGTACCGGCCTCTCGCTCATCGTCGCCATCGGCGCGCAGAACGCCTTCGTGCTGCGCCAGGGCATCCGTCGCGACGCGGTGTTCGCGGTGGTGGGCATATGCGCGGTCTCCGACGCGGCGCTCATCGCGCTGGGCGTGGGCGGCGTCGGCGCGCTGGTGGTGGCCCGGCCGGAGGCGCTCACGGTCGTCGGCCTGGTCGGCGGAGGATTCCTCCTCGTGTACGGAGTCCTCGCCGCCCGCAGGGTGCTCCGTCCCGGGGCGCTGGAGGCGGCGGGCGGTGCCACGGGCTCGTGGCGGCGGACCGTGCTCACCTGCCTGGCACTGACCTGGCTCAACCCGCACGTCTATCTCGACACCGTCTTCCTGCTCGGCTCCCTCGCGGCCGACCGCGGCCCGTTCCGCTGGACCTTCGGACTCGGGGCGGCGCTGGCGAGCCTGTGCTGGTTCGCCGCGCTGGGCTTCGGCGCGAGGCTGCTCGGCCGCCTCCTGTCCCGGCCCTCGTCGTGGCGGGTGCTGGACGCCCTGGTCGCCGCGACGATGATCGGCATGGGGGCCCTGCTGATCGCCGGAGCCTGAGCGACGTACGCCACGCGCGCGTGACGGACCGCGGGGGACGGGCGTGACGGGCCGCACGGGACCCACGGGGACTCCGCATGCTCCTGTTCAGCGATAGTGAACCCTGACAGCGAAAGATGTATCGAGCAGCCAGGACGGTCGTGGACACGAGCAAGAGCAGTACGGACGGCACGGACGGCGCACCGGCACCGGCGGACGGGCCGGCCGGTGCGGTGGCCCCCGGGCAGCCGGACCGCGGTGGCTGGCGCCGCTGGACGATGGACACCCGCCCGTTGCGGCGCCCGGCGTACCGGAGGCTGTGGTCCTCCACCATCGTCACGTCGGTGGGCAGCCAGCTCACCGCCGTCGCCGTCCCCAAGCAGATCTACGACATCACCGGGTCCTCGGCCTGGGTCGGCTACGCGAGCCTGGCCGGCCTGCTGCCGCTCGTGGTCTTCGCCCTCTGGGGCGGCGCCGTGGCCGACAGCATGGACCGGCGCAAGCTGCTCCTCGTCACCAACACCGGGATAGCCGTCACCTCGCTGCTCTTCTGGATACAGGCCGTCACCGGACTAGGCTCCGTCCTGGTCCTGATGGTCCTGCTCGCCCTCCAGCAGGCCTTCTTCGGCCTGAACGCGCCGGCCCGCAACGCGTCGATCGCCCGACTGGTCCCCGAGCGGGAACTTCCCGCGGCGAACGCGCTCGGCTCGACCGTCATGCAGACGGGCCTGGTGGCCGGACCCCTGCTCGCCGGTGCCCTGATCCCGGTGATCGGTCTGAGCGAGCTGTATCTGATCGACGCGCTGGCGCTGTGCGTCACCGTGTGGGCGGTCGTACGGCTGCCCCCGCTTCCGCCTCTGACGGGAGCGGCGGGCCGCCGCGCGGGCTGGCACGAGGTCGCCGCGGGGTTCCGCTACATCGCCCTGCACAAGGTGCTGCTGCTGTCCTTCCTCGCCGACATCATCGCCATGGTCTTCGGCATGCCGAGGGCGCTGTTCCCGCAACTCGCCGCCGAGACGTACGCGCCCTACGGCGAGGGCCTGGCGCTCGGGCTGCTGTTCGCGGCGATCCCCATCGGCGCCGTGATCGGCGGACTGATGTCGGGCACGTTCTCCCGTGCGCGCCGGCACGGTCTCATGGTGATCGCCGCGGTCCTGGCCTGGGGCGCCGCCATCACCGGGTTCGGTCTCAGCGACAGCCTGTGGGTGGCCGTGGCGTTCCTCGCGGTCGCCGGAGTCGCCGACATGGTCTCCATGGTCTTCCGCGGGGCGATCCTGCTGTCGGCCGCCACCGACGAGATGCGCGGCCGGATGCAGGGAGTGTTCACCGTGGTGGTCGCGGGCGGCCCGCGCCTCGCCGACGTCCTGCACGGAACGGCCGGTTCCGTCCTGGGGGCCCGCACGGCCGTCGCGGGCGGCGGCCTGCTGGTGATCGCCGCAACGCTGGGCCTGGCCGCCGTGACGCCGGCACTGCGCCGGTACACGGCCTGACCGACGAGAACTCGGGCTGCCTGGGCCGGTCCTCCGGCCGGGGACCCGGCGGGAGGACCGGTCGGTCCGCTCGGCGCCCGCGCCGGGTCCGCGAGGCGCGACGTCAGCTCGGTGTCGCCTGGTCCATCAGCTTCTGCAGGTGCAGACCCCGGCGAGCGTCCAGCGGTCCGGACACCCCCGTACGCACGGCCGTCGCGAACTCCCGGCGCAGTACCGGCCAGATCTCCTCGCCGTCGAGTCCCGAGGCGTCGAACACCAGCGGCGGCTGCGGCCCGAAGAGCTCGATACGGGTGCTGCCGGGGTCGAGGTCGACCGATCCCGACAACGACGCCTGACTGACGGCCCCGTTGGCGTGCTCGCAGGTCAGCTCGATCCACCGGCGGGGGTCGCCGGTACCGCGGACCCGGACGATCGTCCCGACGGCCGCGTCCAGGAGATCCAGCAGGTGGGGACCGAGGTCGAGCAGGGCGCCGTGCTCCAGCCGCCACGGCGTGGCGAACTCGCCGCCCAGGAAGGCTCCGTGCAGGAGACACGAACGCGCTCCGGTGATCTCGATCGCCCGCGCCGCGCTCAGGAACTCCCGGGTGGCCGGGTGGTAGCGGTTGCTCAGGACGAGCTGGGAGACGACACCCGCCTCGGCCACGGCGTCGGCGACCCGCCGCGCCGACGCCAGGTCCGCCCCGAGCGGCTTCTCGAGCAGCAGAGCCTTGCCCGCCTTCGCGGCCAGGGGCGCGAGTTCCGCCTGCACCGCGGGCGGAACGGCGAACGCGACCGCCTCGCAGCCGTCGAGCAGCTCTTCGAAACGGGCGGCCGTGGCCGCTCCGTGGGGCGACGCCGTCTCACGGGCCGCTTCGGCGCGCCGCGCCCACACCGCCGTCAGTCGCGTCTCGGGTCCGGCGGCGAGGACGCGGGCGTGCACGGCCCGCGCCCAGGGTCCGGCGCCGACCAGACCGACCCTGACGGGTTCATGGGGCCACGGAAGCGAGGTGCCGGTAGCTGTCGCGGTCACTGAGGTTCTCCTTCGGCTGGTGCCCGGCGTCGGGTGGGGAAACTCCATCACGAGGCGGGCCTGTCGACCAGGGGGAACGGCCACCGGGTCGGCCGCGAGTCGGCTGCGCGCGGAATCGCGCGGAATCAGGACGTGGCGCACTTCCGCGAGGGCGTGGCGCACCTCCGCGAGGGCGTGGCGCACCTCGGCTTCTTCTTGACCCTCCCTTTCCCGGATTACCTCTGACACAGAGCTATTCTCGTTCGTGTGGAACCGGAGAGCTTTCCCGAGGCACTCGCCGACACCCTGGCCGGGGTGCAGCGGCTGATCCGCCGACGGCTGCGCGGCGGCATGACCGCCCCGCGGCTGCGCGGCGCCGAGGTCGACCTGTTGCGCCTGGTCATGGCACGTCCGGGCATCGGCGTGTCCGAGGCCGCCAAGGAGCTCTACCTGGCGGGCAATTCGGTCTCGACGCTGGTCAACCAACTGGCGCGGGACGGCTATCTGATCCGGGAGACGGACCCGGCCGACCGGCGGGCCGCGCGACTCATGCCCACACCGGCGGCGGACGCACGGCTGCGCGACTGGCGAGAGCGGCGCGCGGCCCTCGTACGGAACCAGGTCGCCCGTCTCGACGAAGCCGACCGCGTGGCCCTGGAGGCCGCTCTTCCGGCCCTGCGCAAGCTGGCGGCGAACCTGCACGAGGAGGCCGAGGAGACATGACGCGCCACAAGACCGGTGACAAGGGCCCCGAGGACGGCGGGGACAAGGCCGCCGCGGTACCGGACGCGGGGAACGCCCCGGCCGTGCCGGGCGGGCCCGGGACGCGGGCCGCCGTGACGGACACCGGGGCGGCCTCCCGGACGGACGCGGTGACCTGCGCGGGGCTCGCCTACGCCTTCGGTGACACGACCGCGGTGGACGGACTCGAACTCTCCGTCCGCGACGGCGAGGTGTTCGGACTGCTCGGGCCCAACGGCGCCGGCAAGACGACGGCGATCCGCTGCATCACGACACTGCTGCCCGTTCCGGCCGGCACGGTACGTGTCTTCGGGCACGACGCCGCCCGTGAACGCATGGCGGTGCGGCGCCTGTTGGGCTACGTACCGCAACAGCTCTCCGCCGACTCCGGGCTCACCGGCCGGGAGAACGTGGAGCTGTTCGCGCGCGTCTTCGACGTCTCCCGCCGGGAGCGCGCGGCGCGGGTCGGCCAGGCGCTCGCGGCGGTCGACCTCGTCGACGCGGCCGACCGGCTGGCCAAGACGTACTCGGGAGGCATGGTCCGCCGTCTCGAACTCGCCCAGGCACTGGTCAGCGCGCCCCGGCTGCTGATCCTCGACGAGCCGACCATCGGCCTCGACCCGATCGCCCGGACGAGCGTGTGGGAGCACATCAACGCCGTTCGCGCCGCCACCGGGATGACCGTCCTCGTGACGACCCACTACATGGACGAGGCCGACCAGTACTGCGACCGGGTCGCGCTGATGCACCGCGGCCGGGTCCGCGCCCTCGGCACCCCCGACGAACTGAGGACGGGCCTCGCCGAACGGCGCGGCGCCGGGAGCGGTGAACGGCCCACGCTGGAGGACGTCTTCCGTGACATCGCCGGCAGCGGCCTCGACGACAAGTCAGGAGACTTCAGCGATGTCCGAAGCACCCGCCGTACCGCGTCCCGCGTCGGCTGACCTCGCGCACCCGGGCGGACTCGACCTGCTCGTGGTCCCGCCCCGGGCCCGTACCGGCTGGCGGGTGCTGCCCGCCCGGGTCGGCGCGATGTGCGCGGTCGAGCTGCAGAAACTCCGCCACGACCGCACCGAGTTGTACACCCGGGCGGTGCAACCCGCCCTGTGGCTGCTGATCTTCGGCGAGACCTTCACCCGGATCAAGGCCATACCGACCGGGGGCATCCCCTACCTCGACTATCTGGCGCCCGGCATCATCGCCCAGTCCGCGATGTTCATCGCCATCTTCTACGGCATCATGATCATCTGGGAACGGGACGCCGGAATCCTCACCAAACTCCTCGTCACACCGACCCCGCGGTCGGCGCTCATCACGGGCAAGGCCTTCGCCGCCGGGGTGAAAGCACTGATCCAGGCGCTCGTGGTCGTCGTCATCGCCGCACTGCTGGGGGTCGCGATGACGTGGAATCCGCTCCGGCTGCTCGGCGTCGCGGTGGCCGTCGTCCTCGGCTCCGCCTTCTTCTCCTGCCTCTCGATGACCATCGCGGGCATCGTGCTCACCCGGGACCGGCTGATGGGGATCGGCCAGGCCATCACGATGCCCCTGTTCTTCGGCTCCAACGCCCTCTATCCGGTGGCCGTCATGCCCGGCTGGCTTCAGGCCGTCAGCAAGGTCAACCCCCTGAGTTACCAGGTGGACGCGTTGCGGGGTCTTCTGCTCGGCACCCACGCGCACCTGGCCCTGGACTACGGCGTCCTCGTCGTCGCCGCGGCCCTCGGCATCCTGTCCGCCTCGTCGCTACTGGGCCGCCTGGCCCGCTGACCGCCGGGGAACCGGAACCTCCAACGGGCGGCCACGCCCCGTAACTTGACCGGATGGAGAGGGTATCCGGCCGGGCGGCCTCATAGGCTGTGCGCCAGTGATCACCGTCGCCCAGGAGGAGTCAACGTGACGTCACGCCCGCAGCAGGTCACCAGACGCAGCAGCGTCCTTCGCCGGGAGGCCGTCGTGGCCGCGATCCCGGCCGCCGTCGCTGCCCTGCTCGTCGCGGCAGGTCCGGCGGCCGCCGGACCCGTGGGCACCTCCGGCGCGGGGGACCCGTACTTCCCGCTCGCGGGCAACGGCGGTTACGACGTCGGCCACTACGGACTGACCCTCGGCTACGACCCGCACAGCCGCCACCTCGACGGCACAGCGGTCCTCACCGCCCGGGCCACCGAGCGGCTCACCCGCTTCGACCTCGACCTCTCGGGACTGAAGGTCACCGGTGTCACCGTCGACCACGTCAAGGCGTCCTACCGCCGGGCCGGACAGGAACTGGTGATCACCCCGCGCCACTCCCTGCGCAGGAACCAGGAGTTCCGGGTCACCGTCACCTACTCGGGCACCCCCGAGCCGGTCACCGACCCGGACGGCTCCCCGGACGGCTGGATCCCCACCGACGACGGCGCGTTCGTGGCCGGTGAACCGCAGGGGGCCATGACGTGGTTCCCCGCCGACAATCACCCCAAGGACAAGGCCTCCTACGACTTCACGATCACCGTTCCCAACGGAACCACCGCCGTGGCCAACGGCGTTCTGCGCGGGCGTACGACAAGCCACGGCCGCACCACCTTCCGCTGGCGGCAGACGGAGCCGATGGCCTCCTACCTCGCGACGGCGACGGTCGGCAAGTTCAAGGTGGAGCAGTACACCACCGCCGACGGGCTCAAGGTCTACAACGCCGTCGACCCCCGCGAGGCGAGTGCCGCGACGCCCGTACTGAAGAAACTGCCTGCCGTGCTCGCCTGGGAGAGCAGCGTCTTCGGCCCCTACCCGTTCCGAGCCGCCGGGGCCATCGTCGACCGCGCGCCGGACGTGGGGTACGCGCTGGAGACCCAGACGAGGCCCCTGTACGACTCGGCGCCGGACCTGAGCACTCTCGTCCACGAGAGCGCGCACCAGTGGTTCGGCGACTCCGTCGCCCTCACCACCTGGAAGGACATCTGGCTCAACGAGGGCTTCGCGACGTACGCCGAGTGGCTCTACACCGAGCAGCACGGCGGCAGGAGTGCGCAGCAGGCCTTCGACGCCCTGTACGCCAAACCGGCCGGCAACGACCTGTGGGCGTTCGCGCCGGCCGATCCCGGCAGCGGCGCGCACATCTTCGAGACGCCCGTCTATTCGCGTGGTGCCATGGCCCTGCAGAAGCTGCGCACGGCCGTCGGCGACCGGACGTTCCTGCGCGTCCTGCGCACCTGGGCCACAGAGCACCGTGCCGGGCACGGCACCACCGCCGAGTTCGTCCGGCTCTCCGAGCGGTTGTCCGGCAAGGACCTCCACCCGCTGTTCCACACCTGGATCGGCACGGCGGGCAAGCCGTCCTCTCCCTGAACCGCGCTATCCCCCACCCCCCCGAGGGCTTTTGTCCCGTCCGCTGTACGGTGACGAGCCCTTCGGGCGTGCGGGTGGGGGCGCGCCGGGGTCAGGCGGGGCGCAACCAGACCGTGCTGAGCGGGGGGAGGGTGAGCCGGATGCTCGCCGGCCGGCCGTACGCGGGGCGGGATTCGGCCTTGACGACGTCCGGGTTGGTGACGTCGCTCCCGCCGTACCGGGCGCTGTCGGTGTTGAGGGTCTCGCGCCAACCGGGCACGGAGTCGGGGACGCCGAGGCGGTAGGCGTGGCGGACGACCGGGGAGAAGTTGCTCACGGCGAGGAGGGGGTTGCCGTCGCCGTCGTGACGCAGGAAGGCGAAGACATTGTCCTCGGCGGCGTCACCGGTGATCCAGGCGAAGCCGGCGGGGTCCGTGTCGCGCTGCCAGAGAGCGGGTTCCTCACGGTAGACCGTGTTGAGGTCGCGGACCAGGTCCCTGACCCCGCGGTGGTCGGCTTCGGCCCCGTACCCGGGGTCCAGGAGCCACCAGTCGGGCCCTTGAGCTTCGGACCATTCGGCGCCCTGGGCGAACTCCTGTCCCATGAAGAGGAGTTGTTTGCCGGGGTGGGCCCACATGAATCCGAGGTAGGCCCGACTGGTGGCGCGTTGCTGCCACCAGTCGCCGGGCGCCTTGGAAGCGAGTGACTTCTTGCCGTGGACGACCTCGTCGTGGGAGATGGGCAGGACGTAGTTCTCGCTGTAGGCGTAGACCATCGAGAACGTCATCTCGTGGTGGTGGTACTTGCGGTGGACGGGCTCGTGCTGGACGTAGTCCAGTGAGTCGTGCATCCACCCCATGTTCCACTTCAGCCCGAACCCCAGCCCCCCGTCCGAGGTCGCCCGGGTGACGCCGTCCCAGGCGGTGGATTCCTCGGCGATGGTGACGACGCCGGGGTTGCGGCGGTAGACGGTGGCGTTCATCTCCTGGAGGAAGGCGACGGCGTCGAGGTCTTCGCGGCCGCCGTGTTCGTTGGGTGTCCACTGGCCGGGTTCGCGGGAGTAGTCGAGGTAGAGCATGGAGGCGACGGCGTCGACGCGGAGTCCGTC
>NZ_JBHVPP010000002.1:0-264258 GCF_042887295.1 Streptomyces sp. NPDC057950
CGAAGCTCGTCCTCGAACGCCGGACGGGCTGAAATGCCCGCCCTGGGCGTCAGCCTTTCAGGGCGGGCCCGCGCCATCAGCCCGTCCGGCGTTCGAGGACGAGGCCGTTCAGGTCGGAGCGGGGGTCTGGGGGCGGCAGCCCCCAGGTACGGGACGGGTCGGGCAGGGGCGGCGGGGGAGAGGATACGGGCGGGTCGCTCCACCCCCGTAGAATCACCGCGTGAACGCCGCCGACACCCTGCGCACCGCCCTCGCCGGCCTTCTCGACGGGCTGCCGCCGAAGGCCGCCGCCCAGGCCGTCGAGCGGCTGATCGCGAACTACCGGGGGACCACTCCGACCCACACACCGATCCTCCGCGACCGCTCGGATGTGGTCGCCTACGCCGCCTACCGGATGCCGGCGACGTTCGAGGCGGTGCGCGCCGCGCTGGAGGCGTTCGCGGACGCGGTGCCGGACTGGGCACCGACCAGCCACGTGGACATCGGCGGCGGCACGGGCGCAGCGACCTGGGCGGTGAACGCGACCTGGCCGGGCGCCCGCCCGGTGACCGTGCTCGACTGGGCCGAGCCCGCGCTCGCGCTGGGCCGTGAGATCGCCGCCACGAACCCGGAGCTGAAGCCCGCGGAGTGGCACCGCACCCGCATCGGAGCGGCGCTCACTCTCGAGAGCACTGATCTCGTGACGGTGTCGTACGTCCTCGGCGAGCTCACCCCCGCCGACCGCGCCTCCGTCGTGACGGCCGCGGCCGCCGCCGCACGGGCCGTCGTGATCATCGAGCCGGGCACCCCCGACGGATACGCTCGGGTGATCGAGGCCCGCGACCGCCTGATCGGCGCGGGGTTCCACGTCGCCGCCCCCTGTCCGCACAGCGCGGCCTGCCCCATCGTGCCCGGCGAGGACTGGTGCCACTTCTCCGCCAGGGTCAGCCGTTCCTCCCTGCACCGGCAGGTCAAGGGCGGCTCCCTGGCGTACGAGGACGAGAAGTTCAGCTACGTCGCCGCCACCCGCCTCCCGGCGGACCCGGCCGCCACCCGCGTGGTGCGCAAGCCGCAGATCCGCAAGGGCCAGGTGCTGCTGGACCTGTGCGGCCCGGACGAGTCCCTGCACCGTGAGACGGTGACCAAGCGCCACGGACCGCTCTACCGTGCGGCCCGGGACGCGGACTGGGGCGACGCCTGGCCGCCGCCCCCGGCCGACGAGGACTGACACCCCGTACGTTCACGGCCGACGAGGACTGACACCCCGTACGTTCACGGCCGACGAGGACTGACACCCCGTACGTTCACGGCCGACGAGGACTGACACCCGTACGTTCACGGCCGCCCGGTTCCTGGTCCCACCGCCTCACCTCAGTTCCTGCGTGCAGCACTTCACGCTGCCGCCGCCCTTGAGGAGTTCGCTCAGATCGATGCCGACGGGTTCGAACCCCCGGTCGCGGAGCGGCTCGAACAGGCCGGTCGCGGCCTGTGGCAGCAGCACGTGCAGGCCGTCCGAGACGCCGTTCAGACCGAACGCCGCGGCGTCCTCGTCGCCGGCGGTCAACGCGTCGGGGAACAGCCGGCGCAGCACCTCGCGGCTGCCGGGGGAGAACGCGGGCGGGTAATACATGATCTCGTCCGTCGTGTCGTCGAGGACGGTGAGGGCCGTGTCGAGGTGGTAGTAGCGGGGATCGACCAGGTCGAGCCCGAGCACCGGGCGGCCGAAGAACTCCTGGGCCTCGCCGTGCGAGAGCGGGCTCGCCCGGAAGCCGCGCCCGGCGAGCAGGTACGAGGCGGTGACCGCGAAGTCGCCCTCGCCCTCGTTGATGTGCACCGGCTCGCGCACGGACGGGAAGCCGTGGGCGCGGAACCACTCCAGGTGCGCCGCCGCCTCCGCCTCCCGTTCCCGGTGCGCGAACCGCGCGCCGAGCACCCGGCCGTCCACGACCGTCGCCCCGTTCGCGGCGAACACCATGTCCGGCAGGCCGCGGCGCGGGACGAGCTCGTCGACCGTGTGGCCCAGTGAGCGGTAGCGGTCCCGCAGGTCCTCCCACTGGGCGACGGCGAGCGCCACGTCGACCGGCTTGGCCGGATCCATCCAGGGGTTGATGGTGTAGGTGACGCCGAAGTGCTCGGGCGGGCACATCAGATAGCGCCGGGGTGTGGCGCTGCGCAGAGGGTGCAAGGAGGGCTCCTCACGTACCGCGGGGCAGATGATGCCCATGGTGCGCCGAGCGGCACCGTCCGGCGCGGTGGCGAACGGGTGGTCCTCCCGCGAGCCGCCCGCGAACCACTCACGAGCCGCCGTCCGCGAACCACTCACGAGCCGCCGCCCGCCAGCCACCCGTGAGCCGCCCGCGAACCACTCATGAGCCGCCGCCCGCCAGCCACCCATGAGCCGTCCGCGAACCACTCATGAGCCGCCGTCTCCCCGGCGACGACAGCACAGCCCCGCACGCCACCCGTCGGGCCGAACGGCAGCGAGACGCCCCGTCTTGCCGACCTGTTAGGTTCGCCCCATGGCCCCGACGTCTCCCCAGCCCGCCCCGCCCGCCGGCAGGTCCGCACCCGACTCCTCGCGCCGCAGCGAGAAGTCCCGTCGCGCGATCTTCGACGCGGCCCTCGCCCTCGTCGGCGAGGTCGGCTACCCCCGGACCACGATCGAGGGCGTCGCCGCCCGCGCCGGAGTCGGCAAGCAGACGATCTACCGGTGGTGGCCCTCGAAGGCGGCGGTGCTCCTGGACGCCTTCATGGACCTCGCGGAGCGGGCGGCCCGGGAGGCGGGACAGGAGTCGTACGAGATCCCGGACACCGGCGACCTGGCCGCCGACCTCAAACAGGTCCTGCGCGCTACCGTCGACGAGCTGCTGAACCCCGCCTTCGAGATCCCCTCGCGGGCCCTGGCCGCCGAAGGTCTGGTGAACGAGACGCTCGGCGCCGAGTTCGTCACCAAGCTCCTCGAACCCCAGCTCCAGCTCTACGTGAAGCGGCTCGGATCCGCCCAGGACGGGGGCGAGCTGCGGCCCGACCTCGACCTCCGGATCGCCCTGGAGCTCTTCGTCTCGCCGCTCGCCCAGCGCTGGCTCCAGCGCACCGGCCCGATTTCGTACGCGTACACGGACACCCTGGTCGACTACGCCCTGTACGGGCTCGCTCCACGGAGATAAATCACACCAAAATCGCCCGTCCTGCCTGATTCCGGCGGGTGGAGTCCTGGTCCCACCCACCCCGGATGCGAGCTCTGTCCACCCGGGGCGCAGGATGGTGGGACCATAGGGCTTGTCGGATGCCGGTCGCGAAGGCGTCCGCCGGTACGACCGCATCGACACGACCGCTGTCGGCACCACTGGTAGGCGAGGAGATTGATGAGCGCAGAGTTCGGCCGCCGCTCCGGCGCGCAGGGCAGGATCTCCCAGTGGCTGCGTGGTCGCCGTCCCAAGGAGATCGCCGACGACGGCGGGCGTGAGGGCCTGCTGCTCGCCGCTGCCGCCGCTGGGCTGCCGCTCGCGCAGGCCGCGTACCCCTCCGGCTACCGATGTTCCTGTGACCGCGTCGGCTGTCCCACCCCCGCGCGCCATCCCGTGTCCTTCGCCTGGCAGACCCAGTCCACGACCGACCGCGCCCAGATCGAGCGGTGGGTACGGCATCAGCCCCAGGCCAACTTCATCACCGCCACCGGCATGGTGCACGACGTGCTCGACGTGCCGGTCGACGCGGGCCGCGAGGCCCTGGAGCGGCTGCTCGCCTCCGGCGTCGAGGTCGGACCCGTCGCGGAGAGCGGTGACGGACGCATGTTCTTCTTCACGCTCACCCGCGGTACGCCCGAGGACGAGGACGAGTGGTGGCCCTGCGAGCTGGACTCGCACCCCGAGACGACGGACGAACACCCGGGCCTGCGCTGGCACTGCCGCGGTTCCTATGTGCTCGTCCCGCCGGCCCAGCTGCCCGGTGACCTGACCGTCGACTGGCTGCGCGGCCCCGAGCACCCGCTGCCCGACCCGCTGAGCCTGCTCGAGGCCCTGACGGACGCCTGCGCCCGCTACGTGGGAGACAACGAGTCCGACCAGCTGGCCGCCTGGCCCCACCGCGGCTAGGCACCATCGCCCGACCCGCCGCGGCGGAACCCGCCGGGGCAGGACCCGCGACGGCCGAACCCGCCGGGGCGGCCCCGGCGGGTGCAGCGGGCCGAGCCGTCAGCCGCCCTTCGCCGCCGTCAGCCCCTCGACCCGGCCCAGCACCGTCACCCGCTGGTCCTGGGCACCCTTCGCCGGGTCCAGGGCCGCCTGGTTGGAGACGAACCCCAGGGTGAGGGACTGCTTGACGTCACCGGTCGTCAGCGCCTTGACGTCCGCGCTCTGCGCGGGAAGTTCGGTGCCCTGTGCGGCGGTCAGCTTCTCGTAGCGCTGCGTGACGAAGAAGACCAGTGCCCCGCCGTCCGCGGTGCGCAGCCCGACCGGGGCGTAGTCGTGCGAGGTCAGCGGCTCGTCGATGTACTGCCGGGCGAGACCGGGTCTGCTGGCGTTCCTGCCGCGCAGCGCCCGCCACTGCGAGGTGTGGATGCCCGGGGCGAAGGCATCGCCGCCACTCCTCAGATATGTCGCGTAGGACTGGCTCAGCTTCCCAGGACCCACGGCGAGCGCCGCGTCGTCGGCCGTGACCGGCTGCGCCCAACCGTCCTCGCCCTGCTGGAACTTCGGCACGTCGGTACCGGCCAGCACGGTCAGGTACGAGGCCTGCCACACGTCGTTCGCGCTGCCGCGCGTGAAGACGAGAAGCCAACGGCTGCCCGCCAGGCCCTTGTTGGCCGCGGTGTCCGCCACGAACCAGCGCGGCCAGCCCGCCTTGGCGGGTATGGCGAACTTCGCGTCGCTCAGTTCCAGCGGCGAGTACCCCGGGTTGCCGCCCGGGTTGTTCTGCCGGCCGGCCCTCAGCTTCGCGCCGTCGATGGCCCCGAGGGCGCCCGTGACGCGGTCCGCGTCCAGGGAACGGTCGTTGGCCTTGTCCGCCTTGTTGTACGCGGTGGTGAAGTCCTCGAGGGCGCGGGCGGCCTCGCCCCGCGTGGCCGCCGGGACGACCTCCCGCTCCCCGTGCACCACCACGCAGCCGCTCGCCGCCACGGACAGCGCGGTCACCGCGCCCGTCGCCAGGGCGAGTCGGTGGCGACCAGCAGATCCGGGACGGCGAAGAGCCGCCCGTGCGAGGCTAAGAAGTCTTCGAGGGCTGCGACCCGTGCGATCCCTGCTCATCAGGTACCTTCACCTTCCCCTTCCCGGAGGCGAACCCTACCGGGGCGAGGAAGATCGCGAGGGTCGGCACCAGGTAGAGCGCCCACACCGTGATCTGCAGGACGGTCGGATCGGGCTGGAAGTTGAAGACGCCCTTGAGGAGAGTGCCGTACCAACTGTCCGGCGGAATCGCTCCGCTGATGTCGAAGGCCAGGTTCCGCAGCCCCGGGATCCAGTCGGCCTCCTGCAGGTCGTGCACGCCGTACGCGATCACGCCCGCGGCGACCACGACCAGCATGCCGCCGGTCCAGGTGAAGAACTTGGCGAGGTTGATCCGCAGGGCACCCCGGTAGAACAGCCAGCCAAGGAGCACCGCGGTCGCCAGCCCCAGCGCGACACCGATCAGCGGGCGTGGCGTGCCGTCGCTCGCCGCGTGCACCGACGCCCACACGAACAGCGCGGTCTCCAGGCCCTCCCGGCCGACCGCCAGGAACGCGGTCGCGACCAGCGCGCCGGTACCCATCGCCAGCGCGGCGTCCAGCTTCCCGTGCAGTTCGGACTTCAGATGCCGGGCGGTGCGCCGCATCCAGAAGACCATCCAGGTCACCAGGCCCACCGCGACGATCGACAGCGAACCGCCGAGCGCCTCCTGCGCCTCGAACGTCATCTCCTGGGAGCCGAACTCGAGCGCGCAGCCGAAGCCGAGCGCCAGCAGGACCGCGACGGCGATGCCGATCCAGATGGGCCGCAGGGCGTCCCGGCGGCCCGTCTTCACCAGGTAGGCGATGAGGATGCAGACGACGAGACTGGCTTCCAGCCCCTCGCGCAGGCCGATCAGATAGTTGCCGAACACGGGCTACGCCTCCTTGGCGAACAGCGTGCGCCCCCACCAGTCGTCCTTGTCGCGGACGCCGGGCGGGGCGGCGAAGACCGCCGAACTCACGTGCTGGATGTACTCGTTGAGGGCGTCGGAGTGCGAGAGCCGGCGCTGCACGGGGATGAACCCCTTGCGTACGTCCCGCTGGTAGGCGAGGAAGAACAGCCCCGCCTCCAGCCGGCCCAGACCGTCGGTGCCGTCCGTGAAGGAGTAGCCGCGGCGCAGCAGGGTGATCCCGTCGTTGGACTCGGGGTGCGCGAGCCGGACGTGCGCGTCCGGCTTCATCGCCTTCAGGAACGGCTTGTCGCGCTCCTTGGCCTTGCCGGCCGGCGCGCCCTCGCCCTTGTCCCGGCCGAACACGTCCTCCTGCTCCTGGAGCGAAGTGCGGTCCCAGGTCTCGATGTTCATCCGGATACGGCGCGCCACGAGGTACGAGCCACCGGTCATCCAGGCCGGACCGTCGCCCTCACCCACCCACACGAACTTCTTCAGCCGCTCCGGCTCGGTGCCCGCGATGTTGCGGGTGCCGTCCTTGAAGCCCATCAGGTTGCGGGGGGTCTGCGCGTCCGGCGTCGTCGACGAGGTCTTGCCGAAGCCGAGCTGCGACCAGCGGATGGCGACCTTGCCGAAACCGATCCGGGCCAGGTTGCGGATGGCGTGCACCGCGACCTGTGGATCGTCCGCGCACGCCTGGATGCACAGGTCGCCGTTGCTGCGCGCCGGCTCCAGGTTGTCGCCCGGGAACTTCGGCAGGTCGACGAGTGCCTGCGGCCGCTGCTCCGCCAGGCCGAACTTCTCGAAGAGCGACGGCCCGAAGCCGATGGTCAGCGTGAGCCGCGACGGCTTGAGACCCAGTGCCTCCCCGGTGTCGTCCGGCGGCGCCTCGGCCAGGCCGCCGTAGGCGCCCTCGCCGACCGTGTGGCCGCCGGTCATCCGGCGGGCGGCGGCCGTCCACTCCTTCAGCATCTGGACGAACTCGGCGCGGTCGTCGGTCTTCACGTCGAACGCGGCGAAGTGCAGCCGGTCCTGCACCGGCGTGGCGATGCCCGCCTGGTGCGTGCCGTGGAAGGCGACCGCGGCGCCGGTCTCGGCGCCCGCCGGGTCCACGTCGTTCCCGGTACGGGTCATCGCCACCGCGCCCCCGGCCGCGGCGGCACCGAGCGCGAGCCCGGCACCGCCCCAGCCGATCAGTGAACGCCGTGACGGTGTGGGCCCGTCGGTGGATTCGGTCCTGTCGGTCGTCACGATCGCCTCGCTTACTTGACCACGGCCGCGGCGAGCTTGGAGAGCGGCTCGGCGAGCGCGTTGACCGCGTCCGAGAGCTCCTTGCGCTGGTCCTTGGTGACCTTGTCGTAGGACACGAAGCCGTTCTGCGCCTTGTCCTTCGCATCGGTCGAGCGGTACTTGTCGAGCACCGTGTTCAGCGCCGTGAACTGCTTGTCGAGTTCGGCGGTCAGGGCCTTGTCGTTCTCCTGCGCGACCGGCTTGAGCAGCTCGTACGACTTCTGCGCACCGTCGACGTTGCCCTTGAAGTCACTGAGGTCGGTGTGCGAGTAGCGGTCCTCCTCGCCGGTGACCTTGCCGGTGGCGACCTCGTCGAGCAGCTCCTTGGCGCCGTTGGCCATGGAGGTCGGGGTGATCTCGGCCTTGCCGACCCGCTTCTGCCAGTCCTTCAGGTCGGTGACCAGCTGGTCGGCGAGGGTCTTCTGCTCGGCGCCGATCTTCTTGTCCGCCCAGAGGGACTTCTCCAGCGCGTGCCAGCCGGTCCACTTCTGGCCCTTCTCCAGGCCGTCGGCGCGGGTGTCGGTCTTGGGGTCGATGTCGCCGAAGGACTCGGCGATCGGCTCGGTGCTCTCCCAGCCCACGCGCGAGGCGGCGAAGGTGTTCTTGGCGGCCTCGATGTCACCGGCCTTGACGGCGTCGGCGAACGTCTGCACCTTCGGGATCGTCGCGTCGGCCTGCTCCTGCGCGTACTCGCGGTAGGCGGCGACGGCCTTGTCCAGGCGCGGGTCGCGCTTGGCGACCTTGCCGCCGGTGACCGCGAGCTTCTGGCGGACGCCGAGGCCCTTCATGCCGGGGCGGCAGGCGATCTGGTACGAACCGGCCTTGACCTCGGCGGTCAGCGTGTACTTGGTGCCAGGACCGATGTTCTCCTTCTCGGAGACGATCCGGTCGTCCGGGAAGAGGATCTCGACCTCGGTGGCCTGCGAGCCCTTGTTCTCTATCTTCAGCGTGACCTGGCCCGCCGGGACCGACTTCGTCGAGGTGGTGCACTTCGAGTCGGCGGCGGTCACCTGGATCGCGTCGCCGTTCCCGGCTTCACTCTTCTCTGTGCAGCCCGTGACGGCGGCCAGAGCCGCCGCGGTGGCGGCGGCGGTGACAACTGAGAGTCGGACGGCTCGCATTCAGGCTCCAGGAGAACGAGGGACGAACGCGCGGAAGGGACCGCGCCATTTGGGTAGGCTGGCCTAACTTACCTGAGGCTTACCTCAGTGATACCCACCCGTCCAGTGATTCAGCTCTCACGTTTGTCCCACTGGCACGGCCTGATCACGATGGCTCAAAGCAGTTGCCACCGAGGGGTCAAGGGGCGGTCAAAGGTCGCGGCGGGGGGTCACAGGACGGCGCCGGTCCGCGGATGCGAGAGCACGTCGACCGGCCGGCGATAGACCCCGCTCAGCAACTCGCCGGTGAACACCGCGGCCGGCGGGCCGCCCGCCGCGACCCGGCCGGCGCTCAGCACGGCCACCCGGTGCGCGTACGCGGCGGCGAGTCCGAGATCGTGCAGGACCACGACCACCGCGTCCCCGGCGCGTGCTCTCTCCCGGCAGACCCGCAGCACCAACTCCTGGTGTCCGAGGTCGAGGGCGGCGGTCGGCTCGTCGAGCAGCAGCAGCGGAGCGTGCTGGCGAGCACCCGGGCGAACGCCACCCGGGCCCGCTCACCGCCGCTGAGCGCGGAGAAGGGCCGGGCGGCGAACTCCGCGACCCCCGTGGCCGCCACGGCCCCGGCGACGGCCGCGTCGTCGTCCACCCCGGCGCCCCCGGCCCAGGGCGCGCGACCCATCCGTACGACCTCCTCGACCGTGAACGGGAAGGAGAGCGAAGCGGACTGGGGGAGCGGACTGGGGGAGCACGGCCCGGCGCAGGGCGAGTTCCGGCGCCGTCCAGTCCGCTGCCGGACGCCCGTGGATCCGTACGACTCCCGCACTGGCGCGCAGATCGGCGGCGAGGGCGGCCAGCAGTGTCGACTTCCCCGCCCCGTTGGGGCCGACCAGCGCGAGGACCTCGCCCGCGCGAGCGCTGACGTGCACCCCGCGCGGCACCTCCCGGGTGCCGAGGCGGACATGGAGCCCCTCCGCCTGCGCGAGCACGTCCCCGGCGGTGGCCGGGGCGGGAGGCGCGGCGCGCGCCGTACGCGGGAACCTCATGCCGCCTCCCTGTCGCCACGAGAGCGGCGGCACTTATGGTCTCGACCTCACCCTCAGCGATCTCAGGGCGAGGCTGGACGGCGGCACGGGCGAACCGACCGCCGACGTCGACAGCCTCGGGGAGAAGTCCGACAACGTGGTCCTCGCCGACCTCAGGGTCGCGTCAGCCGTTCTGACGGTGAAGGACGACGTGATCACGCTCGACGACGCACGGCCACCTTGACCGAGGCGGGGGCGGAGGCGTTCGGCGGGTTCTACGCGGCAGGCGCCGAACGGGACCCGGTGGACCTCTCGGTCACCGTGAGCGAGGACGCCCAACTGCCGGGCGGGAACGGCGGGTCGGACACGGGCGGCGCGCCAGGCCCGGGAGGTTCGGGCACCGCCGGTGGCGCGGGCACGACGGGCTCCACGACCGGCGGCGCCGACGGGGCGCTGGCCTCCATCGGCTCCGGCGCGCCTCTCGGCGCGCTCGGCGCGGCGGCCGCGGTGACGGCCGCCGCGGGCGCGGGAGTCGTCGTCGCGGTACGCAGGCGGCGCGCTCTGGGCTGACGCCCGTCGTGGGGTCCGCGGCAGAGGACGGGACCGGAGCCGGTGCCGGAACGCGCGGCCGCCGTCGGGACCGACGCCGGCCGCGCGGCTGTCGTGACCGCCCGCAGGGTCCGGCCCACGGGCGATCGCCGTTCCTATGATGTTTCAATGCCCGCGTGACTGATTACGACGTGCTGCGGGTGTTCTGCGGACCCGACGGCGGATACGGCAACGAACTCGGTGTCGTGCGTGAGGGCTCGGTGCTGCCGGACCCCGACGACCGTCAGGCCCTCGCGGCCAAACTCGGTTTCAGCGAGACCGTCTTCGTCGACGACCCCGAACGCGGGGTCGTCGACATCTACACCCCGACCCTGCGGCTGCCCTTCGCCGGGCATCCGTGCGTCGGGACGGGATGGCTGCTGGACGTGCCCGAACTGGTCACACCCGCCGGAGTGGTGGGGGTCAGGCTCGACGGCGAGTTCAGCTGGATCGAGGCGCGGCCCGAATGGGCGCCGCCCCGCACCCTGCGCCGGTACGCGTCGGCGGCCGAGGTGGACGCCCTGCCCGTCCCGCCGCCGGGCGAGTGGATCTACGCCTGGGCCTGGGAGGACGAATCGGCGGGACGGGTGCGCGCCCGCGCCTTCCCCGGCCGTGACGACGGCATCGACGAGGACGAGGCGACCGGGGCGGCGGCCCTCCTGCTGACGGCCCGGCTCGGCCGCGCGCTCAACATCGTCCAGGGCAGGGGCTCCCAGATCCTCACGGCGCCGCAGCCGGAGGGATGGGTGGAGGTCGGCGGCCGGGTGTTCCTGGAACAGTGATACGACCGGCCCGGTGACCCCGGTGACCCCGGTGACCCCGGTGACCCCGGTGACCCCGGTGACCGCACGGCGGACCCGCCCGGTGACCTGGTGGGCGGGCCCGTACGCGAGGGTCAGGCGCTCAGCCGGAACTCCTCGCCCAGCGCTGCGAACACCGCCGAGTTCAGCGCGAACGCCCGCTTGCACTCCGCGATGATGCGCTGCCGCTCCAGGTCGTCCGCGGGGACCGCGTCCAGGAGTTCGCGGTATCCGCGCTTGAACGCGGCCGGGTTGGCGATGTCCTCGAAGACGTAGAAGCGGACTCCGTCGCCCTTGCGGGCGAAGCCCCAGGTGCGCTCGGCCCTGTCGCGGATGATCTGGCCGCCGGAGAGGTCGCCGAGGTAACGGGTGTAGTGGTGGGCGACGTAGCCGCCCGGCCACGCGCGGGCGCATTCCGCGACACGCGCCGCGTACGCCTCGGTGGCCGGAAGCGCGGTGAGCGTCGAGCGCCAGCCGGCGCCCCGCAGATGTGTCAGGTCCCGTTCCAGCGCGGCGCGGCGCAGCAGGCCGGGCTGGATGAAGGGCCCGGCGACCGGATCGGCGGCCAGTGTCCCGGCGTCCGCCTCCAGGGCCTCGTACACGAACCACAGCTGCTCGGTGTAGCGCGCGTACGCGTCGACGCCGAGCCTGCCGCCGAGCAGGTCACTCATGAACGTCGAGGTCTCCGCCTCCGTGTGCTGCTCGTGCGAGGCGGTGCGGATGAGCGTCGAGAAAGGGTCCATGGGACCTCCGGGGCCGAGGGGGCGCGGAACGAGAGCCACTCGGATTTTGTATGGTTAGCCTTACCTAAGTCAACGACGTTGTCGACTCCCTGTCGGTAAAGTTTCCGACACGCTGTCGGTAAAACCGTACACCGGATCCGGACGGGCCCCCAGGTGAGGCCCGTGGCGGCACGCACACGAAAGCCCGCCCTGTCCGGCGGGACAGGGCGGGCTTCACGGAAGAGGGCCGACGGGGGCGGCGGGGCGGGCGGACTACGGCAGCGTCAGGATCTCCGCGCCGGACTCCGTCACCACCAGGGTGTGCTCGAACTGGGCCGTCCGCCTGCGGTCCTTCGTCACGACCGTCCAGCCGTCGTCCCACTGGTCGTACTCGTGCGTGCCGAGCGTGAGCATCGGCTCGATCGTGAAGGTCATCCCGGGCTGGATGACGGTCGTGGCGTGCGGGCTGTCGTAATGCGGAACGATCAGTCCGGAGTGGAACGAGGAGTTGATCCCGTGCCCCGTGAAGTCCCGCACGACCCCGTACCCGAAGCGCTTGGCGTACGACTCGATGACGCGGCCGATGACGTTGATCTGGCGGCCGGGCCTGACCGCCTTGATCGCACGGTCGAGAGATTCCCGGGTCCGCTCGACCAGCAGCCTCGACTCCTCGTCAACGTCGCCGACCAGGTACGTCGCGTTGTTGTCGCCGTGCACCCCACCGATGTACGCCGTCACGTCGAGGTTGATGATGTCGCCGTCCCGCAGGACCGTGGAGTCGGGGATGCCGTGGCAGATCACCTCGTTGAGGGAGGTGCACAGGGACTTGGGGAAACCGCGGTAGCCGAGGGTCGAGGGGTAGGCGCCGTGATCGCACATGTACGCGTGCGCGACGCGGTCCAGCTCGTCCGTGGTGACGCCGGGCGCGATCAGCTTGGCGGCCTCGGCCATCGCCTGCGCGGCGATCCGGCCGGCGATCCGCATCGCCTCGATCGTCTCGGCGTTCTGCACCTCCGGACCGGTGTACGGCGTCGGGGCGGGCTTGCCCACATACTCGGGACGCCTGATGTTTCCCGGGACGGGACGGGTGGGAGAGAGCTCTCCTGGTACGAGCAGCGACTGGCCAGACATGCCAGCGAGTCTAACCAGCGGGCATGGGGGCACTATGTCCGTGGCGAAAGGAGCAGGTCATGGCCCTCTTCAAGAAGCGGACCGTCGGCAAACCCGGCGAGTGGTACTACTGCCTCGTCCACCAGAAGGTCGAGGAGGGGCCGGACTGCCCCGCCAAGGACCGTTTCGGGCCCTACACCACCCGTGCGGAGGCCGAACACGCGATGGAGACCGCCCAGGAACGCAACCTGGAGTGGGAGACGGACCCCAAGTGGCACGACGCCCAGGCCCAGAATCCGGACGACGACTGATCCCGGCCGCCGAGGGCGACGGCCTCGGATCGGCGCGAGCACGGCAGGGCGGCGGCTACCACCGTGCCGCGGGCGGGGCCGTCAGCTGGTCCGCGAGCCGGGAGAGCCGGTCGCGCAGACGGCGGCGCCCCCGCTGCGCGGGCAGGGTGTTCTCCCCGGCCGCCGCGCTGACGAGGTGCTGGACGGTGTCCAGGTCGAGCTCGTGCTCGGGCGGCACGGTCAGGGCCTCGTGCGCCATCGCCCCCAGTTCACGGTCGCCCGTGTCGAGCGCGAGCACGGTCGCCCCGGCCCGCCGGGCGTCGTGGACCCGCTCCAGGAGCGGCGCCCCGGGAGCGGACGGCGCCACCACGAGCAGGGTCTCCCCGCGCCGCGCGGCCTCGATACGGCCGAGGCCCACGGCGAGGTGGGCCGGGTCCGAGGCCCGCGCCCCGTGCCTCACCAGCGTCGGGGACAGCTCCGGCGTGCCCGACCACGCGGCCTCGTCCACCAGGTGCGCGGCCAGGTGCCACGGCTCGTACTCCGCCGTGCCCACGAGCAGCAGCCCGCCCCCGTACGGCACCACGGACCCCCGCAGGGCCCCCGCGAACCGCCGGGTGGCCCCCGGCCACTCCGTCCCGGCCAGGACCTCGCGCAACAACGCGACCCGTACGGCATCCATGCGCAGGCATCCTGCCGCAACCGACGACTCGTCAGGCGGAGTTCACCATGAATTCGCCCGAGTGGGGCAGAGCCCGCCCATGACCGAACCGAACGCGGCGACCAGCGTCCCCTTCCGCGCCGGTGGTGAAGGCCGGGCGAGCTACCGGATTCCCGCCCTCGTCGTCACCCAGGCGGGCACCCTGCTCGCCTTCTGCGAGGGCCGGGTCGACTCCGCCCAGGACCACGGCCGCATCGCCGTCGTCCTGAAACGGTCCACGGACGGCGGCCGCACCTGGGGCGCCCTGCGGACCGTGGCCGAGAACGGGGACGACCTCGCGGGCAACCCCGCCCCCGTCGTCCTCGACACCGGCCGCATCCTGCTCGTGCACGTCCGTGCCGCGGCCACCGCCACCGAGGACGCCGTCCTGCGCGGCAGGGTGAGCGCCGCCGACGGCCGTCGCGTGTGGGTGCAGTACAGCGACGACGACGGCCTCACCTGGTCCGCGCCGCAGGAGATCACCTCGCGGGTGAAGAGAGCGGGATGGCGGTGGTACGCGACCACGCCGGGGCACGCGATCCAGCTCACCACCGGCCGGGTGGTCGTGCCCGGCAACCACACCCTGCCGCCCACCGGCACCGACAACGGCACCGAGGCCAGGTACAACAGCGGCCACTGCCTCCTCAGCGACGACCGCGGCGCGAACTGGTACCTCGGCTACCTCGACGAGAACACCGACGGATACGTCAACGCGAACGAGACGACGGCCGCCGAACTCCCCGACGGGCGGGTCTACTTCAACACCCGCAACGACTCCCCGTCGCCGGGCTGCCGCGCCGACGCGCACTCCGCGGACGGCGGGCGGACCCTGCTGAAACCCTTCCGTCCGCAGGCGGGGCTCGTCACCCCGGTGGTCCAGGGCAGCGTCCTCCAGCTCCGCGATCCCGACCTGCTCCTGTACGCGGGCCCGGCCGACCCCGCCGCCCGCGCCCTGATGACGGTCCGCGCCTCCGCGGACGGCGGCACCACCTGGCGGCCCGTCCACACCGTCGACGGACTGCCCGCCGCGTACTGCGATCTGGCCCGCGTCGACCCGCAGACCGTGGGACTCCTCTACGAGACCGGCGACTTCGGCCCGTACGAGACGATCACCTTCCGGCGCATCCCGGTGACCGCCCTCACCTGAGCCCCCGCGGCCCCCCGGGGCGGGATCCGCGCACGTAAGGTCGGCCCATGACCTCTACTGACAGCGCACAGAAGGCCCCCGCCAAGGACCCCTGGGACCTGCCCGACGTGTCCGGGCTCGTCGTGGGCGTGCTCGGCGGCACCGGTCCCCAGGGCAAGGGCCTGGCCTACCGCCTCGCCAAGGCGGGCCAGAAGGTGATCATCGGTTCGCGTGCCGCGGAGCGGGCGCGGGCCGCCGCCGCGGAACTGGGGCACGGTGTCGAGGGCGCCGACAACGCCGAGTGCGCCCGGCGCAGCGACCTCGTGATCGTCGCCGTGCCGTGGGACGGGCACGGCAAGACCCTGGAAGCCCTGCGCGAGGAACTGGCGGGCAAGCTCGTCGTCGATTGTGTCAACCCGCTCGGCTTCGACAAGAAGGGCGCGTACGCCCTGAAGCCGGAGGAGGGCAGCGCCGCCGAGCAGGCCGCGGCCCTGCTGCCGGACTCGCGGGTCACGGCCGCCTTCCACCACCTCTCCGCGGTGCTCCTCCAGGACCCGGAGATCGAGGAGATCGACACCGATGTGATGGTCCTCGGCGAGGAGCGCGCGGACGTCGAGCTCGTACAGGCGCTCGCCGGGCGCGTCCCCGGCATGCGCGGGGTCTTCGCGGGCCGGCTGCGCAACGCCCACCAGGTCGAGTCGCTGGTCGCGAACCTGATCTCGGTGAACCGGCGCTACAAGGCCCACGCGGGCCTGCGGGTGACGGACGTATAAGGGACGGACGTACGGATGGCGGCCGTACGCATGGCGGACGTACGGGTGACGGACGCGTGGACGCGCGGCGGCCGCACAGGCCCGGGTCGGGCGTGGGGCAAGGGGCAGGGGGACACGGACATGAGGGACACTGGACGCCGCAGCACCAGCGATCCGTCCGTCTGTCAGGAGCCGTCCCCCATGTCCGCCTCGCCCTCCTCCGACCCGACCCGGCGCCTCGCGTTCTACGCCCTCGCGGTCTGCGTCCTCTCCGTCGCCGCGGCCGTGGTCTCCTTCGTCCAGGGCAGCTGGCTGGGGATCGTGTGGGTGCTGCTGGCCGGTCTCTCGTCCAACATGACCTGGTACTACGCGCGGCGCGGCCGGCTGCGCCGCCGGTCCGGGTCCGTCACCGGCTGACGGTGCAGAACTGGTCGGCGCTGTCCCAGAAGCGGTAGAGGTTCTGGCCGCAGTAGCGGTGCAGGTCGTCGATGCCGAGGCCGCCCAGGACGGAGTAGATCGCGTCGAAGAACACGGTGTTCACCGACGGGATCCACAGCACCGCGAACACGGCGAGCAGGCCGAACGGCGCGAAGGGCTCCACCTGACGGCGGACGCCGTACGACAGCCACGGCTCGATCACGCCGTAGCCGTCCAGGCCCGGGACCGGCAGGAAGTTCAGGATCGCGGCCGTGACCTGGAGCAGCGCGAGGAACGCCAGCGCGTACTGGAAGGCGACCGGCACACCGTCCAGCGCGTGCAGCCAGAACGGCGCCGTGCACACCACCGCGAACAGCACGTTGGTCAGCGGGCCCGCCGCCGAGATCAGGCTGTGCTTCCAGCGGCCCTGGATACGGCCCCGCTCGATGAAGACCGCGCCGCCCGGCAGCCCGATCCCGCCCATGATCACGAAGATCACCGGCAGCACGATGCTCAGCAGCGCGTGCGTGTACTTCAGCGGGTTGAGCGTCAGATAGCCCTTCGCGCCGATCGAGATGTCACCGCTGTGCAGGGCGGTGCGCGCGTGCGCGTACTCGTGCAGGCAGAGCGAGACGATCCACGCGGCCGTCACGAACAGGAACACGGCCACACCGGGCTGCTCGGCGAACCCGGTCCAGGTCGCCCACCCCGTCACCGCCGTCACGGCCACGATCCCGACGAAGACGGGGCTGATCCTCCGGTCGCTGCGACGGGACGCGGCGGTGGTCATGGGACTCCCTGGACTGGTACGCGTGTGCTGGGCCTGCCCGACCGTACCGGGCTCGGACGGAAAACGTCTCGCGATCGGCCGTTGGTTCCGGAGAGGGTGGGGCCGTCGCCGTACGGGGACGACGGAGCCCCGACTCCCGGACTGGGCCGGAGTCCCGGCCGGCTCGCGGTACCCGACACCCGCACTTGATGTCACCGGAGACAATGGACCCCGTGCGCTACCGCATCCTCGGAACCACCCAGGCACTCCGCACCGACGGCACGGCCGTCCCGGTCGGCGGGGCGCGACTGCGTGCCCTGCTGACCGTGCTCGCGCTCCGGCCGGGCCGGACCGTGCCCGCCGCCGTCCTGGTCGACGAGGTGTGGGACGCCGACCCGCCCGCCGACGCGCCCGCGGCGCTGCAGGCGCTGGTCGGGAGGCTGCGCCGGGCGCTCGGCGCGGGCGTGGTGGACTCGGTGGGCGGGGGCTACCGGCTCGTCGCGTCCGCGGACGACATCGACCTGCACCGTTTCGAGCGGCTCGCGGGAGAGGGCGCACGCGCGCTCGCCGACGGCGACCCGGCGAAGGCGGCCGTGATCCTCGACGACGCCCTCGCGCTGTGGCACGGGCCGGCCCTGGCCGACCTCCCGGACCGCACCGCCGAGTCGGCCCGCTGGGAGACCCGCCGCCTCGACGTGCGCCGCGCCCGCCTCGGCGCGGCCCTGGCACTCGGCGACGCGGAACAGTCCCTGCCCGAGCTCACCGCCCTGTGCGACCTCCACCCCCTGGACGAGCCACTGCACGTCCTGCGGCTGCGCGCCCTGCGCGACGCGGGCCGCCCCGCCGAGGCCCTGGCCGCCTACGAGTCGCTGCGCGCGCTGCTGGCCGACCGGCTGGGCTCCGACCCCGGCCCGGAGCTCCGGGCGCTGCACGGAGAGCTGCTCCGCTCGGACGGCCCGACGGCGTCCCCCCGCCCGACGGCGCACACGGACGGCACCGAGGCCCGTACCGCACCCCCACGACACACCCCGGCGCCGGCCCCGCACACCTCCGTGTCCGCGCCGCTGCCTCCTCCGGCCGGGGGAGGCCCCGGTGCCCCCGTCGCGTCCGCGCCCCCCGGCAACCTCCGCGCCCGGCTCACCTCGTTCGTCGGGCGTCAGGCCGACATCGACACCATCCGGGGCGACCTCGCCTCGGCACGGCTGGTGACACTGCTCGGCCCAGGCGGCGCCGGGAAGACCCGGCTGTCGCAGGAGGCGGCGGAGGCCGTCGCGTCCGGGGCCAGGGACGGGGTGTGGCTGGCCGAACTCGCGCCCGTCGACGATCCGTTGGCCGTGCCCGACGCCGTGCTCACCGCGGTCGGAGCCCGGGAGACGGTGCTGCGCGGCGCCGGCGCCGAGGAGATGCGGGCCGCCTCCGACCGGCACGACGATCCCCTCCACCGGCTCGCCGAGTACTGCTCCAAGCGCAGCATGCTGCTCATCCTCGACAACTGCGAGCATGTCGTGGACGCCGCGGCGCAGCTGGCGGAGGAGCTTCTGGAGCGGTGCCCGGGGCTGACCGTACTGGCCACCAGCCGTGAACCCCTCGGCGTGCCGGGGGAGTTGCTGCGGCCCGTGGAGCCGCTGCCGGAGCCGTTCGCGCTGCGGCTGTTCGCCGACCGCGGGGCCTCCGCCCGGCCGGGCTTCCGGATCGACGCCGACGCCGGGACCGCCGAGGCCGCGGCGGAGATCTGCCGCCGGCTGGACGGCCTGCCGCTCGCCATCGAACTCGCCGCGGCCCGGCTGCGGATGCTCACCCCGCGGCAGATCGCCGACCGGCTCGACGACCGGTTCCGGCTGCTGACCTCGGGCAGCCGCACGGTGCTGCCGCGCCAGCAGACCCTGCGGGCCGTCGTCGACTGGTCCTGGGACCTGCTCGACGGGGACGAGCGGGACGTCCTGCGGCGGCTGTCGGTGTTCGCGGGCGGCTGCGACCTCGCCGCCGCCGAGGCCGTCTGCGGCCCGGTGGCCCTGGAGTCGCTCGGCTCGCTCGTCGACAAGTCCCTCGTCGTCGCGGCCCACTCCGGCGACGGCGCGATGCGCTACCGGCTCCTGGAGACCGTCGCCGAGTACGCCGGTGAACGGCTCGACGAGTCCGGGCAGCGCTCCGCCGCCGAGCGCGACCACCTGACGTACTACCGGGAACTCGCCCGTACCACCGACCCGCAGCTGCGCGGCACCGGTCAGCGCGCCGCGATCGAGCGGATGGAACGGGAGTCGGAGAACCTCAGAGCCGCCCTTCAGCGTGCCGTCGCCACCGGCGACGAACAGGAGGCGCTCTGCCTCGTCCTCTCGCTGGCCTGGTACTGGCAGATGCGCGACCTGCGGCTGATGGCCCGCCACTGGTCCGGTGAGGTCATGGCCCTCGGCCCGGACCCCTTCGCCGAACCCCTGCGGCCGGTCCCCCCGCTGGCCGAGAGCTGCACGGACGCCCCGCCGCCGATGCGCCCCGAGATCCTCGACGAGGCCCGCCGCGGCCTGCACCTCGTGCACCTCGCCTGCATGGACATGGACATGGGCGCCTGGGAGACCCCCGAGGCCCAGGAGAAACTGCGCGCCATCAGCCGGGCCTACAGCCCGGGGCTGCCGCAGACCTGCCGCAGCCCCGGCAACCTCTGGTTCTACGCCGTGATCATGACGGGTGACATGGACCGGATGCGCGCCGTCATCGACGAGACCGTCCGCACCTGCCGCGGGCTCGGCTACGCGTGGGAGCTGGGCGTCGCCCTCCAGATGCGCGCCAACGTCCTCGCCAACCGGGCCACCTGGGCGGGCGACGCGGTCCGGGACGCGGACGAGGCGCTGGAGATCTTCACCCGGATCGGAGACGCCTGGGGCGCCGCCGAGGCGCTCTCGGCGCGCGGCGAGGCCCATGAACGGCGGGGCGCCTACCGGCTCGCGGCCGACGACTACGCCGAGGCGATGGAGCACGCGGAAGGGCTCGGGGCGCACGCGCAGACGGCGGTGCTGAGCACCCGGCTCGGCGGCGTCCTCATCGAGTCCGGCGAGAGCGAGCGCGGTGAGCGGATGCTGAGGGAGGTGCTGGCCAAGGGCGAGGGCACACTGAACGAGGCCATGCCCGCCTCCCGGCTCTTCCTGTCGATGTGGCTGGCCCGAAGCGGCCGGGTCCCGGAGGCGCGCGAGCAGATGCGGCTGCTGCGCGCGGACTTCGAGGCCGTCACCTTCGTGGTCTTCGACGGCTTCGTGCTGGGCATCGAGGCATGGCTGGACGCGCTGGAGGGACTGTACGAGGCCGCCCTGGTGAAGGTGCGCAAGGCGCTTGAGCGGGCGGGCGATCCGCTGTCGCAGGTCATCGCGCCGCACATGACCTCCGCGCATCTGACCACCGCCGCTGTCGCCCTCACCGGTCTGGACGGCGGCCGTCGGGTGCGGGACGCGGCCGTGCTGCTCGGCGCGGCCGACCGGCTGCTGCCGCCGGGCCACTTCGTGGGCCCGATGGAGGACGAGGTGCGGGTCCGGGCCGAGGCCGGCGTACGGGCCCTGCTGGACGAGCGGGCGTACGAGGCCGCGTACGCCGAGGGCGGCGCGCTCTCCGTGGAGGAGGCCGCCGCCCTCGTGTGACGCGAGCCGGGGTCCCGGTCATGACCCGGGCGGACGTCAGCTCTTGGTACGGAACTTGTGGATCGCGATCGGCGCCATGACCACGGTGAGCCCGGCCGTCCAGGCGAGGGTCACCCACAGGCTGTGGGTGACCGGGCCGCCCACCATCAGGCCGCGCGTGGTGTCCGCGAGCGAGGACAGCGGGTTGTAGTCGGTGAAGGCGCGCAGCCAGCCGGGCATGGTGCCGGTCGGCGAGAAGATCGACGAACCGAACTGCAGGGGCATCAGGACGAGGAAGCCCATCGCCTGTACCGACTGCGCGTTCTTCATGGTCACACCGAGGACCAGGAAGATCCACATCAGGGCGGAGCCGAAGAGGACGGAGAGCCCCACCGAGGCGAACAGGCCCGGCCAGTTGGTGATGTCGAAGCCGACCAGCACGCCGACGACCAGGAGGATCGTCGTCGCGACGAGCATCCGCATCAGCTCCACCACGATCTTGGCGAAGAGCACGGAGCCCTGGCCGATCGGCAGGGTGCGGAAGCGGTCCATCACACCGGTCTGGAAGTCCTGGTTGAAGCCGGTGCCGACGGCCGTCGCGATGTTCATGGCCGTCATCGCCATCAGACCGGGCACCACGTACTGCACGTACCTGTCCTGGCCGCCGCCGAGCGACTGCCCGATGGAGCCGCCGAAGACGTACACGAACAGCAGGGTGAAGACGACCGGCATCAGGACGGCGTCGAACATCGACTCCGGGTCCTGACGGATCCACAGCAGGTTGCGGCGGACGAGGGCGCCGATGTGGCGCGCGTGCGCCCGGGGCGAGATGCGCGGGTCGCCCTGGGCGGCGAGGGGGGCTTCGGCGACAGCGGTGGTCATACGGAGACCTCCTCGTAGGCGCGGGCGGGGGCCTGGTCCTGCGGGGCACTGGCCTTGTGGCCGGTGAGGGACAGGAAGACCTCGTCCAGACTGGGCAGTTCGGTGGAGATGGAGGCGATCGTGATGCCGCGCGCGCTGACCGCGCCGACCACGGCCGTGAGCTGTTCGTCGCTGAGGATCGGCACCACGACGGTGCCGGTCTCGATGTCCACGGCCGAGGAGGCGAGACCGGTGAGGCCCAGCTCGTCGAAGAGGGCGGCCAGCGGACGCAGCTCCAGCGGGTCCAGCGGGCGGATGCGCAGCGTACGGCCGCCGACCCGTGCCTTCAGGTCGTCGATCCGGCCGTTCGCGATGACCTTGCCGCGGTCGATGACCGTCAGTTCGGAGGCCAGCTGCTCCGCCTCCTCCATGTACTGGGTGGTGAGCAGCACGGTCGCGCCGTCCGCCACCATCCGCTTGACCTCCTTCCACACCTCGTTGCGGGTGCGCGGGTCGAGGCCGGTGGTCGGCTCGTCCAGATAGAGGACGGACGGGTGGCCGATCATGGAGGCGGCGAGGTCGAGACGGCGGCGCATGCCGCCGGAGTACGTCGACGCGGGGCGCTTGGCGGCGTCGGTGAGGGAGAAGCGCTCCAGGAGCTCGTCGGCGCGCCGGCGGGCCTCCTTGCGGGGCAGGTCGAGCAGCCGCCCGATCATGTACAGGTTCTCCCAGCCGGGGAGCTTCTCGTCGACCGAGGCGTACTGGCCGGTGAGGCCTATCACCCGGCGGAGCTGGCGGGGCTGGGTGAGCACGTCGTAGCCGGCCACCGTCGCCCGGCCGGCGTCGGGGGTGACCAGGGTGGACAGGATGCGGACGAGGGTGGTCTTGCCGGCGCCGTTGGGTCCGAGCACGCCGAGGACGGTGCCTTCGTGGACGTCCAGGTCCACGCCGTCCAGTGCCTTGGTCTCGCCGTAGTGCTTGACCAGTCCCCGCACGGTGACGGCGCTGCGGGCGCCGGTGCCGGGGTTCTTGTCGATTCGCGTCATGCCCACAAGATGTCAGTGCCCACCGACAAACCGCCTACAGGGTGCCTACAGTCCTCCGCGGTCACCGACAGGCCGCCGACAGCGGCCGCCGGGTCGCTGACGGGCGTGCGCACCCCGCCGTCCGTCCCCGCCGTCCGTCCCCGCCGTCCGGGAACGGCGACAGCCCGCCGACGGGGGAAGTTCGGCGGGCTGTCTTCGTGCCGCAATGGCTCGGTGGGGCCTGGTGACGCTAGTGGACGGAGTGCTCCTCGACGGGGAACGTTCCGCCGACGACGTCGTCGGCGAACGCGCGGGCCGCGTCACCCATGACCGCGCGCAGATCGGCGTACTGCTTCACGAACTTCGGCACCTTGCCACCGGTGAGGCCGAGCATGTCGGTCCACACCAGGACCTGCGCGTCGGTCTCCGGTCCGGCGCCGATACCGACGGTCGGGATGTGCAGGGTGCGGGTCACCTCGGCGGCGAGCTCCGCCGGGACCAGCTCCAGGACGACGGCGAACGCGCCCGCGTCCTGGACCGCCTTGGCGTCGCGCAGCAGCTGCTGGGCGGCTTCCTCGCCGCGGCCCTGGACGCGGTAGCCCATGGAGTTCACGGACTGCGGGGTCAGGCCGATGTGCGCCATGACGGGGATGCCGGACTCCACGAGCAGCTCGATCTGGCGGTGCGAGCGCTCGCCGCCCTCCAGCTTCACCGCGCCGACCCCGGCCTCCTTGACCAGCCGGGTGGCGGAGCGCAGGGCCTGGACCGGGCCCTCCTGGTACGAGCCGAAGGGCAGGTCGCCGACGATGAGGGCGCGGCTGGTGCCGCGGACGACCGCGGCGGACAGCATCGTCATCTCGTCGAGGGTGACGGGCACGGTCGTCTCGTACCCGAGGTGGCAGTTGCCGGCCGAGTCGCCGACGAGCATCACCGGGATACCGGCCTCGTCGAAGACGGACGCGGTCATCGCGTCGTAGGCGGTGAGCATGGGCCACTTCTCGCCGCGCTCCTTGGCCGCGGTGATGTCGCGGACCGTGATGCGGCGGGTGCTCTTGCCTCCGTACAGCGCCCTGCCGCTGTCGGTGGTGGCCCGCGCACCGTCGGCGGGCTGGTTCGGGGCAGCCGAGAGCTGCGTCATCGCAACGGCTCCTTCTGTCATCTCGAGGCGCCCTGACGGCGTCCCCGGATCCCCTCCATGGTGGCACCTCGTGCCAACGGGGGCCAGACCAGGTCGAGCGACACGCGTCTCATCCTCCGCCCCGGGGGTCCCCCTCTCCATGGATTCGTCCCCCGCGGCCCAGCGCTCCGGGGCCGGTGACAGGGGGCCGGGGGCCGGTTCCCGGGGGTTCGGCTCTCCGGGCCGGACTCGCGCCGGCCGCCCGCCGTCCCGCCCGCCGGTTCACCCGTCAGGCGGTGCGTACGCCCCATCCGTCCGGTTGGTCCGGATCGCTTCGCAAGGTCTCCGTAAAGGATTTACGATACGATACGGTTCCGTATCGAATTTCGTTAGGCTCCCGCACATGACAACTCCCGCTGCCCCCGCCGAACGGCGTGTGCCCGAAGCGGTGCATCGGCGCCGCTGGGCCATTCTCGGCGTGCTCATGCTCAGCCTGTTGATCGTGGTGCTGGACAACTCGATCCTCAACGTCGCGATCAAGACGATCTCCACCCCGGCGCCCACCGGACTCGGCGCCACGCAGAGCGAGCTGGAGTGGGCGATCAACGCCTACACGCTCGTCTTCGCCGGGCTGCTCTTCACCGCGGGCCTCCTCGGTGACCGGCTCGGCCGCAAGAAGGTCCTGCTCGCCGGTCTGGCCGTCTTCGGCGTGGGCTCGGCACTGGCGGCGGAGTCGGGCTCGCCCGTACAGCTCATCGTCTTCCGTGCCGTCATGGGCTTCGGCGCGGCCTTCGTGATGCCCGCCACCCTCGCCGTCCTCATGAACGTCTTCGAGCGCGAGGAGCAGCCCAAGGCCATCGGCATCTGGGCCGGCGGCGTCGGTCTCGCCATCGCCATCGGCCCGATCACCGGCGGTGTGCTGCTCGCCCACTTCTGGTGGGGCTCGGTCTTCCTGATCAACGTGCCGATCGTGATTCTCGCGCTCGTCCTGATGTTCTGGCTGGTCCCCGACTCCCGCGACCCGAGCCCCGGCCGCGTCGACCTGGTCGGTGTCGTCCTGTCCGTCATCGGGCTCGTACTGCTCGTCTACGGCATCATCAAGGGAGGCCAGCTTGCCTCCTTCACCGACGCGACGGTCCTCGCCACGATCGGGGCCGGAGTCGCCGTCCTGGTCGCCTTCGTCGTCTACGAGAAGCGCAGCGACCATCCGTCCATCGACGTCACGTACTTCAAGAACAAGGTCTTCTCGGCCGCCATCGCCGCCATCGCGCTCGTCTTCTTCGCGCTGATGGGCGTGACCTTCTTCTCCGTCTTCTACACGCAGAGCGTGCGCGGCTACTCGCCGCTGAAGACCGGTGTGCTGATGCTGCCGCTCGCCGCCGCCCAGCTCATCTTCGCGCCGCGCGCCCGCCTGGTCGTCGACCGCATCGGCAACCGGGCCACATGCACGGGGGGCCTGCTGCTGCTCGCCGCGATGCTCGGCGCGTTCGCGACACTGAAGGCGGACACCCCGATCTGGCTCCTCGAGGTCATCTTCTTCCTGATGGGCACCGGTATGGCGCACATCATGACCCCGACGAGCGTCGTCATAATGCAGGCCCTGCCGCGCGAGAAGGCCGGCTCCGCCTCCGCCCTCAGCAACGTCTTCCGCCAGGTCGGCGGCGCCCTGGGCATCGCGGTCCTCGGTTCGGTCCTCTCCTCGGCCTACCGCAACGGCATCGAGGACAAGCTCTCCCTCCTGCCGCCCGGCCTGCGCCACACCGCGGGCGAGTCCATCGAGGCCACCCTCGGGGTCGCCGCCAAACTCGGCCCCCGGGGCGACGCCCTGGTCACCCCGGCCAACGACGCCTTCCTGCACGCCATGCACGTGACCGCCCTGTGCGGCGCGGGAGTGGCGATCGTGGGCGCCGTCGTCGTGGCCCTCTTCCTGCCGGGCCGTCCGCCCACCCCGCAACAGGACGAGGACCGGACGGAGTTGGTGACCGCGGAGCACTGACGGAGGGACGCGGCGGGGCACCCCCTTGCATCGGCACCGGGTGCCCCACACGCCGTGGGCCGGCAAGAACCACCAGGGCAGGACGAAGGAACGGAGCGACACGTGAACCTCGCTGACAGCCGGGAAAGGCAAGAGGGTTCCCCCCGGGGGCGCCCCCGCAGCGAGGCCGTGGAACGCTCCATCATCGAGGGCGCGGTGAAGCTCCTGGAGGACGGTGTCCCGCTCGCGGACATCTCCATCGAGCGTCTGGCGCGCACCGCGGGCGTCGGCAAGGCGACCATCTACCGCCGTTGGAGCGGCAAGGAGGAACTCTTCGTCGACGTCATGCGCGCCACCGAGCCGCCGGACGCCGAACTCCCGGGCACCTCCATGCGCGACGATCTGATCGCCCTTCTGGAGCCGCTGCGCCGGCGGGGCCTGGCCAGCCGCTCGTCGGCGCTCCTGCACAACGTGTACGCCCAGATAAAGACCAGCCCGAAGATCTGGGCGGCCTACCAGGCCACCGTCATCGAACCGCGGCGCCGGACCACCTTCGAAGTCCTGCGCCGCGGACAACGCGACGGCGAACTCCGCGACGACGTGGACATAGAGGTCATCAACGACCTCTTCGTCGGACCCATGCTGGTGCGCGCCGTGATGCGCCCGGAGGCCGAACTCCCCGAGGACCTCGCGGAGCAGATCGTCGACGCGGTGCTCACGGGGCTCCGCCCGCCCGGACGTTAGCCCATCTGTTCGGCGTTGGTTCACCTGGCCGACCCGTAGGCCGAATGTGCGCGTTTCGTCACAGAGGGCGCGCTTCGCTCCCGATTCGGAACTCCGGACACCGAGTTGTTCGTCCTCGTGCCCGTACGGCCGTCATGGGACGGCAGGAACGGCACCGATCATCCCCTAGGGTCGTAACCGCGGGGCTGACGGTGTGCACGGCAGGTTGTGAGGCGACGGTATGGCGCAGGCGTATATGACGGAGACGGGCAGTGGCGACTCGGGGCCCGAGCGCCGAGGCCCCCGTTTTCGGCGCCTGCTGGACAGATGGCGCGGCGACCGCGGCATCTGGCGCCGGGGCCTGATCCTCGCCGCGCTCGCGCTGCTCCTGGCGCTGGTGATGCTGCTGCACGCGCAGATCCCCAACCGGATCGGCAACCTCGGCAGCCTCACAGAGACGTTCCTGCCGTGGCTGGGCCTGTTCGTCCCGGTCCTGCTCGCTCTCGCGCTGGTACGGAAGTCCGCGACCGCCCTGATCGCCGTGCTGCTCCCCGCGATCGTCTGGCTGAACCTCTTCGGCGGACTGCTCGTCGACAGGACCGGAAGCGGCGGCGACCTCACCGTCGCCACGCACAACGTCAACGCGGAGAACCCCGATCCGTCCGGCACCGCACGCGACGTGGCCGCCTCGGGCGCCGACGTGGTGGCCCTGGAGGAACTGACGGCCACGGCGGTCCCGACGTACGAGAAGGCGCTGGCGGCCACGTACAGGTACCACTCCGTGCAGGGCACCGTCGGGCTGTGGAGCAAGTACCCGCTGACCCGGGCCAGGCCCGTGGACATCAAGCTGGGCTGGACGCGGGCGATGCGGGCGACGGTGACCACGCCGGACGGCGCCGTCGCCGTGTACGTCGCCCACCTGCCCTCGGTACGGGTGAAGCTGGAGGCCGGGTTCACCGCCCGCCAGCGCGACCGCAGCGCCGACGCGCTGGGCGAGGCGATCGCCGACGAGCCGCTGAAGCGGGTCGTCCTGCTCGGCGACCTGAACGGCACGATGAACGACCGCGCGCTGAACGGCGTCACCTCGCAGATGCGCTCCACGCAGGGCGCGGCGGGCAGCGGCTTCGGGTTCAGCTGGCCGGCGTCGTTCCCGATGGCCCGGATCGACCAGATCATGGTCAAGGGCGTCGAGCCGGTGACCTCCTGGACGTTGCCCGGGACCACCAGCGACCATCTCCCGATCGCCGCCCGTGTAAAGGTCGCGGCAACCGGGTCTTAACCTGCTGGAATACTGGGCCTGAGAGACTTTGTTCCATAGTTGAACTTACAAAGCCCGTGCACACCGGTGTGCACGGGCGTCTCCGTGCGTGCCGAACGGCCCGCCGGCCGGTCCGGTCTCGTCCGCGCCACGCCGCCCGTAGGCCCGCCCCCGTTCCACTCGGCCCGGCTGTCGCACCCTCCGCTCCATTGAAAGGCCCCTTCATGCCCCTGGCCCTGCTCGCCCTCGCCGTGGGCGCCTTCGGCATCGGCACCACCGAGTTCGTGATGATGGGCCTGCTGCCCGACATCGCGGACGACCTCCACATATCCGTCCCCGCCGCGGGACACCTGGTCTCGGCGTACGCGCTCGGCGTGGTGGTCGGCGCCCCGCTGCTCGCGGCGGCCACCTCCCGTATGTCCCGCCGCAAGGTCCTCATCGGCCTCATGGTCCTCTTCGTCGCGGGCAACGCGCTCTCGGCGCTCGCCCCCGACCAGCACTGGCTGCTCGCCGCCCGCTTCCTCAGCGGTCTGCCGCACGGCGCCTTCTTCGGCGTCGGCGCCGTCGTCGCCACCGGCCTCGTCGCCCCCGAGCGCAAGGCGCGCTCCGTCTCGCTGATGTTCCTCGGGCTGACCGTCGCGAACATCGCGGGAGTGCCGGCGGCCACGTTCATCGGCCAGCACTTCGGCTGGCGGGCCGCCTTCCTCGGGGTCGGCGTGATCGGTCTGGCGGCGATCGCCTCGCTGGCGCTGCTCGTCCCGCACGACCACACCCATGCCGCCACCGGCGGCCTGCGCGGCGAACTGGCGGCCCTGCGTTCACTCCCCGTCTGGCTTGCCCTGGGGACGACGGTGGCCGGCTTCGGCGCGCTGTTCTCCGCGTACAGCTACGTCACGCCGATGCTCACCGGGTCCGCCGGGTACGCCGAGTCCAGCGTCACGCTGCTGCTCGCGCTGTTCGGCGTCGGCGCGACGGTGGGCAACCTGGCGGGCGGACGGCTGGCGGACCACTCCCTGCGCGGCACGCTCTTCGGCGGTCTCGCGTCCCTGGTCGCGGTGCTCGCCCTCTTCCCCCTGCTGATGTCGGCGCAGTGGAGTGCCGCTCTCGCCGTCACCCTGCTCGGCACGGCCGCCTTCGTCACCGGCTCGCCGCTCCAGCTGATGGTCATGGAGAAGGCATCCGCTGCCCCGTCGCTGGCCTCGTCCGCGAACCAGGCCGCGTTCAACCTCGCGAACGCGGGAGGTGCGTGGATCGGGGGGCTCGCGCTGGCCGCGGGGTTCGGCGCCACCTCCCCGGCGCTCGCCGGAGCCGCCCTCGCCGTGCTCGGCCTGGCCGTCGCCGGGACGGCGTACACGGTCGACCGCCGCCGTGTGACCGCCCGGGTGGTCACCCCCGGCCGTCTGGTCGCCGCTCACGTCCCCGACCGGCCGGAGGCCCTGCGCCGCTGAACGGTCAGCCCTGCGTCTCCGGCGGGTCGAAGCGGGCCAGGTCACGCAGCCAGGTGCGGGCCGAACCGTCGGACGGCGCGCGCCAGTCGCCGCGCGGCGAGAGCGAACCGCCCGCCGAGACCTTCGGCCCGTTCGGCATCGCCGAGCGCTTGAACTGCGCGAACCCGAAGAAGCGGCGGCAGAACACCTCCAGCCAGCGCCGGATCTCCGGCAGGTCGTACGCGACCCGCTCGGCCTCGGGGAAACCGGGCGGCCAGGCGCCCGCGTCCGGGTCGTGCCACGCGTGCCGGGCGAGGAAGGCGATCTTCGACGGCCTGAACCCGTAGCGCAGCAGGTGGAAGAGCGTGAAGTCGTGCAGCGCGTACGGGCCGATCTTCGACTCGGTCGACTGCATCTCCTCGCCCGGGACCAGCTCAGGGCTGATCTCCGTGTCGAGGATCGCGGCGAGCGTCCGGTCGGTGTCCTCGCCGAACTGACGGCTCGCGATGACCCAGCGGATCAGATGCTGGATCAGGGTCTTGGGCACACCCGAGTTGACGTTGTAGTGACTCATCTGGTCGCCCACGCCGTACGTGGACCAGCCGAGCGCCAGCTCCGACAGGTCGCCGGTCCCGAGCACGATGCCGCCGCGCTGGTTGGCGAGCCGGAACAGGTAGTCGGTGCGCAGTCCGGCCTGCACGTTCTCGAAGGTGACGTCGTACACGGGCTCGCCGGACGCGAAGGGATGCTCCATCTCCTTCAGCATCAGCCGGGCGGTCGGCGTGATGTCCAGTTCGGCCGCGGTGACGCCGAGGGAGCGCATCAGCTCGTGCGCGTTGCCCTTGGTGTGGTCGCTGGTGGCGAAGCCGGGCAGGGTGAAGGCGAGGATGTCACTGCGCGGGCGGCCGGCCCGGTCCATCGCGCGGGCCGCGACGATCAGCGCGTGCGTGGAGTCAAGACCGCCGGACACCCCGATGACCACCTTCGGGCCACCGATCGCGGCGAGCCGCTGCTGGAGTCCCGCGACCTGGATGTTGTACGCCTCGTAGCAGTCCTGGGCCAGCCGGTCGGGGTCCGCGGGCACGAACGGGAAGCGCTCGACGCGACGCCGCAGGCCCAGGTCGCCGGCCGGCGGGTCGAGCCGGAACGCCACCGTCCGGAAATCGGCGGTGCGGGGGGTGTGGGTGCGCCGGTTGTCGTCGAAGCTGCCGGTCCGCAGCCGCTCCTGCCGCAGCAGGTCGAGGTCGACGTCCGCGACGGCGCACTGGTCGTCGAGCGGGAAGCGGTCGGACTCGGCCAGCAGCGTCCCGTTCTCGTAGATCATGGTCTGTCCGTCCCAGGACAGGTCGGTGGTCGACTCGCCCAGGCCGGCCGCCGCGTAGACGTACGCGGCGATGCAGCGCGACGACGCCGAGCGGCACATCAGCTTGCGGTCCTCGGCCCGGCCGACGGTGATCGGACTGCCGGAGAGGTTGGCGAGGACGGTGGCGCCCGCCAGCGCCGCCTCGGCGCTCGGGGGCACCGGCACCCACATGTCCTCGCAGATCTCCGTGTGCAGGACCAGGCCCGGGACGTCGTCCGCGGCGAACAGCAGGTCCACACCGAACGGCACGGACTCCCCGTCGACCCGGATCGTGCCACCGCGCTCGTCGTCGCCCGCGGCGATCTGCCGACGCTCGTAGAACTCCCGGTAGTTGGGCGGGTACGACTTGGGTACGACACCGAGGACCCGGCCGCGGTGCACGATCACCGCGCAGTTGTAGACCCGGTTGCGGTGGCGCAGCGGGGCGCCCACGACCAGGACCGGCAGGAGTTCCGCCGACCCTGCCACCACGGTCCGGAGCGCCTCCTCGACCTGGTCGAGCAGCGCGTCCTGGAGCAGCAGGTCCTCGATCGAGTAGCCGCACAGTCCCAGCTCCGGGAAGACGGCGACGGCGACACCCTCCCCGGCGCACCTGCGCGCCTGGCGCAGGACCGCCTCGGCGTTGGCGGGCGGGTCCGCGATGACGGTGTGGCCCGTGCAGGCGGCGACGCGTGCGAAGCCGTGCTGATAGAGCGACCGGAAGTTCAGAGAAGGCACCCGCCCAGTGTAATCGTCAGAGCGACACGATGGGGTGCGGGGCGCCCCACGGGCCCACCCCGCGAGAGACGGGGAAGGGCCGGGCCCACCCCGCGCGAGACGGGGAAGGGCCGGGCCCACCCCGCGCGAGGCGGAGCGGGCCCGGCCCCTCAGGCCAGAGCCGGGATCGGGCTCAGTGGCGACGGTACGACTCGACGTAGCCGGGGGCGGGCGAGCCCACTCCGGTGACGTCGTCGTAGCCGCGTACGGCCGACAGCGAGCTGTCCTTGCCGAGGCTGCGCACGGAGATCAGCAGACCCCCGGACGCGTCGAACGAGTTGGCGAAGTCCACACGCGCCACGGCGAGTCCGGAACCCTTGGGGTTGTCCGTGACGTCGTGGTACGCCTTGGAGCCGTACTTCGCGTAGATCGACGGGTTGGCGAAACCGATCGCCTTGCCGCCGCGCGCCTCCTGGGCCAGGGCCTGGACGGCCGCGATCACCGGCGCGGCGAGCGAGGTGCCGCCGATCCGGTACTCGCTGTACTGCTGCGACCCGTCCGGGAAGGTCTGCGTCTGGCCGACGCGGAAACCGGTGTTGGGGTCGGCGATCGCCGCGATGTCCGGCACGGTGCGCATGGCCGTGGTGCCGTTGGCCTTGGCGAGCGCGCCCGGTACGACGCCCTTCTGGTAGAAGGGCTGCGCCACGGTCTTGCTGGTGCCGCCGCCCGCGCCCGAGGTGAACGCGCCCGGGAAGCCGGTCCAGCTCTTGCCGTCGGCCGCGAGGGCGGCCTTCTCGGTGCCCCAGCCGGTCTCGAACTGGTACTTGTCACCCTTGCCGACCGCCAGCGAGGTACCGCCGACCGCCGTCACCCAGGCCGAGTTGGCCGGGGTGTCGACCTGCTTCGTACCGGTGTTGGCGACCTCGTCGCCGTTGTCACCGGAGGAGAAGTAGAAGCCGATGCCCTCGACCGCGCCGAACTGGAAGACCTGGTCGTACGCGGCGGCGAGGTCCGGGGTCTGGTTGGCCTCGATGTCGCCCCACGAGTTGGAGACGATGTCGGCCAGGTGCCCGTCGACGATCTTGCTGAGCGAGTCGAGCAGGTCGTCGTCGTAGCAGGAGGCGGCACCCACGTACGTGATGCTCGCCCCGGGCGCGACGGCGTGCACGGCCTGGACGTCGAGGGTCTCCTCGCCGTACCAGCCGGCCGCGCCGCACTCCTCGGTCTTCGTGTAGGTGCCGGGCAGCACCTGACGCAGCTGACTGGTGGAGTACTTCGCGTCACCGTGGTTCTTGGCGTACTTCGCCGCGTCGTACGCGATGGTCGGCGAGGCGTACGCGTCGGTGATGGCGACGCGGACACCCTTGCCGGTGCGCTTGCCCGCACCGTAGGCGGCGCGCAGCTGCTTGCCGGTGTATCCCTGCACCGCGTACGGGATCTTCTTGCCGTACGCGTTCGGCAGCGTGCTCGCGGTGTTCGAGCCGTAGTACGAGGAGAACGGCCCGGCGTTGCGGAACACCGCGTCCGGAGGCGGCAGGGTGTCGCTGTGCGTCGCCTTGTGCGGGGCGTTGTCCAGGCCGGTGACGGTCAGGACGGCGCCGTTCAGGGCGGACGGGACGGAGGCCGACCCGGCCGGAGCCCGGTAGGTCTTCCCGCCCTTGGTGTAGTTGTGCAGCTGGGTGCCGAACGCCTTCTCGGCGGCGGCGACGTCACCGGTGACGGAGACGTAGTGCTGCGTGCTGCCGGTGACCTTCAGGCCGGCCGACTTCAGCCACGAGGTCACCTCGGTGACCTGTGCCTTGGTGGCGCCGAAGCGGGCCCGCGTCTGCTCGGCGGAGAGGTACTTCCCGTACGAGGCAGACGCCGGGTCGGCGACGGCCTTGGCATACGCGGCAAGGCCGGCGGCGTCGCGGCCCGCGAAGTAGACCCGGGCGGAGACCTGGGAGCCGTCGGACGTGGCCCCCTTGTCCGCCTTCGGCGTGGCCCACGCGGGCTTGGTGCCCGCGAGGGTGTGCCGGCTCGGGCCCGTCGCGGCGTGGGCCGCGGGTATGCCGAGCGCCAGCGCGCCGGCGAGCATCGGCAGCGCCGCTGCCATGCTCACTCCGGCGCGTACTGCAGCGCGATTGGATCTCATAAAACCCCCTGCGATGCGGTTCGTCGCATGTGCGGTCGTCCGTGATGTGCGAGACCGTGCGCCGAACGCAGGGCACACGGAATGGATCACGCTGGGGTCACTCTGGCGATGAACCGTTCATGCAAGGGGAATGAGAAGGCCAAGGAAACGCCAAGTGGCTGTGATTGAAGGTCATTTGGGCCGGTTTGGAGAGAGCCCTCCGACGGCCGTAGGGATATCCCTCGACTTCGCGCGAAGGGGTTCCCCGCCCCGGGTGCGGCGCTGGGGCGTGTTACGGGAGCCCCGCCTGCCGCCTGCCGCCTGCCGCCGGGCGGCCGACGGGGCTTCCGCAACACGCCCTAGTCGCGCGCCTTCGCGCCGCGTGCCTTCAACAGGTCGGCCATCAGCTTGATTTCGGACTGCTGCGCGTCGACCATGCCCTGCGCGAGCTTCTTCTCCACGCCGACCGTGCACTTCTGGACGCAGCCCTCGGCCATGTGGATACCGCCCTTGTGGTGGTCGGTCATCAGCTGCAGGTACAGGATCTCGGCCCGCTTGCCCTTCAGCGTGTTCAGCTTCTTCAGCTCGGTGTTGGTCGCCATGCCCGGCATCAGCGCGCCGTCCTTGCCGGAGGCCATGTCGCCCATGCCCATCCAGGTCATGGGCGGGTCCGCGGACACCTTCGGCAGCTCCCACAGGTCGAGCCAGCCCAGCAGCATGCCGCGCTGGTTGGCCTGCGTCTGCGCGATGTCGTACGCGAGCCGCCGTACCTCCTCGTCGCCCGTGCGGTCGCGCACGAGGTAGGACATCTCGACGGCCTGCTGGTGGTGGACCGCCATGTCCCGCGCGAAGCCCGCGTCCGCGGAGTCCGCGGCGGGCGTCCTGGTCCCGGGGTCGTCGCTCTCGGCGACCGCGTACGTGATGGCGCCGGCGGCGACCAGCACCGCCGCCGTGGTGCCCGCGATCCAGCCCACCTGCCTCATCTGCCTCAACCGGCTCACTGCGCCAGGCCGTTGGTGCAGGCGGCACCCGGCTCGGGCGTCTGCTTGCCCTGCACGAACTCGGAGAAGAACGTGTCGACGGCCGGGTCGCTCGCACTCGTCACCGTGCGCTGCTTGCCCCAGGCGCTGAGCATGATCGGGTCCTTCTGGTCCTCGACAGGGCTCATCAGGGTGTACGGGGTCTTCTTGACCTTCTCCGAGAGCGCCTTCACGTCGGCGTCCGAGGCCTTGCCGTTGTACGTCACCCAGACCGCGCCGTGCTCCAGCGAGTGCACGGCGTTCATGTTGCCGACCGGCTTGGCGTAGACGTCGCCGTTGCAGTTCATCCACACCTGGTTGTGGTCACCGCCGACCGGGGGCTCCATCGGGTACTTCACGGTCTTGGTGACGTGGTTGCGGGACAGCTTCCCCGACCACGTCCGCACGCCGTCCTTGCCCGAGACGAAGTGCCCGGAGCCGCCGCCCTTGGAGTCGCTCGCCGAGGTGTCGCTCTTGTCGGACTGCGACCTGACCAGGACGACACCGCCGACCACGAGACCGACGACGACGACCGTGCCGGCCGTGATCGCGAGGATCCGGTTGCGACGCTCCCGGGAACGTTCGGTCTTGCGCATCTCTTCTATGCGCGCCTTGCGCTGCGCGGAGGTGGTGTTCTTGGCGGAACCCATGGCGAGTCCTTATGGGGATGGGACGGTCGGGTCCGCTGATCGTAATGGGGAGAGGGTGCCCCACAGGCGATCAGGGCACAGAATGTCCGAACGCGGGCGCTCCGCGACAACGGCGCCGACGGTTCCGTGCGCCCCGCAGATAATTTGAACCTCGGATGCGCATTATTTACGCTGGCGTCATGAGGCTGCTCCGCTCCACCGACCTGGCCCTGCGTGTGCTGATGCGGCTCGCCGTCGCGGGCGACTCGACGCCCACGACCCGGGAGGTCGCGGCGGACATGGACGTCCCCTACACGCATGCCGCGAAGGTCGTCGCCGAGCTCCAGCACCTCGGGCTGCTCGCGGCCCGCCGAGGCCGGGGCGGGGGTCTCACCCTCACCGAGGCGGGCCGTACGGCCTCGGTCGGCGCCATCGTCCGGACCTTCGAGGGGGACGGTGACGTCGTCGACTGCGAGGGTGCCGCGCCCTGCCCGCTGCACTCCGCGTGCCGGCTGCGGGGTGCGCTGCGGCGGGCCCAGGAGGCGTTCTTCGCCTCGCTGGACCCGCTGACGGTAGGGGACATGGTCGCGGCACCGACCGGCCCGCTGCTGCTGGGAATCTCCAGCCGGCCCTGAGGGTCCCGTCTCCTTGCCGGTGCCCGCGAGTGCCCGCGTGTGCCCGCGTGTGCCTGCCGGTGCCTGCCGGAACGGGACCGGCGGTCCTGCCGCGCGCTCCGTTCAGTCCTGTGCGAGCCAGAGGTCGGGTCCGAACACCTCGTAGTGGATGTCGGCGGCGGCCACGCCCTTGCCGAGGAGCTGGGCGCGCACCGCCCGCATGAAGGGCAGCGGGCCGCACAGGTACGCCCGGGTGCCCGAGGCGACCGGCACCGAGGAGAGGTCCGCGCGGCCGGGCAGGCCGGTTTCCACCCTCTCGGAGTCCCGCTCGTACCAGAAGTGGACCGACGCGTCGGCGAGCTTCGCCGCGTACGCCTCGTGGTCGGCGCGCAGCGCGTGGTCGGCGGGGGAGCGGTCGGCGTGCACGACCGTGACCGGGGCGCGGTGTCCGGTGAGCACGAGCTGTTCCAGCATGGCGATCATCGGGGTGACGCCGATGCCGGCGGAGGCCAGCAGCACGGGGGCGTCGAGGTCGTCGAGCACCAGATCGCCGTACGGGGCGGAGACCTCCAGGGTGGAGCCGACTCCCACGTCGGTGTGCAGGTGGTTCGAGACCTCCCCCTCGGGGCTTCCGGCGTCGCGCACCCGTTTGACACCGATCCGGCGGTCCGGCGAGCCCGGGGCGCCGGCCAGGCTGTACTGGCGTATCTGGCGGGCGCCGTCCGGCAGCGTCACGCGGACCGAGACGTACTGGCCCGCCCGGAAGTCCGGCAGCGGCCCGCCGTCTGCCGGGCGCATCCGGAAGGTGGCGACATCGGCGGTCTCCTCGTCGCGGCCCACGACCTCCCACGTCCGCCAGCCGGAGCGACCGTCCGCGTGCTGGGCGTACAGCCGCTTCTCCAGGGCGATCAGGGCGTTCGCCATCAGCCAGTAGACCTCGTCCCAGGCGGCCGCGACCTCGGGGGTGACCGCGTCGCCGAGGACCTCGGCGATGGCCGCGAAGAGGTGTTCGTGCACGACCGCGTACTGCTCGGGAGCGATCCCCAGCGAGGCGTGCTTGTGCGCGATGCGGCTCAGCATGACGTCGGGGCGCTCGTCCGGCCGCTCGACGAGGTGGCCGGCGAAGGCGGCGATGGATCCCGCCAGTGCCTGGCGCTGGATGCCCGAGGCCTGGTTGCCACGGTTGAAGAGGTCGCGCAGCAGTTCCGGGTGGGCGGCGAACAGCCCCTCGTAGAAGCGGTCGGCGATCTCGCCGATGGCCGCGCCGACCGCGGGGAGGGTGGCGCGCACGGTGATGGTGGACTGCTCGGACAGCATCGGAACTCCTCGAGGTCATGACGGAAGCGGAGGGCCGCGGTCGCGGCTCCCTGGTCCTGTGAGGCACGGTAGTTAAAGTTGCATCTGAGATGCAAATTAAAGTGCGGAGAGAGCGCGGAGGCGGGGCATTACAAGGAGGCGGGTGAGCAGGCAGTATGGGCAACGGAGCGGGACACCTTCCGTATGCGAGGCGTTCACTCCGTGGTCGGCGGGCCGATCATGGTCGGCAACGCGCACGAAATGGTGTTGTGGTGGGATGCTCAGGTGCGCCGACCGTCTTCGAGGCGTGGGAGCAGGCGGCCTGACCAGCAAGGATGGGTGGAAGCGGAAGATGGACAAGCAGCAGGAGTTCGTGCTCCGGACACTGGAGGAGCGGGACATCCGGTTCGTACGGCTGTGGTTCACGGACGTGCTGGGCTTCCTCAAGTCGGTGGCCGTCGCCCCGGCCGAACTCGAGCAGGCCTTCGACGAGGGCATCGGCTTCGACGGCTCGGCGATCGAGGGCTTCGCCCGCGTCTACGAGTCCGACATGATCGCCAAGCCCGACCCGTCGACGTTCCAGGTGCTGCCGTGGCGCGCCGAGGCCCCCGGCACGGCGCGCATGTTCTGCGACATCCTGATGCCGGACGGCTCCCCGTCCTTCGCCGACCCGCGCTACGTCCTCAAGCGCGCCCTCGCGAAGACCTCCGACCTGGGCTTCACCTTCTACACCCACCCGGAGATCGAGTTCTTCCTGCTGAAGGACCGCCCGCTGGACGGCTCCCGCCCCACCCCCGCCGACAACTCGGGCTACTTCGACCACACCCCCCAGAACGTCGGCATGGACTTCCGCCGCCAGGCGATCACCATGCTGGAGTCGATGGGCATCTCGGTCGAGTTCTCCCACCACGAGGGCGCGCCCGGTCAGCAGGAGATCGACCTCCGCTACGCCGACGCCCTCTCCACGGCGGACAACATCATGACCTTCCGCCTGGTCATGAAGCAGGTGGCGCTGGAACAGGGCGTGCAGGCGACCTTCATGCCCAAGCCCTTCTCCGAGCACCCCGGCTCCGGCATGCACACCCACCTCTCGCTCTTCGAGGGCGACCGAAACGCCTTCTACGAGTCCGGCTCGGAGTACCAGCTCTCCAAGGTCGGCCGCTCCTTCATCGCGGGTCTGCTCAAGCACGCCGCGGAGATCTCGGCCGTCACCAACCAGTGGGTCAACTCCTACAAGCGCATCTGGGGCGGCTCGGAGCGCACGGCGGGCGCCGGCGGCGAGGCCCCCTCGTACATCTGCTGGGGTCACAACAACCGCTCCGCCCTCGTGCGCGTGCCGATGTACAAGCCCGGCAAGACCGGCTCCGCGCGGGTGGAGGTCCGCTCCATCGACTCGGGCGCGAACCCTTACCTGGCGTACGCGCTGCTCCTGGCCGCGGGCCTGAAGGGCATCGAGGAGGGCTACGAGCTCCCGCCGGGCGCCGACGACGACGTCTGGGCCCTCACCGACGCCGAGCGCCGCGCGATGGGCATCGAGCCGCTGCCCCAGAACCTCGGCGAGGCCCTCGCGCTCATGCAGCGCAGCGAACTGGTCGCCGAGACCCTCGGCGAACACGTCTTCGACTTCTTCCTGCGCAACAAGAAGGCGGAGTGGGAGGAGTACCGCTCCGAGGTGACCGCCTTCGAGCTGCGGAAGAACCTGCCGGTGCTGTAAGGGCAGGTCAGGGACGTCCGCGGGGACGTCTTCCGGTGTGCGGAACGGGGGCCCGCGGTCGTCGGCGGAGGGCCCCATGGCTGTCCTCACTGGCCCTGGGCCGTCCGGGAGCAGGGGTGTCGGTGCTGCTCCGGACACGTACGGGCTTCTCGTCGTTCGTCGGGCAGGCCCATTCGATGCACCACCACGACGTTCCGGGGGCTTGAGTCAGATGAACCACGAGATCGCCGACCTGTCCGCCCGAAGTGAGAACGAGCCCCGGTGAGGATCGTCCCCGCCCGACCGGGCGACGTGGCCAAGCTGCTGGCCTTCCGATCGGAGGCCGCGGCGTGGCTCTCGGGCCTCGGAACCGACCAGTGGCAGTTGCCTTACCCGGCGGCCAGGCTGCTGGAGACCATCGAGGACGGCACTGTCTTCATGGTCCTGGACGGTTCGGTGACGGCAGCGACCATCACCGTGACCCCGGACGCGGAAGCGGGCCTCTGGGCGGAGCGAGAACTCTCCGAGCCGTCCATGTTCATCAACAAGCTCTCCGTCGCACGGACGCACGCTGGGCGGAACATCGGTGGCCGGCTGCTCGACTGGGCCGGAGACCGGGCCCGTCGAGCCGGGGCCGAGTGGCTCCGGCTCGACGCGTGGACGACGAACAAGGACCTGCAGGCGTACTACCTCCGTCAGGGCTTTGAGCACGTCCGTACGGTCCTCGACGGGGGAGCGGTCAACGGAGGCCCACGGGTGTCGGGTTGGCTGGCGCAGCGGTCGACGGAACGGACCGAACACGGCTTCGTGGACGAGACTCCGGAGCCGGAACGACCAGGTGGTGTCCAGGGCGTGTCGCGAGGCGGGCGGGACTTTCGCGACACGCGCTAAGGGCTGTCCCGTAATCCCCGGTGGATCAGCGCGCGGCGTCAGATGCGGCGCATCGCAAGGCTGAGGGTCGTCCTCATACTGGGCGTATTCGGGCGATCCGACAACGCGGCGAGGTGCCGTAGCTGTCGTCGTGCGCCCGCCGGGGATTACGGGACAGCCCTTAGGACGAGCAGTGCCCCCGTACGGGAGCTCCCTACCGCACCGGCTGTCCCTGCGAGGGCAGCGGTCCCGCGTCGCCGTCGGGGGCGATGTTCCGGCGCGGGGTCATCTCGGCGGCCAGCCACTCCAGGTTCTCCCACACGCGGGGCTCACCGTGCCGGCGCCGCTGTTCCACGACCCAGGGCCGGTAGTTGTTCCAGACGGAGATGATGAGACCGCCCCATGCTTCGTCGATGACATGCCGGTCGAAGGCGTCCGTCTGCGCACCGACGGCGAGGAAGTTGAACGTGGTGAGGTAGGACGCGACCAGCTTCGTGGCTCGGTCGTCGCCGGACAGCGAGAGACCGACCAGGGTCGTGATGGCCCCGTGATCCCGCTCGTGCGGTATGCCCTCGTCGAACAGAGCCTTCCGGCGATCCATGTTGGCCGTGAGGTACTCCATGGTTGCCTGCTTGCGACGTCTGTCGTGGTCCTGGTCCGTGCCGCGCGACAGCATGAGGAGCTGCCACGCGACCGCGCCGAAGGCGACGACGCTGACGAGCAGGGAGCCGAACGAAGCAATCAGGGACCACCGCTCATACGACGTCACGGCCGGATACGTTACGGAAGACACGCTGCCGGCGGGGGCTGATTCCGACATCTCGGTGCACGTGCGGAGGTGTACGGCCGGGCAGTCCGCGCTTGCTCATGGGTTCCACGCGATCTGACGGTCGTCACCGCATCTGGAACTCCACCATGAACCCGGTCGTAACCCGGTCGGACCGAGGAAGCGGGGGCGGCGTGCGCCGGCATCTGGGCCCGCGAGGGCAGGATCGACCGGGACCTCTTCCCCGAGCCCCGCGGGACGGTCCTGGACGAGGTGGCCGGCCTCCTCGGAGCCCGGGGCGACGCGCTCTCCGAAGAACTGCTGCGGGCCGCGCGTACGGCCCTCGCCGGCGTCCTGTGCCTGCAAGTGCCGTGCGCTGCTTGGTAGATGACGGCACGTCAAGCACTGGTGCGACCGTGTCCCGCGGGTTAGCATCCCGAAGTCTGTCGATCAAGGATTGAGGGAGCCTCACATGAGCGTGCTCAGGAAAAGCCTGACGACGGTGGCTGTGGCCGGTGCGTTGCTGGGCGGTGCCTTCGCCACGCCTGCTGCGGCGGCTGACCCCAATACCTGCCCGAAGGGAAAGGTCTGCGGATGGTCGGGGACGAACAGGACCGGAACCAGGACCGTCTACTCTGAAACGCCCGGCTGCGACACTTTCACCCCTGCTCGCTCCGTCTCGAACCAGACGTCCTACCGCATAGTGTTCTGGCACGTCACCACCGGCTGCGGCTACGGCACCAAGCTGCTCACCCTGGATCCGGGCCACTACTCCGACAACCCCGGGGGCACCGTCACGGGGATCGAGGTCTACAAGATCTAGCGCCGTGTCCTTCGCGGCTGCGGCCGAGCCCAGGCGTGCCGGCCAACACGGAGCAGGGGCAAGCCCGTCGTCGTGCCCGGCGGACGGTCCGTCGCCGGTCCGCGGGCGGTGGTTCCGTGGGGTTCAGCCCGTCGGCCCGTTCACGTACGCGGGGGACACCGCCGCGGTGCTGATGCGCCGCGGCTTTCCCGTGCCGTCGGACGGGACGGTGTACAGGTCGGCTCCGTAGTCACCGGGGAGGGCGTAGACGAGGGTGTGGTCGTCGCGCCAGACGGCCTGGTCGTCGACGCTGCGGGGCTCGGCGAGAGGGGTTTCGCGCAGGGTGCGGAGGTCCAGGACGTACAGACGCCAGGGGGCGTCCTTCGGGAGGCCCTTCACCCGCTTCTTGTAGGCGACGCGGGTGCCGTCGGGGGAGAGCGAGGGGCACTCGACGTTCGGGTGGACGGTGGTCAGGGTGCGGGCGCGCAGATCGCCCCGGACCAGGTACGTACTGCCGTGGGTGGCGAGCGTCGCGTAGAACGTGCGGTCGTCGGCGGCGAAGGTGACACCCCAGAAGTTGGCGTCCGCCGCGTGGTAGGCCCTGCCGTCCTTCACGACGCGGAACGCCTCCAGGGACGGGGTCAGCCGCCCCGTGCGGGTGTCGACGACCGCCGCGCGGGTCGAGAAGTTCGTGCCCGCGTACGAGTCGCCGCCCACGAACGCGGTCCAGGCGGCGTAGCGGCCGCTGGGGGAGACGCGGGCGCGGGACGGGATGCCGGGGACGTCGTAGCGGGCCGTCACCCGGAGGCGGGAGTCGAGGACGACGGCTCGGTAGGTGTCCTGGACCGGGCCGTGCTGCGACTGCAGACAGACCCCGGTGCCCCCGGCCGCGTAGAAGCGCAGGCACTTCACCTTCGAAGCCGTCCGCGGGCCCGACGGGTCCGACGCCGGGACCGACGTCAGTTCGTCGCGGTGCGGTCCCCACGCCATGTTCCGGAAGATCATGCGGCCCCGCGTGCTGAGCGCCACCTGCCCCGCGGCGATCCGCGGGCCACCCGGTACGGCATGGTCGCGGCGGTCGGCGCGGGCCGAGGCGTGCAGGACGGACGCCGTGCCGACGCCCGCCAGCACGACGAGGGCCGAGACGAGCACCAGGAGACGGGTACGGAGGGTGGTCATGCGGGGCCTTCCGAGGGGGCGGGACGCAGGGCGAGCGAGACCAGGACCCCGAGCGCGAGCAGCACGGCCGACACGGTGAGGGCCGTACGGTCGCCCCAGGCCGTCCAGACGGCGCCGAAGCCGAGCGAGCAGACGAAGCGGGCCAGCGCCTGGCCGGTCTGGACGAGGGCGAGCCCGGACGAGCGCAGCGCCTCCGGCACGCTCTCGGAGGCCGCGGCCATCAGCACGCCGTCGGTGGCCGCGTAGAAACCGCCGTGCAGGAGCAGGACCACGTACGGCAGCGCCGTGCCGTGCCAGGCCGAGAGCAGCAGGGCGTACACGAGCAGCAGGGCGCCGTGGCCGGCCAGGAACAGCCGACGGCTGCCGATCCGGTCGGCGAGGCGGCCCAGCGGGACGGCCAGCAGGAGGAACGCGGCGGCCGTACCCAGGGGGAGGAGCGCGAACCAGCGGTCCGGTACCCCCAGGCGCCGCTGGAGGAGCAGGAAGACGAAGGCGTCGCTGACCGTCGCGAGACCCAGCAGGAGGGCGCACAGGGTGATGCGGCGTACGGCCGGAGTGGCGAGCAGGGACAGGGCCGCGCGGAGGGTGGGGGGCGCGGTGGTGCCCGCGGGGTTCTCGCCGGACGGGGGGTTCTCGCCGGACGGCGGCGGCCCGGACTCGGACTCCGTCGCCTCCCCCGTGGACCGCCGCGTCGTCCCGCCGGGCCGCGTGGACCTCGTCGCCTCCGCGGACCGCGAGGACCGTGCCCCGGCCTTCGTGCGGGTGTCTCCCGGCACGAACAGCACCAGCACCAGTACTCCCACCACCGCCACGCAGAAGCTCACCGTGAACACCGCGTCGTAGCCGTCCACCGTCGCCCGCAGGATCAGGAAGGCGACCAGCGGGCCCAGCAGCGCGCCCGCCGTGTCCATGGCCCGGTGCACGCCGAAGGCACGGCCGCGCGTCGCGGGAGTGCTGGACAGGGAGATCAGCGCGTCGCGCGGGGCGGTGCGCAGGCCCTTGCCGGTGCGGTCGGCGGCCAGGACGAGGCCGATCGGGGTGAGCGAGTGTGCCAGCAGGAGCAGGGGTTTGCAGGCCGCCGAGAGCGCGTAGCCGAAGCCCGCCACCCACTTGTGGCGGCCGCCGCCGCGGTCGGCCAGATGGCCCCCGACCAGCCGGACGAGCGCCGAGAAGCCGTTGTAGACGCCGTCCAGCAGACCGAAACCCAGCGGTGACAGGCCGAGGCCCGCCACCAGGTACAGCGGGAGCACCGCGGTGACCATCTCGGACGAGACGTCGGTGATCAGACTGACCGTGCCGAGCGCCAGCACCGTGGGCGCGACCGCGGCGCGGCGCCGCCCGGCACGGGGCCGGGCGGCGCCTTCCGCGGACGCCGCACGCGCACCGGCGCGGCTGTCCGCCACGTACATCTCAGGACGTCCAGATGCCGGTGATGTCCTTGCCGGAGGCGGCGTTGCCGGCGTGCGGCAGGCCGTGCATGTCCTCCAGGGTGCGCAGCAGGTCGTAGTGGTTGTAGGTGGTGGAGGAGGAGGATCCGGCCGTCACCTGCTGGCCGTAGAGCACCGTGGGGATCTTGTTGCCGCTGAGCCGGTTGTCCTCGTCGAAGGTGACGACGAGCAGGCTGTTGTGGGTCTTGGCCCAGGTGGCGTAGGCACCCAGGTTGTTCTTCAGCCAGGTGTCCCCGGAGGACACCGAGCAGTCGTGCATGTCGCTGCACAGGTTCGGGACGACGAAGGAGACCTGCGGCAGCGTCGTGTAGTCGGCCGGGAACTGCGTGAAGGTCTTCGCGCTCGACGTCGGCACGTTGCCGAAGCCGAACCACGGGTTGTGCTTCTGCGCGTACTTGCCGCTGCTGCACGTCGTGGAGCCCTGGCTGGGCAGCGTCTCGTTGTAGCTCGCCCAGGTCTTGCCGGCGGCGATCAGTTCGGAGGCGAGGTTCGGCGCGGAGGAGAAGCCGGGCCTGACGCAGCTGTCGTCCGTGACGCCCTGGGTGGACCCGGAGAACAGGGCGTAGTAGTTGGGCTGGCTCGGGTGCGTCTGGGCGTAGGACTGGGAGAGGTTGGCGCCCCCGGTCTTGAGCGAGTTGATGTACGGGGCGCTGGAGGAGCCGATCACCTGGCTGTACGCGTGGTTCTCGAAGACCACGACGACCACGTGGTCCGGGGTCGGGACCCCGGCCGCGGCATGTGCGGTGGTGGATCCGCCGAGCCCGGTCCACAGTCCCACCGCGGCCGCGGTGAAGGCGAGGGCGGACGCCACGACGGCACGGCGGCGGCGGTACACGTTTCTGCCGGACACTTCAGACCTCCGGTGGGGGAGAGGCGACGGTGACGATAACAGTGCGAACAGAGCATGTACACGCCAGCGTTCGACCGCCTCACAGCACCCGGCCCGGGGGGTGAAGACCTGGTGAACTGCCCGCTTCGCCGACCCTTCAGCGCCCCCCTTGCGCCGGTCCCGCTGCCCTTGCCCTCCGCCGCCCGACGCACGTCAGGTGAAACACCGGCGCGTCTGGCCGAACGGCTCGCCCTTCCCGAGACCGAACTCCGTCACGGGCTCCACTCCTGCGACGGCCATGGGCGGTCGCCCCGCGACGGCCACGGGCTCTCGTCCCACGACGCCATGGTCCCGCCCGGGAGGAGTCACCGCACGCCCCGGCGCTTCCGCACGCCTCTCCGGCTAGGCTCGGGCTCGTACGACCTTGATCGGACCGGCTGTGCGACGCTGACCGGACCGGGTGCGACTTCGATCCGAGGGAGGCCGAGGATGACGGCGCCGGGGCGCAGAAGCAGTACCTTCACACGGCTGCTGCGGCACGGCTTCACCGATCCCTCGGCGGCCGAGCGGCTCCTGGAGAGCGACCAGCTCGCACCCATAAAAGCCGATCCGGTCCTCCTCGAGGCACTCGGGACGACCGCCGACCCGGATCTCGCACTGCTCGGACTGGTCCGGCTGGTCGAAGCGCAGGACGGGCACACGGCCGAGCGCGAACTCCTCGACACACTGGTCGCCGCCAAACCGCTGCGCGACCGGCTGCTCGGCGTGCTCGGCGCCTCCGCCGCCCTCGCCGACCACCTCGCCCGCCACCCGGGCGACTGGCAGGAGCTCGTCACCTACGAGCCGCAGGACCTGCACCCCGGAGTGGCGGAGTTCGAGCGCGGCCTCGCGGAGGCGGACGACCCCGTCTCGCTGCGCGTCGCCTACCGGCGCTGTCTGCTGTCCATCGCCGCACGCGACGTCTGCGGCACCACCGACCTCGCCCAGACCGCCGCCGAACTCGCCGACCTCGCCACCGCCACCCTGCGCGCCGCGCTCGCCATCGCCCGGGGCGCCGCGCCCGGCGACGCCGCGCTGTGCCGGCTCGCCGTCGTCGCGATGGGCAAGTGCGGCGGACACGAGCTCAACTACGTGTCCGACGTCGACGTGATCTTCGTGGGGGAGGCGGCCGACGGGGCCGACGAGGGCAAGGCGATCCAGGCCGCCACCCGGCTCGCCGCCCACATGATGCGGATCTGCTCCGAGACGACCGTCGAGGGCAGCATCTGGCCCGTCGACGCCAACCTGCGGCCCGAGGGGCGCAACGGCCCCCTGGTCCGCACGCTCAGCAGCCATCTCGCCTACTACCAGCGATGGGCCAAGACCTGGGAGTTCCAGGCGCTGCTCAAGGCGCGCCCGGTCGCCGGGGACATCGAACTCGGCACGGAGTACGTGAACACGCTCGCGCCGCTCGTCTGGCACGCCGCCGAGCGCGAGAACTTCGTCGCCGACGTGCAGAAGATGCGGCGCCGGGTGGTCGAGAACATCCCCGTCGCCGAGGTCGACCGGGAGCTGAAGCTCGGGCCGGGAGGGCTGAGGGACGTCGAATTCGCCGTGCAGCTCCTGCAGTTGGTACACGGTCGGGCCGACTCCTCGCTCCGCAGCGGCACCACGCTCGACGCCTTGAAGGCACTCGCCGCGGGCGGGTACGTGGGGCGTGCCGACGCCGTCCAGCTCGACGACTCCTACCGGTTCCTGAGACTGATGGAACACCGCATCCAGCTGTACCGGCTGCGGCGCACCCATCTGGTGCCCGAGGACAGCGCCGATCTGCGCCGCATCGGACGGTCGTTGGGACTGCGCGTCGATCCGGTCGTCGAGCTGAAGCGCGAGTGGAAGCGGCACCGGGCCGTGGTGCGGCGCCTGCACGAGAAGCTCTTCTACCGGCCGCTGCTCGACGCCGTCGCCCAACTCGCCACCGGCGAGGCCCGGCTGAGCGCGGACGCGGCCCGGGAGCGGCTCGTCGCGCTCGGATACGCCGACCCGGCCGCCGCGCTGCGGCACCTGGAGGCGCTGGCCTCCGGCGTCTCGCGCAAGGCGGCCATCCAACGGACCCTGCTGCCCGTGCTGTTGGGATGGTTCGCGGACTCCGCCGAACCCGACGCCGGCCTGCTCAACTTCCGCAAGGTGTCGGACGCGCTGGGCAAGACCCCCTGGTACCTGCGCCTGTTGAGGGACGAAGGCGCGGCGGCCGAGAACCTCGCACGCGTGCTGTCCGCGGGGCGGCTCGCCCCCGACCTGCTGATGCGCGCCCCGGAGGCGGTCGCGCTGCTCGGCGACGGGGACGGCGGCGGGCTGGAGCCGCGCGTCCGGGCGCATCTGGAACAGGAGGTGCTCGCGGCGGTCGGGCGGGCCGCCGGGGGTGAACAGGCGGTCACCGCCGCGCGCGGGGTGCGGCGGCGGGAGCTCTTCCGTACCGCCGCGGCCGACATCGTCGCCTCCTACGGCACCGAGGAGACGCCCGTCGTCGCCGACCAGGGCGCCCTGGTGGATCAGGTCGGCGGAGCGGTCTCCGACCTGACCGCGGCGACGCTCGCGGGGACGCTGCGGGCCGTGGTGCGGGACGGATGGGGGGACACCCTGCCCACCCGGTTCGCGGTGATCGCGATGGGACGGTTCGGGGGGCACGAGCTCGGTTACGGGTCCGACGCGGACGTACTGTTCGTGCACGAGCCCCGGGAGGGCGTGGACGAGCACGAGGCGTCCCGGGCCGCCAACGCCGTGGTGTCCGAGATGCGGCGGCTGCTCCAGGTGTCCAGCGCGGATCCGCCGCTGCTGATCGACGCGGATCTGCGGCCCGAGGGGAAGTCCGGGCCGCTCGTACGGTCGCTGAAGTCGTACGAGGCGTACTACCGGCGGTGGTCGCTGGTGTGGGAGTCGCAGGCGCTGCTGAGGGCCGAGTTCGTGGCCGGGGACGAGGACCTGGGGCGCCGGTTCATCGAGCTCGTCGATCCGCTGCGGTATCCGGCGGAGGGGCTGGGCGAGGACGCCGTACGGGAGATACGGCGGCTGAAGGCCCGGATGGAGTCGGAGCGGATGCCTCGCGGGGCGGATCCGACGCTGCACACCAAGCTGGGGCGGGGCGGGCTGTCCGACGTGGAGTGGACGGTGCAGTTGTTCCAGCTGCGGCACGGGTGGGACGAACCGGGGCTGCGGACCACGCGGACGCGGGAGGCGCTGGCGGCCGCGTGTGCGGCGGGGCTGGTGTCGGGGGAGGACGCGGCGATCCTCGACGAGGCGTGGGTGCTGGCTACGCGGGTGCGCAACGCGGTGATGCTGGTGCGGGGGCGGGCCGGGGACACGTTTCCGTCCGACGGTCGGGAGCTGGCTGCCGTGGGGCGGTACCTGGGGTACGGGCCCGGCCATGTGGGCGACATGCTCGACGACTATCGGCGGACCACTCGGCGGGCTCGGGCCGTGGTGGACGAATTGTTCTACGGAGCGTGAGATCGCCCGGGTGCGGGTGCGGGGGCGTCCGCGGGCTCGGGCGTGCGGGTGGCGCGGTGCGGGCGTGCGTGCGGCGCGGTGCGGGCGTGCGGGTGGGGCGGGGCTGTGCCGGTACGTCGAGCCCGTCGCCGTTGGATCAGGCGTGGGACTGGTGGGGAGCCGTTGTTCGATCCGGGCGTAAGCGACGGGCTGTGACGTACCGGCACGGCCCCTCGCGTGCGTCGCCGGGTGCGGGTATGTGGTGGGTCGGGGCCTGGGCGGCTTCGGGCTGCGACCTACCGGCACGGCCCCTCGCGTGCGTCGCCTGGTGCGGGTACGTGCTGGGTCGGGGCGGTGGTGGGGCGCCCCTCGCGTGCGTCGCCGGGTGCGGGGGCGTGGTGGGTCGGGGCCTGGGTGGCTTCGGGCTGTGAGGTACCGGCACGGCCCCTCGCGTGCGTCGTCGGGTGGTGTGGTCAGGCCTTCAGGGGGAGCATCGGGGCGCCGCGTGTTCCGGGGACCCAGCGGGGCAGCTCGTACGGCAGGGCGCCGTACCAGAGGCGCGTCATCGTGAAGCCGAAGGCCAGGCAGAGCAGGCCGCCCACCGCGTCGAGCCAGAAGTGGTTCGCGGTGGAGACGATGACCAGCAGGGTGGCCGCCGGGTAGAGGAGGCCCAGGATGCGGGCCCACGGTGCCGAGGCCAGGGCGAAGATCGTCAGGCCGCACCAGAGCGACCAGCCGATGTGCATCGACGGCATCGCGGCGTACTGGTTCGACATGTGCTTGAGGTCGCCGGAGGCCATCGAGCCCCAGGTGTGGTGGACGACGACCGTGTCCACGAAGTGGCCGCCGTTCATCAGGCGGGGCGGGGCGAGCGGGAAGAAGTAGTAGCCGACCAGGGCCACCGCCGTCGTGGCGAACAGGGCCAGGCGCGCCGCCGCGTAGCGGCCTGGATGGCTGTGGTAGAGCCAGACCAGGACGGCCAGCGTCACCACGAAGTGCAGCGTCGCGTAGTAGTAGTTCATCCCGACGATCAGCCATGTCGCCGAGTTGACGGCATGGTTGACCGACTGCTCGACCGCGATCCCGAGGTGGTGCTCCGTGCGCCAGATCCAGTCCGCGTTGCGCAGCGCCTTGCCCCGCTGTTCCGGCACGGCGTTGCGGATCAGCGAGTACGTCCAGTAACTCGCCGCGATGAGGAGGATCTCGAACCAGAAGCGGGGGCGACGCGGAGTCCGCAGACGGTGCAGGAAGCCCTTACCCGCACGGTCCTCCGCGACGGGGCGTGGAGCGGCCCGGTCCTGGCCTTCCAGTGTCGTCACGGTCGTCTCACCCATAGGCGCAAAGTCTGCCAGAAAAGCGTTCCGCGACCGATCATCCCTTGGTCGGGTCCTGGCCGCACGTTCTACACCGAACGGACCGCTACGAGTGGCGCGGGGAATCCTCCCTAGGGACGATTCCGGTCCCCAGGGGCCGAAGCGGTCGAACCGCGCACCACCAGTTCCGGCATGAACACGAACTCACTGTGCGGTGCGGGAGTCCCCCCGATCTCCTCCAGCAGCGTCCGCACCGCCGCCTGGCCCATGGCCGGCACCGGCTTGCGGATCGTCGTCAGGGGCGGGTCGGTGAAGGCGATCAGCGGCGAGTCGTCGAAGCCCACGACGGATATGTCCTTCGGTACGTCCAGACCGCGTCCGCGAGCCGCCCGTATCGCCCCGAGGGCCATCATGTCGCTGGCGCAGACGACCGCCGTGCAGTCCCGTTCGATGAGCGCGGCCGCCGCGGCCTGCCCGCCCTCCAGGGTGTACAGCGAGTGCTGGACCAGTCGCTCCTCGACGTCGGCGGGAGCGAGTCCCAGCTGCTCCTGCATCGTGCGCACGAAGCCCTCGATCTTGCGCTGCACGGGCACGAACCGCTTCGGACCGAGGGCGAGCCCGATGTTGGTGTGCCCCAGCGAGACGAGGTGCGTGACCGCCAGGTCCATCGCCGCGCGGTCGTCGGGCGAGATGAACGGCGCCTGCACCTTCGGCGAGAACCCGTCGACCAGGACGAAGGGGACCCCCTGCGCGCGCAGCTGCTCGTAGCGCTGCATGTCCGCCGAGGTGTCCGCGTGCAGTCCGGAGACGAAGATGATGCCCGCGACGCCGCGGTCCACCAGCATCTCGGTCAGCTCGTCCTCGGTGGAGCCGCCCGGGGTCTGGGTCGCGAGGACGGGGGTGTACCCCTGGCGGGTCAGGGCCTGCCCGATGACCTGCGCCAGCGCGGGGAATATCGGGTTCTCCAGCTCGGGGGTGATCAGGCCGACCAGGCCCTCGCTGCGCTGCCGCAGCCGGACCGGGCGCTCGTAGCCCAGTACGTCGAGCGCGGCCAGGACGGACTGGCGGGTCGTCGCGGCGACACCGGGCTTCCCGTTCAGGACGCGGCTGACAGTCGCCTCACTGACCCCCGCCTGGGCTGCGATGTCGGCAAGCCGTGTGGTCACGGGATGGGACTGTACCTGCCGGTTCTCGCCCTGCCCACCAACCAGACGCCGTGTGCGGGCGGTTGATCGGCCCGCTCCGGGCTGCTGCGTCATCGCGCTCCCTCGTGTTCTGGTCGGCTCGGCGTCCCGTGCGTGCGCCGCGGGAAGGGGTGGCTCCTGCAAGGCGCTGACGGGCCGATGATCCCCGTACCGGGCGGGTATGGCAAGAGCTTGCAGAGTCTTGCACAGGGGCCTCGCCGCCCGCTGAGCGGCCTCGGACAAGGGTTTCCGTACCATCGCCCCCGGGTCACGGGCGAGTAACTCTCGGCAGTCCTTGCACTTTTTTGCTGCAAGGTCTTTCGCGTCGCTTTCAACGCTGTTACGTTCACGTCGCCCGGCGGACGCAACGGCGCAGTCGGCAAGTCGGCAAGGGGAGCGGGCGGGACCGCTTCCTCACCCACTCGGGCTTTCACCCTCAAGGAGATCTCATGCGGCGTGGCATAGCGGCCACCGCGCTGGTGGCGTCCCTCGCCCTCGCGGCGACGGCCTGCGGCGGCAGTGACAGCGGCAGCGACAAGTCGGACGGCCCCACCACCATCACCTGGTGGGACACCTCCAACGCCACCAATGAGGCGCCGACGTACAAGGCACTGGCCCAGCAGTTCGAGAAGGCCAACCCGGACATCAAGGTCAAGTACGTCAACGTCCCCTTCGACCAGGCGCAGAACAAGTTCGACACGGCCGCCGGCTCCAAGGGCGCCCCGGACATCCTGCGCTCGGAGGTGGGCTGGACCCCGGCGTTCGCGAAGAAGGGCTTCTTCCTGCCGCTGGACGGCACCGAGGCCCTCGCGGACCAGGCCAAGTTCCAGCCCAGCCTGATCGAGCAGGCCAAGTTCGACGGCAAGACGTACGGTGTCCCGCTGGTGACCGACACCCTCGCGCTCGTCTACAACAAGGCGCTGTACAAGAAGGCCGGCATCACCGAGGCCCCCAAGACCTGGGACGACCTGAAGAAGGCCGCCGCCACGATCAAGCAGAAGACGGGCTTCGACGGCTACTGGGGCTCGACACAGGCGTACTACGCGCAGTCGTTCCTCTACGGCGAGGGCACCGACACCGTCGACGCCTCCGCGAAGAAGATCACCGTGAACTCGGCCGCGGCGCAGAAGGCGTACGGGACCTGGCAGGGCCTGTTCTCCGGCAAGGGACTGCACAAGGCCGACACCACCGCCGACGCCTACGCCCACATCCAGGACGCGTTCGTCAACGGCAAGGTCGCCTCGATCGTCCAGGGCCCCTGGGAGATCACCAACTTCTACAAGGGCTCGGCCTTCACGGACAAGACCAACCTCGGTATCGCCACCGTCCCGGCCGGCTCCACCGGCAAGGCGGGCGCCCCGACCGGCGGCCACAACCTCTCGGTCTACGCCGGGTCCGACAAGGCCCACCAGACGGCGTCGCTGAAGTTCGTGAAGTTCATGACCTCGGCAGCCTCGCAGGCCACGATCGCGCTCAAGAACTCCACGCTGCCGACCCGTGACGACGCCTACACCAGCGCCGTCAAGGCCGACCCGGGCATCGCCGGCTACCAGACGGTGCTCGCCGCCGCCCAGCCGCGGCCGGCGCTGCCCGAGTACAGCTCGCTGTGGGGCCCGCTCGACACCGAGCTGCCGAAGATCGCGGGTGGCAAGGAGTCCCTGGACAAGGGCCTGAGCAACGCCGAACTGGCGATCGCCAAGCTGGTCCCGGACTTCAGCAAGTGAGTCCGTGTGGCCGTCGGGTTCCCTCCCGTCCCCCGGGGTCCGGGAGGGAACCCGACGGCCACCGGCGTGCGCACGGCCCCAACCCTGATCTTCCAGAAGGTGTCGAACCATGACAGTCGCCATCGACCGAGCGACCGGAAAGCGTGTCGGTGACCGCGGGTCACGCCCCGGTCCGCTCCAGCGTCTCAAGCGCGGGTACCAGAAGTACTGGTACGCGTACGCGATGATCGCCCCGGTGGTCGTCGTGCTCGGCGGACTGGTGCTGTATCCGCTGGTGCGGGGCCTCTACCTGACGCTCACGGACGCCAACAGCCTCAACTCCGCCCGCACGATCGGCGTCAACCACATCGACGCCACCTACAAGTTCATCGGCCTCGACAACTACAAGGACATCCTGTGGGGCCCGACGTCGTACGACCGCTTCTGGTCGCACTTCATCTGGACCATCGTGTGGACGGCGCTCTGTGTCGCCCTCCACTACTGCGTGGGGCTCGGCCTCGCCCTGCTGCTCAACCAGAAGCTGCGCGGCCGTACGTTCTACCGGCTGATCCTGGTGCTGCCGTGGGCCGTGCCCACCTTCGTCACCGTCTTCGGCTGGCGCTTCATGCTCGCCGACGGCGGCATCATCAACTCCATGCTCGACGCGGTGCACCTGCCGTCGCCGCTGTGGCTGGAGGACACCTTCTGGCAGCGGTTCGCGGCGATCATGGTCAACACCTGGTGCGGTGTGCCCTTCATGATGGTCTCGCTCCTCGGCGGCCTGCAGTCCATCGACGGCACGCTGTACGAGGCCGCGGAGATGGACGGCGCGAGCGCCTGGCAGCGGTTCCGCTACGTCACCCTGCCGGGGCTGCGGTCGGTCAGCTCGACCGTCGTGCTCCTCGGCATCATCTGGACCTTCAACCAGTTCGCCGTGATCTTCATCCTGTTCGGCAACACCGCGCCGGACGCGCAGATCCTCGTCACCTGGGCCTACTACCTCGGCTTCGGACAGCAGCCGCGCGACTTCGCGCAGTCGGCGGCCTACGGCATGCTGCTGCTGGCCATCCTCGTCGTCTTCACCTCCTTCTACCGCCGCTGGCTGAACCGCAATGACCAGCAGCTCGCGATCTGAGGCGGGAGTCTCCATGAGTACCAGCACCCTTCGGACGTCTCCGGCCGAGCAGGTCCCCGTACCCGCGGAGCCGTCGGTCCGGCCCCGCCGGCGCGGGGAGCGCGGGCTCCTCGGCTCGCTCACCTCCCACGGCGTCCTCATCGTCGCGAGCCTGATCGCGCTGTTCCCGATCGCCTGGCTCGTCTTCCTGTCCCTCGGCCCGGACAAGGACGACTATCTGCACCCCGGACGCATCTGGCACACGATGACGTTCACCAACTACTCCTTCGTGCTCCAGCACACGAACTTCTTCGAGTGGATGAAGAGCTCGCTCATCGTGTCGCTCGGCACCACGGTGGTCGGTGTGATGATCGCGGCCACCACCGGCTACGCGGTCTCGCGCATGCGCTTCCCCGGGTACAAGAAGTTCATGTGGGTCCTGCTGGTCACCCAGATGTTCCCGATCGCCGTACTGATCGTGCCGATGTACCAGATCCTCTCGGACCTGCAGCTCATCGACTCCTACCTCGGCCTGATCATCGTCTACTGCTCGACGGCGGTGCCCTACAGCGCCTGGCTGCTCAAGGGCTACTTCGACACCATCCCGTTCGAGATCGACGAGGCCGGACGCGTCGACGGACTGAGCCCCTTCGGCACCTTCTTCCGGCTGATCCTGCCGCTCGCCAAGCCGGGCCTGGCGGTCGCCGCCTTCTACAACTTCATCACCGCGTTCGGTGAGGTCGCGTTCGCCTCCACGTTCATGCTCGACGACTCGAAGTACACCTTCGCGGTCGGCCTGCAGAGCTTCGTCAGCGAGCACGACGCGCAGCGCAACCTGATGGCCGCCACGGCGGTGCTCATCGCGATACCCGTCTCGGCGTTCTTCTACCTCGTGCAGAAGAACCTCGTCACCGGTCTCACCGCCGGCGGAACGAAGGGCTGACCGCGCCCGGACAGCCCCCAGGCTCCCGCGCGCTCGTCGCGCGCGGGTGGCGGCCGCGGTGCCCATCCGACCCCGCCGGCACCGCGGCCGCCTCGTTCCGCCGACCCGACGACGCACCTCCCTCCCCGAGCCCCGGGCCCCGCCCGGACGGAGGGGGAGATCCCACCTCGAACTCCTCTCCCACTCTCGGCCTCGCCCGAGCGGGGGACCCCCACCGCATCAAGGACGCCATGAGCCAGCACTCCGCCGACCAGGCCCCGAACTCCGCCCTCGCCACCGTCGCCACCCGTCGCGACTGGTGGCGCGACGCGGTGATCTACCAGGTCTATCCGCGCAGCTTCGCCGACAGCAACGGCGACGGCATGGGCGACCTGGAGGGCGTACGTTCCCGACTGCCCTACCTGCGCGACCTCGGTGTGGACGCCGTGTGGCTCAGCCCCTTCTACGCCTCGCCGCAGGCCGACGCCGGATACGACGTGGCGGACTACCGGGCCGTCGACCCGATGTTCGGCAGTCTCCTGGACGCCGACTCCCTCATCCGTGACGCCCACGACCTCGGCCTGCGGATCATCGTCGACCTCGTTCCCAACCACTCCTCCGACCAGCACGAGTGGTTCAAGCGCGCCCTGCGGGAGGGCCCCGGCTCCGATCTGCGGGACCGCTACCACTTCCGCCCCGGCAAGGGCGCGGACGGCGAACTGCCGCCCAACGACTGGGAGTCGATCTTCGGCGGGCCCGCCTGGACCCGGGTCACCGAGCCGGACGGCACCCCCGGCGAGTGGTACCTGCACCTCTTCGCGCCCGAGCAGCCGGACTTCAACTGGGAACACCCGGCCGTGGGCGACGAGTTCCGCTCGATCCTGCGGTTCTGGCTCGACATGGGCGTCGACGGCTTCCGTATCGACGTCGCGCACGGGCTGGTGAAGGCGGAGGGCCTGCCGGACCTCGGCGACCACGACCAGCTGAAGCTGCTGGGCAACGATGTCATGCCGTTCTTCGACCAGGACGGCGTGCACGACGTGTACCGGCAGTGGCGCACGATCCTCGACGAGTACTCGGGCGAGCGCATCTTCGTCGCGGAGGCGTGGACCCCGACGATCGAGCGCACCGCGAACTACGTCCGCCCCGACGAGCTGCACCAGGCCTTCAACTTCCAGTACCTGGGCACCCACTGGGACGCGGCCGAGCTGCGCTCGGTGATCGACCGCACCCTCGACGCGATGCGCCCGGTCGGCGCCCCCTCCACCTGGGTGCTGTCCAACCACGACGTGACCCGGCACGCCACGCGGTTCGCCAACGAGGCCGGCCTCGGCACCCAGATCCGCACGGCGGGCGACCGGGAGCTCGGGCTGCGCCGGGCCCGCGCGGCGACCCTGCTGATGCTGGCGCTGCCCGGCTCCGCCTACCTCTACCAGGGCGAGGAGCTCGGCCTGCCCGACGTCGTCGACCTGCCCGACGAGGTGCGCCAGGACCCCGCCTACTTCCGGGGCGCCGGCCAGGACGGTTTCCGCGACGGCTGCCGGGTGCCGATCCCGTGGACCCGGGCGGGTTCCTCGTACGGCTTCGGTGACGGCGGCAGCTGGCTGCCGCAGCCCGCCGAGTGGGCGGAGCTGAGCATCGAGGCGCAGTCCGGCGTGGCGGGCTCCACGCTGGAGCTGTACCGCGACGCGCTCGCCGTGCGGCGCGAGCGGTCCGACCTCGGGGCGGGCGACACCGTCGACTGGCTGGACGCGCCGGACGGTGTGCTCGCCTTCCGCCGGGGCGCGTTCGTCTGCACCGCGAACACCGGGAGCGAGTCCGTGACCGTCCCGGCGTACGGCAGGGTGCTCGTCGCGAGCGGCGAGGTGACCCTGTCCCGGGACGGCGAGGCGAAGCTGCCCGCCGATACGACCGTGTGGTGGGCAGCCTGACCCTCCCGCCACGACGGCTGAGCGGTGCCCCGGTCCTTCTGGACCGGGGCACCGCTTTTTTACGCGTTGAAATCCCTTACGACATCTTGCTGAAACTTGGCGGCAAGGGATACGTTCCGGCTCACGCCCGACTGATTCACTGGGCAACTTCCTTCCAGGGCCCCCCACTTGCACCCCGGAGCCCCGGTCACCCGCACACCCCCACCGCACAATGACGTGCAGGAGATGACATGGCCAAGAGAACTCTTGCCACCGCGCTCGCGCTCGCCGCGGGCATGGCGGCCTCGGTGGTCCTGCCCACCGGCACCGCCCAGGCATCCCCGCCCGGGACCAAGGACGTCACCGCCGTTCTGTTCGAGTGGAAATTCGACTCCGTCGCCAAGGAGTGCACCAACACCCTCGGCCCCGCCGGATACGGCTACGTCCAGGTGTCCCCGCCCGCCGAGCACGTACAGGGCTCGCAGTGGTGGACCTCCTACCAGCCCGTGAGCTACAGGATCGCCGGGCGGCTCGGTGACGCCACCGCCTTCAGGAACATGGTCGGCACCTGCCACGCGGCCGGCGTGAAGGTCGTCACGGACACGGTGATCAACCACATGTCGGCCGGTTCCGGCACCGGAACCGGCGGGTCGTCGTACACGAAGTACAACTACCCGGGCCTGTACTCCTCCTACGACATGGACGACTGCACGGCGACGATCAGCGACTACACCAACCGCGCCAACGTCCAGAACTGCGAACTCGTCGGCCTCGCCGACCTGGACACCGGTGAGGAGTACGTCCGGTCCACCATCGCCGGGTACCTGAACACCCTCCTCGGGTACGGCGTCGACGGCTTCCGCATCGACGCGGCCAAGCACATACCGGCGGCCGACCTCGCCAACATCAAGTCCCGGCTCGCCAATCCGTCCGTGTACTGGAAGCAGGAGGTCATCTACGGCTCCGGCGAGGCGGTCCAGCCCACCGAGTACACGGGCAACGGGGACGTCCAGGAGTTCCGGTACGCGTACGACCTCAAGCGGGTCTTCAACAACGAGAACCTCGCCTATCTGAAGAACTACGGCGAGGGCTGGGGCTACATGAGCAGCTCCGTCGCGGCCGTCTTCGTCGACAACCACGACACCGAGCGCAACGGCTCGACCCTGAACTACAAGGACGGGGCGAACTACACGCTCGCCAACGTCTTCATGCTGGCCCACCCGTACGGCGCACCGGACATCAACTCCGGCTACGAGTGGTCCGACGCGGACGCGGGACCGCCCAACGGCGGCACCGTCAACGCGTGCTGGCAGGACGGCTGGAAGTGCCAGCACGCCTGGCCGGAGATCAAGTCGATGGTCGCCTTCCGCAACGCCACCCGCGGGCAGGCGCTGAGCAACTGGTGGGACGACGGCAACGACGCCATCGCCTTCGGGCGCGGCAGCAAGGGCTTCGTCGCCATCAACCACGAGACCTCCACGCTGAGCCGGACGTACACGACGTCCCTCGCGGCGGGCACCTACTGCAACGTGCAGAACAACACGCAGGTCACGGTGAACGGTTCGGGGCAGTTCACGGCGACGCTGGGCGCCAACACGGCACTCGCCCTCTATGCGGGCAAGTCCAGCTGCTGAAAAGACTTTCCGCATGTTGCAAGACTCTTGCTGTAAACCTTGCGTGAGCGATACGGTCACGCGGGCGTTCGGCACCGGAGCCGGAACGCAGCGCGGGGTCGGACCCATATGCGCCGTAATCGCTAGGAGTTCACACCGGTGGACCTGATACCGAGAGGGCCGGCGGTTCGCCCCGGCCGTTCCAGGCTGCGCGCGGCGGTCCTCGCCGCCGCGCTCGCCGTATCGCTCGCGCAACCCCTCGCGGCGCGGGCCGAGACCCCGCCCGCGCCCCCGTCCGACGCGAAGCTCGCGGCCGAGCCCGCGCGGCACGACGCCACCCGCGACCAGTTCTACTTCGTGATGCCGGACCGCTTCGCCAACGGCGACACCTCCAACGACGAGGGCGGGCTGACCGGCTCACGGCTGTCGACCGGATACGACCCGACCGACAAGGGCTTCTACCAGGGCGGCGACCTCAAGGGCCTCACCAAGCGGCTCGACTACATCAAGGGCCTCGGCACCACCGCCATCTGGATGGCGCCGATCTTCAAGAACCAGCCCGTGCAGGGCACCGGCAAGGACGCCTCGGCCGGCTACCACGGTTACTGGATCACCGACTTCACCCGCGTCGACCCGCACTTCGGCACCAACAAGGACCTGGAGACCCTCATCTCCAAGGCCCACGCCAAGGGCATGAAGGTCTTCTTCGACGTCATCACCAACCACACGGCCGACGTCGTGGACTACCGGGAGAAGTCCTACGACTACCTCTCCAAGGGCGCCTTCCCCTATCTGACCGAGGACGGCCGGCCCTTCGACGACGCGGACTACGCGGACGGCACCCACGGCTTCCCGTCCGTGGACACCGACTCCTTCCCGCGCACGCCGACCGTGCCCGCCGCGAAGAAGAACGCCAAGGTCCCGTCCTGGCTCAACGACCCGGCCATGTACAGCAACCGGGGCGACTCCACCTACGCGGGCGAGTCCACCACCTACGGCGACTTCTCCGGTCTCGACGACCTGTGGACCGAGCGTCCCGAGGTGGTCGGCGGCATGGAGAAGATCTACGAGCGGTGGGTGCGGGACTTCGGCGTCGACGGCTTCCGGATCGACACCGTGAAGCACGTGGACATGCCGTTCTGGACGCAGTGGGCCACCGCCCTGGACCGCTACGCGGCCGAGCGCGGCCGGAAGAACTTCTTCATGTTCGGCGAGGTCTACTCCGCCGATACCTCGGTCACCTCGCCGTACGTCACCCAGGGCCGGCTCGACGCGACCCTCGACTTCCCCTTCCAGGACGCGGCGCGCTCCTACGCCTCCCAGGGCGCCAGCGCGAAGAAGCTGGCGTCCGTGTTCGGGGACGACTACAAGTACACGACCGACAAGGCCAACGCGTACGAGCAGGTCACCTTCCTCGGCAACCACGACATGGGCCGCATCGGATCCTTCCTGAGGCAGGACGACCCGAAGGGCACGGACGCGGAGCTGGTGAAGAAGGACCGGCTCGCCAACGAGCTGATGTTCCTCAGCCGCGGCAACCCCGTCGTCTACTACGGCGACGAACAGGGCTTCACCGGCGCCGGCGGCGACAAGGACGCCCGTCAGACGATGTTCGCCTCCAAGGTCGCCGACTACCTCGACGACGACGAGCTCGGCACCGATCGCACGCACGCGAGCGACGCCTACGACACGAGCGCACCGCTCTACAAGGAGATCGCCGCTCTCTCGAAGCTCCGCAAGGACAACCCGGCCCTCGCGGACGGGGTGCAGACGGAGCGGTACGCGGCCGACGGGGCGGGCATCTACGCCTTCTCCCGTACCGGCGGCGACAGGACCGAGTACCTCGTCGCCCTCAACAACGCGGGCGAGGCGAGGACGGCGACCTTCGCGACCGGCTCCGCGGGCACGACCTTCCGGGGGATCTACGGGACCTCCTCCCATCCGACCAGCGACGCCGACCGGAACGTCACCGTCACCGTCCCGGCCGGTTCCGCCGTCGTCCTCAAGGCGGGCCGTCCACTCGGCGCCCCCGCCGCGAAGCCCTCGCTCACCCTGAAGGCGCCGGACGCGGGCGCGACGGGCACCGTCGAGCTCGGCGCCGACGTCACCGGCGGTCAACTGGACCGGGTCGTCTTCGCCGCCCAGGTCGGAGACGGAAAATGGCGGACCCTCGGCTCCGCCGACCACGCCCCGTACAAGGTCACCCAGGTCATCGGCGAGAACGTACCGGCCGGAACGACCCTGCGCTACAAGGCGGTGGTCGTCGACTCGGCCGGGCGGACCGCCAGTGCGACGGCGACGACCACCACCGGGACCCCGCCCGCCCCGGAGGTCCCCACCGCCTCCTCGCGCGACTACGCGGTCGTCCACTACAAGCGCACCGACGGCGACTACACCGACTGGCGGCTGTACGCCTGGGGCGACCTCGCCGACGGCGAGGCCACGACCTGGCCCGTCGGCCACGACTTCGTCGGCCGCGACGCCTACGGGGCCTTCGCCTACGTCAAGCTGAAGCCCGGTGCCTCCAGCGTCGGCTTCCTCGTCATCGACAAGGACGGCAACAAGGACGTAGCCACCGACCGCACCATCGACGTCACGAAGACCGGCGAGGTCTGGCTCGAGCAGGGCAAGGAGCCGGTCCTCACCGAACGGCCCGACCACCCCGCCCAGGACAAGTCCAAGGCGGTGCTGCACTACCACCGCGCCGACGGCGACTACACCGGCTGGGGCCTGCACACCTGGACCGGGGCCGCGACGCCCACGGACTGGACCAAGCCCCTGCAGCCGGTGCGCACCGACGCCTACGGAGCCGTCTACGAGGTGCCGCTCGCCGAGGGCGCGACCAGCCTCAGCTACATCCTCCACAAGGGCGACGAGAAGGACCTGCCCACCGACCAGTCCCTCGACCTGACCGCGAACGGTCACGAGGTGTGGCTGCTGAACGGCCAGGAGAAGTACCTGCTCCCGCAGCCCGCGGGCAGCGCGGCCGCACTCGACCCGACCACCTCCAAGGCGGTCTGGATCGACCGGGACACGGTCGCCTGGAACGGCTCCGACGCCGCCGTGTCCACCCAGCTCCTGTCCTCCCGCGACGGCTCGATCGCCGTCAAGGACGGGACGCTGACCAGCGACGACGAGCGCTGGCTGCGGCTGGAGAAGACCACCCTGACCGACGCCCAGAAGGCCGCGTTCCCGCACCTGAGGACGTACACCGCCTGGTCGGTCGACCCGCGCGACCGCGACCGGGTCCGCGCGTCGCTCGGCGGCCAGCTCGTCGCCACGCAACGCGCGGCGAACGGCGCCGTGCTGGCGGCGACCGGCGTGCAGACCGCCGGCGTCCTGGACGACCTCTACGACGCGGGGAAGGCGCGGCTCGGGCCGGTCTTCCACGACGGAGTCCCCACCCTGTCCGTATGGGCCCCGACCGCCCAGTCGGTGAGCCTCGACCTCGACGGCACCACCGTCGCGATGCGACGGAACGACACCACCGGCGTCTGGTCCGTCACGGGCAGGCGGTCCTGGACGGGCAAGCCCTACCGCTACGTCGTGAAGGTGTGGGCGCCGACCGTCGGCGAGGTCGTCACCAACAAGGTCACCGACCCGTACTCGGTCGCCCTGACCACCGACTCCGAGCGCAGCCTGGTCGTCGACCTGGACGCCAGGTCCCTCGCCCCGTCCGGCTGGTCCTCGCTGAAGAAGCCGAAGGCCGTGCCGCTGCGGGACGCGCAGATCCAGGAACTGCACATCCGCGACTTCTCGGTGGAGGACAAGACCGTCCCAGCCAAGGACAAGGGCACCTATCTCGCCTTCACCGACAAGAACAGCGACGGCTCGAAGCACCTGAGGAAGCTGGCCGCGTCCGGCACCTCGTACGTGCACCTGCTACCCGCCTTCGACCTCGCGACCGTTCCCGAGAAGAAGGCGGACCGGGCGAGCACCGACTGTGATCTGGCCTCCTACCCGGCCGACTCCGAGAAGCAGCAGGAGTGCGTCGCGAAGACCGCCGCGAAGGACGCGTACAACTGGGGCTACGACCCGTACCACTACACGGTGCCGGAAGGCTCGTACGCCACCGACCCCGACGGCACCGGACGCACGGTCGAGTTCCGGAAGATGGTCAAGTCACTGAACGAGGACGGCCTCAGGGTCGTCATGGACGTCGTCTACAACCACACCGCCGCGAGCGGCCAGGCCGACACCAGCGTCCTCGACCGGATCGTCCCCGGCTACTACCAACGGCTCATGGCCGACGGCAGTGTGGCCACCTCCACCTGCTGCGCGGGCACGGCTCCCGAGAACGCCATGATGGGCAAGCTCGTCGTCGACTCGATCGTCACCTGGGCCAAGGAGTACAAGGTCGACGGCTTCCGCTTCGACCTCATGGGACACCACCCCAAGGCCAACATCCTGGCGGTCAGGAAGGCCCTCGACGCGCTCACGGTCGCGAGGGACGGCGTCGACGGCAAGAAGATCATCCTGTACGGGGAGGGCTGGAACTTCGGTGAGGTCGCCGACGACGCCCGCTTCGTCCAGGCCACCCAGAAGAACATGGCCGGGACCGGCATCGCGACCTTCTCCGACCGGGCCCGCGACGCGGTGCGCGGCGGAAGCCCCTTCGACGAGGACCCCGGCGTCCAGGGCTTCGCGTCGGGTCTGTTCACCGATCCCAACTCCTCCACCGCCAACGGCACCCCGGCCGAGCAGAAGGCCCGCCTGCTGCATTACCAGGACCTCATCAAGGTCGGTCTGACCGGCAACCTGGCCGCGTACCGTTTCACCGACTCCGCGGGCAAGGAGGTCACCGGCTCCGGGGTCGACTACAACGGCGGGCCGGCCGGGTACGCCGTGGCGCCGGGCGACGCGCTGGCCTACGCCGACGCGCACGACAACGAGTCCCTGTACGACGCCCTCACCTACAAGCTGCCGGCCACCACGAGTGCGGACGACCGGGCGCGCATGCAGGTGCTCGCCATGGCGACGGCCACCCTCTCGCAGGGCCCGTCCCTCTCCCAGGCAGGATCCGACCTGCTGCGCTCCAAGTCCCTCGACCGCAACTCGTTCGACAGCGGCGACTGGTTCAACGCCGTCCACTGGGACTGCAGGGACGGCAACGGATTCGGGCGCGGGCTCCCCATGGCCGCCGACAACCAGTCCAAGTGGCCCTACGCCAAACCCCTGTTGAGCACCGTCAAGGTCGGGTGCGGACAGATCGAGGGCAGCTCGGCCGCGTACCAGGACCTGCTGAGGATCCGCACCACCGAGAGCGTCTTCTCGCTCGCCACGGCCGGCCAGGTGCAGTCGAAGCTGTCCTTCCCGCTGTCCGGGAAGGACGAGACACCCGGGGTGATCACCATGAAGCTCGGCGGCCTCGTCGTCGTCCTCAACGCGACACCCCAGCGCCAGGAACAGCGGATCGGCTCGCTGTCCGGGACGCCCTACGCGCTGCACCCGGTGCAACGGGCGGGTGCCGACCCCGTCGTCAAGTCCGCCGCCTACCAGAAGGAGACGGGAACCTTCACCGTTCCGGCACGGACTGTGGCCGTCTTCTCCCTGACCTCCTGAAAAGGGCATTACCTTGGTGGGGCGGACCGGGCACCCGGTCCGCCCCACCGGCAGGCCCGAGGCTTTCAGTTGGACGGCAACAGCAGAAGGAACGGGTCGACCACCGTGCTGGTCGTCGACGACGTGGCGGACGACCGGCTCGCCATGAGCGCGCTGCTGCGCGGCGCCGGTCACGAGGTCCTTCCCGTCGCCACCGCCGCGGACGCGCTGCGCGAACTCGGCACCCGGCTGCGCGAGGGCACCCTGCCGGACGTGCTTCTCGTCCGGGTGGATCTGCCGGACATGACCGGCTTCGAACTCTGCCGCCGGCTCAAGACACATCAGGTGCTGGGCGATCTGCCCGTGGTGCACCTCTCGGGCGCCGGTACGGCCCCGGGCGACCGACGCCGCAGCCTGGACTCCGGCGCCGAGGCATGTCTGAAGGTGCCGGCCGAGCCGGAGGAGATCCAGACCGTCGTACGGGCCGTGGTGCGCGCGGCCCGGCTGCGCACGGACGACCAGGCGCTGATACGGCGGCTGACGCTGCTGTCCGAGACGATCGTCACCGTGCAGGCCGCGCGCAGCCTCGACGAACTCGTCGACGCGGCCGCCGAGGGCACCGCCCGGCTCACCGGCCTCCCGGCCGTCGTGTTCGTCCTCGGCCCGGAGGGCGAGCTGTACCGGGGCATGTCCCCGAAGCGGATCGCCCTCGCGCTGCCCGACCGCGGCGCGCACGAGGCCGTGGCCCGGCTGATCGGCAGGCTCGGGGCGGACCGGGCCGTGGTCCACCGCACCGTCGTCCACTCGCCGCTGTGGCCCGCCGGGTTCTTCCGGCCCGGCGTCCAGGACGACGCCCGGCTGGTGTTGGCCCAGGGCGGCAAGGCGCCGGTGTGCCTGGCGACTCCGGTACGCGACTCACGCCCCCAGAGCCCCGCCGACGAGGCCGGGGTGGCACGGCTCGCCCAGGCCACCGCGCTCGCCGCCGAGCCGCTGCTGATGTACCAGGTCGAGCGCCATGTCGCCCTCACCCTGCAGCGCAGCTTCCTGCCCGAGCCGGACAAGCTGCCCGACCTGCCCGGTGTCGACATCGCGGTGCGCTACGAACCCGCGTCCCAACAGGCCGAGATCGGCGGCGACTTCTACGCGGCGCTGCGCGCCGGCGACGGTGTCCTCGCCGCGGTCGGCGACGTCGTCGGTCACTCGCTGGAGGCGGCCACCGTGATGGTCGAGATCCGGCACGCGCTGCGCGCCTACTGCGTCGAGGACAGCGACCCGGCCGTCCTCGCCGAGCGCCTCGACCGGATGCTCCAGCGCTACCACCCCGAGGTCACCGCGACCGTCTGCCTGATCCTGGTCGAGCCGGAGACCGGGCGGGTACGCGTCGCCAACGCGGGCCACATCCCGCCACTGATCGTGCACGGTGCGGGCGGCGCCGAATACGCCAAGGTCCACGGGCCGCTGCTCGGCCTCGGTCTCGCGGTGAACCGGCCGACGCCCACCGAACTGTTCCTGGAGCCCTCGGACCGGCTCCTCGTGGTCACCGACGGCCTGATCGAGACCCGCGGCACGGACCTCGCGATCTCCATGGAACGCCTGCGCGCGGCCGTCGCCGACGCCCCGCCCGGGGTCCGGCCGCTGTGCGACATGCTCCTGGACCGCTTCGGGCAGGACCGGGAGGACGACGTCGCGATGCTCGCGCTCCAGCTCAGGCCGGGGCAGGCCCTAAGGTGAGTTCGTTGACCTAGAACAGGAGTGCTCATGCCGCAGATCACCGTCGACTACTCCGCCGCCCTCGACGAATCCTTCGACCGGCGCGGATTCGCGCTCGCGCTGCACCCGGTGGTGGTCGAGACGGCGGCCGCACGGATCGAGGCGTGCAAGACGCGGTTCCGGCCGACCGGGGACAACGTGGTGGGAGCGGAGGCGGACGGACACGCGGTGGTGCACGTCACGCTCGCCCTGCTGGCGGGCCGCAGCGAGGAGACCAAGGTCCGGCTCACCGAGTCGGTGCTGGAGTTGCTGCGCAAGTACGTCGAGCCCGTCGCCGGTCTCGCCCTGCACGTCTCGGCCGAGGTCCGGGATCTCGACCCGTCGTACCGCAAGTTCGAGGAGTAGGACAGCGCGGGAAGGGGCGCCTACGCCTTCGGGGGCGTGGCCAGCGCGATGAGCCGGACGGCGAGGTCGGTGAACGGCCCGTCGCCCGGCTCGCCCTCGAGCGCACCGCGCAGCAGCGCGCCCAGCTCCTCGTCCCGGGCGGCGCTCACCGCGGCCAGCGCCGCGAAGTCGTGCACGAGCTGCACCTCCAGCTCGCCGCGCGGAATCCGCCGGCCGTCCAGCCAGATCAGCGCCGTCGACTCCACCAGCGAGATCCACGAGCGGATCACCAGCTCCAGCCGGACGGGCGGGCTCTCGACCTTCAGGTGCGACAGGATCTGGACATACGCGGCCTGCCGCACCGCGTCGACGAGCGCGTTCGTCTTCGAGGAGCCGACCGCGGGACCGCCCCGCATCAACGCCGAGAAACCGGGCCCGTGGTCGTCCACGAAGTCGAAGAACCGGCGCATGACCCGCAGCAGCCGCGCGCCCAGAGGTCCCTGGGGCGGCTCCACGAACCGACTCGCGAGATCGTCGGCGGCGCGCTGCAACGCGGCTTCGTACAGGCTGAGTTTGCCGGGGAAGTAGTGGTAGACCAACGGCCGTGAGATGCCCGCCGCGGAGGCTATCTCGTCGATGGAGACCTCGTCGGGCGAGCGTCGGCTGAACAGCTCGAGGGCGACGCCGATCAGCTGCTGCCGCCGCTCCTCGACACCCATCCTGCGGCGTACCCCGGTTGTCATGCGAACACCTTACCGATCGGATCCGGCCGGGAACGGGCCGGAGCGACCATGGTCGTTCACATGTCGAGGACGAGGCGGTCGCCGCGCGCCCGTGACACGCAGATCAGCATCGAGTCGCCACGTTCCGTGTCCGTGAGCAGTTCGTCCCGGTGGTCGATCTCGCCCTCCAGGACGCGTTGTTGGCAGGTCCCGCAGAAGCCCCGCTCACAGGAGTAGAGGGTGTCGGGCAGTTCGGCCCGTACGGCGGCGAGCAGCGTGGAGCCGGCCGGCACGGTCACGGTCCGTGCGCTGCGGCGCAATTCGACCTCGAAGGCGCTGTCGCCGTCACCCGCGGCCGGGGTGCGAGGGGTGAAGCGCTCCAGGTGCAGTGCGGCCCCCTCCGGCAGCCGCTCCTCGACCGCCGCCATCAGCCCCTCCGGCCCGCAGCAGTGGACCGCCGTTCCCTCGGGCAGGCCCGCGAACAGCGTGCCGAGGTCGGGCCGCCCGTCCACGTCCTCGGCCACGACGGTGACCCGCGCCGGGTCCAGCCGCTCGATCTCCTCCAGGAACGGCATTGACGCCCGGGTGCGCCCGCCGTACAACAGCCGCCAGTCCGCCCGGCCCTGGACCGCCCGCAGCATCGGCAGGAGGGGTGTGATCCCGATGCCGCCGGCGACGAAGACGTACCCGGGCGCCTGGGCGAGCGGGAACCGGTTGCGCGGTCCGCGCGCCTCGACCGCCATGCCCTCCCGCAGCCGTTCGTGGACCTCGCGCGAGCCGCCCCGCCCGTCCTCGGCCAGGCGCGCCGCGACGGTGTACGACGAGGTGTCCGCGGGATCGCCGCACAGCGAGTAGTGCCGGACGCGTCCGGACGGCAGCACCAGTTCGAGGTGGGCGCCGGGTTCCCAGCGCGGCAGACCGTGTCCCTCCAGGCGCAGTTGTACGACACCGTCGGCGATCCGCTCGTGTCCGGTGACCGTCAGCCGCAGAGCACGGGAGCGAGGGCGGCCGGAGACCGGCTCCTCCAGGGCGGGCAGCGGCCACAGCGGTGAGGCCCCGATCCGGCGGCGCAGCGCGCGCCGGACGAGCAGGGCCGTACCCGCGACGGCCGCGACGGTCCGCAGTCGGGGCGTCACACGCCCTCCCCGGCCGTGGCCGCGGCTCTCGCGGCGGGGGAGCTGGCCAGATAGGCGACGGCCTGCGCGGTGGACCCTTCCTGGGAGGGGTGGTAGGAGCGGCTGAGGTAGCGGGGGATGGACTTGAGCATGTCCCCGGTCGCCGGCAGCACGCCCTGCTGTCCGCTCCGGTAGAAGTCCTTGAAGCCGGCCCGGCCCGCCGGCAGGGTCGGGTCGTTCTCCATGAAGAAGCGCGCCCCGCGCTGCCACAGGAAGACGAGCGCGGTGAAGGCGGTGGCCCAGGTCCGCGCGCGCCGCCGGTAGCCCCCGTCGACGTGCATGAACAGCTCGAAGGCGACCGAGCGGTGCTCGACCTCCTCCGCGCCGTGCCAGCGCAGCAGGTCCAGCATGGTCGGATCGGCGCCGCGCCGGTCCAGCTCCTCGGCGTTCAGCACCCAGTCGCCGAGGAAGGCGGTGCAGTGCTCGATCGCGGCGATGATCGCGACCCGCTCCATCAGCCACCATCTGCGGGCCCGGCCCGGGGGGAGGGTGCGGTCGCCGAGCAGCTTCTCGAAGAGCCAGTCGACCTGCGCGGTGTAGGGCGTGGGGTCGAGCCCGAGTTCCCTGAGGTGGGGGAGGACCTCGTCGTGGGCCTGTGAGTGCATCGCCTCCTGCCCGATGAACCCGATCACGTCCTCGCGCAGCCGCTCGTCCGTGATGCAGGGCAGCACCTGCCGGTAGACGTGGACGAACCAGCGTTCACCGGCGGGCAGCAGCAGGTGCAGCACGTTGATCGTGTGCCCGGCGAACGGATCTCCCGGGACCCAGTGCAGCGGAGTGTCGTCCCAGGAGAACGACACCTTCCGCGCCTTGAGCGGGGTCCGCTCCGACGCGACCGGCCGGGGCGGTCGGGCATGCGTGTGAGACATGGCGTCAATGTACTGACGAGTAGGGCAGGGGGAGAACCCCTCGGCGCCCACTTGTTGACATGAACGTCAACTAGGGCCTTCCCCCTGTCCGCCGGGCCGCCCACTGGTCCGGCACTAGCGCAGCCCGGTGACCGACCTGCCGTCCGTCAGGTCGCCCCGCAGTCCGGCCTGGGCACCCTGCCTGGTCCGTACGGCGAGCAGGGGACCCTGGGCAGATCCGGTCACCCCGCCGGTGGCGGTGACCGACGCGGTGCCCTTGCTGCCGGCCGCGAGCAGATACCAGGCACCCCTCCCCGACTTCCACAGCACGCCCGCCAGCACATGGGAGTCGCGGGCGCCGCACGCGGGCGAGTTCTCGGCCTTCGCCGCGACCGCCCCGTACGTCCCGCCCGGGGTGTGGAACTGGGCCAGCACACGGGTGCCGTCGCCCCGCCAGGTGTCGGCCCGCGTGCACACCCACGCCGCTTCGCCGCCGGCGTCCGGCAGCGGCTGGCGCGCGTACTGCCACGCGTTCACCGACCGCACGCCCTCGGAGCGCATGGCGGTCAGGGAGCAGGCGAACGGCGCCCAGTTCGCCAGTGCCGCCGCACCCGTGGCCTCGTGGGGCGCCGAGGGCGGTCCGGAGGTCAGATGGGCCGGGACCAGCTCGCCGAGGTCGGTCATCAGCCGGGTGCCGGTGGCGTCGGTCAGCTGCAGCGCGTTCCACGACGTGCACGCGCCCGTCCGGGCGGGACCCGCCAGCGGGGAGGTGGCACCGTCGGCCGACAGGGTGAGGGCGGTCGAGCCCGCGGCCGGCTTCATCAGGTCGCGCTCGGCGGCCCCGGTCACCCAGGGGGCGGTCAGGTAGCGGACGTTGCCGTCGGCACGGTCCAGGACGACCGCGCTCGCCTCGGCCCCCCGCGCGCCGTCGACCCGCGCGAAGTCGAGGGCCGCCCCGCCGGTGCCGTCGCGCGGCTCGGCGTACCGGGCGATGCGCAGCCCGTCGTGGAACAGCACCACCCGGGCCTGGTCCACGTCACCGGCGTACAGCAGCTGGGGCGGTCCCGGCGGGGCGCCCGCCGGGGTGCCCGGGGTCGCCGAGACCTGCACGGACCCGCCGGGGCGGGCCCAGACGGCGAGGGCGCGGCGCAGCAGCGCGCTGTCCCCGGCGAGGTTTCCGCGCGCGGGCCACACCGAGAGGTCCGTGCGGGCGGACGTCCGCCAGGCCGCCGGGGGGACCCGGGTCACCTTCCCCGGGTCGAGCGCGGCCACGGCGGCCGGGTTCTGCGCGTACGAGGGGGCCGCGGGACCCTCGGGGCCCCAGCCGTCGCCGGGCAGGGCGAGCAGCGCGCCGCAGACGACGACCGCCGCACCGGCGGCGAGCGCGGCCTTCATGTGCTGTCTGCGCCGCATCAGATCGGTGGGCCGGGCGTGCAGCGCGCAGGGGTCGAACTCCGGGGAATGGAGCAGCGGGTCCCGGGCCTCGACCCGATCGGCCTCCGCGAGTGCCGCTCGGGGATCGCCGACTCCCGCCGCCGCGAGCACCCTGCGCACGTCGGCGTCGGCCAGCTTCTCCAGCCCGCGCAGCACATACGCGGCGCGGGCCGCCCCGGACAACGCGGACAGCCGCTGGTCCAGGGCGAGTTCGTCGGCGCCGCCCGAGCGCGGGAACAGCCGCAGGCCCCACACGTGGGGCAGCAGTGGCGGCAGCTGGGACCGCTTCGGCCACGCGGTGCGCCGCAGCGGCAGACCGGCCTCCAGTGCCGTACGCACGACCGTGAGGCGTACGAAGGCGTAGCCCGGGTCGCCGTCGCGGCCGGTGGCCTGGGCCGGGATCACGGACGAGGGAGTGCGGCGCCGGGGCAGCGCGCGCTGCGTGAGGGCGTGCGCCGTCAGCACCCGCCGGTTGCGGCCGAGGCTCGGCGGCAGTACCAGGTAGGCGAGCCGGACGAGCCGCGGGTAGTGCTCGACGAGCGCGGCCTCGGCCTGGGCGACGTCGACGACCGGTCCGGAGGAGGCGGTGGGGCGCGGGGCTACATCCTGTGACTGCACATTCAGCAGAACGAGCGAATCGGTGGATGGTCACCTCGGTCCGGCGGACTCAGCCCTCGGGCTCGACGAGCAGCCGCGCGTAGTTGGCCATCGACCGCTGGTAGCGCGGCAGATGGGGCGCGAGGGCGCCGATCACCAGCGCCAGACCCTCGCGTTCGCGGCCCAGGTCGGCCAGGCACAGCGCGAGGCAGGCGCGTACGGCGTCGTCCAACTCGTCCGACGGGGCGACGAGTTCGGGGGTGAGGAGCTTCACGCCTTCCTCGGCCTGCCCGATGTTCCGCAGCGAGCTGGCGAGTTGGATCCTGGTGCGGCGCCCTCGGTAGCCGTCGAGTCCGCGGGACAGCGCCTCCCGGTACAGCGGCACGGCCTGGTCGGAGTGGCCCGTCGAGTCCCAGGCGCAGGCCCGCTCGAACGGGCCGAGCGGACTGTCCGCGGGCAGCTCGGCGACCAGTGCGTCGATCACCGCCCGGAAGTCCGCCGCGTCCGCTTCCTCGTAGTCGTCGAAAGTGGCCCAGGCCGCCGCCGTACGCTCTTCCCAGTCTTCGTTCACGCGGCACACTTTCGCATACGTGTACTGGTGACGGCATCGGCTTTCCCGCGCCCCGCGGTGGCCGATTGAGTGCTGAGCGCCTCGGAGCCGTATCGAAGACCAGGGCCCTCGCCGGGGCTCTCCATGGCGCGGGCGCCGACGGTACCGGAGGAACGTATGAGGTTGACACGCGAAAAGCTCGTCGCGGGAGCCGCCGTGGCGCTGTTGGCGCTGACCGGCTGCGGAGGGTCGGACGACGGCGGGACCAAGGCCGGCACGGCGGACAGGGTGCCCGCCACGGCGACCGGCAGCCTGGAGGATCTGGCGGCCGAGGTGAAGTGCCGTCCGGACATCCAGACCGACGCGGACGAGATCCGCCAGGGGGTCTGCAAGGTCGATGCCGGCAAGTTCATCCTGGCGACCTTCGCCACCGACCGCGGTCAGCGCGAGTGGCTCAACGGTGCGAAGGACTACGGCGGCTCGTACCTCGTGGGCGCCAAGTGGGTGGCCGTGGGCGACCAGAAGATGGTCACGTCCCTGCGCGGCCGTCTCGGCGGGACCCTGGAGGAGGGGGCCTCGCACGGCGCGCACGCCGGTCACGAGCACAGCGGCTGAGCGCGCGAAGCCTCCCCGTCCGGCGGGCCGGGGACGTGAGGACACAAGAAAGCCGGTGGCGGGAGAATCCCGCCACCGGCTTCCTCATGGGGGTCACTTACAACGCTGGCCCTTGTTGATGCAGTTGACCATCTTGTTCATCAGGTTCTCGTCGAAGACGTTGATGAAGTCGTCGTGGTCGGTGGCCGCCTTGTGCAGCTGCTCGGGGAATCCGTCCACCGCGTAGGCGTTCTTGATCTGCCCGTTCTGCAGGGTCGGTGCCCGGAAGCCGTAGACGAGGCGCATCGTCAGCTGCGGAATGGCCTTGAAGCCATTGGCGCAGTTGCCCTGGGCGTCCGCGAAGGCCACGTGCGTACGGTGGTTCGCGCTGTCGATGTTCACCCCGTCCCAGCAGCTCTGGAAGGCGAAGGTGCGTACCACGGTGCTGCCCCGCGGGCAGATCGGGTACTGCTGCGTGAGCTGCACCTTGTTCTCGAAGCCGGTGCAGGACCAGTGGGCGTTGGCGTTCGCGAGACCGTTGGTCGTGGTCTTCGCGTCACCCGTGATGATGCGCAGGAACTTCGGCATCGCGACGACCTGGCTCTTCGCGCTGCCGACGAACTTGATCTGCGCCTGCTTGACCTGCTGGATCTGGCCGACGTTTCCTTCCTTGCCACCGCCGTCGTTGTTCTGGTCGAAGTCCTGCGTACCGTTCTGGATACGCACGACCGGCCAGTAGTACGTCGACTTGTCGCCCTGGTTGGCGCAGGTGGTCTTGGCCGCGGCGAACGTGTCGTTGTTGGCGAACGCGTCGTTCGACTGGTTGCCGACGTAGTCGTGCAGGTGGTGCGCGCCGTTGCTGACGCCGGGCGCCACGATCACGTTGTCGGTGTTGAACTTCTTGTTCGCGTTCACGCCGCAGGACGTGGTGAACGTGCCCGTCGAACCGCCGGCCCGGGTCCGTGCCTTGCGGGGCACGTTCGCCTGGACCTTCGTGATGTCGACGAAGTCCGAGGCGAGCGGACCGTTGCCGGCCTGACCGCCGTTGCCCGTCTGCTGGCCGCCGCCCTGCTGGCCGCCGCCCTGCTGGCCGCCGCCCTGCTGGCCGCCGCCCTGCTGGCCGCCGGCGCTCGCGCTGGCCGAGGGAGCCGGACTGGCCGTCCCGCCGTTGTTCTGACCGCCGTTGTTCTGACCGGCGTTGGTCTGGTTGGCGGGCGTCCCCGTGCAGGAGGACAGGCCGTCGAGCGAGGACGGTGTCGAACCGCCGACCCGGCTGATCTCCAGCTTGATCCGGTCGATGATCACCGCCCGGTTGTTCTTCAGCGGTCCGAGGATGGAGTTCTGGACGAAGCTCGGGTCCCTCGTCTGCGCGTCACGGGTCGTGGCGAGCCGCTGGTAGGCGGCGGTGATCTGCTGGTCCAGCGTGGCGAGTTCGCCGTCGACCTCACTGCGGGCCTTGTCCGGCACGTTGGTCAGCTTCTGACCGACGTCCGGACAACTGATGGTGGCCACCTGAGCGGTGGCGGCCTTCGTGGTGTTGGGAGACGAGTTCTCCTCGTGCGCCGAGGCGTAGAAGTTCGCCCAGACCAGTCCACCCCCGCCGATCGCGAGTGCTGCCGACGCGGCGATGGCCCGAACGGCCAGCGGCGAACGGCGTTTTCGTACGTTGCGTCCCATGGAACTCCTCTGACTTCCTTGCGGGGCATCGAGGGCGCCCGACAGGAGTGAAGCGGCTCCCATCCATACGCAGGTGACGTGTGAGGCGTTCAGAAACCTCGGAAAATCTTAGAAGTTCGTGAGGCCATTTCCGGCACAATGGGCTCAGAAGCGCACGATTTTCGGGGAGTTGATCTCCGAAAACGGGTTTGAACAATATTCAGTGCGCTCTGAAGGGGTTTCTTTCCCGGGCGTCGGCACGACTCTCGGGGCTCCGCCCCGAACCCCCGCCAGGGGGCGCGGCCTCCAGGAGGGCGGGACCGGTCACCGGGAGAGCAACCTGGCCTCCGCTTCCGGAGGCAGCCCGACCGGTGGGCGGTCCGGACGCCGCGGAGCCGTACCGCCCACGGCCTGGAGCCACGCCCACGTGTCGGCGACCGTCTCCGAGACGTCCCGGCACCGAAGCCCGGCCTCCACCGCCCGCGAGACATCCGCTCCGTACAGCGCATCGTGCAGGTCACTCCCCGGCGGCACCCACACCGGCAGCTGCGTCCACGGTTCGACCCCGGCGCCCAGAATCACCTCCGGCTCGATCCACCGCAGTTCCGCGCCGCTCCCCGTCACCCGCACGCACGCGTCGAGCAGCTCCCCCATCGTCGCGTGACCCGGCGGACCCGTCAGGTTGTGGGCCCCGCTCGCTCCCCGCTCCACCGCCCCGAGGATCCACTCGGCGAGGTCACGGACATCGAGGTACCGGAGGGGAAGGTCCCGGGGTCCGGGCGCCGGCACGGGCCCGCCCCGCGCGATCCGGCCCAGCCACCACGGCAGGCGGCCGATGTTCTCGTACGGCCCGAGGATCAGCCCGGACCGCACGAGCAGCGAACGCTCCGCGCCGAACGCGGAGACGGCGGCCAGCTCGCCGCCCAGCTTGTCCCGCGCGTAGTCGGTCCGCCCGGCGTCCTTCGCCGCCCCCGTCACGAGCGGCGCGTCCTCGGTGTACCCGGCGGGCGGAGCCCACGCGTAGACCGAGCAACTCGACACGTACACATGGCGCGCGGCCCGGTCCGCCAGCAGCCGGGCCGCGTCGAGGACGGGCCGCGGCGCCGCTGACCAGGTGTCGACGACGACGTCCCAGTCACCTTCGGCGGCGGCGCCCGCGAGCGCGGCGAGCCCGTCCGGAGCGGTGCGGTCACCGAGCAACGACCTCACCCCGGAGGGAGGTTCATGCCGTCCCCGGTGGAAGACGGTCACCTCCCAGCCGCGTCGCACAGCCGCCCGCGCCACGGCGCGCCCCGCGAACTCCGTACCGCCCATCACCAGAAGTCTCATGGTGACGACTCTGCACGGTCGGCGCACCGGACGGAACGGGAATCTGCTGACAGAAGATCCGCCCGAAGGTGTCGCGGACGCGGGACGGGCCGACCGGCCGACGGACCGGTCAGCGGCCGGTCGGGGGCGCGTACTTGTAGCCGACTCGTCGTACCGTCTGGATCGACTGCCGGTGCTGCACCCCGAGCTTGCGGCGCAGCCGCGCGACATGCACGTCGACGGTCCGTCCGTCGCCCACGTGTCCGTAGCCCCACACGGTGGTGACCAACTGGTCCCGGGTGTGCACCCGGTGCGGGTGCGCGACGAGATGCGCGAGCAGCTCGAACTCCAGGTAGGTGAGGTCGAGCGTCCGCCCGTCGACCTCGGCGGTGCGCTGCACGGAGTCGATACGGACGAGCGCGTCGCCTCCGGCGGGGGCGGGCGTCCCCGCCGGGTCAGGGGCGACGGCGACCGGCAGCAGGGGCTGCTGGTCGGCCGGCACGAGGAGCAGGTAGCCGATCATCGGCGGCCGGCCGGGCAGCACCGGCAGCGTGTGCGGGGGCGCGGGCAGCCAGGTGGCGCCCGGCGGCAGGAAGTCCGCCACGTTCACCACCTCGTCCCGGTCGACGGCACGGAGCCGGTGGCGCCCGGTGCCGGGCGCGGGCGTGGCCGGGGCGGGGGAGGTCGCGACGGAAGTGAAGGAACGTGTGTTCGCCATGAGGGGTCAGCTCTTTCGCGCGAGGAGTTCGTCGGGAGGGTCGACGACCGCGAGTTCGTGGTCGGGGCCGTCGAGGACGTACGTCGTGCGCGCTGGCCGAAGGCCGGGGTGTACGGCTTTAGAGGGCCGGCGCGTTCGTCGCGCGGCAACACACCCGGTCGAAGTCGTGATGCTGACGGGAAGGCCAGAAGGGCTCCAGGTCGTGGCGACCCGTCGCGGTGCACTTCTGGTGGCTGGCCATGTCTCCATTGAAGCAGAAGCCGGGGCCGGGCAGGAGTCCTGGTTCAAAGGTCGGACGCGCCCTTGACGCGAACGAGGGCGCGCAGCGCCCGCCCGGGGTCCGCACGCCGGGCCGACGTACGGGGCGCGCCACGCCGAAGGGGCGCCCACCGGAATGGTGGGCGCCCCTTCGCGGGCAGGGGGTGGGTCAGACCTGGCCGGCCTTGTCCAGCGCGGCGCAGCAGGTGTCGACGAGCAGCCGCGTGACCACGTACGGGTCGACGTTGGCGTTCGGACGGCGGTCCTCGATGTACCCCTTGCCGTCCTTCTCGACCTGCCACGGGATACGGACCGAGGCACCGCGGTCGGAGACGCCGTACGAGTACTCGTTCCACGGAGCGGTCTCGTGCAGGCCGGTCAGGCGGTCGTCGATGCCGGCGCCGTAGTTCTTGACGTGGTCGAGCGGCTTCGAGCCCTCGCCCAGTGACTCGCACGCGGTGATGATCGCGGCATAGCCCTCGGGCCCTTCGCGCATCGCCCTGGTGGAGAAGTTGGTGTGCGCGCCCGCGCCGTTCCAGTCGCCCTTGACCGGCTTGGGGTCGAGGGTGGCGGAGACGTTGAAGTCCTCGGCGGTGCGGTAGAGCAGCCAGCGGGCCACCCACAGCTGGTCGGAGACCTCCAGCGGGGCGAGCGGGCCGACCTGGAACTCCCACTGGCCGGGCATGACCTCGGCGTTGATGCCGGAGATGCCGAGGCCCGCCTTCAGGCAGTTCTCCAGGTGCGCCTCGACGATGTCACGGCCGAAGATCTCGTCGGCGCCGACACCGCAGTAGTAGCCGCCCTGGGGGGCCGGGAAGCCGCCGACGGGGAAACCGAGCGGGCGCTCCCCGTCGAAGAAGGTGTACTCCTGCTCGATACCGAAGATCGGCTCCTGAGCGGCGAACCTCTCCGCGACCTCGGCCAGCGCGGCACGGGTGTTGGACTCGTGCGGCGTCATGTCGATGTCGAGGACCTCGCACATGACGAGGACGTGGTCCCCGCCGCGGATCGGGTCGGGGTAGCTGGCGACCGGCTTGAGTACGCGGTCCGAGGCGTGGCCCTCGGCCTGGTTCGTGGAGGACCCGTCGAAGCCCCAGATCGGCAGCTCGGCACCCTTGGCGTCGTCGGCCAGAATCTTCGTCTTCGAACGGAGCTTGGCCGTCGGCTCGGTGCCGTCGATCCAGATGTACTCAGCCTTGAAGGTCACGGGCCACATCCTTCGGGTGGGTCTCCAGGCGCACCGCGGGTGCTGCGGCGCTCGCGGCACCTTGGCGCCGCGTCATGCCAGGCAGCCTGTCAACAGGCGATTTCCCGATCATTGCCCGAGCATGAACCCCGTGTTACCTGATGCCCCTGTGTCGCACCTCACCGGCCGAGAGCGATGCGCGACCGCCGGCAGGGGCCCCTTCGCCAAGGCCGCGAGTGGGGCGCGCCGGCCACCGTGATCCGCCCGGGGTGGCCGCGGCGGCTCGTATGCGATGGGTTTGCGCGCGCGGTCCGTTTGCCGGCCGCCGCGGCCCCTGTCCCGGCGGGGAGGCCGAGTGCCCGTGGCACGGCTCTCCGCTCGATACCGGGGCGCCGGGTGCGCCGGGTGTTCTGGAGGTGCCGGTCCTGCTGCTCGTGGCCGCGAACAGCAGGACCCATGACCCGTGCCGGGTGGCGGCACGGGCCCCGCCGCGGTGCTGCCGCGCGTACGGAGCCGTCCTCCCGGACGTCTCGCCGCAGGCGCCGCCCAACACCGCGTCGGCCGAACTCACCTTCGGGCTCGTGGAGTTCCCGGATCGTCAGCCGTCGGCCCTCACCCCACCTTCTCGATCAGGGCCCGGCGGATCAGGAACTTGCCCGGCTCGCGGACCTGTTCGAACGCGGCGTTGTTCAGCAGCGCGCAACTGCCGGACACTGACGTGACCTGCACGGTGGTGGACTTGTTGTTGTCCAGGTTCGTGACCTTGAGCTTCGTCCCGGCGGGGAACTGGTTGCTGGAGGCGGCCGGTGCGCCGCCCTCGCCGGAGAGGGTGACGGTCGAGCCGGCACAGACCTGCCGGCCGGTGGCCGCGCCGCCACCCGCCCCCTGCGCGGGCGGGGTGGTCTGCTGCTTCCCCGGCGCGCTCGGCGCGGGCTTTGCGGGCTGGGCGGGCTGGGCGGGCTGCGCGGGCTGCGCGGGCTGGGCGGCCTGGGGGCCCTGAGCCGACTCCCCGACCTGGCAGTTCGACGCCGCCTGCTGGACCTTGATCTGCGCGATGACCGCCTCGCGGTTGGCGATCCGGGCCTGCGACTGGGCGTCGGGCTTGGCCCGCTGCCCGTCGATGAACGTCTGGTTGTTGCCCAGCGCGGTGGCCAGTCCCTGGCAGACCGTCGAGTTGGACGCGTTCTGGACCGGGGCCGCGTTGGAGGTGGTCGCCATGACGAAGGCGCCGCCTCCCGCCACGGCCGCGGCACTGACCAGCAGCGCGAGCTTCTTCTTGGGACTGAGAGTTCTCCTACGCGACATGCGCGCCTCCTGTCCCCGGCCGCCGCCATGGGCGGCCGGATGCGATCCGTATGCCGCTATGTACGAGATACCGAACGGGGCTGCTCAACAGTTCACCCAAGTCACTGAAGTGACGTGTGTCACGCGGGAGTTGGGGGAGGGGTCGGACAGCCGGGACGTGAGGTGGCCGGGGAGGCAGGCCCTAGCGGGACAGGGCCTCGCGCACGGCGTCGTCGGTGCGCGCCACGACGGCCGTGCCGTCGTCCGCGGTGATGATCGGCCGCTGGATGAGTTTCGGGTGCTCTGCCAGCGCCGTGATCCAGCGTTCCCGTGAGTCGTCGTCCCGGGGCCACGACTTCACCCCGAGCTCCTTGGCGTCGGCCTCCTGGGTGCGGGTGATGTCCCACGGTTCGAGGCCGAGCCGCTCCAGTACGGCCCTGATCTCGTCCGGCGTCGGTACGTCCTCCAGGTAGCGGCGCACGGTGTAGTCCGCGCCCTCCGCGTCGAGCAGGGCGACGGCGCCGCGGCATTTCGAACAGGCCGGGTTGATCCAGATCTCCATGCCGGACACGGTACATCGATGAGTCTGTTCGAATTTCTGGCGTCACACGCGCACCGCTGGAACCTGGTGTGACAGGACGTCAATTATGGCCTTCACCTCGGTGTTTGTCGGGCCTCACGCTCTCCCCGGATGTCAGTGGCGGGCAGTAGACTGGAGGAAGTGTTCGAGGGGGTCGCCGGGAGGGCCGGCGGTGCCCCGACCGCGACAGGAGGATGCCGGTGCCCGCTGCCGCACTGAAGCCGCTGCCCACCCAGTCCACATCGAAGAGGGCGGTCCTGATGGACCTGCCGTACGAGCCCGTGGCGAAGCGCCCGCTGCCGCCGGGGCGTCCCCGCGAGTGGTACGTCACGCACAACCGTCGGCTCAAGGCGATGCGTCTTGCGATCGCTCTGCTCGACTCCGGTGTGTACGTGCCGAATCAGGCCCGCAACGACGTGATACGCGACACCGCCGCGGTCATCGGGGTGCATCCGCCGTCGGACACCACGTGTCACATGGTGCGGGCGTTGTTGCGGTACGCGCGCTGAGCGGGGGATGCCCGGTGCCGGGACTCTCGTTCCCGGCACCGGCGTCTCTCGTCCCCGCCGTCCCCGTTCCCGGAGCTCCGCGCCCAGACCCCCGTATCGGCCTTGAGGGCCTTGTCCTCGAACGCCGGACGGGCTGATGGCGCGGGCCTGGGGTGCGGATGTTCAGCCCGTCCGGCGTTCGAGGCCGAGCCTTTCGGGCGATGCGGGGTCCAGGGGGCGCGGCCCCTTGGCGGAGCCCCAGGCAGAGGACGGGCCGGGCAGGGGCGGCGGGGGCGGGAAGCGGGCCGGTGACCTCACGGAGTGGTCAGTTCGCGTTCCAGCGGTGTGCGGAAGCGCGGGGTGACGCGGGTCGGGCCCAACCAGCCCCGCAGACGCGCGGCCTCCGCCTCGATCGCCGCCATCCCCTCCCGCCCCACTCCCTCCGGCTCCAGCACCCGCCACACCACCTCACCGTCACCCCGCTGAGCCCACCCCCCGACCACCCGCCCGTCCCACCACACCGTCGGCCCGACATTCCCGCTGCGGTCGAACAACGCGGGCCGCATCGAGGGCGCGAGATACCAGTCCCGCTCCTGCCATCCCATGGCCGTCGGGTCGAGTGCGGGCAGCAGCGCGGCCCACGGCGCGCCGGGGTCGTCGACCGGACCGGCGTCGCCGGCCATGACGTACCCGCTCACCCCGCCGTCGAGCGACACGGCCTCCGCCCCGATCGCCTCCAGCGCCCGCCGCACGTCCGTCACCTTCCACCCCGTCCACCACTTGAGGTCCGCCTCCGAGGCGGGCCCGCACGCCGTGAGCCAGCGGCGCAGCAGCTCGCGCTGGGCCTCACCGGCCGGGAGCTCGGGGTACGGCGGGGCGACGGCCCAGCGGAACTGCGTCGAGGTCCAGGAGCCGAGCGGACGCCCCCGCACGACCCGCCCCTCGATGCCGAGCACCCGCATCAGACGTGAGGACACGGTCTGCGCACTCTCGTACCCCCGGCCCGCGCCGTAGGTGAACTGCTCCTTCAACCGTGGCTCGTCGCCCGTGAGTTCGTTCACGGTGGCCTGCCCGCGCCGGGCCAGTGCGGCGAGCGCGGACGCCTCGACCTCCGTGAGCCACTCCTCGGTCAGCCGCCCGTCACTGCCGGTGGTCACGTCCTTGATCAGTCCGGTCCGCGCCTTCGCCGCGATCGCCAGGCCGGTCGATGCGTGCACCACGGCGGCCAGTTCGGTGGGGAACACGAACACGGTGTGCCGCATGCCGTGCATCCGCACCAGGGTCCGGTCCCCGTACAGCGCCCGGTCGAGCTCCCCCACCGTCCGCCCGGCCTCCGCGAGGCGCGCGCCCACCGCCAGGTACACCGTCGCCGGATCGGTCCCGTGCAGCGCGACCAGTGACCCGGCGACCTCCTCGGGGCCCGCCGCGCGCCGTGGCCCCGCGAGCCGGTGCCGCAGCGCGAGCCGGGCCCGCCGCTCCGTCACCCCGATGTGCCGCCGCTGCTCGTCCACGCCGCCTCCGCCTCATAGCCGTCGTTCCCGGCATCCTCTCGCGCCTCACCCGATTGCCGCCTCCCACATGCGTATGCCCTGCTCAGAATCTTGACTGTGGAGAACGCGAGGCAGCGAATCCGCAGCGGAACGCCGGGAGGCGAGATGGCGAGGAACGGGATACGGGGGCTTCGGGTACGGGGGCCGCTGCTGCGGCCGGCCGGTGCCGTGCTGCTGGGCGCTCTCTCCCTCACCGGCTGTTCGGGCGACGGAAATCCCGCCGGTACCGCCTCGCAGGCCGCCTCCGCCGCCGCCTCCCTCGCCTCGGCGGCGAGCAGCGCCCTGGCCTCCGCGACCGCCGGGGCCGGCAACTCCCTCGCCTCCGCCACCGCCGAGGCGGGCCGGCGGTTCGACGAGTTCAGGAGCGGCCTGAACGCGAAGGGCGAGGTGAAGGCCGGCGACCGGGTGCGCACCGACTCCGACGGCCGTTCGATCATCGAGGTCACCGCCACCAACCCCACCTCCACGTCCCGGACGTACGTGGTCCAGGTCGATTTCCGCGACGAGGGAGGCACCCTCCTCGACACGGTCGTCGTCAAGGTGGACGACGTTCCGGCGGACGGCTCCAGGAACGCCACGGCCCGCAGCACCCGTAGCCTCTCCGGAGCCGTCAGCGGCGACGTCGCCCGCGCAGTGCGGACCTGACGGCCGTGGCCCCGACCGGCGCCACCGCCACCCCCGCCGCACGGGCCGCCCACGGCAGGGCCGCCCGCAAGCGCGCCCCCCGTTCCTCGCACGCCGTCTGGATCCCCGGCGTCGACCGCCCCGACCCCGTCGCCGTCCTGGAACGGCAGGGCAGGGACCGACTGCAGGAACTGCTGCCGATCCGGTACGGGCGGATGACCGCCTCGCCGTTCGCGTTCCTGCGCGGAGCCGCCGCCGTGATGGCCGCCGACCTCGCCTCCCAGCCCCACACCGGCCTCACGGTCCAGCTGTGCGGTGACGCCCACCTCCTCAACTTCGGCCTGTTCGCCTCACCGGAACGCGCGCTGCACTTCGACCTGAACGACTTCGACGAGACCCATCCGGGCCCCTTCGAGTGGGACGTCAAACGGCTCGCGGCCAGCGTCGCGGTGGCCGCCCGCGAGAACGGGTACGCCGAGACGCGGGTGCGCCGCGCGGCGGAGGCCGCCGCGGCCGAGTACCGCAAGGGCATACGACGGCTCGCGGACCGGGGCGAACTGGCCGTCTGGTACGAGCGCATCGACCCCGACCGGCTGCTCCCGCTCGTCCGCTCCGCCGGCCGGCGCCGACGCGTCGAGTCGAGCCTCACCCGCGCCCGGCGCCGCACCAGCCTGCACGCCCTCGGCAAACTCACCGAGACCGTCGACGGACGGCGGCGCATCGTGCGCGACCCACCGCTCCTCGAACCGGCCGGAGCCTCCGACATGGCGGCCCTGCGCAAGATCTTCAGCGACTACCGCTCCACCCTCGCCGAGGAGCGCCGCCTGCTGCTGGACCGCTACCGTTTCGCGGACGCCGCGCGCAAGGTCGTCGGCGTCGGCAGTGTCGGCACCCGCTGCTTCATCGTGCTGCTCACCGGCCGGGACACGGACGACCCGCTGTTCCTGCAGATCAAGGAAGCCACCAGATCCGTACTGGAGGAGCATCTGCCCGGCGGTCCGTACGTCCATCCCGGCCACCGGATCGTCGCCGGGCAGCGGCTGCTGCAGTCGGCGAGCGACATCTTCCTCGGCTGGATGACCGGGCCGCAGGGCCGCGCCTTCTACTGGCGGCAACTGCGCGACATGAAGGGCTCCGCGAACGTCTCCGGAATGACGCCGGACGAGCTGGTGGCCTACGCCCGGCTGTGCGGCACCGCGCTGGCCCGCGCGCACGCGCGCTCCGGCGACCGGGTCGCCATCGCCGCCTACCTGGGCGGCGCCGAGACCTTCGAACACGCCGTCGCCGACTTCGCCCTGCGCTACGCGGACCAGAACACGAAAGACCACGCGGCACTGGAATCGGCGGTGGCGGCCGGAGTGGTCACGGCCGCACGCGGGGTCTGAGGCCGCGGACGGCCCGCGGGGGCGTCACAGACCCGGGGCGCCCCACACGGGGAACCACCGGCCGAGATCCTGCTCGATGCGCAGGTCGTCGCCGAGAGCGGCCTTGATCCGCAGTTCGAGCGCGTTGTCGCGTCGCCCGCCGCCATCCGCCGACGGCGCGAACGGGTAGAAGGTGCCGCGCTTGTAGAGATACACGAGCCCGAGCCGCCGCCCGGCCTGCTCGGGGTCCTCGGTCTCCGCGAAGGCCACCACCGAGCACAGCAGTTGAGGGCCGAAACCGCTGCCCTCCAGCGTGCTGTTGACCGCGTGCAGATCGCTCACCAGCGCGGCCAGGTCGTCCGGCGCGCGCCGCGAGACCAGCCAGGAGTACCCGTATTCGTCCCGCGTCACCTCCACCGGTGGCCCCGCGCCCGGCTGCCCGGAGGGCGCGGACTCCGCACGGGCCGTGTCCGCCTCCAGCAGCTCCCGTACCTCGCGGTGGGCCTCCGCGAAGGCCGCGCCCTCTACGGAGGCGAAACACACCGCGCCCGTCCCGGTCGGGGTGAACCCGGCGGCCGCCTGCAGGGTCACGGCGGCCGACGGCAGCCCGAAGAGCTGGTCGAGATCGGGTGCGACGGCCTTGGTGCGCCCGAGCAGGATGTCCAGGAACCCCATGCGGACGGCTGCCTTTCGAAGAGCGGCGAAGTACGGTCAGGTGATTGTGCCGGGAGTCGCCGCCTCGCCCAACTCGGCCGAGATACGGCCCAGTTGTTCGAGCCGCTGTTCCAGGCTCGGGTGGGTGGAGAAGAGCTTGCCGAGACTGGGCCCGGCGCCCAGGGCGGGCGTGAAGTAGAAGGCGTTGAATGCCTGTGCCGTCCGCAGGTCCTTCGTCGGGATCCGCGCGATGTCCCCGGAGACCTTCGTCAGCGCGGAGGCGAGCGCCGAGGGCCGGCCGGTGAGCAGGGCCGCGGACCGGTCGGCGGCCAGTTCGCGGTACCGGGACAGGGCCCGGATGAGCAGGAAGCTGATCGTGTACACGGCCGCGGAGACGGCCATCACCGCCATGAAGATCGCCAGCGTGTTCTGGTCCTTGCGCCCGCGCCCGCCGAAGAGCTGGGAGTAGAAGGCGAACCGCACGATGAGCCCGGCGATCACCCCGAGGAACGAGGCCACGGTGATCACGGCGACGTCCTTGTGCGCCACGTGCGACAGCTCGTGCGCGAGGACGCCCTCCAGCTCGTCGGGCTCCAGCCGGCGCAGCAGCCCGGTCGTCACGCACAGCACCGCGTGGTCGGCGTTCCGTCCGGTCGCGAACGCGTTGGGCATGTCCAGGTCGGAGACGGCGACGAGCGGCTTCGGCATGTCGGCGACGGCACACAGCCGGTCCACGACCCCGTGCAGCTGCGGATGCTCCTCCCGCTCCACGATCCGCCCGTGCATCGCGTACAGGGCGATGCGGTCCGAGAACCAGTACTGGGCGCCGAGCATCGCGGCGGCGACGACCACGACCAGGACCCAGGACTTCAGCAGCACGATCAACGCGGCGACGAAGGCCACGTACAGCAATCCGAGCAGGAACAGCGTGACCGTCATCCGCACGGTCAGGCGCCGATCGCTCCGGAACCGGCTCTGCATTCTGCATCACCCCGAACTCAGGCACTCACGCACTCCGGCACTCGTCCCGCTTCCATTGTGCGCCCGTGCCCGCCCAAGAACCGGTGCCGAACGGCCCCGCGGGAGGCAAAGAACAGCCCTGTCGAACGTCACCTCCTTATGCGCCGCACACACCGTCCAGCACCGCGCGCGACGGCCCACCCGCCGTGTACGACGACCCGGGTGCCGGGCATCACGACGGAGCCCCGCCACCACCCGAGGGCGGTGACGGGGCTCCGTACGGAAGCCGGGCCGGCTCACACGTCGTAGTACAGCTCGAACTCGTGCGGGTGCGGACGCAGCTGCAGCGGCGCGATCTCGTTCGTGCGCTTGTAGTCGATCCACGTCTCGATCAGGTCGGACGTGAAGACGTCACCCGCGAGCAGGAACTCGTGGTCGGCCTCGAGACGGTCGAGGACGGCCGGGAGCGAGGTCGGGACCTGCGCGACACCCGCGTGCTCCTCGGGGGCCAGCTCGTACAGGTCCTTGTCGATCGGCTCGGCCGGCTCGACCTTGTTCTTGATGCCGTCGAGGCCCGCCAGCAGCAGCGCCGAGAAGGCGAGGTACGGGTTGCCGGAGGAGTCGGGCGCGCGGAACTCGACGCGCTTGGCCTTCGGGTTGGAGCCCGTGATCGGGATGCGCATGGCCGCGGAGCGGTTGCGCTGCGAGTACACCAGGTTGACCGGGGCCTCGAAGCCGGGGACCAGGCGGTGGTAGGAGTTCACCGTCGGGTTGGTGAAGGCGAGCAGGGAGGGGGCGTGCTTGAGGATGCCGCCGATGTAGTAGCGGGCGGTGTCCGAGAGGCCCGCGTAGCCCGCCTCGTCGTAGAACAGCGGGTCGCCGTTGGCCCACAGCGACTGGTGCACGTGCATGCCCGAGCCGTTGTCACCGAAGATCGGCTTCGGCATGAAGGTCGCGGTCTTGCCGTTGCGCCAGGCGACGTTCTTCACGATGTACTTGAAGAGCTGGAGGTCGTCGGCGGCGGCGAGCAGCGTGTTGAACTTGTAGTTGATCTCGGCCTGGCCGGCGGTGCCCACCTCGTGGTGCTGGCGCTCGACCTGGAGGCCGGACTTGGCCAGCTCCAGGGAGATCTCGGCACGCAGGTCGGCGAAGTGGTCGACCGGCGGGGTGGGGAAGTAACCGCCCTTGTAGCGGACCTTGTAGCCGCGGTTGTCCTCGATCGCACCGGTGTTCCAGGCGCCCGCCTCGGAATCGATGTGGTAGAACGCCTCGTTCGCCTTGGTGTCGAAGCGCACGCTGTCGAAGACGTAGAACTCGGCCTCGGGGCCGAAGAACGCGGTGTCGGCGATGCCGGTCGAGGCGAGGTATGCCTCGGCCTTCTTCGCGACGTTGCGCGGGTCACGGGAGTACTGCTCGCCCGTGATCGGGTCGTGGATGAAGAAGTTGATGTTGACCGTCTTGTCGCGGCGGAAGGGGTCGACGCGCGCGGTGGACAGGTCGGCGCGGAGCGCCATGTCGGACTCGTGGATGGCCTGGAAGCCGCGGATCGAGGAGCCGTCGAACGCGAGCTCCTCGGCCGGGTCGAAGGCCTCGGCCGGGATCGTGAAGTGCTGCATCACACCCGGCAGGTCGCAGAATCGTACGTCGACGAACTTGACGTCCTCGTCCGCGATGAACTTCTTGGCCTCGTCGGCGTTCTGGAACATCCAGCTCCTCCTACTCCCGCCCACTGTGGACCGGGGTGGTAGTTCGTTCGTGCGGCCAGTGCGGTGGCACACGCTGGGGCCTGACCATAGGGACGGGGGATTTCTCCAGCGTGACCCATTTGTTTCGCCCAAGTTAACCGACCGGGGCTGCCCGGGCCCCTCGTGTCCGTATGCCAAAACGGGCGCAGTACCGTTGACGGGTGGACAACAGGCAAGCAATCGGATCGTGGCTCTCCGGACCCCGGGCGGCCATGGAGGACTCCGGCGCGGAACTGGGGTACCGGGGCGAGCAGCTCGGTCTGCCGGAGCACGGGCCCGGCTCCATCGCCCGTCCGGGACGCCGCCTCGGCGCCCTCGCCGTCGACTGGGCCCTGTGCATGGTGATCGCATACGGGCTGCTCACCGACGGCTACGGCCAGGCGACCGGGAACTGGGCACTGCTCGTCTTCTTCGCCCTCGGTGTCCTGACCGTCGGCACTGTCGGCTTCACGCCGGGCAAGCGGCTGTTCGGCCTGCGCATCGTGCCCGAGGGCGGCGGGCGGCTCAACCCGCTGCGCGCCCTGCTGCGCACCGCCCTGCTGTGCGTCGCCGTCCCCGCCCTGATCTGGGACCGCGACGGCCGGGGCCTGCACGACCGCCTCGCCCGGACCGTCGAGGTCCGCGCCTAGCCGTCCGGCGGCCTCGGTACACCTCGGGGCACGACGTCCGGACGGACGGACGGGTGCACGGACGGTGGGACCGACCCGGGCACGGACCCGGGGCACGGGCACGGCGTTCGGACCCGGGAAGCCGGACACGCCGTTCGGACCAGGGAAGCCGGGCACGACGTCCGCAGACGACGAAGGGGGCGACCGGAGAGATCCGGTCGCCCCCTTCGTCGTACGCACGTAGGAGGGGTGTTCAGCGGGCCTTCGGACCGCCGCGCGGCATCCGCATGCCCTTGGGCATCGGGCCCTTCGGCAGCGGCATGTTGCTCATCAGGTCGCCCATCGCCCGCAGCCGGTCGTTGGTGGCGGTCACCTGCGCGCCGGTCAGGACGCGGGGGAACTTCAGCATCGTGGTGCGGAGCTTCTTGAGCCCCACCTGCCCGTCGCCGGTGCCCACCAGTACGTCGTGCACCGGTACGTCCGCGACGATCCGCGCCATCTTCTTCTTCTCGGCCGCCAGCAGGCTCTTCACCCGGTTTGGGTTGCCCTCGGCCACCAGCACGATGCCGGCCTTGCCGACCGCGCGGTGCACCACGTCCTGGCTGCGGTTCATCGCCACCGCGGGGGTGGTGGTCCAGCCCCGGCCGATGTTGTCGAGCACGGCCGCGGCGGCGCCGGGCTGGCCCTCCATCTGTCCGAACGCGGCCCGCTCGGCCCTGCGCCCGAAGACGATCGCCGTCGCGAGGAAGGCGAGCAGAAGGCCGAGAATGCCCAGATAGACCGGGTGGCCGATCAGGAAGCCGATCGCGAGGAAGACACCGAGGGTGACGATTCCGACTGCCGCGAGTACAAGACCGATCTTGGAATCGGCCTTGCGAGTCATCTTGTAGGTCAGGACGATCTGCTTGAGTCGCCCGGGGTTCGCAGCGTCCGCTGCAGGTTCCTTCCTCGCCATGCCCCGAAGTCTACGTGGCCCGGCAAGGCCCGACGACGGCAGTGTCCGGGCGGACGGCGGCAGCGCCCGCGGCCGGGGCACGCGGCGAGGCGTGCGACGGGTCGTGCGACGGCTACGGACGCGTCGCCACGGACTCCAGCACGCGCTGCGCCTCGACCCGGTCCTTGGCGCGACGGCGGTCCTCCAGGACGGAGGTCCAGGCGTTGCGGCGGGCGGTGCGCTGGCCGCTGCTCATGAGCAGCGACTCGACGGCACGGAGTGCATCGGTGAACGACGGGATCGCGGTGGCGCGTACGGGCGCGGCCTGCATGATGGGAGGTCCCCCCTCGGGATGACGGCTCGTGGGACGGGGCGGTACGTGGTGCAAGACCAGGGTCACTGATTGGTGTTACCAGGGCGTGACCGACCGGTCAAACACCAATGAAGCCTTGATGCAGCAGGTCTCCAGCCTGACGCGATCCTGACGGGGGTCCCCAACTGCGCGGACGGCCGTGAGGGTGCCGAATTGGCCACTACCGGGCGGTAGTTGCTTGTGCGCCGACTCACACGCGAGCGGTGGCACTCAGTGCCACCGCTCGGGTCGAACCGTTTTCCCCCGACTGCTCCGTCCGGGGGTGCCGCGCGTCGGTCAGACGGCCTGCGAGGCGACGTACGCGCCGCGCTTCTCGACGGCCATCCGGTACAGCCGGCCGGCGCGGTACGAGGAGCGGACCAGGGGGCCCGACATGACGCCGGAGAAGCCGATCTGCTCGGCCTCCTCCTTGAGCTCCACGAACTCGTGCGGCTTGACCCAGCGCTCCACGGGGTGGTGGCGCACGGACGGGCGCAGGTACTGGGTGATGGTCACCAGCTCGCAGCCCGCCTCGTGCAGCTGCCGCAGCGCCTCACCGACCTCCTCGCGGGTCTCGCCCATGCCGAGGATCAGGTTCGATTTCGTGACCAGACCGTAGTCCCGGGCCTCCGTGATGACCTTCAGCGAGCGCTCGTAGCGGAAGCCGGGGCGGATGCGCTTGAAGATCCGGGGGACCGTCTCCACGTTGTGCGCGAAGACCTCCGGCCGCGAGGAGAAGACCTCGGCGAGCTGGGCGGGCTCGGCGTTGAAGTCCGGGGCGAGCAGTTCGACCTTGGTGCGGCCCTCCGCGCGCTCGGCGGTCTGGGCGTGGATCTGGCGGACCGTCTCCGCGTACAGCCAGGCGCCGCCGTCCTCCAGGTCGTCGCGGGCGACGCCGGTGATGGTGGCGTAGTTCAGGTCCATGGTGACCACGGACTCGCCCACGCGACGGGGCTCGTCACGGTCGAGGGCCTCCGGCTTGCCCGTGTCGATCTGGCAGAAGTCACAGCGCCGGGTGCACTGGTCCCCACCGATCAGGAACGTGGCCTCCCGGTCCTCCCAGCATTCGTAGATGTTGGGGCAGCCCGCCTCCTGGCAGACCGTGTGCAGCCCCTCGCTCTTCACGAGGCTCTGCATCTTCGTGTACTCGGGGCCCATTTTCGCCCGGGTCTTGATCCACTCGGGCTTGCGCTCGATGGGGGTCTGGGCGTTCCGGACCTCCAGGCGCAGCATCTTGCGTCCGTCGGGTGCGACTGCGGACACATCGGCTCCCTGTAGCTTCGATTCTTCGGCGTACACCAGGGTACGCCCGTGCGGTGCTTGCTCCCCGGGGTGGGCAACCTTGGGGAGCAAGGGTGCATTCCCGGGGCCGGTCGAGCGGTTCCCCGCGCTGCGGGGGGTCCCCCGGAGGGGGACGCGTCAGGCGGACGCCCGCTCCACCTCGCGCGGCCTGAGGTCGGCGTTCGCCAGTACGTCGCCCAGGTGCTTCTCCACGACGGGCAGTACCTCGTCGATGGTGAGCTCGCGGCCCAGCTCGTACGCCAGTGACGTCACGCCCGCGTCCCGGATGCCGCACGGGATGATCTTGTCGAAGGACGAGGTGTCCGGGTTCACGTTCAGGGCGAACCCGTGCATGGTGACGCCCTTGGCGACCCGGATGCCCATGGCGCAGATCTTGCGGTCCTCGCGCCGCTGGCCGGCGTTGGAGGGCGCGTACTGCGGTCCGTCCAGCCGCGGGTCGAACTCCTCGTCGGCGAGGCGGGGGTCGAAGTCGAGGGAGAGCCCGCCGGAGGGGCGCTGCTCGACCGGGTCGCCGAGGACCCAGACGCCCGCCCGGCCCTCCACCCGGCTGGTCCCGACGCCGAACTCCGCGCAGACCCGGATCATCGCCTCCTCCAGGCGCCGCAGGTGCGCCACCACGTCCACGGGGCGCGGAAGCTTCTGGATGGGGTAGCCCACGAGCTGGCCCGGTCCGTGCCAGGTGATCTTGCCGCCGCGGTCCACGTCGACGACGGGCGTGCCGTCGAGCGGGCGCTCGCTGTCCGCCGTGCGCCGGCCCGCCGTGTAGACCGGCGGGTGTTCGAGGAGCAGGCAGGTGTCGGGGATCTCGTCCAGGAAGCGGGCGTTGTGCACCCGGCGCTGCTCGTCCCACGCCTCCTGGTAGTCCACGGCATCGGCACCGAATCCCATGCGGACGAACCGCAGCTCACTCACGGCAAGCGCCTCCCTCGAAGTCCACGACCGCGGTCCGGCACATCCGCGGAACCGTTGTCCGGTACGCGAAAGAACCTTTCGTCAGGTACGTAACGCGCCCACGCCACTGTACGTCCGGGCCCTCCGCGTCAGCCCAAAGGGCAATCCTCACACGATCGGATGAATGTATGGCGAAAGGTGCGATCGAGTGCTCACGCTCAGCTACATTCGCGCCGTTCACGAGGCCATAAGGGCTGCTCACAGACGGGCACGCACTGGTGCCCGAAAGGCAGGAGACCGCACCGCAGATGACGGAACGACCCGCGCAGCGCACTCCCAACCGCCAGCTCGCCGCGCTCATCGCAGAAGCGGGGTTCTCCAACGCCGGTCTCGCCCGCCGCGTGGACCAGCTCGGCCTCGAACACGGACTCGATCTGAGATATGACAAGACATCGGTGACCCGGTGGCTGCGCGGGCAGCAGCCAAGGGGCACGACCCCCGCGCTCATCGCCGAGGTGTTCACCCGCCGCCTCGGACGACGGCTCACCGCGCAGGACCTCGGGCTCGACGCCTGCGCTCCCGTCTACGCGGGACTGGAGTTCGCGGCGACCCCCGAGGAGGCCGTCGACATCGTCAGCGGGCTGTGGCGCAAGGACTCCGGCAGCCACGCCGAGCTGCGCAAGATCGCCTTCACCCCGGCGGGACTCGTCGTCCCCAGCCGGGACTGGCTGATCGGCCGGGCCGACGACCGGGTCGGCCGCGGCGACCAGGCCGCCGGCGCGCGCATCCCCGCACAGGTGCGTCCCGCCCCTCCCAGGTTCCCGGCCCCGCTGGAACCGGGAGATCCGCCGGCCCGCCGGCGCAACCAGACCGAGCGCGGCCCCGGCCAGCGGGTCACCGGCGGCGACATCGCCGCGCTGCGCTCCGTCGGCGAGCTGTTCCGTGCCCTCGACCACGCCTACGGCGGCGGCCACGCCCGGCAGGCGCTGGTCCGCTACCTGGAGCACGAGGCCGAGCCGATGCTGCGCGGTGTCTACGGCGAGCAGACCGGACGGCGTCTGTTCGCCGCCGCGGCCGACCTCACCCGCCTGGCCGGCTGGACCTCGTACGACATCGCCGCGCACGGGCTCGCGCAGCGCTACTTCGTTCAGGCGCTGCGGCTGTCGCAGGCGGCCGGGGACCGGGCGTACGGCTCCTACGTGCTGGTGACCATGAGCCGGCAGGCCGTCTATCTCGGCCACGGGCGCGAGGCCGTACAGCTCGCCCGGGTCGCCCAGCAGGGCGTCGGCTCCTCCGCGCCGCCCGTCGTGCAGGCTCTGCTGCACTCCGTCGAGGCGCGCGGGCACGGAGTGCTCGGGGAGGTGCGGGCCTGCACGGCGTCGCTGGTGCGCGCCGAGCGGGCGCTCGAGACCGCCCGGCCCGGGGACGACGCGCCGCACTGGGCGCGGTTCTTCGACGAGGGGCAGCTCGCCGACGAGTTCGGGCACTGCCACCGGGATCTGCAGCAGTACCGGGCCGCGGCGCAGCACGCCGAGCGCTCGCTGCAGTTGCGGGCGCCCGGGTACGCGCGCAGCCGGCTCTTCTGCCGGGTCGTGCTCGCCACCGCGCGGCTCGGGCTCGGAGAGCTCGACCAGGCCTGCCAGCTGGGCGCGGAGGCGGCGGGGCAGGCGGCGGAGATGCGTTCGGTACGGGCCGTCGAGTACGTACGGGACTTCGAGCGCCGGCTCGAACCGTACCGGGACGCCGCACCCGTGCGCGGCTACCGGGACCGGGTGGCCGCGCTCGGGTGACCCGGGGGTCAGGCGGCTTCCTCCAGCGGTTGCTCGGCCCCGGCGGTCCGACGGGCGCCCAGGTCCGCGATCAGGGCGCGGGCGGCCCTGCGGCCCGAATGGAGGGCGCCCTGGAGCGTTCCGGTGTCGCGATGGTCCCCGCAGACGTACAGGCCCGCCAGGAGGCGTACCGGGCGCCGCAGATCGTGCGGCGGGGACATCGCGGGGACGGCGTCGGGGGTGTGGTGGACGGCGAGGAGTTCCCAGCGGCCCGTCGGCGTCCCGTACAGGCGGGCCAGCTGGGCGCGGACCGCCGCGTCCAGGGGGGCGTCGGACGGGGGGACTCCCAGCACCGTCGAGGAGATCAGGACGCGCCCGGCCGGGGCACGGCTCGGATCGACCTGGCTCACCACGGCCGTGTGCGCCACCGGGCCGCCGCGGTCGGCGTCCAGGAGCAGGGCGGGCTCGGCGAGCGGCGGCTCGTCCGTGGTGTGGTGCAGGACCGTCACCGGGTGGAAGGCCGGGACGCGCAGTCCGGGCAGCAGCCGGGCGGCGTCGCGGGCCCCGGTGGCCAGGAGGATGGCGCGGCAGGTGAGCCGGCCGTGGTCGCGTGTGGTCACGGTGGTCGTGGAGACCGCGGTGACCTGGACGCCGGTGCGGACGGTGCCCGGGGGGAGAGAGGCCGCGAGGAGCTCCGGCAGGGTGTCCGCGCCGCCCTCCGGCAGGCAGAGCCGGCCCGACGCGAACGAGTGCAGGGCCAGGTCGGCGGCCCGGCTGGAGGCGGTGAGGCCCGGATCGCACAGGAGCGCGGCGAGCAGGGGGCGCAGGAAGCCGTCGACCGTACGGGGCGACAGCCCCCGGGCGGCCAGTGCCCGCGCGGCGGGGAGCTCGGGGCGGGCCAGGAGACGCTCGGGCGGGGTGGCCGCGAGGCGGGCCAGGGCGGCGGTGAGACGGGTCTGGTCGAGGGGACCGCCCAGCGGGCCGGGACGCGGGACCCCGCCGTGGCTCCGGGAAGGGCGCGAGGAACCCCGGGTGGCGGCCCGGGGGAGTCGGGGGGCGCTTGCGAGGGCGCGCGCTGCGGTGAGTGCGCCCCTTGCGCTCCGGGGGGTGAGGGCGCCGGCGCGGTGGTGGCGGCCGTCGCTGTGCAGCAGGACGCCCGGGGAGAACGGGCGCAGGGTCAGGCCGTCCAGGCCGGGGGTGCGGCGTAGTTCCGGGTACGACGTGGACAGCAGCCGGCCGATGCGGTCGAGCCGGAATCCGTCCACTTTCTCCGTCGACATGCGGCCGCCCACGGTGGGGGCGGCCTCCAGGACCACGGTGGTGAGCCCCGCCCTGGTCAGGTGCTGGGCGGCCGCGAGGCCCGCGGCTCCGGCCCCGACGATGACGACGTCCACGTCCGCTTGACATACGGGCTCTAGCACATGCCCCTCCTCGAGGTTGTGCGGCCGGTGGGGACGTCATGCCCCCAACATGCCCTGGGAATACCCGAGTTCGGGTCGAGAGTAGGGGTGTGGGCGGCGTGGGGGAGTCGCGCGTCGGGTGTGCACGGTCGCATGGGGGTGCATACGGTTCCGTGTCCGACCGGGTGTTCCTCGCCCCCGCCGCCCGTACCCGACCCGTCCTGTCCCTGGGGCTCCGCCCCAGACCCCGCCAGGGGCGCTGCGCCCCCTGGACCCCCGCTTCGCCCGAAGGGCTCGTCCTCAAACGCCGGACGGGCTGAAAACCCGCAGTCCAGGCCCGCACCATCAGCCCGTCCGGCGTTTGAGGACGAGGCTGTTCAGGCCGATACGGGGGTCTGGGGGCGGAGCCCCCAGGTACGGGTCGGGTCGGGCAGGGGCGGCGGGGGCGAAGAACCGCGGGTCAGCGCAGGGCCGCTCGGAGCGTGTCCTCGATCGACGGGAACGTGAAGGCGAAGCCGGACTCCAGGAGGCGGCCGGGCAGGACCCGCTGACTGCCGAGGATGTCCCCGGACATGCCACCGAGAGCCACCCGCAGCACCCCCGCGGGAGTGGCCAGTACCGTGGGCCGCTGCATCACCCGCCCCATGGCCGCCGTGATCTCACGGTTGGTCAGCGGCTGAGGCGCGGTCAGATTGACCGGTCCGGACAGCGACGGCGTGTCGATGAGGTGCCTGATCGCGGCCACCTCGTCGTGCACGGAGATGAAACTCCAGTACTGACGGCCGTCCCCCATACGCCCGCCGAGCCCCGCCCTGAAGAGGGGGAACAGCCTCCCCCACGCCCCGCCCTCCCGCGCCACCACCAGCCCCGTACGGGCGAGCACGGTACGGACACCCGCCTCACGCGCCGCGGCGGCCGCCCCCTCCCACGCCACGCACACGGAGGGCAGGAACCCGTCCCCGGCCGGCGCCGACTCGTCCACCGCCCGCTCGCCCGTGTCGCCGTAGAACCCGATCGCGCTGCCGTTGACGAACACCGCGGGCCGCTCGTCGAGGGACGCCACCGCCTCGGCGAGCACCGTGGTCCCGCGCACCCGGCTCTCCCGGATCGTCCGCTTGTACGACTCCGTCCACCGTCGCGAGGCCACGCCCGCCCCCGCGAGGTTCACCACCGCCGCGCACCCGGCGAGCGCCCCCGCGTCCACCCCGCGCCCCTCCGGATCCCACCGCACCTCGTTCGGGGTGCGGGGGGCCCGCCGTACCAGGCGGACCACCTCGTACCCGTCCGCGGTCAGGGAGCGCGTCAGCGCCGAACCGATCAGGCCGGACGCACCGGCGATCACCACGCGGGAACCCGGAGCAAGCGGTGAGTCGTTCATGCGCCCATCCTGCCCCGCGACCCGCGAAAAGTCGGGCGGGAGCTCCGTGGCGCCGCCGTACAGTGATCCTCATGCCGGTACCGCACATACGCTTCGCCACCCCGGACGACGAGGACGCACTCGGCCGTCTCGACCGCGCGACCTGGTCCACGCTGCACGCGGTGATGCCCCGCCCCCAGCCGCCGTACGAGCCCTTCTACAACGACCGGTTCGGACCGCGCGACCATCTGGTCGCCGAACTCGACGGCGTCCTGGTCGGTTACGTCAGGCTCGGCCACCCGACCACTCTCGCCTGCAACTCCCACGTCCGGCAGATCCAGGGACTCGCCGTCTCCGACGCGGCCCGCGGCACCGGCGTCGGGCGGGCGCTGCTCCGGGCGGTGCAGGACGAGGCCCGCCGACAGGGCGCCCGGCGGATCTCGCTGCGGGTGCTCGGGCACAACACCCCGGCGCGGAAGCTGTACGAGTCCGAGGGGTTCGTGGTGGAGGGGGTCCTGCCCGAGGAGTTCCTGCTCGACGGCGAGTACGTCGACGACGTGTTCATGGGCCGCGGTCTCTGACCCCGCTGCCGCGCCCCCGACCGGGCTCGGCCCGCCTCACGAGGTGACCAGGTCCCCCGTGTCCACCGGCGTCGTCGCCCGCGCCGCCCGCCGCGCGTCGCCGCCGACCTCGTCCGCCGTCAGGACGTAGCCGGTCTCGTTGTCCGAGGTCGAGCGGGCGAAGACCACCCCGTACACCCTGCCCTCGGTGGTGAGGAGCGGACCTCCGGAGTTGCCGGGGCGGACGGTGGAGCGGATCGAGTAGATCTCCCGGGTGACGGTGCCGGTGTTGTAGATGTTCTGGCCCCGCGCGTTGATCTGGTTCGCGACCGTCGCCGCCTGGAGGTCGAGACCGCCGTCCTGCGGATAGCCCGCGACGACGGCCGAGTCGCCGCGCGCGGCGCTCGTGTCGAAGCGGAGGACCGGCGCCCGGAGACCGGGGACGTACAGGACCGCGACGTCCTTCCGCGGGTCGAAGAACACCACACGAGCCGAGTACACCCGGCCCACGCCGCCCACCCGCACCGTCGGGTTGTCGATGCCCGCCACCACATGGGCGTTGGTCATCACGTGCTGCGCCGCGTACGCGAACCCGCTGCCCTCCCGGCCCTGGGTGCCCGCCGCGCCCTCGATCTTCACCGTGCTCAGCTTGGCGGCGGTCGACGCGGACTCGGTCACGCTGTCCCCGGAGGGCTTGGCGACACCCGCCGTCGGCTCGTTCTCGAACGGGTTGAAGACCTGCGGGAAGCCCGCTTCCGTGAGCGCCGAGGTCGCCCGCGAGAACCAGGTGGGCGTGGTGTCCGGCATCGCCTTCTGCACCGCTCCCAGCAGGGCCGAACCGCGGATCGACTGCGTGATCAGGGTGGACGAGGAGGCGCCCAGGACGCTCGCCGCCACCCAGGCCACCAGCAGCACGGCCAGTGTGTTCGCCGCGGCGCCGCCGATCCCGTCCGCCACCCGCAGTGGTCCCCGGTCCAGCTCGCGGCGCAGTTTCAGCGCGAGCCGGCCCGCCAGCTCGTGGCCCGTCACGGCCGGTACCAGCACCGTCAGCACCGCCGTCACCGTCGCCGCCGACGTCCCCGGCGTCACCAGGTCCATCATCCAGGGCAGCACCCATACGCCGATGACCGCGCCGCCCACGAACCCGGCCAGCGAGACGCAGCCGGCGACCAGGCCGCGCCGGTAGCCGGACGCCGCGTAGGCAAGGATCACCAGCATCAGCAGGATGTCGAGCAGGTCCACGGAGCCGCCTTTCTCTAGGGCCCCTTAGTACGCGCGGGGCGGGCTCAGTGATCAGGCACGCGCGCGTGGTCCCGCGAGGGGACCACGCGTGCGTCGGACTGTGAAAACGCTCCGGACCAGGGAGATGGTTCCACCGGGTGGCACAGTGCACATCGCGAGGCGGGCGGATCCGGGCGAGGGTGAGGGCATGCGTGTCGTCCGGAGGGCGCGAGGGGCATCGCGGGAATCAGGCGGGGAGCGACTTCGCCATGTGCTGGGGTGGGTGCCGCTGTGGCTGCGGTGGTGGCTGCCGCGGCGACCGGTGTGGACCGGGAACTGGTGGGCCTGGTGGGTGACGTGCCGCCCGGTGCGGGGCCTGGCCGTGACGGGGCGAGCGGTGTGGGTGCGGGGCCTGGCGGTGACGTCGCGGACGGTGTGGGTACGGGAACGGTCGGTGAGGTCGCGGGCGGTGTGGGTGCGGGGCCTGGCGGTGATGCGGCGAGCGGTGTCGATACGGGGACAATCGGTGACGTCGCGGCCGGTGTGGAGCGGGAACTGGTGGGCGACGTTCCGCCCGGTGCGGGGCCGGTGGGCGACACGGCCCACGCTGATCGTGCTCGGGTGTGTCTCCGGGCTGCTCGCCGTGCTCGCACTCGTCCTGTGCGCCCTCGGAGTGGACGGCGCGGTGGGCCGCTCCCGCACCGCCGCGCCTCCGGCCGCCGTGCGGCCCGCCGCCCACACAGCCGTGCGGCCGACCATCGTGCCGCGGTGGCGCTGGCTGGACGCCCGGACCGCGCACAGCCAGCCGCCGCCGCGTTACGACGACCGGGTCGTCGCGGTCTTCGTCCACCACACCGACTCGCCGAACGCGTACGACTGCGCCGACGTGCCCCGCATCATCCGGTACCTCTACGCCGGGCAGACCGGCGCCCGGAACTGGGACGACATCGGCTACAACTTCCTCGTCGACCGGTGCGGGACGATCTACGAGGGGCGCGCGGGCGGGGTCGACCGGGCCGTCACCGGTGCCCACACCCAGGGCTTCAACCACCGGACCGCGGGGATCGCGGCCATCGGTACGTTCACCGAGGGGGCGGTGGTGCCGCCGGCGATGACCGAGGCGATCGCCGCGCTCGCCGCGTGGAAGCTGGGGCTCGCGGACGTGGATCCGCGGGGCACCGTGCGGCTGGTGTCCAGCAACAGTCTCAGTCGGTACGCCGTGGGTACCGCGGCGGTGCTGCCGACGCTGGCCGGTCACAACGCCGGGTTCATGACCACGTGTCCGGGTGCGGCGCTGACGGCTCGCCTGCCGGCGATCCGTACGAGGGCCGCCGTTCTGCAGGGCCGGCGCTGAGGCTCCGCCGGGTTTCCTCGCGCTTGTTGCTTGTTGCTTGTTGCCCGTTGTCCGGCCCGTCCGTTCCCGGGGCACCGCCCCGGACCCCGCCAAGGAGCTGCGCCCCCTGGACCCCGCATCGCCCGAAGGGCTCGTCCTCAAACGCCGGACGGGCTGGATGTGCGGGCCCGCGCCGGATGGTTCCGGTCCGGGGGGCCGGGGGGCCGGGGGCGGCAGCCCCCAGGTACGGCGGGTACGGCGGCTGTGGCGGGTACGGCAGGTATGGCGGGTACGACAGGTACGTCGCAGGCAAGCACCCCCACCCTGCCGCTCACCCCCTGAAGCGCTCCCACAGCCTGGGATACCGCTCGGCGAGAATCCCCTCGTTCTCGAAGTCGAGCGGCGTCCCCTCCGGCTCCGGCGACGCCGGAGGAATCCCGAGGTCGGGCGCGACGACCCCGGTGAGCTGCTCGTACGCCTCGTCCGCCGCGTACCCCAGCTCCTCGCCGTCCCCGTCGAGATCCTCGTCGAAGTCGTCCAGCAGCTCGGCGAGGGTGTCCGGGTCGTGCATGGCCCCCTCGAAGACCTCACGTCCCTGGCCGATCAGCCAGCACCGGAAGAAGTCGAAGGCGTCGTCGCTCGCCCCGTCGAGCAGCACCCACGCCGCGCCCCACAGATCCCAGCGGTAGGCGCGGTTGTAGCGGGCCTCGAAGTGACGGGCGAAGTCGAGCACGACGTCCGGGTCCCGCTGGACGAGCCGTTCGACGATCAGGTCGGCGTGGTCCTCGGGGTCGCCCTCGACGGCCTCGCGGGTCGTGTCCACCAGCTCCCAGAACTCCGTCTCGTCCATCACGGGTCAAGCATCGGGCCTGAACGGGAGTGACGCACGCGGAGTGCCGCAGATTGTTATGCGCGCACATGCCGACGGTAAAACCGGCAGGTGCGGCGTGCTTTCGCGGGCCCCGTCACGCGTAGAGCGCCGCCAGCCGCGCCGCGTCCGCGGTGAAGCGCTCGCGCAGGGCCGCGGGGGCGAGCACCTCCACCTCCGGCCCGAGCCCCGTGAGCTGCGTATGGGCGACCTCCTCGGACTCGACGGGGAGAGTGACGGTCACCCACCCCCGTTCGTCGGGGGAACCGCACCCGCCCAGGGCGGCCCTCGCCGCCGTGGGATCGACGGCGTACGGCAGACGCCGTACGCCGTCCGGGGAGAGCCGTACGACGGCCTCGGCCCGCAGGATGGACCGGGCGAACTGCTCGGCCCGCTCCTCCCAGAACGCGGGCAGGTCGAAACCCTCGTCCCGCCGGAACCGCTCCTCGCCGGGACGGACCTCGGTGAACCGGTCGATCCGGTACACCCGGAAGGTCCCCGCCTCCGGCACCCGCGCGCACAGGTACCAGACCCCCGCCTTCAGCACGAGCCCGTACGGCTCCAGCGTCCGCTCCACCTCCGCCCCGGCGCGCCCGTAACGCGCCACGACCGGCCGGTCGTCCCACACCGCGTCCGCGACCGGCGGCAGCAGCTCGGGCGCCCTGGGCTCGCTGAACCAGGCGGGCGCGTCCAGATGGAAGCGCTGCGCCGCCGTCCGTGAGGCGTCCCGCAGGGAGGGCAGCAGGGCCGCGGAGACCTTCAGGCGGGCCGCGGACGCGGTGTCCTCCAGACCCATCTCACGCAGCGCCCCGGGTACCCCGCTCAGGAAGAGCGCCTCCGCCTCGCCGCGTGCCAGGCCGGTGAGCCGGGTGCGGTAGCCGCCGATCAGCCGGTAGCCCCCCGCCCGCCCCCGGTCCGCGTACACCGGGACGCCCGCCTCCGAGAGTGCCTCGGCGTCCCGCGCGACGGTCCGCTCGGACACCTCCAGCTCCCGCGCCAGCTCGGCGGCGGTCATCGACGCCCGTGACTGGAGCAGCAGCACCATCTTGATCAGGCGGGCAGCACGCATGGGTTCATCATGCCGGGCGCCACCGACAGCGAGCCGGGGGCGGAAACGACGGCGAGGGGGTACGGCGTCCGCCGTACCCCCTCGCCGGGAGGAACCACAGGTCCTACAGGCCGTAGCGCTCCCGGGCTTCCTTCACCGCGGACGTCTTGACCTCACCGCGGCGGGCGAGCTGCGCCAGGGCCGCGACGACGATCGACTGCGCGTCGACGCCGAAGTGACGGCGGGCCGCCACCCGGGTGTCCGAGAGACCGAAGCCGTCGGCACCGAGCGAGGACCAGTCCTGCTCGACCCACTGCGCGATCTGGTCCGGTACCTGGCGCATGTAGTCGGAGACCGCGAGCACCGGGCCCTCGGCGCCGTGCAGCGCCTGGCGGACGAACGGCACCCGCTCCTCGCCGCGCAGCAGCGCCGCGTCGGCCTCCAGCGCGTCGCGCCGCAGCTCGGTCCAGGACGTCGCGGACCACACGTCCGCGGCGACGCCCCACTCCTCGGCGAGCAGCCGCTGCGCCTCCAGGGTCCAGTGGATCGCCGTGCCGGAGGCCAGCAGCTGGACGCGCGCGGCGTTGGCGGCCGGGGACAGGCCCGCCGACTCGGCCGTGTTGAAGCGGTACAGACCCTTGACGATGCCCTCGTCGACACCGGGCCCGGACGGCTTCGCGGGCTGCGGGATCGGCTCGTTGTAGACCGTCAGGTAATAGAAGACGTTCGGGTCCTCGCCCGGCGCGGTCTCGCCGTACATACGGCGCAGACCGTCCTTGACGATGGCCGCCACCTCGTACGCGAACGCCGGGTCGTAGCTGAGCGCCGCGGGGTTGGTCGCCGCGATGACGGGCGAGTGGCCGTCGGCGTGCTGAAGGCCCTCGCCCGTCAGCGTCGTACGGCCGGCCGTGGCGCCGACCAGGAAGCCGCGGCCCAGCTGGTCGCCGAGCTGCCACATCTGGTCGGCCGTGCGCTGCCAGCCGAACATCGAGTAGAAGATGTAGAAGGGGATCATCGCCTCGCCGTGCGTGGCGTACGCGGTGGACGCGGCGATGAAGTCCGCCATGGAGCCGGCCTCGGTGATCCCCTCGTTGAGGATCTGGCCGTCCTTGGCCTCCTTGTAGTACATCAGCTGGTCGCGGTCGACCGGCTCGTACGTCTGGCCCTTGGGCGAGTAGATGCCGAGGGAGGGGAAGAGGCTCTCCATGCCGAAGGTGCGCGCCTCGTCGGGGACGATCGGCACCCAGCGCTTGCCGCTCTGCTTGTCGCGGACGAGGTCCTTGACCAGCCGGACGAAGGCCATCGTCGTCGCCACGTTCTGCGTGCCGGAGCCCTTGTCGAAGGACGCGAACGCCTTGTCGGCGGGGGCGGGCAGCGGGGCGAGCGGGTGCGTGCGGCGGGCGGGGGCCGGGCCGCCGAGGGCCGCGCGGCGCTCCTGGAGGTAGCGGACCTCGGGGGCGTCGGCGCCCGGGTGGCCGTAGGGAACCACACCGTCGACGAACTGGCTGTCGGAGATGGGCAGTTCGAGCAGGTCACGCATCTGCTTGAACTCGTCCGCGGACAGCTTCTTCATCTGGTGGTTGGCGTTCTTGGACGCGAAGCCCGTGCCGAGCGTGAAGCCCTTGACCGTCTGGGCCAGGATCACCGTCGGTCCGCCCTTGTGGGCCAGCGCGGCGCGGTAGGCGGCGTACACCTTGCGCGACTCGTGGCCACCGCGGGAGAGGTGGAAGCACTCGGTGATCTTGTCGTCGCTCAGCAGCTTCGCCATCTCGACGAGCGCCGGGTCGGCGCCGAAGAAGTCCTGGCGGATGTAGGCGGCGTCGCGGGTCTGGTACGTCTGCACCTGGGCGTCGGGTACCTCGCGCAGCCTGCGTACCAGCGCGCCGGTGGTGTCGAGCCGGAACAGCTCGTCCCAGGCGTTGCCCCACAGGGACTTCACGACGTTCCAGCCGGCGCCGCGGAACTGGGCCTCCAGCTCCTGCACGATCTTGAAGTTGGCGCGGACCGGGCCGTCGAGGCGCTGCAGGTTGCAGTTGATGACGAAGGTCAGGTTGTCCAGGCCCTCACGCGCGGCCAGGGCGAGTGCGGCCGTCGACTCCGGCTCGTCCATCTCGCCGTCGCCGAGGAACGCCCACACGTGGGACTGCGAGACGTCCTTGATGCCACGGCTGGTGAGGTAGCGGTTGAAGCGCGCCTGGTAGATCGCCGACAGCGGGCCGAGGCCCATCGAGACCGTCGGGAACTCCCAGAGCCAGGGCAGCCGGCGCGGGTGCGGGTAGGACGGCAGGCCGTTGCCCCCCGCCTCCTGGCGGAAGTTGTCGAGCTGCGTCTCGGAGAGGCGGCCGTCGAGGAAGGCGCGGGCGTAGATGCCGGGGGAGGCGTGGCCCTGGATGTAGAGCTGGTCGCCGGAGCCGTCCCCCTCCTTGCCCTTGAAGAAGTGGTTGAAGCCCGTCTCGTAGAGCCAGGCCGCGGAGGCGAAGGTGGCGATGTGACCGCCCACGCCGTGCTTCGCGCCCCGGGTCACCATCGCGGCCGCGTTCCAGCGGTTCCAGGCGGTGATCCGGCGTTCCATCGCCTCGTCGCCGTCCACGACGGGTTCGGCGGCGGTGGGGATGGTGTTGACGTAGTCGGTCTCAAGCAGCTTGGGCAGCGCGAGGCCGTTGCCCTCGGCGCGCTCCAGCGTGCGGCGCATCAGGTAGGCGGCACGGTGCGGCCCGGCCGCCTTGGTGACGGCGTCCAGTGAGGCCTGCCATTCGGCGGTCTCCTCGGGGTCGCGGTCCGGGAGCTGGTCGAGCTCGCTCGGCTGGATTGCGGTGGGGTCGGTCATTGCGCCGCCTTCCGGAGTCGAAGGGGGTTCCCTCATCGGTAAGGGTTCGGGGTCGCCCTTGGTCTTTGGCAGGACAGGGCTCAAGGGCTCTGGTGTGAGCCCGCGACGACTCTAACTCCCTGATCGATGATCGATCAAAGGAAACCGGCCGAAAACCTCTTCGTCGGGCGAAAGTCGGCACGGGGTGCCTCGGTGACAGGCACCGGGTGCCTTGAATTCATGGGATTCTCGCAGGTGAGCATGGCCGCGCTCCCCTGTGTCAGGGCCGCGGCGCGCAGCCGAGGACGTGCGCCTTCACCAGTTCCGCGATCAGCGGGTCCCGGCGCCGGAAAGCGTCCACGAGGGCCTCGTGCTCCTCCGCGTAGGACTGCTGGACCGTCCCCAGCCAGCGGATCGACAGCGCCGTGAAGACCTCGATGCCCAGGCCCTCCCAGGTGTGCAGGAGGACGGAGTTGCCGGCGGCACGCACCAGCTCCCGGTGGAAGGCGACGGTATGACGGACCTGGCCGGTTCCGTCCGACAGCCGGTCGGCCTCGTACAGCGCGGTGACGTGCGGCTCCAGCGCCGAGCAGTCCTGGGCGAGCCGCTCCGCCGCCAGCTCGGCCGCGATGGCCTCCAGACCGGCCCGTACGGGGTAGCTCTCCTCCAGGTCGGCGGCCGTGAGGTTGCGCACCCGCACGCCCTTGTTGGGCGCCGACTCGATCAGCCGCAGGGACTCCAGCTCTCGCAGCGCCTCCCGGACCGGGGTCTGGCTGACCTCCAGCTCGGTCGCGATCCGCCGCTCCACGATCCGCTCGCCCGGCTTCCAGCGCCCGCTCACGATCCCCTCCACGATGTGCTCGCGGATCTGTTCGCGCAGCGAGTGGACGACGGGCGCGGTCATGAGGGCTCCTTCGGCGGGGGCTCTGGATCCAATAGTGCGGCCCGAAGGGCCTCGTTGAGGGGGTGGTGACCGGGCGGCGAGCGGGACCCAAGGGCGTTTGACGTTTAGACAATAAGGCCGCACCGCTGCCGGAGAGAGGCGCACGGGGGCGCTTTCGCGCAGGTGAGACGAGACTTACACGGCCTCGGCCCGCCAGGCTCCCGCTTCGCCCGAACGGCTGGTCCTCGAACGCCGGACGGGCCGGGGATGCGCGCCCGCGGCCGTCCGCGGCCGTCCGCGGCCGTTCGCGTAGGACACACGCGCGACGCCCTCGTCCGGAAGGTTCCGGACGAGGGCGTCGCGTGCGCCGGGGTGGGACTACAGGCCGAGCTCGACCTCGAACTCGCCCGCCTCCAGGATCGCCTTGACCGCGGTCAGGTAACGGGCCGCGTCGGCGCCGTCCACCAGACGGTGGTCGTAGGAGAGCGTCAGGTACGTCATGTCGCGGACGCCGATGACCGTGCCCTCCTCCGTCTCGATGACGGCCGGACGCTTGACCGTCGCGCCGATGCCGAGGATCGCGACCTGGTTCGGCGGCACGATGATCGTGTCGAAGAGCGCGCCGCGCGAGCCGGTGTTGGAGATGGTGAAGGTCGCGCCGGACAGCTCGTCCGGGGTGATCTTGTTGGCCCGGACCTTGCCCGCCAGGTCGGCGGTCGCCTTGGCGATACCGGCGATGTTGAGGTCGCCCGCGTGCTTGATGACCGGAGTCATCAGGCCCTTCTCCGAGTCCACCGCGATACCGATGTTCTCGGAGTCGAAGTAGGTGATCGTGCCCTCGTCCACGTTGATCCGGGCGTTGACGGCCGGGTGGGCCTTCAGCGCCTGGGCCGCCGCCTTCACGAAGAACGGCATCGGGGAGAGCTTGACGCCCTCGCGGGCCGCGAAGGAGTCCTTCGCCTGCGCGCGGAGCTTCATCAGGCGGGTGATGTCGACCTCGACGACCGAGGACAGCTGCGCCTGCTCGTGCAGGGCCTTCACCATGTTGTCGCCGATGACCTTGCGGATGCGAGGCATCTTGACGGTCTGGCCGCGCAGCGGGGAGACCTCGAGGACCGGGGCCTTCCTGGCGGCGGGAGCGGCGGCCGCGGCGGGAGCCGGAGCGGCGGCCGCGGCCTTCGCGGCCTCGGCGGCGGCGATGACGTCCTGCTTGCGGATGCGGCCACCGACGCCGGTGCCCTTGACGGCGGCCAGGTCGACACCGTTCTCGGCGGCGAGCTTGCGCACCAGCGGGGTCACGTAGGCGCCGTCGTCACCGGAGGTCGCGGCGGGGGCCGGGGCCGGGGTGACGGGGGCGGGCGCGACCGGCGCGGGAGCCGGAGCGGCGGGCGCGACCGGAGCGGCGGCCTGGACCGGAGCCGGAGCCGGAGCGGCGGCCTGGACCGGAGCCGGAGCGGCCGGAGCGGCGGGGGCCGGGGCGGGCGCCGGAGCCGCGGGGGCGGCCGGGGCCGGGGCGGCAGCGGCGGGTGCCGGAGCCGGAGCCGCGGGAGCCGGAGCGGCGGCCGGAGCCGCGCCCGGGGCGCCGATGACGGCGAGCTTGGCACCGACCTCGGCGGTCTCGTCCTCGCCGACCACGATCTCCAGCAGGACGCCGGCGACCGGCGCGGGGATCTCGGTGTCGACCTTGTCCGTGGAGACCTCGAGCAGCGGCTCGTCCTCCGCGACCTCCTCGCCGACCTGCTTCAGCCAGCGGGTGACGGTGCCCTCGGTGACCGACTCGCCCAGCGCGGGCAGCACGACGTCGGTACCGGTGGCGCCACCGGCCGGAGCGGCGGGGGCGGCAGGGGCGGCGGGCGCCGGAGCCGCGGGGGCCTCGGCGGCCGGGGCCGGAGCGGCGGGGGCCGGGGCGGCCTCGGGCTCGGCGGCCGGAGCGGCGGCGGCGGCGGGCGCGCCCGTGCCGTCGTCGATGACGGCCAGCTCGGCGCCGACCTCGACCGTCTCGTCCTCGGCGACCTTGATGGAGGCGAGCACACCGGCGGCGGGGGAGGGGATCTCGGTGTCGACCTTGTCGGTCGACACCTCGAGCAGCGGTTCGTCGGCTTCGACGCGCTCGCCCTCGGCCTTCAGCCAGCGGGTGACAGTGCCCTCGGTGACGCTCTCGCCGAGCGCCGGAAGGGTTACGGAAACCGGCATGGTTTCTGTTGCTCCTTACGAATGGGTCTCCCCTGCTGCCCGAGCGGAGTCGAGAGCCTGGGGAAGGTGCGGAAGTCTGTGGTCGTCGCGCCCAGGGGCGACGCGGTGACTGAGTACAGCCGGGGCGGAATCAGTCGTGCGAGTGCAGCGGCTTGCCCGCGAGGGCCAGGTGGGCTTCGCCGAGCGCCTCGTTCTGCGTCGGGTGGGCGTGGATGAGCTGGGCGACCTCGGCGGGCAGCGCTTCCCAGTTGTAGATCAGCTGAGCCTCGCCGACCTGCTCGCCCATGCGGTCGCCGACCATGTGGACGCCGACCACGGCACCGTCCTTGACCTGGACGAGCTTGATCTCGCCCGCGGTCTTGAGGATCTTGCTCTTGCCGTTGCCGGCGAGGTTGTACTTCAGGGCGACGACCTTGTCCGCGCCGTAGATCTCCTTGGCCTTGGCCTCGGTGATGCCCACGGAGGCGACCTCGGGGTGGCAGTACGTCACCCGCGGCACGCCGTCGTAGTCGATCGGGACGGTCTTGAGACCGGCCAGCCGCTCCGCGACCAGGATGCCCTCGGCGAAGCCGACGTGGGCGAGCTGGAGCGTCGGGACCAGGTCGCCGACGGCGGAGATGGTGGGCACGTTCGTGCGCATGTACTCGTCGACCAGGACGTAGCCGCGGTCCATGGCCACACCCTGCTCCTCGTAGCCGAGACCGGCCGAGACCGGGCCGCGGCCCACGGCGACGAGCAGGACCTCGGCCTCGAACTCCTTGCCGTCGGCGAGGGTGACCTTGACACCGTTCTGGGTGTACTCGGCCTTCGAGAAGAAGGTGCCCAGGTTGAACTTGATGCCGCGCTTGCGGAACGCGCGCTCAAGAAGCTTGGAGGAGTTCTCGTCCTCGAGAGGGGCGAGGTGCTTGAGCCCCTCGATGATCGTGATGTCCGTACCGAAGGACTTCCACGCGGAGGCGAACTCGACGCCGATGACGCCGCCGCCGAGCACGATCGCGGACTGCGGGACGCGGTCCAGGACGAGCGCGTGGTCGGACGAGATGATGCGGTTGCCGTCGATCTCCAGGCCCGGCAGCGACTTCGGCACGGAGCCGGTCGCCAGCAGGACGTGGCGGCCCTGGACACGCTGGCCGTTGACGTCGACGGAAGTGGGGGAGGACAGGCGGCCCTCTCCCTCGATGTACGTCACCTTGCGGGACGCGATGAGTCCCTGCAGGCCCTTGTACAGGCCCGTGATGACCTCGTCCTTGTACTTGTGGACGGCCGGGACGTCGATGCCCTCGAAGGTGGCCTTCACACCGAACTGCTCGCTCTCGCGGGCCTGGTCGGCGATCTCGCCCGCGTGCAGCAGGGCCTTGGTGGGGATGCACCCCCGGTGCAGGCAGGTACCGCCGACCTTGTCCTTCTCGATCAGGGCGACGTCCAGGCCCAGCTGCGCTCCGCGCAGGGCCGCGGCGTAACCACCGCTACCACCGCCGAGGATCACTAGGTCGAAAACGGTGCTGGCGTCGTTCGCCACGTCACGTCCTCCATGCATGTGCGCCACGCCGGTCTCCAGTGACCGGTCGGCGGCTGGTGTCCGGCCGCTCTTCTTCGGCCCTGTGGTTCGGGCCCTGTCCTGCCGAGAACCCATCTTCGCACTTGTCGGAGGCGTTCGAGACGCCGGGCCGGTGTGTGAGACGTCCCACTGTCCGGTTTCCTACGGACAAAACGGCCCCGGGCGACACGTCGCCCGGGGCCGTGGGGTTCCCGGCAGGGGCGCGGGGCCCTGCGCGAGCGGCCACGGATCACCCGTGGCCGCGGAGCGGACTAACCGAGGTCGCCCGCCGCGGTCAGCTCGGCGAGACGCACCAGCGTCCGCACCGCCGACCCCGTACCACCCTTCGGGGTGTAGCCGAACGGCCCGGACTCGTTGAACGCGGGCCCGGCGATGTCCAGGTGCGCCCACGTGATGCCCTCGCCCACGAACTCCTTCAGGAACAGACCGGCGACCAGGCCGCCGCCCATCCGCTCGCCCATGTTCGCGATGTCGGCGGTGGGGGAGTCCATGCCCTTGCGCAGGTGCTCCGGCAGCGGCATCGGCCAGGACTCCTCGCCGACCTCCTCGGCGGCCTCCACGATCGAGGCACGGAACGCGTCGTCGTTGGCCATGACACCGAAGGTGCGGTTGCCGAGGGCCAGCACCATCGCGCCGGTCAGCGTCGCCACGTCGATGATCGCGTCGGGCTTCTCCTCGGACGCCTTCCACAGCGCGTCGGCGAGGACGAGGCGGCCCTCGGCGTCCGTGTTGAGGACCTCGACGGTCTTGCCGCTGTACATGCGCAGCACGTCACCGGGGCGGGTGGCGGAACCGGACGGCATGTTCTCGGCGAGCGCCAGCCAGCCGGTGACGTTGACCTGCAGGCCGAGACGCGCGGCGGCGACCACGGCGGCGAAGACCGCCGCCGCGCCGCTCATGTCGCACTTCATCGTCTCGTTGTGCCCGGCGGGCTTGAGGGAGATGCCGCCCGAGTCGTAGGTGATGCCCTTGCCGACGAAGGCGAGGTGCTTGGCCGCCTTGGGGCTGGTGTACGAGAGCTTCACCAGGCGGGGAGCGGCGGCCGAGCCCGCGCCGACGCCCAGGATGCCGCCGTAGCCGCCCTTTTCGAGGGCCTTCTCGTCGAGCACCTGCACCTTGATGCCGTGCTCCTTGCCGGCGGCGGCGGCGACGGCGGCGAAGGCCTCGGGGGTGAGGTCGTTCGGCGGGGTGTTGATGAGGTCGCGGGCGCGGTTCAGCTCCTCGGTCACGGCGGTGGCGCGCGCGAGCGCCGCCTTGTGCGCCGCGTCACGGGGCTTGCCGCCGAGCAGCGCGACCTCGACGAGCGGGGCCTTGCCGTTCTTGGCGGCGCTGCCGGACCTGCCGGTCTCCTTGTACGCGTCGAAGGCGTACGCGCCGAGCGCCGCGCCCTCCGCGAGGGCGCCCACGTCGGCGGCGTCCGTGATCGGCAGGGCGAGGACGGCCTTCTTGGCACCGGCGAGCGCGCGGGCGGCGACACCGGCGGCGCGGCGCAGCACCTCGGCGCCGAACGCCTCGTCCTTGTCCGGGACCGCTCCCAGGCCGACGGCCACGACGACGGGCGCCTTGAAGCCGGACGGCGCGGGCAGCTTCGTCACCTCGCCCTCGCCGCCGGACGCGCCGAGGGTCTCCAGGATGCCGGCGAGCGCGCCGTCATACCCCTTGTCCACGGCCTCGGCGCCCGGTGCGAGGACCGGGCCCTTGGCGCCCTTGGCTACACCGACGACGATCGCGTCGGCCCGCAGGCCGGACGCTGCGGCGGTGCTGAGAGTCAGAGCAGTCACGGTGGTGAATTCTCGCTTCCATTGAGTTTCAGTGGCCGATCTGGGTGGGTCGACCGGGCCCGGCATCGATCCTTAGCTCTGGCAGCGGAGGGGTGCCTGCGGTGGGGCCGGGAGGGCATTCGACAAGAGCCTACGCGGGGGAGACCGCCCCTGCGTCGTGGGGTGTTCACCCTTCCGTGGCGCGGTGGCCGTCCGCCGCTCCTGCGCCCCGGAGATCCGGTGCGCGGGTGGAGGCTTTCGGCCCGTGCGTCGCGTGCGGCTCCACAGTAACTTCACCGGTCGTCCACCCGATGCCGACGGGTGCGCCCGGTCGGCCCGGCCCCGCTAACCGGCGCAGGCCGCGCGTGCCGCGGAGCCCGCCCGGAGAAACGCGCCCCCTCCCTGCTGTTCGCCCCCGCGAGCGGCACAGGGGGGTGGTGGGGGCCGGCCCGTCGGTCAAAACCCCCGGGGCGCCGGGGACTTCGGCCTCGTGGTCGGCGGGGGCCTGCCGGGAGCGGCCTCGTGACCGCCGGTCAGCCGAGGCAGAACACGACCAGGGCGGTGGTCGCCGCCGTCTCGGCGAGGCCGCCGAAGACGTCGCCCGTGACACCGCCGAAGCGGCGCGTGCAGTGGCGCAGCAGGAGTTCGGCCGCCGCGCAGGCGGCCGCCACCGCCACCGCGGCGCGGACCAGGTCGTACGTCCCCAGCAGCGCGCCCGCGCCGGCCGCCGCGGCGACGACCGCGAGCGCCACCAGCAGGGCGCCGCGCACCGGCACCGTGCCCGCGACCGCCGCGCCCAGTCCCTCGGGGCGGGCCGGGGGCACCCCGGTGCGCGCGGCCAGGGTGAGGGCGAGCCGGGCCGCGGTCGCCGAGACGACGGTCGCGAGCACGCCCCGCGCCCACGAGGACTCGTAGGCCTGGTGGAGCGCGGCCACCTGGGCGAGCAGGACGAAGAGCAGCGTGATCACGCCGAACGGGCCGATGTCGGACTGCTTCATGACGCGCAGCGCGTCCTGCGCGGGCTTGCCGCTGCCGAGGCCGTCGGCCGTGTCGGCGAGCCCGTCGAGGTGGAGGCCGCGGGTGAGCGCCGCGGGTACGGCGGCGGTGGCGACGGCGGCGAGCAGCGGGCCCCCGCCCGTCGCGAGCAGCGCCACGCCCACCAGGGCCGCGCCCGCCCCGACGACCAGTCCGGCCACGGGGGCGCACAGCATTCCGGCGCGCGCTGCCTCGCGGTCCCAGCGGGTCACCTCGACGGGGAGCACGGTCAGGGTGCCGAAGGCGAAGCGCAGGCCGTGTGAGACAGGGGTCGGGGACACCGGCGCAGGTTACCCGGGAGGGCGGCGGGCGGGTACGGCGGCCGGGGACAGAAGGCATGGATAAAGTGCCCGATATGGGTCATTGGCTGCACCGGAACATCATCGAGCCGGGGAAACTGCCGCTGTTGCTGGCGCTCGGCTCCTTCGTGCTGACCTTTGTGATCACCCGTGTCATCGTCCGGCTCATCCGCGCGGGCAAGGGGCCGTTCGGCAACGTGAAGGCGGGCGGACTGCACATCCACCACGTCGTCCCGGGTGTCGTCCTGACCGTGGTCGGCGGCTTCGGCGCGGTGGCCAGCGTCCGGCCGGGTTTCGGTGCGTCGGCGTTCGCCGTGGTGTTCGGGATGGGCGCGGGGCTCGTGCTGGACGAGTTCGCGCTGATCCTGCACCTGGACGACGTGTACTGGACGGAGGAGGGACGCAAGAGCGTCGAGGTCGTGCTGATCACGGCGGCCCTGGTCGGGCTCGTGCTCGGCGGATTCCTGCCGTTCGGCGTCAACGACCTGAGCGAGCAGGAGGTGCAGGACCGCGGCGGTGTCATCGTCAGCGTCGCGGTGAACTTCCTCTTCGCCCTGCTCGCCCTCGGCAAGGGCAAGGCCCGGATGGCGATCTTCGGCGTGATCGTCCCGTTCCTCGCCCTGATCGGAGCGGTCCGGCTGGCCCGGCCGTCCTCGCCGTGGGCCAGGCGCTTCTACCGCGCACGGCCGCGTGCACGGGCCAGGTCGATGCTGCGCGCCTACCACCACGACCGCCGCTGGGCGGGCCCGCGTCGCAGACTTCAGGACCTGATCGGCGGGAAACCGGATCCGTTGCCCGCCCGGCTGCCTCCGGGGCGCCGGTGACGCCGCCGGCGTCGGCGGCGCAGCGCGGAGATCCCGCAGAGCACGAGGGTCGCGGCGAGTGCGGCGATGTGCTCCCGGCCCGCGAGGTTCCCCTTGACCGTCACCTCGACGGCCATGGACACGATCACCACCGCCGCCGTCCCGTACGCGCGATAGCGCCAGGCCACGAAGACGGCGAGACCGACCACGGCCGCGGAGGGCCCGGTGTCCACGACCCGCGCGTCCGTCGCGGGCAGTCCCAGCGGGTGGTCCGGGCCGAGCATGACCGCGACACGCGCGTAGAGCGTGCCGGCCAGAGTGGCGGCGTACGCGATGACCAGCATCCGCCACCAGCCCAGGCAGATCTCGGCGATGCCGAACACCACGAGGATCTGGATCAGCGCACCCCATACCGGAAGGTCCAGGGCCGGTACGAAGAGTGAGAGCGGGGTGCGCAGCAGAGCGAGCCCGAGTGGTTCGTCTGCCTGTACGGAGCCGATGTCCTGGACGAACCCGTAGCCCCAGGGCTGGTTCTGCGCGAACTGCAGGAGAGCCGTCAGGAGAACGGCTCCCAGGGTCACCGGGATCGCTCGCAGGCGCCTTGCCTCCAGGGCCCCGCGGACGGTGAGGAACAGCGGTCCCCACTCCGCGCGGGCCAGGCGGGCGAGTGTGTTCATCTATGCGACTCGAGGTGCTTGCGGTGCAGCCACTTCGGCAGTCCCGGAGCTTCCAGGAACCCTTCCGCGCGGGCCGACGCGACACCGATGCGCAGCAGGTCCGCGCTCTTCTCGAAGAGCAGGAACCGGGGTTCCCAGATCGGCCTGTACTTGGCGTTGGCGCGGTAGAGCGACTCGATCTGCCACCAGCGCGAGAAGAAACTGAGCAGGGAACGCCACAGCCGCAGCACCGGGCCCGCGCCCAGTCGCGCGCCACGTTCGAAGACGGAACGGAACATGGCGAAGTTGAGCGAGACCTGGGTGATCCCGATGTCCCGGGCGCGGCGCAGGAGTTCGATCACCATGAACTCCATCAGCCCGTTCTCGGAGTCGCGGTCGCGCCGCATGAGGTCGAGGGAGAGCCCGCGCGGGCCCCAGGGCACGAAGGACAGCAGCGCCCTCAACTCGCCCTCGCCGTCCGTGCATTCGAGCATCACGCACTGTCCGTCGTCGGGGTCGCCGAGCCGTCCCAGGGCCATGCTGAACCCGCGTTCGGTGGCCCCGTCGCGCCAGTCGTCGGCACGCTCCAGGAGGTGGGCCATCTCGTCCGCCGGGATGTCGTCATGGCGGCGGATGCGCACCCGGTACCCGGCTCGCTTCACCCGGTTGTATGCCTGCCGGACGGTACGCATGGCCCGTCCTTCGAGCGTGAACTCGGCGGTCTCCACGATGGCTTCGTCGCCCAGCTCCAGAGCGTCGAGGCCGTGCCGGGAGTAGATGGTCCCGGCCTCCTCGCTCGCGCCCATCACCGCCGGGATCCAGCCGTGCGCGCGGGCCTCGGCGAGCCAGGGCTCGATGGCGCCGGGCCACGCCTCGGGATCGCCCAGGGGGTCGCCGGAGGCCAGCGAGACCCCGCCGACGACCCGGTACGCCACCGCGGCCTTGCCGGTCGGCGACCAGACCACGCTCTTCTCCCGGCGCAGCGCGAAGTATCCGAGCGAGTCCCGGTCGCCGTTCCTGTCGAGCAGGACCCGCAGCCGTTTCTCGTCGTCCTCGGTGAGCGGGTCGACGGCGCGGCGGGACCGGAAGGCCGCGTAGAAGACGGCGAGGACCAGCAGGGTGCTGAGCACGTTGATGGTGACGTTGACCCAGTTGGCGATCTCCAGCCCGTGGAAGCGGGAGTCGTCGGCGGCGACCGAGACCAGCCGCAGGGTGCCGTAGCGCCAGCGTTCCGCGAACGTGGAACGGGACGCGTCGTGCGCGCTGTTGGTGACCGTCACCAGCAGCGCGGCGAGCAGTGAGCAGACGAGCAGACCGCCGGTGGCGACGGCGGCGGCGAGCTTCGGGTTCGAACGGTCGCCCTTCGCGTAGAACTCGCGGCGGCCCACGACGAGCGAGGCGACGAACGCCGCGGTCAGTGCGAGCGAGATCCAGTTCTGGGCGTACTGACGGATCTCCGGGAACGCCATCGCGACGGCGAACAGCAGCAGGAAGAGCCCGCTGAGGACGAAGTTCAGGATCCATGCGGCCCGCTTGCGCCGGCGCATGGTGATGGCGAGGAACATCGTGAACACGCCCGAGGCGAATCCCGCCGTCAGCAGGTACGGGGTGAAGAGGTTCTCGGTGTTGTGGCGCCGCACGTCCTGGCCGAGCGTCAGCCACGCGGCGCTCAGGAAGTTGATGAACGTGACCGCACGCAGGTACCAGACGGTGAAACCGGCGGCTCTGCGTGAGGCCCCGGTGGACCCGCGGTCCCCTTCGACCTGACGGGCCGGGGGCCGCTCCTGCGCGACGGCAATTCGGGCATCTCCCATAATGCGCGATGATATGGGGCGGTGTGCTCCGCGCGGGGGAAGGTCGGTGCGGGGGCTGTTGCGGGGTGGGTTCACGGGAGGCGGGCGCGGCCGGGCGCGATCGCCCCCACCCGCGGCCGGCCGACTGGCGCCCACCCGGCAGCGCGCCCCTCAGGGACCGCGGGGAACCGCGCGAGCACCCCACGCCGGCCGTCAGCCGAACGACTGCGCCCTCCCCACACACATCCCCTCGGGGTGCCCGCGCCCTCAGGGGTGACCGCTGGAGGGCAGGGGGTTGCGTGGCCCCCGGCGGGTCACTCCTCGCCGGAGGGTGCGGACTCGGACTCGAGGGCGGACTCGGGCTCGGGCTCGGGTTCGGGTGTGGGCTCGGGCGTCACGGGAAGCTCCGCGGCGAGTGCGGCCGCGGACTGGACGAGGGGCAGGGCCAGCAGCGCCCCCGCGCCCTCGCCGACCGTGACCCCGTGGTCGAGCAGCGGTTCGAGCGCCATCCGGTCCAGCGCCTTCGCCTGGGCCGGCTCGCCGCTGTTCTGCCCGGCCAGCCACCAGTCCGGCGCCCGGAAGGCGACCCGCTGCCCGACGAGGGCGCACGCGGCCGAGACCACCCCGTCGAGCACGACGGGCATCTTGCGTACCGCGCTCTGCAGCAGGAACCCGGTCATCGCGGCGAGGTCCGCCCCGCCGACCACCGCGAGCAACTGCAGCTGATCCCCGAGCACGGGCCGCGCCCGCCGCAGCGCGTCCCGCACGGCCGCGCACTTGCGCATCCACGCGAGGTCGTCGATGGCCCGCCCGCCCCGCCCGGTGACGACTGACGCGTCGGTCCCGCACAGCGCCGCGACCAGCACGGCCGCAGCGGTGGTCCCGCCGACGCTCACATCGCCGAGCACCACCAGGTCCGTACCCGAGTCCGCCTCCTCGTCCGCGACCGCGACACCCGCCAGGAACGCGGCCTCGGCCTCCTCCGCGGTCAGCGCGTCCTCGACGTCGATGCGTCCCGAACCGCGCCGCACCCGGTGCCGTACGACCTCGGCGGGCAGTTCCGCGGGGTCGCAGTCCAGCGCCATGTCGACCACGCGGACGGGGACGCCGAGCCGGCGCGCCAGCACCGCCGCCGGGCTCGCGCCCTCCAGGACCGCCCGCACCAACCGGTCGGCGGTGCCCGCGGGCCGCGCGGACACACCGAGTCCGGCGATCCCGTGGTCGCCCGCGAACAGCACCACGCGCGGACGCTCGATCGGCCGCACGGGCACCGCGCCCTGCGCCGCCGCCAGCCACTCACCCAGGTCGTCGAGGCGGCCCAGCGCTCCGGGCGGCACGGTCTGGCGCTCCCGGCGCGCCTCGGCGTCGCGGCGCACCCCGCCGTCGGGGCGCTCGATCAGATCGGTGAAGTCGTCGAGATTAAGCGAGCTCATTCGCCGAACAGTACCGGCACCGATCGAACACGTCCGCGCCACGTCGTTGCGCCCCGGAACGCCATCCGATACGTACCGTTTGTGTCGGATTGTCGTATGCCCGGTCCGTCGCCCCGCCTCCCCTTCCAGGAGCGCCCATGCCCCCCACACCGCCCCCGACCGACGACCACCGCGCCGCCTACGCGGCCGAACTCGCCCGGGGCACCGACCGGTTCCACGAACCGCGCCGGGAGGACTGCCCGTGGTGCGGTTCGAACCGGCTGCGCACCCGGCTGCGTACGCCGGACCTCGTCCAGCGCAAGCCCGGCACGTTCGTCGTCGACGAGTGCGGGGACTGCGCCCACGCCTTCCAGAACCCCCGGCTCACGGCGGAGGGCCTGGCCTTCTACCACCGGGACTTCCACGAGACGCTCGACAGCCTCACCGACCGGCTCCTCGGCGCCCGCGGCAGCAGCGGGCGGCACCGCGCCGCCGCCCGCGCGCTGCTGCCGTACGCCGAACCGGAGAGCTGGCTCGACGTCGGCACCGGGCACGGCTACTTCCCGGCCGCCGCCAAGGAGGTCCACCCGTACACCTCCTTCGACGGACTGGACCCCACCCGCCGCGTCGAGAAGGCGAGGGCGGCCGGGCGGGTCGAGGAGGCCCATCGCGGCCGGCTCGGCGACCCCCGGATCACCGGCCGGCTGCGCGCCCGCTACGACGTCGTCAGCATGTTCCACCATCTGGAGCACACCCCCGACCCGCGCGAGGAACTGCGCGCCGCCCTGGTGGTCCTGCGGCCCGGCGGACACCTCCTCGTCGAAGTCCCCGACCCCGACTGCGCGTTCGGCGCGCTGCTGGGCAAGTGGTGGGTGTCCTACGGCCAGCCGCGCCACCTCCACCTCATGCCGCTGCCCAACCTGCTGGCCGAACTGGAGTCGCTGGGCTGCGAGATCGTCACGACGGACCGCCGCGAACCGCACATCCCGTACGACCTCGCGGGCGCCCTCGCGCTCGCCCTCGGGCGGGTCGTGCCCGACCTCGACGCCCCCTGGCGTCCGGCGCCGCCGACCGCGCTGCGGCGCCGGCTGCACACCGTCCTGACCGGGGCGTCGGCCCCGCTGCTCGCCTCGGCCTCCGTCCTGGACCACGCCGTCGCCCCCCTCCTCCGGCGCACCCGCTTCTCGAACGCGTACCGGATCATCGCCCGCAGACGGGCATGAGCCCGGGACGCAACCGCGATCAGCCCCGCAGGACCAGCGCCTGCCCCGCCACCACCAGCAGCAGGTGCTCGCACTCCGCCCCGAACCCCGCGTTCAGACGCCCGAGTTCGTCGCGGTAGCGGCGCCCGGAGGAGGTGGCCGGGACGATGCCGGAGCCGACCTCGTTGGAGACGGCGACCAGGGTGCGGCGGGTGTCGCGGACGGCGGCGGTGAGCTCCTCGACCCGGGCGCGCAGCGCGCGTTCGCCGCCGCCGGCCCACTCCGCGTCGTCCCAGGCGTTCACGGAGTCCATCGCGTCCGTCAGCCACAGCGAGAGGCAGTCGACGAGGAGTGGCGGCCCCTCCTCCGCCAGCAGCGGGACCAGGTCGCAGGTCTCGGTGGTGCGCCACGAGCCTGGGCGCCGCTCGCGGTGCGCGCTCACCCGCGACGCCCACTCGTCGTCCCCGCCCCGGGTGCCGCCCGTCGCCACGTACAGCACGTCGGGGAAGGACTCCAGCCGCCGTTCGGCCTCGACGGACTTGCCGGAGCGCGCGCCGCCGAGCACCAGGGTGCGCCGCGGCACGTCCGGTACGTCCTCGTAGACGCCCACGTCCAGCGTCGTCCCGTCCGGCACCGCGCGGGCGCCCGCCGCCGCGAGCCGGCGCCGCAGTTCGGGGCCCGGCGGCACTTCGTGGTCGAGGTGCACCGCGATCACGTCCGTCGTGGGTCCGACGGCGCCCACCGCCCGCAGCTTCGCCAGCGCGTCCGGCCGCCCCACCACGTCGGCCGCCACCATGGCGTACGAGCCGCCGTCGGCGTCGAGTCCGGCGGGGGCCGCGCCCGGCGGCAGATAGAGCAGCCGCTGTCCGTCCGGCCCGGTCACCGCGTATCCCGTGCCCGGCGCGTCCATCGGCACCGCCCGCACCCGGTGCCCGGTCAGCAGGGTCAACTCGCTGCCGTCAGGAACCCGCACGGGCTGGGGCAGTCCCGCGGGCACCTCGACGGCGGGTCCGTCGTGCGGATGCGAGAGCAGTACCTGCCGTACGCCACCGAGCGTGTGCCCGGCGCGCGCGGCCGCGAACGCCGCGCCGGGTGTCAGGTCGAGCAGCAGCGTGCCGTCCACGAGCAGCGCGGTGGCCGCCCGCGCGTCTTCGCCGAGCGCGAGCGCGCAGGACGAGCAGGGGCAGTCGGGGCGGGGCAGGCCCTCAGGGGCGCCGGTGCCGAGCAGAGTCAGTTCCACGGAGATGATTTTTCCGTGTCCCCGCAGGTCTTGCGCGCCCGGCTAGGCTTCGGACGGGAGCCGGATCTTGTCGGGCTCCCGCTGTGCAGTGTGCTCATACCTGGGAGGCGTACATGGCGGCATGGACGTGGCGGTTCGAGAAGGCCGACGGGACAGAGGTCCAACCCGCGGTGGAGCCCGAGGAGTTCACCACGCAGGGGGACGCGGAGTCCTGGATCGGCGAGGTGTGGAAGGACCTCCTGGCGGGCGGCGCCGACCAGGTGTTCCTCTTCGAGGACAGCACGCAGATCTACGGGCCGATGAGCCTGCACGCCGAGCCCGAGTAGGCCGGTAGAGGTCGCCGGGGCCACCGGAACCGGCTCCGGCGACCCGCCCGTGCCCTCAGCCCCGTACGCCGCACAGGTGCAGCAGCGCCGCCACCTGACGGTAGGGATCGGTCCGTCCGGCCCGCTCCTCCGCGGCCAGCAGACTCTCCACGTCCTCGGGAACGGGTGTCCCGTCCGGCGCGCCGTCCGTGAAGACCCGCACGCCGTACCAGGCGTGCAACGGCGCCCCGATCCCCGCCAGCGTCGACGTCAGCGTGGCCAGCCGGTCGGCGCGGACGGCGAGCCCGAGCCGGTTGACGTACGCGTCGGATTCGAACGCGGCCAGTGCCGACGACCAGTCCCCGGCCAGCCCCGGCCGCAGGGCCAGCGCGTCGGCGTTGCGCACCAGCAGCGAGAGCAGCCCGCCCGGGGCCAGCATCCTCGCCAGCCCCGCGACCAGCGGGTCCGGCTCCTCGACGTACATCAGCACGCCGTGACAGAGCACCACGTCGAAACTGCCGGGCAGGAAGTGGACCCCCGTGTCCCGGCCGTCGCCCTCGATGAGCCGGACCCGGCCCTGGATGCCCTCGGGCTCGGCGGCCAGCGCGCGGCGGGCGACGGAGAGCATCCGGCCGTCCTGCTCCAGGCCGGTCACCTGGTGCCCGGCGCGGGCCAGCCGCAGCGCCTGCGTCCCCTGGCCCATCCCGACGTCCAGCACCCGCAGGCGCTGCCCGACCGGGAACCGCCCGGCTATCTGCTCGTCGAGCTGCCGGGCCACCAGCTCCTGTCGTACGACATCACGCAACCCGCCCAGCTTGCTCAGCCAGGCATCCGCCGCGTCGCCGGAGAAGGATGCCGCGCTCAGGGCCGCTCTCCGCGCTTGACCTGCGGCTTCGGCAGCCGGAGGCGACGCATCTGGAGAGTACGCATCAGCGCGTAGGGAACCGCGCCCTTCTTGGGGAGGTCCGGGAAGCGCGTGGCGAGCTGCTTCTTCAGACGGATCGCGATGCCGATCGAGTCGACCACGATCATCACGATCACGACCAGCCACAACAGCAGCGCGATGTTCTGCAGCGAGCCCACCCGCACCATGCTCAGCACGAGGATGACCACGGCCATCGGCAGGAAGAACTCCGCGATGCAGAAGCGCGAGTCCACGAAGTCGCGCGCGAACTTCCGCACCTGCCCCTTGTCGCGGGCGGGCAGATAGCGCTGGTCCCCGCTGGCCAGCGCCTGGCGCTGCTTCTCCAGCTGGACACGGCGATCGTCGCGCTGGCGCTTGGCGGCCTCCTTGCGCGTCGACGGCGTCTGGGCGACGCTGCGACGCTGGGTCTGGGCCTCACTGCGCTTGGGCGTGGGGCGGCCCTTGGGGGCCTGCGGGTCACGGGTCTGCTTGGAGTCGGTCACCCGCGCCTTGTCGGCGGGGGCCTTCTCTTCCTTGGCACGGCTACGGAACACAAAACCCAAGGGTACGGGGTGCGGCGGCATGGACGTCGATCGAGTGGGGAACGATCCGGCAACACCGTACGTCTGTAGGGGGACACAGGGGACGTTGTTCGCGGGGGGACGTGAAAGGGACGCGGGGGGTCACCCCGGGTTCCACCTACTCCCTACGCCGGAGCGGCACCGTACGCAGTCGTCCTTGGGGATGAGCGCATCCGTCCCCGAACAGTGCGGTAATGGATGCAGGGCCCGTACTGTGGGTTCTGTTGCAGTACCTGGAGCTGGAGTCCGTCAGAAGGGGGCGCGCGAAGCCCATGAGCGGTGTCATGAAGCGTATGGGGATGATCTTCCGCGCGAAGGCGAACAAGGCCCTTGACCGGGCCGAGGACCCGCGCGAAACCCTCGATTACTCGTACCAGAAGCAGCTGGAGCTGCTCCAGAAGGTACGCCGTGGTGTCGCCGACGTCGCGACCTCCCGCAAGCGTCTGGAACTGCAGCTCAACCAGCTCCAGAACCAGTCCACCAAGCTGGAGGACCAGGGCCGCAAGGCGCTCGCGCTCGGCCGGGAGGATCTGGCCCGCGAGGCGCTCTCCCGCCGCGCCGCGCTCCAGCAGCAGGTGACGGACCTGGAGACGCAGCACCAGACCCTCCAGGGCGAGGAGGAGAAGCTCACCCTCGCGGCCCAGCGTCTGCAGGCCAAGGTCGACGCCTTCCGCACCAAGAAGGAGACCATCAAGGCCACGTACACCGCGGCCCAGGCGCAGACCCGTATCGGCGAGGCCTTCTCCGGCATCTCCGAGGAGATGGGCGACGTCGGGATGGCCATCCAGCGTGCCGAGGACAAGACCGCGCAGCTGCAGGCCCGCGCGGGTGCCATCGACGAGCTGCTCGCCTCCGGCGCCCTCGACGACCAGTCCGGACTCGCCAAGGACGACATCCAGAGCGAGCTGGACCGGCTCTCCGGTGGTACGGATGTGGAGCTGGAACTGCAGCGCATGAAGGCCGAGCTGGCCGGCGGTTCCTCGCAGCAGGCGATCGAGGGCGGCACGGGAGAGGGCCAGACCCGGTCCCAGCCGCAGGACACCCCGCGCTTCGACAAGCAGTAGCACGGGCAGGAGCGGCAGCGGTGACCGACCGGGTCCCACGCCTTAGGAGGGCGACATGATCGTGCGGATCATGGGGGAGGGGCAGGTGAGGCTGGACGACGGCCACCTCACCGAGCTGAACAAGCTGGACGACGAGCTGCTCGCCGAGGTGGAGGGCGGTGACGAGGCCGGCTTCCGGCGCACCCTCGCCGCGCTTCTCGACGCGGTCCACCGGCTGGGCGCTCCGCTTCCCGACGACGCGCTGGAACCCTCGGGGCTGATCCTCCCGTCCCCGGACGCCACGCTCGCGGAGGTCCGCGACATGCTCGACGGGGACGGCCTGATCCCCGGCTGAGGGTTTCTCCGCCCCCGTACCTGAGGGCTCCGCTCCCAGCCCCCCGCCAGTGGCGCAGCGCCCCCTGGACCCCCGCATCGCCCGAAGCCCGTCCTCGATCGCGGGACGGGGTGGAGGTGCGGGCCTGGGCCGGGATCTGGGGGTGAGCCGGGGATCTGGGGGTGAGCTGACGGTCCCGGGCGGGGGCATGTCCTCAGCCCGTCCGGCGTTTGAGGACGAGGCCGTTCAGGCCGATGGGGGGGGTCTGGGGGGCGGCGGCCCCCGGTACCGACTCCGGGGACGGGAAACCCCGGGTCGGGCAGCACGCGTTCCGCCCCCCGCAAGGTCCCCGTACCGTGAACGAAGTGAGCACCCTAGAGCGCACGAGGTGCAGACTCCGCGCGCACCCGATGGCCCTGGACGCCGCCCTGGCGACCGGCGTACTCGTGACCATGATGGCCAGCTCCTTCGTGGACCCGCACGGCGGTCACGGAGCGGACTGGGGCGCCCGCACCCCCAGCGCCCTCAGCCTGACCCTGATGGTGCTCGGCGCGGCCGCCCTGGTGTTCCGCCGCCGCGCCCCCCTCCCGGTCCTCGCCGCCACCGGCGCGCTCTCCGTCGTGGAACTGGTCGCGAGCGACCCCCGTACCCCGGTCGTGATGTCCGCCGTCGTCGCCCTCTACACCGTCGCGTCGGCCACGGACCGCCCCACCACCTGGCGGGTCGGCCTGCTCACGATGACCGTGCTCACCGCCTGCGCCATGCTCGCCGGCCCGCTGCCCTGGTACGCCCAGGAGAACCTCGGCATCTTCGCCTGGACGGGCATGGCCGCCGCCGCGGGCGACGCCGTCCGCAGCCGCCGCGCCTTCGTCCACGCCATCCGCGAACGCGCCGAACGCGCGGAACGCACCCGCGAGGAGGAGGCCAGGCGCCGCGTCGCCGAGGAACGGCTGCGCATCGCCCGCGATCTGCACGACGTCGTCGCCCACCACATCGCCCTGGTCAACGTGCAGGCCGGAGTCGCCGCGCATGTGATGGACAAGCGCCCGGACCAGGCCAAGGAGGCGCTGTCCCACGTACGGGAGGCCAGCCGTTCCGCCCTCAACGAACTGCGCGCCACCGTCGGCCTGCTGCGCCAGTCCGGCGACCCCGAGGCCCCCACCGAGCCGGCCCCCGGCCTCGCCCGCCTCGACGAACTCGCCGACACCTTCCGCAACGCGGGACTCCCCGTCGAGGTGGCGCGCGCCGACCACGGCACCACCCTCCCCGCGGCGGTCGACCTCGCCGCCTACCGGGTCATCCAGGAAGCCCTCACCAACGTGCGGAAGCACGCGGGCCCCGAGGCGAAGGCCGAGGTCAGCGTCGTACGCGTGGGCCCGAACGTGGAGGTGACCGTCCTCGACAACGGGCCCGGACACGACGACGGCCCGGAGGAGGGCGGCGGCCACGGGCTGCTCGGGATGCGCGAGCGGGTCGGCGCGCTCGGCGGGACCTGCTCCGCCGGTCCCCGGTACGGAGGCGGCTTCCGCGTCCATGCGATCCTTCCGGTCAAGACCCGCACGCCTGCCCTGGGGGACCCCGCATGACCATCCGTGTCCTGCTCGCCGACGACCAGGCGCTGCTGCGCAGCGCGTTCCGCGTCCTCGTCGACTCGGAGTCCGACATGGAGGTCGTGGGGGAGGCGTCCGACGGCGCCGAGGCGGTGCGGCTGGCCAGGGAGACGCGCGCCGACGTGGTGCTGATGGACATCCGCATGCCGGGGACCGACGGGCTCGCCGCCACCCGGCTGATCAGCGCGGATCCCGGGCTCGCGCAGGTGCGGGTGGTCATGCTGACGACCTTCGAGGTCGACGAGTACGTGGTCCAGTCGCTGCGGGCCGGGGCCTCCGGGTTCCTCGGCAAGGGCGCCGAGCCGGACGAGCTGCTGAACGCCATCCGGATCGCGGCGGGCGGCGAGGCGCTGCTCTCCCCGGCGGCGACCAAGGGACTGATCGCCAAGTTCCTCGCGCAGGGCGACGGCGCGGACGAGGGGCGCGACCCGGGCCGCACGGAGCGGCTGAACGCGCTCACCGGGCGCGAGCGCGAGGTGCTCGTCCAGGTCGCGGGGGGCCACTCCAACGACGAGATCGCCGAGCGGCTGGAGGTCAGCCCGCTGACGGTGAAGACACACGTCAACCGGGCCATGGCGAAACTCGGCGCCCGCGACCGGGCGCAACTCGTCGTCATCGCGTACGAGTCGGGACTGGTACGTCCAAGGGTGGAGTGAACTTCACCGGGCCGTACTGCGCCCGCAGTAGGTTCCCCATAAGGAAATAGACCCAGGGGCGACGGATCACCGCCGGCCGATGGCTCATGGTGGCAGGAGAGCGCTCACCCGTGCGGCGCGGCCGCCGCCCCGGCCCGTCGGGACACGTGCGCGCTCTCCCGCCACCCGGCCGTCATCCCTGCCGTCCCCGCTGCCGTCCCCTGTCGTCCAAGCCGACCACGCCACTCACCACGCACACTCACTCACGCCACGGAAGAGAGACCCCCCACCCATGTCCTGGCTGTCCAGATTCAGCCTCGCGCAACGGGCCCTCATCGGGCTGATGTCGATCGTCGCGCTCGCGTTCGGAGCGATCGCGATCCCCCAGCTCAAGCAGCAGCTGCTGCCCACCATCGAACTGCCCATGGTGTCCGTGCTCGCGCCGTACCAGGGTGCGTCCCCCGATGTGGTCGAGAAGCAGGTCGTCGAGCCCATCGAGGACAGTCTCGAAGGCGTCGACGGCATCACCGGTGTCACCTCCACCGCCGGCGAGGGCAACGCCGTGATCAGGGCGTCCTTCGACTACGGCAACAACACCAAGCAGCTCGTCGCCGACGTCCAGCAGGCCGTCAACCGTGCCCGCGTCCAGCTCCCGGACGCCGTCGACCCGCAGGTCATCGCGGGTTCGACCGACGACATCCCGACCGTGGTGCTCGCCGTCACGTCCGACAAGGACCAGCAGGCCCTGTCCGACCAGCTCGACCGCACGGTCGTGCCGGACCTCAAGAGCATCGACGGCGTCGGCCAGGTGACGGTGGACGGCGTGCGGGACCTCCAGGTCACCGTGGTGCCGGACGACGGAAGGATGGCGGACGCCGGGCTCACCCCCGCCGCTCTCGGCCAGGCGCTGCAGGCGGGCGGCGCGACCGTCCCGGCCGGCTCCTTCGACGAGGACGGCAACAACCGGACCGTCCAGGTCGGCGGCGGCTTCACCTCGCTGCGGCAGATCCAGGACCTGATGGTCACGGGCGGCCAGGGCAAGAAGCCCGTGCGCCTCTCCTCCGTCGCGAAGGTCGAGCAGGAGCCGTCGAAGGCCGACTCCCTCACCCGCACGGACGGCCGGCCGAGCCTCGCCGTGAACGTCACCATGGACCACGACGGCAGCGCGGTCGCCATCTCCGACGCCGTCAAGGACAAGCTGCCCGGCATGCGCAAGGACCTGGGCACCGGGTCGACGATCACCGTCGTCAGCGACCAGGGCCCGGCCGTGTCCAAGTCGATCAAGGGTCTGACCACCGAGGGCGGGCTGGGCCTGCTCTTCGCGGTCCTGGTCATCCTGGTCTTCCTGGCGTCGATCCGCTCGACGCTCGTCACCGCGGTGTCCATCCCGCTGTCGGTGGTGCTGGCGCTGATCGTGCTCTGGACCCGTGACCTGTCGCTCAACATGCTCACGCTCGGCGCGCTCACCATCGCGATCGGCCGGGTCGTCGACGACTCGATCGTCGTCCTGGAGAACATCAAGCGGCACCTCGGCTACGGCGAGGAGCGCGAGGAGGCCATCCTCAAGGCGGTCCGCGAGGTGGCGGGCGCGGTCACGTCCTCGACCCTCACCACGGTCGCCGTCTTCCTGCCCATCGGCCTCACCGGCGGCATGGTGGGCGAGCTGTTCGGCTCCTTCAGCCTGACGGTCACGGCGGCGCTGCTGGCGTCCCTCATCGTCTCCCTGACGGTCGTCCCGGTTCTGTCGTACTGGTTCCTGCGGCCCCCGAAGGACATGCCGGCGGACGCCGACGAGGCACGCCGCACGGCCGAGGAGAAGGAGGCCCGCAGCCGTCTGCAGCGCTTCTACGTCCCCGTCCTGCGCTTCGCCACCCGCCGCCGTCTGACCAGCGTGGCGCTCGCGGCGGTCGTCCTGGTCGGCACCTTCGGCATGGCGCCACTGCTGAAGACGAACTTCTTCGACCAGGGCGAGCAGAAGGTGCTCACCCTCAAGCAGGAACTGAAGCCGGGCACCAGCCTGGCGGCGACCGACACGCAGGCGAAGAAGGTCGAGCGGATGCTCGGCGGCGTCAAGGGCGTCAAGGACTACCAGGTCACGGTCGGCTCGTCCGGGTTCATGGCCGCGTTCGGTGGCGGTACGGACACCAACCAGGCCTCCTACCAGGTCATGCTGGAGGACTCGGCGTCCGCCGCCGACGTCCAGAACCGCATCGAGGACGGACTCGGCAAGCTCTCCGGCATCGGTACGACGACGGTCGCGGCCGGCGACGGCTTCGGCAACCAGGACCTCAGCGTGGTCGTGAAGGCGGCCGACGCGGGCGTCCTGCGCGAGGCGGCGGAGCGGGTGCGGGCCGAGGTCGCGAAGCTCGACGACGTGACGGACGTGACCAGCGACCTGGCGCAGAGCGTGCCGCGCATCTCGGTCAAGGCCAACTCCAAGGCCGCGGCGGCCGGGTTCGACGACGCCACGCTCGGCGGTGCCGTCGCCGAGGCGGTGCGCGGCACCACCAGCGGCAAGGCGATCCTGGACGACAGCGAGCGGGACGTCGTCATCAGGTCGGCGAAGCCGGCCGAGTCGCTGGCCGGGCTCAGGGACCTGCGTCTCGGCGCGGTGAAGCTCGGTGACATCGCGGACGTGAAGCTGGTCGACGGCCCGGTCTCGATGACCCGGATCGACGGCCGGCGGGCCGCCACGATCACGGCGAAGCCGACCGGGGACAACACGGGCGCGGTCAGCTCGGCCCTCACCACGAAGCTGAAGGCGCTCAAGCTCCCGGCCGGGGCGACCGCCGAGATCGGCGGGGTCTCGCAGAACCAGGACGACGCGTTCAAGAACCTCGGCCTGGCGATGCTGGCGGCGATCGCGATCGTCTTCATGCTGCTGGTCGCGACCTTCCGCTCCCTGGTGCAGCCGCTGATCCTGCTCGTCTCGATCCCGTTCGCGGCGACGGGCGCGATCGGCCTGCTGGTCGTCACCGGTACCCCGATGGGTGTCCCGGCGATGATCGGCATGCTGATGCTCATCGGCATCGTGGTGACGAACGCGATCGTGCTGATCGACCTGATCAACCAGTACCGCGGACAGGGCTACGGAGTGGTCGAGGCCGTGGTGGAGGGTGGCCGTCACCGTCTCCGCCCGATCCTCATGACGGCCCTGGCGACGATCTTCGCCCTGCTCCCGATGGCTCTCGGCGTCACGGGTGAGGGCGGCTTCATCGCCCAGCCGCTGGCGGTGGTCGTCATCGGCGGCCTGATCAGCTCGACCCTGCTGACGCTCCTGCTGGTCCCGACGCTCTACGCGATGCTCGAACTCCGCAAGGAGCGGCGGGCGGGGAAGAAGGCGCAGAAGCGGCTGAAGAAGGCCGGGTCCCCGCCGCGGACGCCGTCCGTCCCGGACGACGAGCCGGAACCGGCGAAGGTCTGACGACCTGAGTCCCTGGGTCCCCGTGGTGCCCGGGGTACCGAAACGGCGCGGGCCCGTCCGACACCGATGGTGTCGGACGGGCCCGCGCCGTTCGCGGTTACGGCAGCGCCAGCATCCGCTCCAGCGCCAGCTTGGCGAACCGTTCCGTCTCCCGGTCCACCTCGATGCGGTTGACCAGGTTGCCCTCGGCCAGCGACTCCAGGGTCCACACCAGGTGCGGCAGGTCGATGCGGTTCATGGTCGAGCAGAAGCAGACCGTCTTGTCGAGGAAGACGATCTCCTTGCCCTCGGGGGCGAAACGGTTCGCGAGCCGCCGTACGAGATTCAGCTCCGTGCCGATCGCCCACTTCGAGCCGGCCGGAGCCGCCTCCAGGGCCTTGATGATGTACTCCGTGGAGCCGACGTAGTCCGCCGCCTCGACGACCTCGTGCTTGCACTCCGGGTGGACGAGCACGTTCACGCCGGGGACGCGCTCGCGCACGTCGTTCACCGAGTCCAGGCTGAAGCGGCCGTGCACCGAGCAGTGGCCGCGCCACAGGATCATCTTCGCGTCGCGCAGCTGCTGCGCGGTCAGGCCGCCGTTCGGCTTGTGGGGGTTGTAGAGGACGCAGTCCTCCAGGGACATCCCCATGTCGCGGACGGCGGTGTTGCGGCCGAGGTGCTGGTCGGGGAGGAAGAGGACCTTCTCGCCCTGCTCGAAGGCCCACTCCAGGGCCCGCTGGGCGTTCGACGACGTGCAGATCGTGCCGCCGTGCCTGCCGGTGAACGCCTTGATGTCGGCGGACGAGTTCATGTACGAGACGGGGACGACCTGGCCGGCCACCCCGGCCTCGGTCAGCACGTCCCAGCACTCGGCGACCTGCTCGGCCGTGGCCATGTCGGCCATGGAGCAGCCGGCGGCGAGGTCGGGGAGGACCACCTTCTGGTCGTCGGAGGTGAGGATGTCCGCGGACTCCGCCATGAAGTGCACACCGCAGAAGACGATGTACTCGGCCTCGGGGCGCGCGGCCGCGTCCCGGGCGAGCTTGAAGGAGTCGCCGGTGACGTCCGCGAACTGGATGACCTCGTCGCGCTGGTAGTGGTGGCCGAGCACGAAGACCTTGTCGCCGAGCTTCTCCTTGGCCGCTCGTGCGCGTTCCACCAGGTCCGGGTCGGACGGCGAGGGCAGGTCGCCGGGGCACTCGACGCCGCGCTCGCTCCTCGGGTCGGCCTCACGGCCGAGCAACAGCAGGGCGAGGGGCGTCGGCTGTACGTCGAGCTCCTGGGTCTGGGCGGTGGTCACGACACGCACCCTTTCTGTTCTGCGGCTCGCCGGGTCACGAACGACCCGGCGGGACATGCGGGACAAGCCTTTTCGTCTAAATGACGCTATCTATCATAACCGCTTCACGTCATGTTGACGATGTCCGTCGTGACCATGTGATGAGAATCCCTGACTCGTCCACAGGCCGCTGGGCGCGTTCTCGCCCGTGTGCGAGCATGAGAGGGAAGAGAGAGACAGAAGACAGACTCTCGGCCCGGAATGAATCCGCGGCCCCGGCGGTTGCAATCGTCGGCAAGCAGTCTCCGAACAACCCGGGAGAGAAGCAGATGTCCGTATCGGACGAGACCACCACCGTGAGCGACGGCATCATGCTGTCCGACGCCGCCGCGGGCAAGGTCAAGGCCCTGCTCGACCAGGAAGGCCGCGACGATCTGGCACTGCGTGTCGCCGTTCAGCCCGGCGGCTGCTCCGGCCTGCGCTACCAGCTCTTCTTCGACGAGCGCTCCCTCGACGGCGATGTCGTCAAGGACTTCGGCGGCGTCAAGGTCGTCACCGACCGCATGAGCGCCCCGTACCTGGGCGGCGCCTCGATCGACTTCGTGGACACCATCGAGAAGCAGGGCTTCACGATCGACAACCCGAACGCGACGGGCTCCTGCGCCTGCGGCGACTCCTTCAGCTAGGCCCCCGGCCCCTTCGCCGGGGGCCAGGCCGAGCGCTGGACACGTACGAAGGCGGCGTCCCCACCGACGGGGACGCCGCCTTCGCGTCTGTGTGCCCGCACCCGAGCGGGCCGTTCTCGCTACCGCACCAGCGGCTCCAGGGTGTGCGGCACCTTCGGCACCCTCGGCGTCGTCGGTTCCGTCGGCATGGTGGTCGAAGCGCCCGGTGTCCTCCCCTCCCGGATCTCCCCGCCGTCCGACCCCACGACCTTCCGGTCGCCGAGCGGCTCCTCCAGGCGCACCGTCTTCTCGTAGACCTTGGCGATCAGGATGCAGACCTTGCCCTGCCACGGGGTCTCGGTGACCTCGACCGTCACCTTGTCCGCGCTCCCGCTCGCCGAGACGGAGTAGTCGGCGCACACCCCGCCGGTGAAGCTCACCGTCAGATCCCTGCCGTCGGCGGTGTACCCCTGCACCGTGACGTCACGGGACGCCGACTCGCCGGTCGGCCGAGGGCTCGGCGTCAGGGCCGGCGCCCCGGGGGTCTGCGGCGCGGCCAGGTACTTCGGGTCGACGGCCGGATGCGTCACGGTGAGGCGGGCGGAGGCCCCCTTCGGCCGCACCTCGAACAGCCAGGACGGCACCAGCGTCTGGTGCCCGTCCACGAAGTGCGACGCCAGCCCGAAGGCGGCCTTCTCGACGTTCACCGACTCCCGCCGCGGCAGCGCGGTCGACGCGGCGCACGGCGACTCGTCCCGGTCCTTCAGCGGCACCGCGCTCGCGCAGCCGCCGGGCCCGTTGCGCGCACCACCCGGGGCGGATCCGGAGGCGTTCATCAGATCCAGCGTCCGGCGCGCGCTGAGGACGGGGTACGTGTCCCCGCGCTCCGGCGCCTTCAGCAGGCCGTTGCCGCCCACGACCTGGCCTTCCTTGTCGACCTGGACGCCGGTGGTCCAGCCGGAGGTGGGCAGGCCGCCGACCTCGGGGTCCGCGTTCACCACCCGTACGGCGCCCATGAGCGTGCTCGCGTCGAGCTTCGCGTCGTCCTCGCCGAGTGCCTTCAGCACGGGGGCGGCGGCCTTCTTCGCGGCGGCCTCGCCCACCGCGTGACTGCTCGGCGAGCCGGGGTCGCTGGTGCACACGGCGCCCTTGCAGTTGTCGGTGCCGGGCGCGTAGCGGCTGAACGTCCAGGTGCCGGGGGCCTGCCGGTTCACCTGGAGACTCGGGCCGGAGCCGTCCCCGGCCTGGCCGGCCTGCCAGGTGTCGCCGACCAGCCGCGGGGTGCCGGTGAGCCCCAGGGCCTCGGCGAGGCGGGTCACCTCGGCCGCGGTGACCGTACCCCTCGCCGCGTAGACCGGCGCGGAGTCCGGGCCGTCGGGCAGCTTGCCGTCCGCGCGGTAGACCGTGCCGTAGGGGTTGGGCTCACCGGGCGCGACACCGCCCGTGCCGGCGCCTCCGGTGGCACCGTCGAGGGCGAGTGGCGGGGGAGTGCCGTCGCCGCCGGGGGACTCGGAGCCGCTGTGTCCGCCGCCGTCGAAGGCGGTGGTGGCCAGGTACGCCCCGCCGCCCCCGACGAGCAGAACGGCGGCCGCGACCGAGGCGACGGCCACCCGGGAATGCCGACGGCGTGGCTTCGCCGTCCCGGCACCGTCCTCGGCGGGGTCGGTCGCTTCGTGGTCGGGTCGCTCGGTGCTCACCGCATCGCTCCTTCGGCTCCACTGCTGTCCTCGACGGCCCGGCCCGGTCCGGGATTCCCGGAGCGGGCGCTGAAGGGTCGTACACCGCATCCCCTTTACGGGGGACGGCGATGGGACGCAGCGGGGGAGCGCACGGTTCCCCGCGGGCGCTGTCCGGCCGCCCGCGCACGACACCCTCGCGGACGCCGCGCGAAATACGGGGTCAGTCGCCGTAGTCGGACATCGCGTCCAGCAGGCGGGCCGAGGCGGGAGGCACCCGCACCCCGTGGATGCGGGACGGGGACACGGGCGGGACGGTGACCGGGGCCGGCGCCGCCCAGCGCCGGGCGGTCCGGGCGCAGTCGTCACGCAGTGACGCCAGGCCGCCTTCGAGGTCGAGCGGAGCTGAGCCGTGGACCTTGAGGTTCGTCATAACGGAACCGTATGCACCGGGAGCGTTACGAAGAAAGACCTACTATCGGGTAGTTTTGACCGCTTCAGAGGTCGGGCGCCGACCGGGTAGCGTGAACTGTCAATCCTCTCCCTTCGCAGGAGCGTGTCCTCGCCGTGCGTATCGCAGTCACCGGCTCCATCGCCACCGACCACCTCATGACCTTCCCCGGCCGTTTCGCCGACCAGCTGGTCGCGGACCAGCTGCACACGGTCTCCCTGTCCTTCCTCGTCGACAACCTCGACGTGCGCAGGGGCGGCGTCGGCGCGAACATCGCCTTCGGTATGGGTCAGCTGGGCACCAGGCCGATCCTGGTCGGGGCCGCGGGCTCCGACTTCGACGAATACCGTGCGTGGCTGGACCGCCACGGCGTCGACACCGGCTCCGTGCGGATCTCCGAGGTGCTGCACACCGCGCGCTTTGTGTGCACCACGGACGCCGACCACAACCAGATCGGCTCCTTCTACACGGGCGCGATGAGCGAGGCCCGGCTGATCGAGCTGAAGGCGGTCGCGGACCGGGTCGACGGTCTCGACCTCGTCCTCATCGGGGCGGACGACCCCGAGGCGATGCTGCGGCACACCGAGGAGTGCAGGACCCGCTCCATCCCCTTCGCGGCCGACTTCTCGCAGCAGATCGCCCGGATGAACGGCGACGAGATCCGGATACTGCTGGACGGGGCGACCTACCTCTTCTCCAACGAGTACGAGAAGGGGCTCATCGAGTCCAAGACCGGCTGGAGCGACTCCGAGATCCTCTCCAAGGTCGGCCACCGGGTGACCACCCTCGGCGCGCGGGGCGTGCGCATCGAGCGCGTCGGCGAGGAGCCGGTGGAGGTCGGCTGCCCGGACGAGGAGCGCAAGGCCGACCCGACGGGCGTCGGTGACGCGTTCCGGGCCGGCTTCCTGTCCGGGCTCGCCTGGGGCGTCTCCCTGGAGCGCGCCGCCCAGGTCGGCTGCATGCTCGCCACCCTGGTGATCGAGACGGTCGGCACCCAGGAGTACCAGCTGCGCCGCGCCCACTTCATGGACCGGTTCACCAAGGCGTACGGCGACGACGCGGCCCTGGAGGTCAGGGCCCACCTGGTCTAGGCGGGCGCCACCCCGCAGCGGGTCAGGACACCCGGCGGACCACGTACACCGAGCCCTGGTCCGCCGGCTCCTCCCCGACGTACTCCTGACCCCGCATCTCGCACCACGCAGGGATGTCCAGGCGGGCCGCCTCGTCGTCCGCCAGGACGCGGACGGTGCCGCCCAGGGGCACGTCGCCGATGACCCCGGCCAGTTCGATGACCGGGATCGGACAGAGCTTGCCGAGGGCGTCCAGGACGAGGGACCCGGAGGGGGCGGACGCCGTCCGGGGGGCCGTCGGAGCGCCGAGCTTCTCGCGCACCGCGGAGACCGCCGCCGGAAGGACCGACAGGAACCGGTCCACGTCCTCGGACGGCGTGCCCGGCGGCAGCGACACCCGGACGTTGCCCTCACTGAGTACGCCCATCGCCTTCAGGACATGGCTGGGGGTGAGCGTGCTGCTCGTGCACGACGAACCCGAGGAGACCGAGAAGCCCGCCCGGTCCAGTTCGTGCAGGAGCGACTCCCCGTCGACGTAGAGACAGGAGAAGGTGACGACCCCCGGCAGCCGGCCGACCGGGTCGCCGACCACCTCCACGTCCGGGACCAGTTCCGGGACCCGCGCCCGGATCCGGTCCGTCAGTTCCCGCAGCCGCGCCGCCTCCACGGCGGCCTGCGCGCGCACGGCACGCAGCGCGGCCGCCGCGGCCACCACGGCCGGGATGTTCTCGAAGCCGGCCGCCCGCCCCGACTCCCGTTCGTCCAGCGGCCCTTGAGGGGCGAACCGCACTCCCTTGCGTACGACGAGGAGTCCGACCCCCGAAGGGCCGCCCCATTTGTGGGCGCTTGCCGTCAACAGGGACCAGTCGCCCTCGATCCGCCCCCAGCCCAGCGACTGCGCCGCGTCCACCAGCAGCGGCACCCCCGCCGCCCTGCACGCCTGTGCGACCGCCGCCACCGGCTGCTCCGTACCCACCTCGTGGTTGGCGGACTGCAGGCAGGCGAGCGCGGTGTCGGGGCGCAGGGCGTCGGCGTACGCGGAAGGGGACACCGCGCCCGCGCGGTCGACCGGGACGCGGGTCACCGTGCCGCCCGCCGTCTCGTGGACCTCCGCCGAATGGAGTACCGACGAATGTTCGACGGCTGACACGATCAGGTGGCGTCCGACCCGTCGACGGCCCGCCAGCGCGCCCTCGATGCCGGAGTGCACCGCGCGGGTGCCGGAGCTGGTGAAGACCAGTTCGTCCGGGCGGCAGCCCACCGCGTCGGCGGCCGCCTCGCGGGCCGCGTCGAGCAGAAGCCGGGCCCGTCGTCCCTCGCGGTAGAGCCGGGCCGGGTCGGCCCAGCCCTCGTCGAGCGAGGCCTGCAGGGCCTGTCGGGCTACGGGATGGAGAGGAGCGGCGGAAGCAGCATCGAAGTAGGCCACACCCCCACGCTAAAGCCCCGGTCAGGGCGGCGCCCCGAGGGGGGCGCGAGGAACGGCGCGACGAGCCGCAGCGGACCCGCGGCCGCCGGGATGTCCCGTGTCCCGAGCTCCTGGGCGCCCGAACCACCGTCAGAAGTAGCCCGGAGCAGGGCAACCCACCCCCTTCGGCTGACCCGGCGGCGCGTTGGGCACCCTCCCCGCGCGACCTCAAATAGCGTCCAGTAGGGTTTGGTCCGCATAAACATCCAAACCCCTGCCCGTGTGCCAGGGCGGCGAGCGACCAGCGAGAAGGGCCGTAGCCAACCAGCGCGGGCGAGACTCTCGGGAAGGCGCTACGTGAGTCCCAACGGCTCCGACCGCTCGCCGCGGCGCCCGATGCGGCGGAAGCTGCTGCAGGCAATGACTGCGGGCCTGGTCCTGGTGACCGCCACCGGTTGCACATACAAGGACTTTCCCCGCCTTGGTATGCCCACCCCGGTCACGGAGGAGGCTCCGCGGATCCTCTCCCTCTGGCAGGGCTCGTGGGCGGCCGCGCTCGCCACGGGCGTGCTGGTCTGGGGTCTGATCCTGTGGAGCGTCGTCTTCCATCGGCGCAGCCGCACCAAGGTCGAAGTTCCCCCGCAGACCCGGTACAACATGCCCATCGAGGCGTTGTACACGGTGGTCCCGCTCATCATCGTCTCGGTGCTGTTCTACTTCACCGCCCGCGACGAGACGAAGCTGCTCAGCCTCGACAAGAAGCCCGACCTCACGGTCAACGTGGTCGGCTACCAGTGGAGCTGGGGCTTCAACTACATCGAGAACGTCCCCGGTGTCACCGGTGACGCGAAGACCGACAAGAACCTGGACGCCATTCCGGACCGGTTCAAGACGGACTTCCCGGCGAACGCCGGCGGTGTCTACGAGGCCGGCACTCCGAGTGAGCGGAACCCGCAGACGCACAACCCCGGTCCGACCCTCTGGCTCCCCAAGGGCAAGACGGTCCGCTTCGTCCTCACTTCGCGTGACGTCATCCACTCCTTCTGGGTGGTGCCGTTCCTCATGAAGCAGGACGTCATCCCGGGCCACACCAACTCCTTCCAGGTGACCCCCAACAGGGAGGGCACCTACCTGGGCAAGTGCGCCGAACTGTGCGGCGTCGACCACTCCCGGATGCTCTTCAACGTGAAGGTCGTCTCGCCCGAGCGCTACGAGGCTCACCTCAAGCAGCTCGCGGCAGAGGGGCAGACCGGTTACATCCCGGCCGGCATTGAGCAGACGGGCCACGAGAAGAACCGGGAGACGAACAACCTGTGAGCATCCTCAACGAACCCCAGGGTGCCGCGGACGCCGACGACTCGTACGAGAACGAGCTGCCGGTGCGGCGCAAGCAGCCGGGCAACGTCGTGATCAAGTGGCTCACCACCACTGACCACAAGACGATCGGCACGCTCTATCTGGTGACGTCGTTCGCCTTCTTCTGCATCGGCGGCGTCATGGCGCTGCTCATGCGCGCCGAGCTGGCGCGGCCCGGTCTGCAGATCATGTCGAACGAGCAGTTCAACCAGGCGTTCACGATGCACGGCACGATCATGCTGCTGATGTTCGCGACGCCGCTGTTCGCCGGCTTCACGAACTGGATCATGCCGCTGCAGATCGGCGCGCCCGACGTGGCGTTCCCGCGGCTGAACATGTTCGCGTACTGGCTGTACCTCTTCGGCTCGACGATCGCGGTCGGCGGCTTCCTCACCCCGCAGGGCGCGGCCGACTTCGGCTGGTTCGCCTACTCGCCGCTGTCGGACGCGGTCCGTTCGCCGGGTGTCGGCGCCGACATGTGGATCATGGGTCTGGCCTTCTCCGGCTTCGGCACGATCCTCGGCGCGGTCAACTTCATCACCACGATCATCTGCATGCGCGCTCCCGGCATGACGATGTTCCGTATGCCCATCTTCGTGTGGAACGTGCTGCTCACCGCGGTTCTGGTGCTGCTCGCCTTCCCCGTCCTGGCGGCGGCCCTGTTCGCCCTGGAGGCGGATCGAAAATTCGGGGCACATGTCTTCGATGCGGCGAACGGCGGAGCGCTGCTGTGGCAACACCTCTTCTGGTTCTTCGGCCATCCAGAGGTGTACATCATCGCGCTGCCCTTCTTCGGAATCATTTCCGAGGTCATCCCGGTGTTCTCGCGCAAGCCGATGTTCGGTTACATGGGCCTGATCGGCGCGACCATCGCGATCGCGGGTCTGTCCGTGACCGTGTGGGCGCACCACATGTACGTCACCGGTGGCGTGCTGCTCCCGTTCTTCTCCTTCATGACGTTCCTCATCGCCGTACCGACAGGCGTGAAGTTCTTCAACTGGATCGGAACGATGTGGAAGGGCTCACTGTCCTTCGAGACACCGATGCTCTGGGCCACCGGCTTCCTCATCACGTTCACCTTCGGTGGACTGACGGGCGTCATCCTGGCCTCGCCGCCGATGGACTTCCACGTCTCCGACTCGTACTTCGTGGTGGCGCACTTCCACTACGTGGTCTTCGGCACCGTGGTGTTCGCGATGTTCTCCGGCTTCCACTTCTGGTGGCCGAAGATGACGGGCAAGATGCTCGACGAGCGGCTCGGCAAGATCACCTTCTGGACGCTGTTCGTGGGCTTCCACGGCACGTTCCTGGTCCAGCACTGGCTGGGCGCCGAGGGCATGCCGCGCCGTTACGCGGACTACCTCGCGGCCGACGGCTTCACCGCCCTGAACACGGTCTCGACGATCTCCTCGTTCCTGCTGGGCCTGTCGATCCTGCCGTTCCTCTACAACGTGTGGAAGACCGCCAAGTACGGCAAGAAGGTCGAGGTCGACGACCCGTGGGGTTACGGCCGTTCGCTCGAGTGGGCCACCTCCTGCCCGCCGCCGCGCCACAACTTCCTCACCCTGCCGCGGATCCGCAGTGAATCCCCGGCGTTCGACCTGCACCACCCGGAGATCGCCGCTCTCGACCAGCTCGAGAACGCCGGTCACGGCTCGGCGGCCCTGGCCGGCGGAAAGGAGGCCGGCAAGTGAAGGTCCAAGGCAAGATGTTCCTCTGGCTGGCCCTCTTCATCCTGATCATGGCCATCGTCTACGGCCTCTGGTCGAAGGAGCCGGCCGGCACCACGGCGCTCTTCCTGGGCTTCGGCCTGAGCGTCATGATCGGCTACTACCTGGCCTTCACGGCCCGGCGGGTCGACCAGCTGGCGCAGGACAACAAGGAGGCCGACGTCGCGGACGAGGCCGGTGAGGTGGGGTTCTTCGCCCCGCACAGCTGGCAGCCGCTCTCGCTCGGCATCGGCGGCGCGCTCGCCTTCATGGGCGTCGTCTTCGGCTGGTGGCTGCTGTACTTCTCGGCCCCGCTCATCCTGATCGGCCTGTGGGGCTGGGTCTTCGAGTTCTACCACGGTCAGGACCGCACCCAGTAGGACCCAGCGGCCCGTGCCACGCGCGGGACACCCTTTACACCAAAGAGCCCGGACACTCCGTCAGGAGGGTCCGGGCTCTCTGCGTGTCGCGCCCGATGTCCCCCGGTCGGCTCACCCGCCGTGCCGTCGCGGCCGGCCGTTCATAGCGTGAGCTCATGAACCACGTACCGCGAATCCGCACGGTCGTCAGCTGCGCCACGCTGGTGGTTGCCTTCGGCGCGGCCACCACCGCCTGCGGCTCAGACAGTCATCCACTGGCGGCCAAGCCGTACGACGCGGCGGGCCTGATCTCCTTCAAGGGCCCGGTCGAAGGCGACAGCAGCAAGGTGGACCCGGACAAGCCACTCGAGATCACCGTCAACGATGACGACGAGCGCATCACCGATGTGACCGCCACGGACGCGACGGGCCGCTACGTGTCGGGTGAGCTGGCCGCCGACGGCACCCGATGGCACAGCACCTCGGCCCTGGCCGCCGGGGCCCACTACACGGTGCAGGTGAGCACGGAGGACGAGGACGGCGCCCAGGGCCGTAAGTCCATCGGCTTCGACACCACCACGCCCAAGGCCAAGAAGACACTCGGTGTCACCTTCGGGCCCGACGCCGGCGAGTACGGCGTCGGACAGCCTGTCACCGCCCAACTCAGCGCCCCCGTCAAGGACAAGGCCGCCCGCACGATCGTCGAGCGAGCCCTGCGGGTGGACTCGACGCCCGCGACGGAGGGCGCCTGGCACTGGGTGGACGACAAGACCCTGCACTACCGCCCCAAGGAGTACTGGCCCGCCCACGCCACCATCCAGGCGCACAGCAACCTCAAGGGCGTCAAGGTCGGTGCGGGGCTCTGGGGCGGCGACGCGAAGCCGCTGACGCTCACCACCGGAGACCAGCTCGTCGCCCTCACGGACGCCGGCACGCACGTCATGACGGTGTACGAGAACGGCGCGGTGATCAACAAGATCCCCATCACCACCGGCAAGCCCGGCTTCGAGACGCGCAACGGCGTCAAGGTGGTGCTGAGCAAGGAGTACGTCGTACGGATGCGCGGTACCACCGTCGGTATCGCCGAGGGTTCCTCCGACTCCTACGACCTGCCCGTGTACTACGCGACCCGGGTCACCTGGAGCGGGGAGTACGTGCACGCGGCGCCCTGGTCCGTGGGCTCCCAGGGGTACGCCAACGTCAGCCACGGCTGCACGGGCATGAGCACCAGCAACGCGGCGTGGTTCTTCAACCACGTGCGTGTGGGCGACATCGTGAAGGTCGTCAACTCCAACGGGGCCCAGATGGCCGCGTTCGACAACGGTTTCGGCGACTGGAACGTCTCCTGGGCGAACTGGCGCAGCGGCAGTGCCCTGGTCGGCGGTACCCCCGACGGCCCGCCGGTGGCGGAGAAGGCGCGCCTGCGTCCCGAGTCCGTGTGAGCCGCAGCCGCGGTCCCGCGCCCCGTGGAGGGCGCGGGAAGCGGCATGCGGGGCCCCAGGCGGCCCTCAGCCGCCGCGGCGGCCCGCAGTCCGGGCCCTCAGGCGCCGAGCAGGGCCTTGCGGCGCAGGAGCGAGGCCAGGGACGCGGCGAACTCCACCGGGTCGACCGGCAGGGTCACCGCGGCGTCCGCACGGCTCCAGGTGGCCAGCCAGGCGTCCTGGGGGCGCCCGATGAGCACGAGCACGGGCGGGCAGTTGAAGATCTCGTCCTTGATCTGCCGGCAGATCCCCATGCCCCCCATCGGGACCGCCTCGCCGTCCAGCACGCAGACGTCGATGCCGCCCCTGTCCAGCTCCTTCAGGACCGCGGCGGGCGTCGCGCACTCGATGAACTCGACCTGGGGAACGTCGGAGGCCGGTCTGCGGCCTGTCGCCAGCCGCACCTGCCCCCGGGTGTTGGAGTCGTCACTGTAGACCAGCACCGTGGCGGTCGGCTGCATTGTTCCTCCACGCGTCTGAGAAGCACCGCATCGGTCGGGTACCCCTGGTACCGATGGCGCGGATGCTACTCCTTCAAACACCTCGTCAACACCGGTTCGGACAGGGCTTCGATGGGCCATACGGGCTGGACACACCCCACAGACACCCCGAACGGCACCCCCCGGGGTGAGGGCGGGATAAGCGACCGACATAATGTCGGTCGTGGCGACAGCAACGACAGTAGAAACCGGGCACGCGCACCCGTCGGTCAATCGACCGAACCTCACCAGCGTCGGAACCATCATCTGGCTGAGTTCCGAGCTGATGTTCTTCGCGGCCCTCTTCGCGATGTACTTCACCCTGCGATCGGTGACCGGACCGGATCACTGGAAGGAGATGGCGGGCCATCTCAACTTCCCGTTCTCGGCCTCGAACACCACGATCCTGGTGCTCTCCTCCCTGACCTGCCAGCTCGGCGTGTTCGCCGCCGAGCGCGGGGACGTGAAGAAGCTCCGGATGTGGTTCACCGTCACGTTCGTGATGGGTGCGATCTTCATCGGCGGTCAGATCTTCGAGTACACCGAACTGGTCAAGAAGGACGGGCTCTCGCTCTCCTCCGACCCGTACGGCTCGGTGTTCTACCTGACCACCGGCTTCCACGGCCTGCACGTGACGGGCGGCCTCATCGCCTTCCTGCTGGTCCTCGGCCGCACCTACGCGGCCAAGAGGTTCACTCACGAGCAGGCGACCGCCGCCATCGTCGTGTCCTACTACTGGCACTTCGTCGATGTCGTCTGGATCGGCCTCTTCGCCACGATCTACATGATCAAGTAATCGGGCCCGCAGCCCGAAACATCCAGAAGCATCGACGCAGAAGATCCTGACACCGGGGTAATCCGTGAAAAAGCTCTCCGCACGACGACGCCATCCGCTGGCGGCGGTCGTCGTCCTACTCCTCGCGCTGGCGGCCACCGGGGGGCTGTACGCCGCGTTCGCACCCGCGAGCAAGGCGCAGGCCGACACCACCGCCCAGTCCCTTGCCATCGACGAGGGCAAGAAGCTCTTCTCCGTGGGCTGCGCAAGCTGCCACGGAACCGGCGGTCAGGGCTCCTCCGACGGGCCGAGCCTGGTGGGTGTGGGCGCCGCGGCGGTCGACTTCCAGGTCGGCACCGGCCGTATGCCGGCCCAGCAGCCGGGCGCGCAGATCCCGCGCAAGAAGGTCATCTACTCGCAGGCCGAGATCGACCAGCTCGCGGCGTACATCGCCTCGCTGGGCGCTGGTCCCACGGTCCCGACCAAGAGCCAGGTCAGCCCGGAGGGCGCGGACATCGCCAAGGGCGGCGAACTATTCCGCACCAACTGCGCCCAGTGCCACAACTTCACCGGCAAGGGCGGCGCGCTGACGCACGGCAAGTTCGCGCCGAGTCTTGAGGGTGTCGACCCCAAGCACATCTACGAGGCCATGCAGACCGGCCCGCAGAACATGCCCTCCTTCCCCGACACCACGCTGTCGGAGAAGAACAAGAAGGACATCATCGCGTACCTCGACGCGGTCAACGGTGACAACACCGAGAGCCCCGGCGGTCTCGAACTGGGCGGCCTCGGGCCGGTCAGTGAAGGCCTCTTCGGCTGGATCTTCGGTCTTGGCGCCCTGGTCGCCGTCGCCGTCTGGGTCGCCGCTCGGACCGCAAAGGCCAAGAAGTCATGAGTAGCCAAGACATTCCAGAAGAGAACCTGCCCGCTGAGCAGGTCCACGAGCACGGTCACGGCGCAGTAGCCGTCGCGAACGAGGACAACCCGTTCGCGGACCCGGGACTGCCGCCCCACGAGCACCGCATCCAGGACATCGACGAGCGGGCCGCCCAGCGGTCCGAGCGTGTCGTCGCGATGCTGTTCACGCTGTCGATGCTGGCCACCGCGGCCTTCATCGCCTCGTACGTGACGATCCCGAACGACAAGTCGATCTTCGTCTTCCCGCTCGGGCACATCAGCGCGCTGAACTTCGCGCTGGGCATGACGCTCGGTGTGGCGCTCTTCTCGATCGGCGCGGGCGCGGTCCACTGGGCCCGCACCCTGATGTCCGACGTGGAGATCGCCGACGAGCGTCACCCGATCGAGGCGGAGCCCGAGGTCAAGGCCAAGGTCCTGGCCGACTTCAAGCAGGGTGCCAAGGAGTCCGCGCTCGGCCGCCGCAAGCTGATCCGCACCACGATGTTCGGCGCGCTGGCCCTGTTCCCGCTCTCCGGCGTCATGCTGCTGCGCGACCTCGGTCCGCTGCCGGGCACCAAGCTGCGCCACACGATCTGGGCCAAGGGCAAGCTGCTCGTCAACGTGAACACGAACGAGCCCCTGCGTCCCTCCGACATCGCCGTCGGCTCGCTCACCTTCGTCAAGCCCGAGGGCCTGGAGGAGAAGGACGAGGAATTCCAGCAGGAGATCGCGAAGGCCGCCGTGATGATCGTCCGGCTCCAGCCGGACAACATCAAGGACAAGCGCGAGCTCGCCTGGTCGCACGAGGGCATCGTGGCGTACTCGAAGATCTGCACCCACGTCGGCTGCCCGATCTCCCTGTACGAGCAGCAGACGCACCACGTGCTCTGCCCCTGCCACCAGTCCACCTTCGACCTCTCCGACGGTGCCCGAGTGATCTTCGGCCCGGCCGGTCATGCCCTGCCGCAGCTGCGCATCGGTGTGAACGACGAGGGCTACCTCGAGGCGCTCGGCGACTTCGACGAGCCCGTCGGTCCTGCCTTCTGGGAGCGCGGATGAGTACTACCACCACCTCCGACTCGCGCTCGCGCGAGAAGGCGCCCGCCGGTGAGCGGGTGGCCGACTGGGCCGACGGCCGTCTGGGGATCTACTCCCTGGCCAAGGCCAACATGCGCAAGATCTTCCCCGACCACTGGTCGTTCATGCTGGGTGAGATCTGCCTGTACAGCTTCCTCATCATCATCCTCACGGGTGTGTATCTGACGCTGTTCTTCCACCCGTCGATGAACGAGGTGGAATACCACGGCAGCTACGTCCCGCTGCAGGGTCAGCTGATGTCCGAGGCGTTCAACTCGACCATGCACATCTCCTTCGAGGTGCGCGGTGGTCTGCTGATCCGGCAGATCCACCACTGGGCGGCGCTGATCTTCCTCGCCGGCATGTTCGTGCACATGATGCGCGTGTTCTTCACGGGTGCGTTCCGCAAGCCGCGTGAGGTCAACTGGCTGTTCGGCTTCCTGCTGTTCGTCCTGGGCATGTTCACCGGCTTCACCGGTTACTCGCTCCCTGACGACCTGCTCTCCGGCACCGGTGTCCGCTTCATGGAGGGCGCGGTCCTGTCCGTGCCGATCGTCGGCACGTACCTGTCGTTCTTCCTCTTCGGCGGTCAGTTCCCGGGCGGCGACTTCGTGGCCCGCTTCTACTCCGTGCACGTGCTGCTGCTGCCGGGCATCATGCTCGGCCTGGTCGTCGGCCACCTGATCCTGGTCTTCTACCACAAGCACACGCAGTTCGCGGGCCCCGGAAAGACGAACAAGAACGTCGTCGGCATGCCGCTGCTGCCGGTCTACATGGCCAAGGCCGGAGGCTTCTTCTTCCTGGTCTTCGGTGCCATCGCGGCCATCGCGGCGATCGCCTCGATCAACCCGATCTGGTCGCTCGGCCCGTACCGCCCCGACATGGTGTCCACGGGCGCCCAGCCTGACTGGTACATGGGCTTCTCCGAGGGCCTGATCCGTGTCATGCCGGGCTGGGAGATCAACTTCTGGGGTCACACGCTCGTCCTGGGTGTGTTCATCCCGCTGGTGATCTTCCCGCTGGTCCTGGTCGCGATCGCGGTCTACCCGTTCATCGAGTCCTGGGTCACCGGCGACAAGCGCGAGCACCACATCCTGGACCGCCCGCGCAACGTCCCGACCCGTACCGCCTTCGGCGCGGCCTGGATCAGCTGGTACTTCGTCCTGCTGGTCGGTGGCGGCAACGACATCTGGGCCACGCACTTCCACCTGTCGATCAACTCGATCACCTGGTTCGTCCGGATCGCGTTCTTCGTCGTGCCGGTGCTCGTCTTCATCGCCACCAAGCGGATCTGCCTCGGCCTCCAGCGCCGCGACAAGGACAAGGTGCTGCACGGCCGCGAGTCGGGCATCATCAAGCGCCTGCCGCACGGTGAGTTCATCGAGGTGCACGAGCCGCTCGGCCAGGAGGCCCTGCACACGCTCACCGCGCACGAGCAGTACCAGCCCGCCGAGATCGGTCCGGTGGTCGACGAGAACGGTGTCGAGCGCAAGGTGAACGGCGCGCAGCGACTGCGTGCCAAGCTCAGCAAGGGCTTCTACGGGGAGAACAGCCAGATCCCCAAGCCCACGGTCGAGGAGTACGAGGAGATCACGAGCGGCCACGGCCACCACTGATCCTCCGGCCGGTCCTCACCGGTCCCACTGATCGCCACGGCAGGAGCCCCCGTCCCTTGGACGGGGGCTCTTCGCCGTGCCCGGGCTGGATAGGGTGGACCCTGCTTGTACCTGTCTACGAACCCAGGAGCGGCATATGAGTGCTGTGACCCCCGCTGGAGGCGACATCGCGGCGGGCCGTTCCTGGCCCACCGTGCTGAACGGCCTGCTCGACGGCCGGGACCAGAGCGCGGACGACACGGCCTGGGCGATGGACCGGATCATGAGCGGCGAGGCGACGGACGCGCAGATCGCCGGCTTCGTGGTGGCGCTGCGGGCCAAGGGCGAGACGGTCGAGGAGATCACCGGTCTGGTCCGCACGATGTACGAGCACGCCAAGGTGATCGAGGTGCCCGGGGAGACCGTCGACATCGTCGGTACGGGCGGTGACGGCGCGAAGACGGTGAACATCTCCACGATGTCGTCGATCGTGGTGGCCGGGACGGGTACGAAGGTCGTCAAGCACGGCAACCGGGCCGCGTCGTCGGCGTCCGGTGCCTCGGACGTCCTGGGAAAGCTCGGCGTCAATCTGGAGCTGACCCCGAAGCGGGTGGCCGAGGTGGCCGAGGAGGCCGGGATCACCTTCTGCTTCGCGGTGAAGTTCCATCCGGCGCTGCGTCATGTGGCGGCGGCGCGCGGGCAGCTGGGCATCCGGACGGTTTTCAACTTCCTCGGCCCGCTGACCAACCCGGCGCGGGTGAGGGCGCAGGCGGTGGGTGTCGCCGACGCCCGGATGGCGCCGATCATGGCCGGTGTCTTCGCCGAGCGCGGCAACTCCTCGCTGGTCTTCCGCGGTGACGACGGGCTGGACGAGCTGACCACCACGGCGACGTCGAAGGTCTGGGTCGTGCGGGACGGCAAGGTGACCGAGGAACGGTTCGATCCGCGGGACGTCGGCCTCGATCTCGTGCCCGTGGAGGCCCTGCGGGGTGCCGACGCCTCGTACAACGCGGAGGTCGCCCGCCGTGTCCTGGACGGCGAGAGGGGGCCCGTACGGGACGCCGTGGTCCTGAACGCGGCGGCGGCGCTGGTGGCGTTGTCCCCGACGGACGCGTCACTCGTGGACCAGCTCGGCGCCGCGATGGTGAAGACGGCTCGGGCCATCGACTCCGGGGCGGCGCGCGCCGCGCTGGACCGCTGGGTGGCGGCGACCAACGCGTAGCCCATCGGTGCGGCGGCCCCCGCCGTACCTGGGGGCTGCCGCCCCAGACCCGCGCTCCGGCCGCGAGGGCCTTGTCCCCGAACGCCGGGTGGGCTGAACTCCCAAGCCCGCCCGGCGTTCGGGACGGGTAGGGGCGGCGGGAGCGCGTACCGCTATGTGGACGCCGGGGTTGCGGCCGGAAGATCGTGTGGCAGGATGCGGTATCAGGTCATGAGCGACAGCCATCAGGCCCCGGCCGGCTGTCCGGCAACCCTCCGTCCGTGGCGGGGTGCCCCGGGTGAAGACCAGGCCGTAGGCAGCGAGGTCTGCGGCAAGCGCGGACCCCTCGAGAATCCCAGGGGTCCTGGTCGTTCGAGGGAGCCTTCTGTGAGCAAGCGAATGCGCTAGGGCGTAGAGCCCCGCCGCCGCACACCCTTTTTCAGTTTTCACCCTCACCTGCGCCGGGCCGCGCGCGCGTACCTCCGTACGCCCCCGCCCGCGCGGTGCTCCCGCCTGCCTCTCACAGGAGTGCGCCATGTCTGTCTCCACCGCTGCCGCCGACCAGTCCGTATGTGCCCCGCTGCCCGTTCTGGGCCGTGATGTGACCGTCCCGCTCGTCACCGGCGGCGAGGTCACCTACGCCGCCCTGGACTACGCCGCCAGCGCCCCGGCCCTCCAGCGCGTCTGGGACGACGTCGCCGCGTACGCCCCGTACTACGGCAGCGTGCACCGCGGAGCCGGCTACCTCTCGCAGCTGTCCACCGACCTCTTCGAGAACGCCCGCAGGACCGTCGCGGAGTTCCTTGGCTGCCGCGAGGACGACCAGGTCGTCTTCACCCGGTCGACGACCGACTCGCTCAATCTGCTCGCCGCCGCCCTCCCGGCCGACTGCCAGGTCTTCGTGTTCGAGACCGAGCACCACGCCTCGCTGCTGCCCTGGCAGGACGCCCGGGTCAGCTACCTCGACGCGCCCCGCACCCCGGGGCAGGCCGTCGCGGTCCTGGAGCGTGCCCTCGCCGACCGCGACCCCCGCGGACCCGCCCTCGTCTGCGTCACCGGCGCCTCCAACGTCACCGGCGAGCTGTGGCCGGTGCGCGAGCTCGCCGCCACCGCGCACGCCCACGGCGCCCGGATCGTCCTGGACGCCGCCCAGCTCGCCCCCCACCACCCGGTGTCCGTCGGCGATCTCGACGTCGACTGGGTCGCGTTCTCCGGGCACAAGCTGTACGCGCCCTTCGGCTCAGGTGTCCTCGCCGGCCGCTCCGACTGGCTGCGCGACGCCGATCCCTACCTCGCCGGCGGCGGTGCCAGCCGCAAGGTCGCCCGGCGCGCGGACGGCGGTGTCGACGTCGAGTGGCACGACGGCGCGGCACGGCACGAGGCCGGGTCTCCCAACGTCATCGGCGCCTACTCCATCGCCTCCGCCTGCAAGGCGCTCACCGAGGAGGGCTTCGACCGGATCGTCGCCCGCGAGCGGCACCTGATCCGCACGGTGCGGGAAGGTCTCGCCGAGGTGCCCGCCGTGCGCGTGCTCTCCCTGTTCGGCGACGACGCGCCCCGGGTCGGCGTCATCTCGTTCGTCGTCGAGGGCTGGAACAGCTCGCACTTCGCGGCGGCGCTCTCCGCCGAGTACGGCATCGGGGTGCGCGACGGCCTCTTCTGCGCGCACCCGCTGCTGCGCACGCTGCTCGGCAGCGACCCGCAGGCCCAGGGCGAGTGCGGGGCCCCGGAGGCCGCGCCCGGCGAGAAGTCCCTCAACGCGATCCGCGTCAGCTTCGGGGCGGGCACCCCGGACGAGCACGTGGAGCGCTTCGTACGCGCCGTGAAGGAGCTCGTGCGGGACGGTGCCCAGTGGCGCTACCGGACCGAGGGCGGTCGCTGCGTGCCCGCGGTCTGACCCGGCGGCCGCGGAGGACCCGCGGCGGCACGGAGCGGCGTGCGGGCGTGCGCGGGGTGAGGAGTCCAGGCCGTTCAGGAGTCCAGGCCGGTCAGGAAGCCAGGCCGGTGAGGAGTCCGGGCCGGTCAGGGAGCCGGGCTGGTCAGGGAGCCGGGCCGGTCAGGAGTCCAGGCCGATGGCGAACGCCGCCTCCAGGTCGTGCTGCGAGTACGTACGGAACGCGACGTGGGTGTCGGTCCCCTCGACCCCCGGGATCTTGCTGATGCTGCCGGGGATGACGTCCGCCAGGTCGTCGTGGGCCTTGACCCGGACCATGGCGATCAGGTCGTACGTACCGGTGACGGAGAAGACCTCGCTGACACTGTCCAGCGCGGCGATCGACTCGGCGATCTCGGGGATCCGGTCCACGCTGGTCTTGATGAGCACGATCGCGGTGATCACGGCTGGTTTTCTCCCTCGGGGGCCGCTGCTGGGACTTTCACTCTAGTCGGCCGCCGGAAGCGCACCCACGCGTAGAGGAAGCCCGCCGAGAAGCCCACCAGATGCGCCAGATAGGCGACCCCGGGACCCGAGGGGCTGCGGCCCGCCGCCAGCCACTGCAGCGCCGCCCAGAACGGCAGCACGATCCAGGCGGGGAAGCGCAGTGGCAGGAAGAAGAGGAACGGGAAGAGACTGGTCACCCGGGCCTTGGGGAACAGGTACAGGAACGCTCCGAGGACCGCGGAGATCGCTCCCGAGGCACCGACCAGGGTCTGTTCGGAGGTGGAGTTGGCGATCGCGTAGCCGACCAGCGCGAGATAGCCGCAGCCGACGTAGAAGAGGGCGAACTCGAAGTGGCCCATGCGTTCCTCGGTCATGGCCCCGAAGACGTAGAAGAAGAGCATGTTGCCCAGGAGGTGGAGCCAGCTGCCATGGATGAACAGGGCCGTGGCGGGGGTCAGCAGGGCGCCTGGAGTGCCGCTGAGCAGGTCGGCGGGCACCACGCCCCAGCGCCGGAAGTAGGCGCGCTGCGCGACGAGCAGTTCGTCCCCGGTGCCGTACGTCGGATTGAACCCCGACGCCGGGCCGATCACGAAGATCACGCAGCACAGGACGATCAGCCCGTACGCCACGGGCGCGGACTGGGCCCGCACCGTCCTGCCGACCGTCGTACTCCAGTTGCCGATCATGTTGCAGAGCATGACGTAACCGGACCGATGCACACAGAGTGCCTCGCCGCTGTGGACGGCCGAGCGTCGAGTACCCGCCAGGCCGTAGGGTTACGAGCCACACGGACACCAGAAGGAAAGCGACTGCCACATGACGGTTCCCCTTCCGACCGCCGACACCCGCTGGCGCTGCACGCTGTGCGGCAATCTGACGCGCTTCGACGTGACCCGCTCGTCGAAGGTCGTCGAGTACGTGCACCTCGACCTGGCAGGTGAGCCGAGCGTGGAGGAGCGCGAGGTGGTCAGTGAGACCATCGAGTCGGTGCGTTGCCGCTGGTGCAACGCGGTGGATCAGGTGGAACTGGTGGACAGGCCGGGCGTCGGCTCCTGAGGGAGCGGGCCCCGCACGGACGATGGAGTGACGGATGGCGGAGACCACAGGCGGGGAGCCGGACGACGGCGCCGCCGAGGTGCTCGACCGTCCGCTGCCCGACGGCGTGCGCCGCCGTGTCGTGCAGATCGTCTCCGACGGGTTCGGCGGTCTTACCGTCGCCGAACTGCCGGTTCAGCTGCGGCAGTACGCGCGCTTCGCGCCGAACCGGCGCGCGAAGTTCGCCGGCAACGCGATGGCCGCCGCGCTGGAGACCGACCTGCTCTTCAGGCAGCGTATCGCCGAAAAGCTCAGAGAGGCGCAGCCGGAGCTCGTCGGCGCCCTCGAGTCCGGCGCGCCGCCCCCGGCCGCGGACCCGCTGGACGTGGCGGCCGCGGCCTATGTGCTGCGCCCCACGGGCTGGGTGAAGCTGGTGACCGCGGCGGGCGAGGAGGCCCTGCGGGCGGACGCCGAGCGGGCCGACGACGAGAGCCGCGCGGAGCTGGAGCGACTGCGCGAGGAGCTCGCCGAGGCGCGGACGCACACCCGGACCGAGACCGAACGGCTGCGCACCGAGCTGGAGTCCGCGAGGAAGGAGTCGGAATCGCTGCACCGCAAGCTGCGCGGTGCCCTCAGCGACGTCAAGCGGGGCGAGGCCGCGCTGCGCAAGCTCCAGGGCGAGACGGACACCGCGCGGGCGGAGGGGCAGGCCCAGGTGTCCGCCGCGGAGAGCGAGAGCCGGCGGCTCAAGACACGGCTCTCCGAGGCCGAGGCGGCCCTGGAGGCCACCCGCAAGGCGGCCCGCGAGGGGCGCAGCGTCGAGGACATGCGTGTCCGCCTGCTGCTGGACACCGTGCTGGACGCGGCGCAGGGGCTGCGGCGCGAACTCGCCCTGCCACCGGTGTCCGTACGGCCCGCCGAGACCGTGGACGCGGTCGAACCGGGGCGGATGACCCCCAAGGACATCGCCGCTCGCGCGCTGTCCGAGAACGATCCCGCGATCCTCGACCAGCTGCTCGCGCTGCCGCAGGCGCACCTGGTCGTCGACGGGTACAACGTCACCAAGACCGGCTATCCGCAGATGCCTCTGGAGAAACAGCGGCTGCGGCTGCTGGGGCAGCTCTCCCAGCTCGCCGCGCAGACCGGCGCCGAGGTCACCTGTGTCTTCGACGGGGCGGAGCTGGCCGCGCCGGTGCTGCTCGCGCCGCCGCGCGGGGTGCGGGTGCTGTTCTCCAAAGCCGGGGTCACCGCGGACGAGTTGATCCGCCAGCTGGTGCGCGCCGAGCCGCCCGGTCGGCCGGTCATCGTGGTCTCCACCGACCGCGAGGTGGCCGACGGGATCGCCAAGGCGGGCGCCCGGCCGGTCGCGTCCGTGGTGCTGCTGAAGCGCTTTTCGCGGGGTTAGCCGAACGTTCACCGCGGAGTTGGCCGAGCGTTCACCGCGGGGTTGGGTCGAACGTTCACCGCGGAGTTGGCCGAGCGTTCACCGTGCGGGTCGGCCGAGCGTGTTTCCCGTGGGGTCGGCCGACGGGTGGTCCGCGGGGGCGCGCGAGGGGATTTCGCCCGGTTCGTCAAGTGACTTTCGCCGGGTCGGCGATCTGCGGCCTACGCCTCAAAGGGCTCGTACGTCCCATGTGTAACGTCCGGGCGCAATGGCCCGTTTGGCTGGACCTTCACGCAACGTAGGGTCAATCAGGTATCACTGCAGGTGAGTTGAGTGCAAAGAATGCGCTCGGTAACCGAGATTTTTCAGGTTTGGATTTGAACTGATCACAGGAAGGTCACTAGGGTCGGGGCTCGAACCTCCGCTCGGGTGATCACTCATTGGGAGTGACGGCGGAGGGGCACCGCCCGTCGGCGTCTCGGCAGGCGGCTGAAGGAAGAAGGAGCTCGCCTTCGTGGCGTCCCACCGTCGACCCAAGCAGCCGAGCCGCACCCGTGTGACCGTGCTCACCACCGCCGCCGCGGCCGCCGTGGCCCTCAGCGCCAACGCCGCCAACGCCGCGCCCAGCGAGAAGCCGAGCAAGGACGAGGTCAAGGCGAAGGTCGACGCCCTCTACCAGGACGCGGAGCAGGCCACCGAGAAGCTCGACGGGGCCAAGGAGAAGCAGGACAAGCTGGAGAAGCAGATCAGCACCCTGCAGGACAACGTCGCCCGCGGCCAGGAAGACCTCAACCAGCTGCGTGACGGCCTCGGTTCGATGGCCAGCGCCCAGTACCGCACCGGCGGCATCGACCCCTCCGTGGCGCTGTTCCTCTCCTCGAACCCGGACGACTACCTGGACAAGGCGTCCGCGATGGACCAGCTGAGCAGTCAGCAGGTCGAGGCGCTGAAGAAGGTCCAGGAGAAGCAGCGCGAGCTCGCCCAGCAGCGGCAGGAAGCGTCCGAGAAGCTCAAGGACCTCTCCGACACCCGCGCCGAGCTCAAGAAGAAGAAGCAGGAAGTCCAGGGCAAGCTCGCCTCCGCGCAGAAGCTCCTCAACTCCCTGACGGCCAAGGAGAAGGCGGCTCTCGACGAGGAGCAGTCGCGCGCCACCCGCGCCAGCACGCGCGCGGTCCTGGAAAGCCCCGGCAAGGCCGGCTCCGGACGCGCCGGTGCCGCGTACTCCGCCGGACAGAGCAAGATCGGCACCCCGTACGTCTACGGCGCCACCGGCCCCGGCTCCTTCGACTGCTCCGGGTTCACCTCCTGGTCCTACGCCCAGGCCGGTGTCTCCATCCCCCGCACCTCCGAGTCGCAGGCCACCATAGGCACCCGCATCTACTCGCAGAGCGATCTGCAGGTCGGTGACCTGGTCTTCTTCTTCGGCGACCTGCACCACGTCGGGCTGTACGCGGGCGGCGGCCAGGTGCTGCACGCCCCGCGTACCGGCACGGTCGTGCGCTACGAGTCGATGAGCACCATCGGCGGAGCGTTCCAGTTCGGCGTCCGGGTCTGATCCGGCCCGCCGAACCGCTCCGAGGTTCTCCTCGGCGTGCCGCCCAAACGGGCGAATCACGCTGACTCCCGCTGACCCCACGCCCCGTCGGTGACCTGCGTCTCCGGCGGGGCGCAGCCATGTGCGCCCCCCGAGGTCTTTGGCCGGTGCGTGGTCGCACGGCTACTGTCTGCCGCGTTTCCCCCGATTCAGGGGGACCGTCAGCGGAAGGGAGAGCGGCTACCGTGGGGTCCCATCGCCGCCGTGCACCGTCCGGGTCCGACCGGGGTGCCGGCACCGCGGGCATCACCGGCATCACCGTCACCGTGATGTCCGTGGCCGCAGCCGCCCTCGGTGCCGTACCGGCCGCCGCGGCACCGCAGGACGACACCCGGGCCGAGGTGGACCGTCTCTACACGCAGGCCGAGAAGGCCACCGAGGCGTTCAACAAGGCCGGCGAGCGCGCCGGCGCGCTGCGCAAGGAGGTACGCACGGCGCAGGACCGGATCGCCCGCCAGCAGGAGCGCATCAACACGATGCGGGACGCGCTCGGTTCGCTCGCCGGGGCCCAGTACCGCGCGGGCGGCCTCGACCCCTCCCTCGCGCTGATCTTCTCCGACGACCCGGCCGAATACCTCGACAAGGCCGCCGTGCTGGACCGGATCACCGCCCACCAGGCCGGGGAACTCGAGGACCTCCAGCTCGCCATGCGCGATCTCGCCCAGGAGCGGGAGGAGGCGACCGGGAAACTCGCCGACTTGGAGCGGAGCAGCCGGGCCGTCGCCCACCACAAGCGGACGATCGAGCAGAAGCTCACCGAGGCGCGGCGACTGCTCAACGCGCTGCCCGACGCCATGCGCGACGCCTACGACCGGGCCTCGCGCTCCGGACGCCCCGGCTTCCCCGACCTCGGAAGCGCCGTGCCCTCCTCGGGGCGTGCCGCCGCCGCCCTCGCCGCCGCCCGCTCCGCGCTCGGCCGCCCCTACGTGTGGGGCGCCAACGGGCCCGGCGGCTTCGACTGTTCGGGCCTCATGCAGTGGTCGTACGCGCGGGCCGGGATCGGTCTGCCGCGCACCTCGCAGGAGCAGCGCTACGCCGGACACCAGGTGCCGCTCTCCCAGGCGCGCCCCGGCGACCTGGTCACCTACCGGTCGGACGCGAGTCACGTGGCGATGTACGCGGGCAACGGGCAGGTGATCCACGCGCCCTATCCGGGGGCCGCCGTGCGCTACGACCCGGTGGGCATGATGCCGATCTCGTCCGTGACGCGGGTCTGACCGCGCCGCCGGACCGCCGTACGATCGGGAACGTGGCAGGTCGAGGGCGTGCGTCGCGGGCGGGGTGTTCCCTGGTGCTGCTGTTCGGCGTGCTGGCGGGCTGCGGCGGGCGTCCGGCCCCGGACACCGCCGCCGCCGAGGTGCAGCGGGTCCTCGACCGGCGGGCGAGCGCGGTCCTCGACCGGGACGAGGCTGCGTACCGTGCCACCGAGGAACCCTCCGGCCCGGTCACCGAGTTCCGGCGGCTGCGCGCCGTCCCGCTGGCCGCCTGGGCGTATCACCTGACCGACCTGCGCCGTTCCGGCGACCGGGCCACCGCCGACGCGGAACTGCGCTACCGCGTCGAGGGTTACGACAGGGCTCCCGTCACGGTCGCCCGCACCCTGCGCCTGGTCCACGACGACGGGCGGTGGCGGGTCGCCTCCGACGCGCCCGCGAAGAAGACCGGTCAGCAACTGTGGGAGCAGGGCGCGGTGACGGTCGTACGGGGCGCGCACAGCCTCGTCCTGGGGGTCGGGCAGTCCGGTGAGCGGCTGCGGGCCTACGCGGCTCTCGCGGACCGCGCGGTGCCCGCCGTCTCCGAGGCATGGGGTACGGACTGGGCGGGGCACGTCGTCGTCCTCGTCCCGAAGTCGCTGGAGGGCATGGCGGGACTGCTCGGCGCGTCGGCGTCCGGCTACCGGGGGATCGCCGCGGTCACCACCGGGGAGGCGGGCGGCTCGGCGAAGGCGCCCGCGGACCGGATCATCGTCAACCCCGAGGCGTACGGCGTGCTCGGCGACCTCGGCAAGCAGGTCGTGCTGACCCACGAGACGACGCACGTCGCCACCCGGGTCCACACGACCGCCGCCACGCCCCTGTGGCTGTCCGAGGGGTACGCGGACTGGGTCGGCTACCGAGGAAGCGGGCGTACGGCGGTCCAGGTCGCGCCGGAGCTGCAGCGGGCGGTGCTGGACGGCCACCTCCCGGCCGCGCTGCCGGCCGACGGGGACTTCGGGTTCACCGGGGACGCGGCGCGGCTGGCGCGGGCGTACGAGGGCGGCTGGATGGCCTGCAGGCTGATCGCCGACCGCTGGGGCGAGGTGCGGCTCAACGACTTCTACCGGGCGGTGGGCGACCACGGGAAGCGGGCGGGGGCCGTGGAGGGCGCGCTGCGGGACGTGCTGCGCACGACGCCGGAGAAGTTCACCGCGCAGTGGCGGACCTATCTGCGGACCCGACTCGGCTGAGCGCCTCCCGACGGTGCCCCCGGGCCCGCGGTCAGGAGGGGCTCAGGGGTTCCCTGGCGCGTGCGGCCTGCGCGGGCAGCGTCGGGGCGGGGTGGGTCACCGTGCCCCACCAGAGTTCGCGGGCGGCCAGCAGCGCGGCGGCCACCAGCAGCCCGTCGCGGGCCAGGAGGAGGGTGACGCCCAGCCAGTCGCTGATCACCACGTGCGAGAACCAGACCGGGAACTCCAGCACGGTCGCGGCGCACGCGCCCACCACCATCGCCACCGGCGGCGTCATCCGGCTGCCCCGGAAACAGAGACAGACGGCGCCGGTCCCGACCAGCCACACCATGTACTGCGGGCTGATGACCCGGCTGGTGGCGGTGAACATCAAGGCCGCCGTGAAGGCGGCGTCGGCGAGGGTGTGCGACCGCATGCGTGCGGTGCGCAGCCGCCACAGCAGCAGCCAGGCCAGGGCGGCCGCGGTGAGCGTCAGCGCCGCCGCGCTCACCACGTCCACGTACGGGCCCAGGAATTCCACCGAGCCGTAGTTGAGCAGCACCTGACCGCTCCAGCCGAAGTGCCGGGCCACGTGGAAGACCAGGGAGCCCAGCGACTCCACCTCGGTGCCACGGCCCCGCTGGAAGGCGAGGAAGGAGAAGGCGCCCGGCATCGCCGCCCAGAACAGCAGGGCGATCCCGCCGCCGGTCACCGCCGCCGCGGTCCACGCGCGGCGCTTCACGGCTCCGGCGAGCAGCAGGACGGGCCACACCTTCAACAGCGCCCCGAAGCCCGCGAGAGCCCCCATCACGCGCGGGTGACGGGCTCCCGCGAGCAGCGCCGCGACCGCCACGGCCGTCACCATCACGTCGTAGCGGGCGTAGACGGTCGGTCCGAGCAGCGGGAGGCCGGCCACCCACACCCAGGCGCCGCGGAGCGTCCTGCCGGGGCGCACGCCGGCGTACCGAAGCAGCGCGAACACCACCAGGTCGGCGAGGAGGGCCAGCACGAAGAAGGCGGACGGGTAGTCGAGGAAGGGCAGCAGCCCGGGGGAGAGGATCGCGAGCGACGCGGCCGGCGGGTACTGCCAGGTCACGTCGTCGAGGGGGAAGGTGCCCGTGCGCAGGATCTCGTACCAGCCCTGGTAGATCACCGAGACGTCGCTGGTGACGTCCGGGCCGGGCAGCACGAACACCCTCAGGACGAAGAACAGCAGCAGCAGCCTGGTCAGGATCCAGGCCCCGAGCAGTCCGTACGGGAAGCCCGCCCCCCTTGCGCCCGTCATGCCCACCTGGCCCTCGTCCGTTCGGATCCCGCGCGGTTCCACGTGGAGACATGATGGCGTCCCGGACTGCGCGAGAGCCACGAAGCGGGGCCGTGCGCGGGGGTGTGTGCCGGGCGCGTGCGGGCGTGGGGGTTTCGGTACTGTCGGGCGCGATGGACAAGACCCTGATCGTGACCAACGACTTCCCGCCCCGCCCCGGCGGCATCCAGGCGTTCCTGCACAACATGGCGCTGCGCCTGGACCCCGAGCAGCTCGTCGTCTACGCCTCCACCTGGAAGCGCGGCCGGGAGGGTGCGGAGGCGACGGCGGCCTTCGACGCCGAACAGCCCTTCACCGTCGTACGCGACCGTACGACGATGCTGCTGCCGACGCCGGCCGTCACCCGCCGCGCCGTCGGGCTGCTGCGCGAACACGGGTGCACGTCGGTGTGGTTCGGGGCGGCGGCCCCGCTCGGCCTGATGGCGCCCGCGCTGCGCCGGGCGGGTGCCGGGCGGCTGGTGGCCACCACGCACGGTCACGAGGCCGGCTGGGCTCAACTGCCCGCCGCGCGCGGGATGCTGCGGCGGATCGGTGACTCCGTGGACACGGTCACGTATCTGGGGGAGTACACGCGCTCGCGGATCGCCTCCGCGCTGAGCCCGGCCGCGGCCGCGCGCATGGTCCAGCTGCCGCCGGGCGTCGACGAGAAGACCTTCCACCCCGGTTCGGGCGGCGCCGAGGTCCGCGCCCGGCTCGGTCTGGCGGACCGGCCGGTGGTGGTCTGCGTCTCCCGCCTGGTCCCGCGCAAGGGGCAGGACACGCTCATCCTCGCCATGCCCCGCATCCTCGCCGCGGAGCCGGCGGCGGTGCTGCTGATCGTCGGCGGCGGACCGTACGAGAAGGAGCTGCGCGATCTCGCGTACCGGACCGGTGTCGCCGACGCCGTCCGCTTCACCGGAGCGCTGGAGTGGTCGGAGCTGCCGGCCCACTTCGGCGCCGGGGACGTCTTCGCGATGCCCTGCCGCACGCGCCGGGGCGGCCTCGACGTCGAGGGTCTCGGCATCGTCTACCTGGAGGCGTCCGCGACCGGTCTGCCGGTCGTCGCCGGCGACTCGGGCGGCGCGCCCGACGCGGTCCTCGACGGCGAGACGGGCTGGGTCGTGCGGGGCGGTTCCCCGGAGGACTCGGCCGACCGCGTCGTCACCCTCCTCGCGGACCCGGAACTCCGCCGGCGCATGGGCGAACGGGGCCGTGAGTGGGTCGAGGAGAAGTGGCGCTGGGACCTCCTGGCGGAAAGACTCAAGACCCTCCTGTAGCCCACCCCTCAGGGGCGCGGGGCCGCGCAGGACCCCGACGCTCCCGCGCCTCCCCACCCGCAGCGACCCCCGCCTCCTCGAAATCCGGGCGAAGCCCCTAGGCGGAAGCCAATAATCCGCCGATGCTGCGCACATGACAGAAAATCTGACCCATCATCAGATGACTAACCGTCACCTGACAAGACGTCAAATCCTGGGCATGGTCGCCCTCCAGACGGCCGCCACCGTCGGCCTCACCCGCATCGGTCTCCAGTCGGCGCACGCCGCCGAACCCGCCGCCGTCGACAACGCCCCCGCGATCGTGATCGGTTCCGGTTACGGCGCCGCCGTGGCCGCCCTCCGCCTCGGCCAGGCCGGCATCCGCACGCTCGTCATCGAGATGGGCAGGCTCTGGAACACCGCGGGCTCCGACGGCAAGGTCTTCTGTTCCACCAGCGCCCCCGACCAGCGCTCCATGTGGTTCCGCACCCGCACCGAGGCCCCGCTCGCCACGTTCCTGTGGCTGGACCTCGTCAACAAGGACATCGGCCGGTACCCGGGAGTCCTGGACCGCGTCCACTACGACCACATGTCCGTCTACGTCGGCCGAGGGGTCGGCGGCGGCTCGCTGGTCAACGGCGGCATGGCCGTCACGCCCCCGCAGTCGTACTTCTCCGAGCAGTTCCCCGGCGTGGACGCCACGGAGATGTACAACACCTACTTCCCGCGCGCCCGCACCATGCTCGGTGTCAACACGGTCGACCCCACCTGGTTCGAGTCCACCGAGTGGTACAAGTTCACCCGGACCTCCCGCAAGGCCGCGGCGAACGCCGGCCTGAAGACCACGTTCGTACCGAACGTCTACGACTTCTCCTACATGCAGCGGGAGGCGGCCGGCACCGCCACCAAGTCGGCGCTCGCGGGCGAGGTCATCTACGGCAACAACTACGGCAAGAAGAGCCTCGACAAGACGTACCTCGCCGCCGCGCTCGGCACCGGCAACGTCACCATCCACACCCTGGAGCGGGTCCGGGCCGTCCAGCGCGCCGCCGACGGGACGTACACCCTGACCGCCGACCGGATCGACATCACCGGCGCGGTGGTGGAGACCAAGCAGTACAGCTGCACGTACCTCTTCCTGGGCGGCGGCAGCCTCGGCACCACCGAACTCCTCGTCCGGGCCCGGGAGACCGGCGCCCTGCCCGCCCTGGACGCCAGTGTGGGAACGGGCTGGGGGACCAACGGCAACGTCATGACCGGCCGCGCCAACCACATCTGGGACACGGTCGGCGCCAACCAGGCCACGATGCCCGTGATGGGGATCGACGACTGGGCGAACACCTCCAACCCCGTCTTCGCCGAAATCGCCCCGCTGCCCATGGGGTTGGAACACTGGATCAGCCTGTATCTGGCGATCACCAAGAACCCGGAGCGCGCGTCCTTCACCTATGACGCCGCCACGGACTCCGCGAAGCTCGGCTGGACCGCGGCCCAGAGCGCGGTCTCGGTGAGCATGGCCAAGAAGCTCTTCGACCGGATCAACGCGGCCAACGCGACGATCTACCGCTACGACCTCTTCGGCGGCAACAAGACCTTCGCCGACGACTTCTGCTACCACCCGCTCGGCGGCTGCGTGCTGGGCAGGGCGACCGACAACTACGGCCGGGTGAAGGGCTATCCGCACCTGTACATCACCGACGGCTCACTGGTGCCGGGCTCGATCGGGGTCAACCCCTTCGTGACGATCACCGCGCTCGCGGAACGCGGCATGGCGCGGATCCTCGCCGAGGACACCGCGCCATGAGAGCCGTAGAACCGTGCGCCTGAGCCGCACGCGCCGGGGTCAGCCCCGGTAGATCGCCTCGATCTCGTCCGCGTAGTCCTTCGCCACCACGTTGCGCTTGAGCTTCAGGGACGGCGTCAGGTGGCCCGACTCCTCGCTGAACTGGGAGGACAGAATGCGGAACTTCCGCACCGATTCCGCCTTCGACACCGCGGCGTTGCCGTCGTCGACCGCGTCCTGGATCGTCCGTACGAGATCCGGGTCGTCACGCAGCGACGCCGCGGTGGAACCCGCCGGTTTGCCGTGTTCCGCGCACCAGCGGCCCAGGAACTCCTCGTCGACGGTGATCAGCGCGCCGACGAACGGGCGTCCGTCGCCGACCACCATGCACTCCGCGACCAGCGCGTGCGCCCGGATGCGGTCCTCGATCACGGCCGGGGCGACGTTCTTGCCGCCCGCGGTGACGATGATCTCCTTCTTGCGGCCGGTGATACGGAGGTAGCCGTCCTCGTCGAGGGTGCCGATGTCGCCCGTGTGGAACCAGCCGTCGGCCAGCGCCTCCGCGGTGGCGGCCTCGTTGTTCCAGTACCCCTTGAACAGGTGCTCGCCGTGCAGCAGCACCTCGCCGTCGTCCGCGATACGGATCACCGAACCCGGCAGCGGCTGGCCGACCGTGCCGATCTTCGTCCGGTCCCAGGGGTTGAAGGCGGTGGCCGCGCAGGACTCGGTCAGGCCGTAGCCCTCCAGGACCGTGAAGCCGATGCCGCGGAAGAAGTGCCCGAGCCGCTCGCCGAGCGGGGCGCCGCCGGAGATGGCGTACTCGCCGCGACCGCCGAGCACCGCACGCAGCTTGCTGTAGACCAGCTTGTCGAAGGTCCGGTACTTGATCTTCAGGCCGAGCGAGGGGCCGGCCGGGGTGTCCAGCGCGCGGCTGTAGGCGATCGCGGTGTCCGCGGCCTTGTCGAAGATCTTGCCCTTGCCGTCCGCCTGAGCCTTGGCGCGCGCCGAGTTGTAGACCTTCTCGAAGACACGCGGCACACCGAGGATCAGCGTCGGCCGGAACGCGGCCAGCTCGTCGGTGAGGTTCTTGATGTCCGGGACGCAGCCCAGCTTGATCGGCGCCATCATCGGCGCGACCTGCACGAGACGTCCGAAGACATGGGCGAGGGGGAGGAACAGCAGCACGGAGCACTCGCCCGTGCGGAAGAGCGGACGCAACCGCTCCACGATGTTGCCGCACTCGGCGAAGAAGGCGCGGTGGGTGAGCACACAGCCCTTCGGACGGCCGGTCGTGCCGCTCGTGTAGACGATGGTCGCCGGGTCGTCGGCCTTGGCCAGCGAGCTGCGCTCCTCGACCGTGGCGTCGCTGACGTCCTGGCCGGCACCGCCCAGCTCCGCCACCCCGCCGGCCTCGATCTGCCAGACGTGCTTGAGGGCGGGCAGCTGCTCGCGCACCGACTCCACGGAGGCCGCGTGCGCCGGCAGCTCGACGATGCAGGCGGTCGCACCCGAGTCGCCGAGTATCCACTGCACCTGCTCCGCCGAGCTGGTCTCGTACACCGGCACGGTGACGGCGCCCGCGCTCCAGATGGCGAAATCGAGCAGCGTCCACTCGTAACGCGTACGGGACATCAGAGCGACCCGGTCGCCGGGCTGCACACCCGAGGCGATCAGACCCTTGGCAGCGGCCCGTACCTCCGCGAGGAACACGGTGGCGGTGACGTCCGTCCACGTGCCGCCCACCTTGCGGGCGATGACGGCGACGTCGGGATGCTGCGCGGCGTTTCTGCGGACGATGTCGGTCAGATTTCCGTCCGCAGGGACCTCGTACAAAGCCGGAAGGCTGAACTCGCGCAAGACTGCTGCTCCTCATAGGGCGCCGGCGCCACGACTCTGTGTGATGCGACGGTGCGGTCCAAGGCTCGGGCAGGTACTCGGGAACATCGTTGTTGAAATCCTGAGTACGACTGGACTGCCCGGACGTTACCCACCGGTACGGCTGTTTCGATAGGGGGTCCCGCCCAGATGTTCCCTGCGTCACACAGGTTGGCGTTCCTTCGCGCACAGTAGTCCACGCCCTTCTCGGCGTGCCAGTAACCGCAGGTCCGACCGCCTCTGTTCACGTTTGCCGCACAGGCATACGCTTGATCGCCATGGCACCCACACCAGGCGGCAACCGCAGGACGCGCATTCATGTGGTGAGTGACGTGCACGGCAACGCACGTGACCTCGCCCGGGCCGGCGACGGCGCCGACGCCCTGATCTGCCTCGGTGACCTGGTGCTCTTCCTCGACTACGCCGACCACTCGCGCGGCATCTTCCCCGACCTCTTCGGCACGGAGAACGCCGACAGGCTGGTCGAGTTGCGCACCGCCCGCCGCTTCGCGGAGGCGCGCGAGTTCGGGGCGCGCCTGTGGGCCGGTGTGGGGATGGACCGTCTCGGGGTCATCGAGAAGGCGGTGCGCAAGCAGTACGCCGAGCTGTTCGCCGCGTTCCCGACGCCGACGTACGCCACCTACGGCAATGTCGACATGCCTCCGCTGTGGGCGGAGTACGCCGGACCCGGCACCACCGTCCTCGACGGCGAGCGGGTGGAGATCGGCGGCCGGGTCTTCGGCTTCGTCGGCGGCGGCCTGCGCACCCCCATGCGGACGCCCTACGAGATCAGCGACGAGGAGTACGCGGCGAAGGTCGAGGCGGTCGGCGAGGTCGACGTGCTCTGCACGCACATCCCGCCGGATGTACCCGATCTGGTGTACGACACGGTGGCGCGCCGCTTCGAACGCGGGTCCCGCGCCCTGCTCGACGCGATTCGCCGCACGCGCCCCCGCTACGCGCTCTTCGGCCACGTCCACCAGCCGCTCGTCCGGCGGATGCGGATCGGCGCGACGGAGTGCGTGAACGTCGGACACTTCGCCGGGTCGGGGAGGCCCTGGGCGCTGGAATGGTGAACGCCAGGTGGGGTGGCGATGGTTCGGTCGGCGCGCGGTAGCCTTCACGCTGCACACACGTGCGCACCACCCTCCCTCACCGGACCGCACCTGGAGGAGCCACGGCGATGGCTGAACACACCAGCTCGAGCATCACGATCGAGGCGGCACCGGCTGACGTCATGGCGGTCATCGCCGACTTCGCCCGTTACCCGGACTGGACCGGCGAGGTGAAGGAGGCCGAGGTGCTCGGCACGGACGGGCAGGGCCGCGCCGAGCAGGTACGCCTCGTCATGGACGCCGGCGCGATCAAGGACGACCAGACCCTGGGGTACACCTGGACCGGCGACCACGAGGTCTCCTGGACCCTGGTCAAGTCCCAGATGCTGCGCTCCCTGGACGGCTCGTACCTCCTCGAGCCCGCGGGCACCGGTGCCACCGAGGTCACCTACCGGCTGACGGTCGACGTCAAGATCCCCATGCTGGGCATGATCAAGCGCAAGGCCGAGAAGGTCATCATCGACCGCGCCCTGGCGGGCCTGAAGAAGCGGGTGGAGTCGGGCGACGCGGGCTGACCCCCTTCCGGCGACGCGGGCTGACCCCCTTCCGGCGGCCGGGCCGACTCCGTCCGGCGGCAGGGCCGACTCCTTCCGGCGGCCGGGCCGACTCCGTCCGGCGGCCGGGCCGACTCCGGTCGTCCGTACCTGGGCCGACCAGGGTCCGTCCCGCGGACCCCGCCCCGGTTTCCGACCGGCCGGTCCCTGTCCACGCGGCACGGGCCGGTCCCTGCCCTCGTCCTCACCGAGACGGACGGGGTCGGGGCATCCGGGAGCGGACCGGCGACGGGGCGGGCGGCGGGGACGCCCGGCGCGGGTAGCGTTCCCTCCCATGCGCACCATCCTGATCACCGGCTCCGGCGGCACCGGCCGTACGACCCTCGCGGCGGCCACCGCGCTGAAGGCCGCGGGTGAGGGCACCCGCACCCTGCTGCTGAGCGCCGACCGCACCGACACCCCCGGAGCTGCGCTCGGCACCCGCACGGGCGCGGAGCCCACCGAAGCCGCCCCCGGCCTCACCACCTGGCGTCCCGACGCGACGGAACGCTTCCGCGAGGACCTCACCGCCTTCCAGAAGCGCGCCACCACCGCCCTCGACCTGCTCGGCGCCGCCCGACTGGACGCCGAGGAGCTCACCCCCCTGCCCGGCGCCGAGGAGCTGGCCCTGCTGCGCGCCCTGCGCGACGCGGCGACCTCGGACACCTTCGACCTCCTGGTCGTGGACCTCCCCCCGACCCCGCAGGCCCTCGCCCTGCTGGCGCTCCCCGAGGAGCTCCGCCGCTATCTGCGCCGCCTGCTGCCCGCGGAACGCCAGGCCGCACGGGCCCTGAGGCCCGTCCTCGGCCGACTCGCCGGCGTCCCGATGCCCGCCGAGTGGCTGTACGAGACGGCGGCACGTTGGGACGTCGAGCTGGCCGCCGTGGAAGCGGTCGTCGAGGACCGCGCCACGACCGTACGGGTGGTCGCCGAGCCCGGACCGGCCGGCACCGACGCCGCCCGCACCGCCGTCACCGGTCTCGCCCTGCGCGGCCTGCGCGTAGAGACGCTGCTCGCCAACCGCGTACTGCCCGCGGCCGGCCAGGACACCTGGCTGGCCGCCCTCGCCGCCCAGCAGCGCAAGGCGCTCGACGAGTGGCGGGAGGCGTACACCGTCCACGAGATCCCCCACCTGGGGTGCGACCCGCGGGGCGACGACGACCTCGCCGCGCTCCCGCTGCCCGGTGTCAACGAAACGCCACCCCCGGTCGAGTGGCCCGTCCGCGACCACCTCGCCGACGACGGCGTCCTCGTCTGGCACATCCCGCTTCCCGGCGCGATACGCGAGGAACTGGACCTGATCCGCAGGGGCGACGAACTGGTCGTCACCGTGGGGCAGTTCCGCCGGATCCTGCCGCTGCCGTCCGCGCTGCGCCGCTGCGCCGTGGACGGCGCGGCGCTGCGCGAGGGAGAGCTGCGGATCCGTTTCGCGCCGGACCCGGATCTGTGGCCGCGCACACGGTGAACCGGGTACCCCTGTTCGGGTAACGTCGAAGGGAGGAAACGTAGGCAGGAGTCCGCCATGAGCGAAGAGCGCACCACGTCCGACGCCGCTCAGCACGAGGCGGTGGACGAAGCGCGCGTCAGCGACGCCGACGCCTGGGCGAAGGCGTGCGCCGAGGATCTCGCGGCGGAGAAGGCCCGCCGCCGCACCCAGTACGGACCACCGCCCGGTTCCGCCTCCGAGGAGCTGCGCAAGCTCGTCGACGCGGTCGCCGACAAGCTGTCCGGACTGAACTCACCGCTGTTCGGCGCGATCGCCTCCGGCACCGCCCAGCAGATGGTCAGCCAGGTCGTGCAGCAGGCCAAGGCGGCCGTCGAACCCGTCATGGAACGCAACCCCGACGTCTTCGACCACCTCGCCGCCGCGGGCTCGGAGCTGCTCGCCGCGTACCGCTCGGCCGTCGAGGCACAGGAACGGCGCTGGACGACCCGGGACACCGGCCCTCGCGACGAGGGCACCGGTCCGGGGGAGCGGATTGATTTGGACTAAAGGCCGCTCGGGTACGGTTGGCCGTAGCGGGGCTCGACCGAAACTGAGGGATTCATGGGACTCACCATCGGCGTCGATATCGGCGGCACGAAGATCGCGGCCGGTGTGGTCGACGAGGAAGGCAACATCCTCTCGACCCACAAGGTGCCGACCCCCACCACGCCGCAGGCCATCGTGGACGCCATCGCCGCCGCCGTCGAGGGCGCGCGCGCCGGTCACGACATCGTCGGCGTGGGCATCGGTGCGGCCGGATACGTGAACCGCCAGCGCTCGACGGTCTACTTCGCGCCCAACATCGACTGGCGGCAGGAGCCGCTCAAGGCCGAGGTCGAGGCGCGTGTCGGGCTGCCGGTCGTGGTGGAGAACGACGCGAACGCGGCGGCGTGGGGCGAGTACAAGTTCGGCGCGGGCAAGGGCCACCGGAACGTCATCTGCATCACGCTGGGCACGGGCCTCGGCGGCGGCATCATCATCGGCAACAAGCTGCGCCGCGGGCACTTCGGCGTCGCCGCCGAGTTCGGGCACATCCGGATGGTGCCGGACGGTCTGCTGTGCGGCTGCGGCTCGCAGGGCTGCTGGGAGCAGTACGCCTCCGGGCGCGCCCTCGTCCGCTACGCCAAGCAGCGCGCCAACGCGACCCCCGAGCACGCGGAGATCCTGCTCGCGCTGGGCGACGGCAACCCCGACGGCATCGAGGGCAAGCACATCTCGGTGGCGGCCCGGCAGGGCGACCCGGTGGCGGTGGACTCCTACCGGGAGCTGGCGCGCTGGGCCGGTGCCGGTCTCGCCGACCTCGCCTCGCTCTTCGACCCGTCCGCCTTCATCGTCGGCGGCGGCCTGTCGGACGAGGGCGAGCTGGTCCTCGACCCCATCCGCAAGTCGTACAAGCGCTGGCTCGTCGGAGGCAACTGGCGCCCCGTGGCCGATGTGATCGCCGCCCAGCTCGGCAACAAGGCCGGCCTCGTGGGCGCGGCGGACCTGGCCCGGGAGCCCGACCCGATCATGTGACGCCGCGCCACGCACAGTCACCCGACACCGCCCGCCGCGCCTCGAAGCCGGCGGGCGGTGCCGTACCCCGCGGACACTCCGAGAATTCCGGCACGTCGTGCCGGAATTGGGGCAGGGGAACCGTGCGACCGGCCACGACGCACCCGCACCGGACAGCCCGCCGCCGCGATTTTCCCCCCACCCAGCGGAGTGCACCCGTATCTTGATCCGCATGGCGACGACCCCGCTGCCCCACTCCCACACCGAACCCGACGGCTCCGCCGTGATCCGGGTGCTCAGCTACAACATCCGCTCGATGCGCGACGACACCGACGCCCTCGCGCGGGTGATCAGCGCCTGCGCGCCGGACCTGGTGCTGATCCAGGAAGCCCCCCGCTTCTTCCGCTGGCGCAAGAAGCTGGCGCGTCTGGCGGCGGCCTCCGGCCAGATGATCCTGTCCGGAGGCGCCCCGGCGGCCGGCCCCGCACTCCTGTGCTCCCTGCGGGCCACCGTCGAACGCACCGAGGACGTCCTGCTCCCGCTCACCCCCGGCCAGTTCCGCCGGGGCTTCGCCACGGCCGTGGTCCGCTTCGGCGGCGCCCGCCTGGGCGTCCTGAGCTGCCACCTGTCGCTCGACGCGGACGAGCGTCACGAGCAGGGCGGCATGCTCCTGGACCGCGTCGCCGCCCTCGGCACCCCGCACGTCGTGGCGGGCGGTGACCTCAACGACCTGCCCGACGGCCGCACCTTCGAGCGCGTCGCCGCCTCCCTGCAGGACGGCTGGGCGACCAGCCCCTGGGGCGCGGAGCACACCTGGATCCGCGACGCGCCGCACCGCCGTATCGACGCGGTCTTCGCGACGAAAGGCATCGAGGTCCTGGGGTGCGGGGTGCCCGTGGGCCACCCCGGCGTGACGGAGACGGACCTGAGAGCGGCCACGGACCACCTGCCCGTGCTGGCCGCCCTCAGAGTGCCGGCGTCCTGAGACATCGGTTCCGACACGTCCGGCCCGACACGTCCGGCCCGACACGTCCGTGACACGTCGAGCCGGAGACGCTCGCCCAGGGACACACCGTTCCGGGGCCCTCGCGCGCCCGGGACGGGCTCAGACCACCGCGCCCCGCCCAGGATCGTCCTCGTCCTCGTCGTCGGGGTTCATCCGCATCACGAGGGTGGCGAAGCCGCCGAGGAAGCCGCCGATGCCCACGGTGGCGAGCCACCAGGTCATGTCCCAGCCGAGCAGGATGGCCAGCAGGAGCACGATCGGACCGCCGATGACGGCGAGCCAGGCGAACTTGGCGGTGGTGTCGGCGGCCGGCAGCGGAGGCGGCTCGGGCGGCACGAAATGGCCCTCGTCGTCCTCGTCGAAGTCCTCCTCGGCGGGCTCCGCCGTCCGGTAGTCGCGCGGGCCGCCTACGCCGGGCGCGAAGGAGACGGAGCTGCCGAGAGCCTGGGCCGCGGAGGGCCCGTGCCCGCTCTCGTCGCTCCCGTCGGCCTTGTCGGCGCTGTCCGCCTTGTCGGCCTTGTCGGCCTTCTGGGTGTCGTTCGCGTCGCCCTTGGTCCGCTGCTCCGACCTGCCTCCGCGACCTGCGGGGGTGCCGTTCGTCTCGGGATCGAGGAGGGCCAGGTCCTCGACCGACTTGAACGGTTTCGCGCCGGGCGGGTCCTTGGGCTCCTCGCCGTACCCGTCGACGATCGCCTGCCACGCGGCGTCCTCGTCGAACGGCACGCTCTGCTCGTCCCCCGGGGGCCCGCCGACGGGGACGCCCTTCTCGTCGGGCTCGCCGCGCTCCGCGTCCTGCTCAGCCACCAGTGGCCGTCCCTTCCTGCTGACCCGCCTGAACCGCGTCGGACCGCTCGCCGACGCCGGGCGCGAGCCGGCCGATGAACGCGTAGCTCTCCTCGAAGACCCGGTCCGCGTCATGGTCCAACGTCGCCACGTGGTAGCTCTGTTCCAGGAGGATCTCCGTCACGTCCGTGGAGGACACCCGGCTCAGTACGCGGGCCGAGTCCACCGGCGGCACCACGTGGTCCTGCGGGCTGCGCAGCAGCAGGAGCGGCTGGGTGACCTGGGGCAGTTCCCCGTCGACGATCCGGTAGAAGTTGCGCATGGAGTGCGCGGCCCGCAGCGGCACCCGGTCGTAGCCCAGTTCCGTGACACCCTCCTTGGCGATGTCGCTCGCGATGCCGCCCACGGTCGGTACGAAGTGACGCAGCACGGGGAGGGCGTACGCGGCGGCCCCGTGCACCCTGTTCGCCGGGTTGACGACGACGACGCCGCTCACCTCGTCCCCGTGCTTCGCCGCCAGCCGCAGGGCCAGCGCGCCGCCCAGGGAGAGGCCGAAGACGAACACCCGGGTACAGCGTTCCCGCAGGGCGCGCAGTTCGCGGTCCACCTCCGCGTACCAGTCCTGCCAGCCGGTGAGCTGCATGTCCTCCCAGCGCGTGCCGTGTCCGGGCAGCAGCGGGAGCGCGACGGTCAGGCCGCGCCCGGCGAGGAACTCGGCCCAGGGGCGCAGCGACTGGGGGGACCCGGTGAATCCGTGGCAGAGGAGGACGCCGACCTCTCCGCCCTCGTGGCGGAACGGCTCGGCTCCAGGAAGGACCGGCACCTTCGGTCTCCTGTTCGTCAGGACGGGCGGAACGGGACAAGGCGGGCGGGCGGACCGGAACGAGACGGGCGACCCGAACGGAGGCGGAACACGACCCCGGGAGATCCGGGCGTACTTCACCGTACGCGACCGCACTGACACCGACCAGGGTCGTCGGGTCCTTCGACGGTCCTCCGGGATAAGGTCTGAGCGACGACACAGGAGGCATTCGGTTGATCTACGGCGCCATGAAGTTTTCCATCGGAGGGCCGCTGAAGCTCGCCTTCAGGCCCTGGGTGGAAGGCCTCGAGAACATTCCCGCCGAGGGCCCCGCCATCCTGGCAAGCAATCATCTGTCGTTCTCGGACTCGTTCTTCCTGCCCGCGGTCCTCGACCGCAAGGTGACCTTCATCGCGAAGGCCGAGTACTTCACGACGCCCGGCGTCAAGGGCAGGATGACCGCCGCGTTCTTCAAGGGTGTGGGCCAGCTCCCGGTGGACCGCTCCGGAGCGCGCGGCGCGGGCGAGGCGGCGGTCAAGAGCGGTATCGACGTCATCGAGCGCGGTGAGCTGTTCGGCATCTACCCGGAGGGCACGCGCTCGCCCGACGGACGCCTGTACAGGGGCAAGCCGGGCGGCCTCGCGCGCGTGGCCCTCGCCACCGGCGCGCCGGTCGTCCCGGTCGCCATGATCGACACCGAGAAGATCCAGCCGCCGGGCAAGGTGATGCCCAAGCTGATGCGTCCGGGCATCCGCATCGGCAAGCCGCTCGACTTCGGCCGGTACGCCGGCATGGAGCACGACCGCTTCGTGCTGCGCGCGGTGACCGACGAGGTCATGTACGAGATCATGAAGCTCTCCGGCCAGGAGTACGTCGACATCTACGCGACCGCCGCCAAGCGGCAGATCGCGGACGCGGCGAAGGCCGAGAAGCAGGCGCAGAAGGAAGTCGAACAGGCGCAGAAGGAGGCCGCGAAGGCGGCCGGGACCGAAGAGGGACGGGCGGGCGGCTCCTAGACGCGTTCGTCGGGGCGGTGGGGTGGGGGGGGCATGGCCAAGCGCGAGAGAGTCATGAGGATGTCGGTCGAGCTGCCGCTGTGGCGTGCGCTCACCGCGTACCGCGTGCTGACGATGCTGTACGCGATCGGGCTCTTCGTCGCCGCGACCGGCAGGTTCGCCCACCCCTGGGTGGCCGTCGGCTACTACGCCGTCCTGTTCGTCTGGACCCTCGCGACCCTGCCCAGGGTCGCGAACGCGGCGAGCTGCACCAAACGCTTCCTCGCCGTCGACCTGGCCGTGGCGCTCACCGGCATCCTGCTCACGCCGGTCGCGGTCAGCCACCACAGCATCGTGGACGGCGGCCCCACACTCCCGTCGATATGGACCGCGGGCTCCGTCCTGGCCTTCGCCATCAAGGGCGGCTGGCGCTGGGCGGCCTTCGCCTCCACGCTCGTCGCGGTCGCCAACCTCGTCGAGCGCGGCGCCCCCACCCGTGACACCGTCCACAACGTGATCCTCGTCTGGGTCGCGTCCATCGCCATCGGCTATGTCGTCGAGGTCGCCCGCGCCTCCGAACTCACCCTCGCCCGCGCCCTGGAGATCGAGGCCGCCACCCGCGAACGCGAGCGCCTCGCCCGGGACATCCACGACGGGGTCCTGCAGGTACTCGCCATGGTGCAGCGGCGCGGCAGCGCCCTCGGCGGCGAGGCCGCGGAGCTGGGCCGGATGGCCGGCGAGCAGGAGGTGGCGCTGCGCACCTTGGTCTCCGGCGGCCTGCTGCCCGTCTCGCGGGTCTCCGAGGACGCCGCGCTCGGCGCGGTCGTACGGGCCGTCGAGGAGCCGGACGACGACGGGAGCCCCGTCGATCTGCGCATGCTGCTCGCCCGGTACGCCACCGCGCGCGTGACGCTCTCCGAGCCGGGCGCCCCGGTGCCGCTGACCCCGGTGGCCGCCAGGGAGCTGGCCGCGGCCGTCGGCGCCGCCCTGGACAACGTGCGCGAGCACGTCGGGGAGAGCGCCCGCGCGTGGATCCTGGTCGAGGACGAGCCGGACACAGTGATCGTCACCGTGCGCGACGACGGCCCCGGCATCCCGGAAGGGCGGCTCGCGCAGGCCGAGGGGGAGGGGCGGCTCGGGGTGGCCCTGTCGATCCGCGGCCGGCTGCGTGAGCTGGGCGGCGCGGCCGAACTGATCTCGGTCCCGGGCCAGGGCACCGAGGTCGAGCTGAAGGTACCGAAGGTCTGACGGGGGAAGGCGGAGCGGCGATGAGGGACATGACGGACACGACGGAGGCGGAGCGGCAGGTGGGCGAGGACCCGATCAAGGTCATGGTGGTGGACGACCACCCCATGTGGCGCGACGCCGTGGCCCGTGATCTCGCCGCGGCCGGTTTCGCCGTGGTGGCCACGGCGGGCGACGGCGAGCAGGCGGTACGGCGTGCGCGGGCCGCCGGCCCGGACGTGCTCGTGCTCGACCTGAACCTGCCGGCCAAGCCTGGTGTCCAGGTCTGCAAGGAACTGGTCGGAGCCAACCCCGCGCTGCGCGTCCTCGTGCTGTCGGCCAGCGGTGAGCACGCCGACGTCCTGGAGGCGGTGAAGTCCGGTGCGACCGGATATCTGCTGAAGTCGGCGTCCACGGAGGAGCTGACCGACGCGGTGCGCCGTACGGCGGTCGGCGACCCGGTGTTCACCCCGGGTCTCGCGGGCCTGGTCCTCGGCGAGTACCGCAGGCTCGCCTCCGAGCCCGTGCCGCCCGCGGGCGCGGGAGAGCCCAAGGCCCCGCAGCTGACCGACCGTGAGACGGAGGTGCTCCGTCTGGTGGCGAAGGGGCTGAGCTACAAGCAGATCGCGGAGCGGCTGGTCATCTCCCACCGCACGGTCCAGAACCATGTGCAGAACACTCTGGGCAAGCTCCAGCTGCACAACCGGGTGGAGCTGGTCCGCTATGCCATAGAACGCGGTCTCGACGAGGCGTAAACCCGGTGTTGTCCACCATCGAGTGAATGATGAGTGATCAACACCCGCATATTGCAACGGAATTGCCCTTCCGCCCCATAACGAAGTGACCTGGATCACTATTAGCGTGAGTCCCCTCAGGCAATCGCGGCGAAGGGACTTTTCCATGCGGGTCGGAGTACTGACCGGAGGCGGCGACTGCCCCGGACTCAACGCCGTCATCCGGGGCATCGTCCGCAAGGGCGTGCAGGAGTACGACTACGACTTCGTCGGCTTCCGCGACGGCTGGCGCGGGCCGCTCGAGAACGACACCGTCCGGCTCGACATCCCCGCCGTACGCGGCATCCTGCCCCGCGGCGGCACCATCCTCGGCTCCTCGCGGACGAATCCGCTCAAGCAGGAGAACGGCATCCGGCGCATCAAGGAGAACCTCGCCAAGCAGGAGGTCGAGGCGCTCGTCGCGATCGGCGGCGAGGACACCCTGGGTGTGGCCGCACGCCTCCACGACGAGTACGGCATCCATGTCATCGGTGTTCCGAAGACCATCGACAACGACCTGTCCGCCACCGACTACACGTTCGGGTTCGACACGGCGGTCGGCATCGCGACGGAGGCGATCGACCGCCTGCACACGACCGCCGAGTCGCACATGCGCGTCCTCGTCGTCGAGGTGATGGGCCGTCACGCCGGCTGGATCGCCATCCACTCCGGGCTCGCGGGCGGCGCGAACGTCATCCTCATCCCCGAACAGCGCTTCGACGTCGACCAGGTCTGTGCCTGGGTCACGTCGCGCTTCAAGGCCTCGTACGCCCCGATCGTGGTCGTCGCCGAGGGTGCCATGCCCAAGGACGGCGACGCGGTGCTGAAGGACGGCACGCTCGACTCGTTCGGTCACGTCCGGCTCTCCGGCGTCGGGGAGTGGCTGGCCAAGGAGATCGAGAGGCGGACCGGCAAGGAGGCCCGCACCACGGTCCTCGGCCACGTCCAGCGCGGCGGCACCCCCAGTGCCTTCGACCGCTGGCTCGCCACCCGCTTCGGTCTGCACGCCATCGAGGCCGTCCGTGACGGCGACTTCGGCAAGATGGTCGCCCTGCGCGGCACGGACATCGTCCGGGTCCCGATCGCGGAGGCCACGGCCAAGCTGAAGACGGTCGACCCGAAGCTGTACGAGGAGGTCGGCGTCTTCTTCGGCTGAGCCGCCCGCCGGAACCGCGCTCGTCGGCACCGGCGCCGGTCCGGGAGCCGGACGCGCGATCCGGGCGAACTCGGCTACCCCGCAGGCCGCCGCTCGGACAACGTGCCGGCGCCGCGCAGCCGAGCGATCAGGTCCCGTACCACGGCGGTCCCGTTCAGCGTCAGCACCGACTCCGGATGGAACTGGACACCCGCGAACCCGGGCCCGCGCAGCGCGTGCACCTCCCCGGCGCCGCTCCGGGCGACCTCGACGCCGTGTGCCGCCAGCTCCGCCGCCTCCTCCTCGTCGCAGCGCGCCACGAAACTGTTGTAGAAGCCGACGGTCTCCGCCCGCCCGAACAGATCGACCGTGGTCTGCGCGCCCTGGTACGGGACCTCCTTGCGGACGATCTCCAGGCCCAGCTCCGCCGCGATCAGCTCGTGGCCCAGGCACACGCCGAGCACCCCGTGCCGGTGCTCCCGGATCACCTCGGACGCGAGGCCGCGCAGGAACCGCATCTTGGGATCGTCCGTGTCGGCGGGGTCACCGGGGCCGGGACCGAGCACGACCGGACCCGCGTGCGCGCGGACCGTCTCCCGCAGCCCCGGCTCGTCGTACCGCCGCACGGTCACCTCCAGCCCCGACGACCGCAGCACGTGCGCGAGCATCGCGGTGAAGGTGTCCTCCCCGTCCACCACGAGGGCATGGCCCTCCAAGGAGTCGGTGCGCTCCTGCATCCGCAGCCAGAACGGCGCGAGCGAGGCCCGCCGGCCGTCGAGCGCGGCCCGCACCCGCGGATCGTCGGCCAGCCCCGGCCGTACCCCCGGTGCGCGCGGACTTCCCTCCACGACCCCCAGCGCCGCCAGCACCCCCGCCGCCTTCGCATGCGTCTCCGCGACCTCGCCCGCCGGGTCCGAGCCCCGGACCAGGGTCGCGCCCACCGGCACCCGCAGCCGTCCGTCCGCGCCGATGTCGGCGGTCCGGATGAGGATGGGGGAGTCGAGGGTCTGGGCCCCGCCGGCGTCCCGCCCGAGCAGGGCCAGCGCCCCCGCGTAATAGCCCCGTGCGACACCGTCCCGCCCGAGGGGCTCGTACCGCTCGATCACCCGGCACGCGTTCTGCACCGGCGAGCCGGTGACCGTCGCCGCGAACATCGTCTCCTTCAGGACCTCGCGCGCGTCCAGCGATGACCGGCCCCGCAACTCGTACTCGGTGTGCGCGAGATGGGACATCTCCTTGAGCCGCGGTCCGATCACGACCCCGCCCATGTCACCGACCGTGCACATCATCTTGAGCTCCTCGTCCACGACCATGGAGAGCTCCTCGATCTCCTTGCCGTCGGCGAGGAAGCCGAGCAGACCCTCGGCGGAGGGTCCCCCGGCGGGGTAGCGGTAGGTCCCGCTGATCGGGTTCATCACCACGGTCCCGCCGGACATCCGCACGTGCGCCTCCGGGCTCGCCCCGACCAGCGTCCGGTTCCCGGTGTGCACGACGTACGTCCAGTACGCGCCGCGCTCGCCGACGAGCAGCCGCCGGAAGAGGGCCAGCGCGTCGGCCTTCCCGAATCCCGGGATCCGCCCCTCGTACGTACGCCTGATGACGAAGTTCGCCCCTTCGCCGCGTCCGATCTCCTCGCGCAGCACGCGCCCGACGATCCCGGCGTACTCCTCGTCGCCGACGTCGAAGCCGCCGCCCTCGACACGCACGTCGTGCGCAGGCAGCTGGGCCAGGGCCCGCTCCAGCGGCAGCTCGTGCGTCTCCTCGGGCGTGAGTGCCACGAGCGGTGTGCCGTCGTCGCGGACGTCGAAACCGCGCTCACGGATCTGCCGGAAGGGGATGAGCGCGAGGGCTTCGTCGGGCAGGTCGGCGAGCCGGTCGTACCCGGCCACGGGCCCGAGCAGCACCTCCACCGTGCCGCCCTCCTCGGTGGAGCGGCCGGGGGTACGGCGGCACAGCAGGGCGAACGGGCGGGGATCGTCGAGCAGGTCGAGCAGGTTCATCGGTCCTGTTCCTTCTCACATCGGAGAGGAACGACCCCGGAAAACGCCGAAGGCCGCCCCTCGGGCGGCCTTCGCGAAGTCTTGCGTACGCGCAGTCAGTGGGCCGCCGGATGAGCGGTCCACCACCAGGTCTGGTGCGAGTGCGCGAACATGCTCGGCACACTACCCGACACCGGGGGACGGACGACAGCGCGACGCGTCCGCGCCTCGTCCACCCCGTACGGGCACGTCACGGCCGACACGGCCGGGGTCCCACGGCGGTCCAGTGATCTCCCTAGACTGCGTCCGGCGCGGCGCGGACCGGCCACCGCCCGAAAGCACCTGCTCCGGGCTGCCGACCCGCAGCTCACACCGCCGGCCGGGCCGTCTCACGGCGGGCGTGACACGTCTCAATCGCTGGGCACCGGGAGAGGACGCAGCGCGCGACCCCGTAGTGTTGTGCAGGTGACCGTGAACGCTAAGTCCAGCGCGAGCGCTGGCAACACCTGGCGAGACCTGCCCGCGGCGCAGCAGCCCGAGTACCCCGATGCCGAGGCTCTGCGCGATGTGATCGCGGACCTCGAGTCGTATCCGCCGCTCGTCTTCGCGGGCGAGTGCGACCAGCTGCGCGCCCGGATGGCATCCGTCGCCAAGGGAGAGGCGTTCCTCCTCCAGGGTGGCGACTGCGCCGAGGCTTTCGACGCGGTGTCGGCCGACCAGATCCGCAACAAGCTCAAGACCCTGCTCCAGATGGGTGCCGTGCTCACGTACGCCGCCTCGGTGCCGGTGGTGAAGGTCGGCCGGATCGCCGGCCAGTACTCGAAGCCGCGTTCCAAGGGCACCGAGACCCGGGACGGCGTGACCCTGCCGACGTACCGTGGCGACTCGGTCAACGGGTTCGACTTCAACGAGAAGGCCCGGGTCCCGGACCCCGAGCGGCTGAAGCGGATGTACAACGCGTCCGCCTCCACGCTCAACCTGGTGCGCGCCTTCGCCACCGGCGGTTACGCCGACCTGCGCCAGGTGCACGCCTGGAACCAGGACTTCGTGAGGTCGTCCCCGTCCGGCCAGCGCTACGAGCAGCTGGCGCGCGAGATCGACAACGCGATGAACTTCATGCGGGCCTGTGGCACCGACCCGGAGGAGTTCAAGACCGTCGAGTTCTACGCCTCCCACGAGGCGCTGCTCCTCGACTACGAGTCGGCGCTGACCCGCGTCGACTCCCGCACCGGCAAGCTGTACGACGTCTCGGGCCACATGGTGTGGATCGGTGAGCGCACCCGGCAGCTGGACGGCGCGCACATCGAGTTCGCCTCCAAGATCCGCAACCCGATCGGCATCAAGCTGGGCCCGACGACGACGGCCCAGGACGCGCTGCAGTACATCGACCGGCTGGACCCCGAGCGTGAGCCGGGCCGCCTGACCTTCATCGTCCGCATGGGCGCCGACAAGGTCCGCGACAAGCTGCCCGAGCTGGTGGAGAAGGTCAGTGCCTCCGGCGCGACCGTCGCCTGGGTGACCGACCCGATGCACGGCAACACCTTCGAGGCGGCCTCCGGCCACAAGACCCGCCGGTTCGACGATGTGCTCGACGAGGTCAAGGGCTTCTTCGAGGTCCACAAGGGCCTGGGCACGCACCCCGGCGGCATTCACGTCGAGCTCACCGGTGACGACGTCACCGAGTGCGTGGGCGGTGGCGACGAGATCTTCGTCGACGATCTGCACCAGCGCTACGAGACGGCGTGCGACCCGCGTCTGAACCGCAGCCAGTCCCTTGACCTGGCCTTCCTGGTCGCCGAGATGTACCGGGACCAGTAGCGGACCGAGGTCTGTTCCGTCCCTCGTGGCGGAGCGCGGTGGGGCGCGGATCACATGCGATCCGCGCCCCACCGCGCTTTTGCGGACTCCGGACGACGGGTAAGGTTAGGTTAGCCTCACCGTCCATCGGGGGGCGTTGCCTGTCGATCCCGTCGAGCCCGCCCCGGGAGGTGAACCGCGTGTACGTCTGCAGCTGCTTCGGTGTCACCGAGGCGCAGGTGAAGAAGCACGCGGAGGACGGCGCCTGCACCCCGCGCCAGATAGCGTCGGTGAGCAAGGCGGGCACGGACTGTGGTTCGTGCGTCCGCCAGATCCAGTCCCTGCTGGGCCGTGGCGCGTGCCCGCGCCGGGAGCTCGCGGACCAGGGCAGGCCTGCCCTCGCGGAGCTCTCCGGCGTCGCGGGCCACCCGGTGCCCGCGGTGACGGCCGAGGCCGCCTAGTTCTCGTACCGGCTCCGCAGCCGGGTCAGCTCTCCGGCTGCTCGATCAGCTGTGCGATGTAGAGCGCCTCACCGAGCTTCTCGACCAGTTCGAGCTGGGTGTCCAGATAGTCGATGTGGTGCTCCTCGTCCTCGAGGATCGACTCGAAGATGTTCGCGGACGTGATGTCGCCCTTGTTGCGCATCACCTCGATCCCGCGCTTGAGGCGGTCGATCGCCTCGACCTCCACCTGACGGTCGGCCTGGAACATCTCGGTGACGGTCTGACCCACCCGGACGTGGAACAGCCGCTGGTAGTTGGGCAGGCCGTCCAGGAAGAGGATGCGGTCGGTGAGCACCTCCGCGTGCTTCATCTCGTCGAAGGACTCGTGCCGCGTGTACTTCGCGAGCTTCGTCCAGCCGAAGTTCTCCTGCATCTTCGCGTGCAGGAAGTACTGGTTGATCGCGGTCAGCTCGCCGGTGAGCTGCTCGTTGAGGAACTCGATGACCTCGGGGTCGCCCTGCATCGCAGAGGCTCCTTCCAAGCGGGGGGAACTGGGCAGGCTGCGCCGCATCCTCGCATCGGCGTTCCGGGCCGTCCAGTAAGTGCATGCTTAGTAGGAGTTGCCCTGATAGGGGTTGTGCTGGTCATGGGCACCGTCCCGGGTCTGTCAGGATGGAGTCATGGGTCAGCCGGTGGAGCGAGGAACGGGAGCGGCGGCACAGTCGGAGCTTCCGCCGGGGCAGCGACTGCAGCGTGGCTGGCCCGTCACGCACTACGGTCCCGTGCCCAAGTTCCGCCCCGAACGCTGGGAGTTCAGGGTCTTCGGCGCCACCGCCGACGGTGAGAAGCACTGCTGGACCCACGAGGAGTTCACGGCCCTTCCGTACACCTCGGTCATGGCCGATCTGCACTGTGTCACGAAGTTCAGCATGCTCGGGGCCGAATGGGGCGGTATCCCGGCGCGCACGATCCTGGACATCGCTCCGCCCTCGCCCGCCGTCACCCATGTGATGGTCTGGGCCGAGTACGGGTTCAGCTCGAATCTGCGCCTCGACGACTTCGTCTCCGACCGCGCGATCTTCGCCACCCACAAGGACGGCGAGCTGCTGACGGCGGAGCACGGGTTCCCGCTCCGCCTGGTCGTCCCGCACCTGTACGCCTGGAAGGGACCCAAGTGGGTCCGCGGCGTCGAGTACATGACGGCCGACCGTCGCGGATTCTGGGAGGAACGCGGCTACCACAACATCGGCGACCCGTGGCGTGAGCAGCGCTACTCGTACCAGGAGGAGCCCGGGGACGGCCCCGAGCTCTGACCCGGCCGGGCCGGCGAGGTTCAGCCGTCGCGCAGCTTCTTCAGGCGCTCCACGTCCGCCGCGTGCCCCTCCTTGCCGCCGGGCGTCTCGATGATCAGCGGTACGCCCTCGGTGGCGGGGTGGGTCATCAGCGCGCGGAACGGGTCCTCGCCGATATGGCCGGAGCCAATGTTCTCGTGGCGGTCCTTGTGGGCGCCGACCACATCCTTGGAGTCGTTGGCGTGGATCAGCCGGAGCCGGCCCTCGCCCACCGTGTCCACCAGCAGATCGAGCGTCCGGTGCATCCCGCCCGGTCCGGTCAGATCGTGGCCCGCCGCGTAGATGTGGCAGGTGTCGAGGCAGACCCCCAGCTTCGGATGGGCGTCCAGCGCCTCGAAGTACGGCCCGAAGTCCCAGGTCCGGGAGCACAGGGAGGCACCCTGGCCCGCGGTCGACTCCAGGAGAAGGTACGGGTCGTCGTCGTGGGTCAGCTCGTCCAGCAGCGGCAGCAGGTGATCGCGCACCTGAGCGAGGGCCACCGCCCGCTCCCGGCCTCCGGTGGCGCTCCCCGTGTGCACGACCACGCCGAGCGCGCCTATCTCCCGGCCCCGGCGCAGCGAGTGCCGCAGGGACTCCACCGACCTCTCGGCCGTCGCCGCGGTGTGCGAACCGAAGTTGATCAGATACGGAGCGTGCACGTACGCGGGGATCGACCCGGCCGCGCAGGCCGCGCGGAACTCCTCGTCCTGCTTCGGGTTCCCGGCGGGCGTCGCCCAGCCGCGCGGGTTGGCGACGAAGACCTGGACGCTCTCCGCGCCCATCTCTCGCGCGTAGGCGAGACCGACGGAGTTGAGGCCGCCGGCCACGGGAACATGGCCGCCGACGGGATTGCGGAGCTGCTTGCTGGTCACACCCTCCAGGGTGTCACGCGCTCCGGTGCGCCCCGTCGGCGGACCTTCGGGTTCCGCTCGGTGGACCGCCCTGGACCGGTTCCGTGGCTTCCGGTCCCGGTCAGCGGATCTCGATGGTGATGGTCGATCCCTTGGGCGCGGTCCTGCCGCCGTCCACCGACTGCTTCTTGACGTGGTCCCCGAAGAGACCGAGCAGCCCACGGTCCTCGTTGACCTCGAACCCCGCGTCCTCCAGGGCCTTCGTCGCGTCGTCCACGCTGTCGCCCACCACGTCCGGCACCGGGACCATCTCCGGGCCCTTGGAGAGTGTCAGGGTGACGGTGTCGCCCGTGGCGGCCTCGCTGCCCGCGTCCGGCGACTGCTGGGCGACCTGGCCCTTGTCGAACTCCGAGGTGACCCGCCGGGCGGCGATCCTCACCTTGAGGCCCGCCTGTTCGAGCTCGGCCCTCGCGTCCTCGACGGACGTCCCGGTGACGTCCGCGATGTCCACCGGACTGCCCTTGCTGACGACGAGGGCGATGGCCGAACCGGCGTGCCGTCGGGTGCCCGCTTCCGGATCCGTACGGATCACCGAGCCGTTGAGCACGTCCCCGCTGAACTCCCGGGTGGTCATGCCCGCGGCGAGTCCGTCGTCCTTCAGCACTTCCCTCGCCTTGGACAGTGTGAAGCCGTTCAGGTCGGGCACCCGCACCGTCTTCGGGCCGTCGGAGACGGTCAGCGACACGGAGTCGTGGTCACGGATCCGCGCGCCGGGGTGCGGATCACTGCTGATCACGGTGCCGCGCTTCACGGTGTCGCTGTACGCGTGCTCGACCTGCCCGACGTCGAGCCCGGCCGCCTCGATCCGTGACCTGGCCTGCGTCTCGGTCTTCGCCAGCAGCAGCGGGACCTTGGTGAACTGGCCGGAATTGATGTACCAGACGCCCGCGCCGAGACCGAGCGCCAGCAGGATCGCGGTGACGATCAGGATCGTTCCGCGCCGGGAGCGAGAGCCGCGCCGCCGTGCGGGGGCGGGCGGCTCGGAGGCGAGCACACTGGTCTGCTCGAACCGGCTGGTCCGGTTGAGCCCGTCGGGCCCTTCGGCCTCGTTCACCGGCAGCAGGCGGGGCACGGACAGGGAGCGCGGGATCACGCTCGTACGGTCCTCGGCGTTGTCGTGGCCCGCGGTGACGGCCTGCGGCGGCACGGCGTCGAGCTGCTCGGCGGTCAGCCCGGCCCGCGCCTCCAGCACCTGGCCGAGCAGCGTCACCGCGTCGTGCGGGCGCAGGCCGGGATCGCGGGCGGTGGCCGCGGCGACCAGCTGGTCGAGCGCGAGGGGCATGCCCGGCACGGCGGCCGACGGCGGCGGCACGTCCGCGTGCAGGTGCTGGTAGATCACCTGGGCGGGGGAGTCACCGGAGTGCGGCTTGCCGCCGGTGAGCATCTCGTAGAGGACGACTCCGCAGGCGTACACGTCGACGCGGGTGTCCGCCGTGCCGTGCTCGATCTGTTCGGGAGCGAGATACGACACCGTGCCGAGCACGGACCCCGTCGTCTGCGTGACGGTGTCCACGGCCCTTACGAGGCCGAAGTCCGCCACCTTGACCCGGCCGTCGTCCCCTATGAGGACGTTCTCCGGCTTCATGTCGCGATGCACGAACCCGGCGCGGTGCGCGGCGCCGAGCGCGGCGAGCACCGGCTCCAGGACGTCCAGCGCGGCCCGCGGCTGGAGCGCCCCTCGCTCGCGCAGCACGTCGCGCAGGGTGCACCCCGCGACGTACTCCATGGCCAGATAGACGTACGACCCGTCCGCCCCCTGGTCGAAGACCTGGACCACATTGGGGTGCGCGAGCCGGGCCACCGACTTGGCCTCCCGTATGAACCGTTCGACGAACGAGACGTCGGCGGCCAGCGTCGGGTGCATCACCTTGAGCGCGAGCACGCGGTCCAGGCGGGTGTCCAGGGCCCTGTAGACCGTGGCCATCCCGCCGACCGCGATCCGGGCGTCGACGCGGTAGCGGCCGTCGAGCAGCTGCCCGACAAGCGGGTCCTGAAGGGTCGTATCCACGCAGGCGAGTCTACGAGCCGTCGCCGTCGACCCTCCTGTCGTGGCCCGTACCGGGGCGGGACTGCAGCCGACCTGTGACGCACATCGCGCCGAACGGGTGACGCGGGCCGCTCCGCCGGCGCCGGCCCTCGGCGCCCGGAACCCCGCCCGCTCCCACTGGCCGGAAACCGCCGCCCCGCGGCCACCGGGAGGAGCCCGTGACGGGACGGCCCGGGGTGACGGCGGGCCGGCGACCGCCCCGTAGTGGCACCCAGGGAGCCCTGAGGCAGACGGGACACTCGCGGCACGCCCTAGAACTAGAAGGCCGGCCTCTCGGGATCCAGCCGCGCCAGGCCCTCCGCGGGCGAGGACGCCGAGGCGAAGTGCCGCCGGGGAATCCGCCCCGCACGCCGCGCCAGACGTCCCGCCTCCACGGCGCGCCGCATGCCCTCGGCCATCAGCACCGGTTCCTGCGCACGGGTGACGGCCGAGGCGAGCATCACACCGGCGCACCCCAGCTCCATCGCCAGCGCCGCGTCCGACGCCGTACCCGCCCCCGCGTCCAGGATCACCGGCACGCGCGCGTGCTCCACGATCAGCTCGAAGTTGTGCGGGTTGCGGATCCCCAGGCCGGACCCGATGGGCGAGCCCAGCGGCATGACCGCCGCGCACCCGACGTCCTCCAGCTTGCGCGCGAGCACGGGGTCGTCGTTCGTGTAGGGCAGCACCGTGAACCCGTCGTCGACCAGCGTCTCCGCGGCGTCGAGCAGCTCGATCGGGTCGGGCAGCAGGGTGCGCTCGTCGGCGATGACCTCCAGTTTCACCAGGTCGGTGCCGAGCGCCTCCCGGGCAAGCCGCGCGGTCAGCACCGCCTCGCCCGCAGTGAAGCACCCCGCGGTGTTCGGCAGCACCCGGATGCCGAGCCGGCCGAGCACGGACAGGACGGAGCCGTGCGCCGCGGGATCCACCCGGCGCATCGCGACGGTCGTCAGCTCCGTCCCGGACGCCACGAGCGACCGTTCCAGCACGTCGAGGCTGGGCGCGCCTCCCGTACCCATGATCAGCCGGGACGAGTAGGACGTACCTCCGAGGACGAACGGATCGTCGGCCATGGGTCAGCCTCCTTGGACAGCGGTGAGGACCTCGACACGGTCTCCCTCGCGCAGGGACGTGGCGGACCACTGGGTGCGCGGGACGACGGTCTCGTTGAGCGCGGCGGCGACGCCGGAGGGCGCCGCCGTGAGGGTGGCGACGAGCGTGTCGAGGGCGGTGCCCGCGGCGACGAGCCGGCGCTCGCCGTTGACGAGGATGTTCATACGGGCTGCTCCGTGCGTGTCGGGCTGAACCGGTGGGGAGTGAAGGGGCGCGCTTCCTCGGGGAGCTCCCCCGAGGCGAGGACGTGCGCCATGACGTCCCCGGTGACGGGGGTGAGCAGGACGCCGTTGCGGTGGTGGCCGGTGGCCAGCAGCAGTCCGTCGAGCCCGGTCGGGCCGAGCAGCGGAGCGTTGTCGGGCGAGCCGGGGCGCAGTCCGGCCCGGGTCTCGGTGAGCGGCAGTTCGGTGATCCCGGGCACCAGCTCATGGGCGTCGCGCAGCAGCTCGTACACGCCGCCCGCGGTCACCGTGGTGTCCCAGCCCAGCTCCTCGCTGGTCGCACCGACGACGAGTTCGCCGCTCTCGCGCGGCACCAGATAGACCTGGCTGCCACGGACCACGGCCCGCACGGTGCGGCTCAGGAAGGGCGCGTACCGCTTCGGCACGGTCAGCCGCAGCACCTGCCCCTTCACCGGGCGCACGGGCGGCCTCACGTCGTCGGGCACGCCCTCGAGCCTCGCGCTGAGGCTGCCCGCGGCCAGTACCACCTGCGTCGCCGCCAGCACGTCGCCGCCCGTGGTGACGATCCCGGTGGCCCGCTCCCGGACCACCGTCAGCCGCTGAGCCCAGGTCCGGTGGAACACCACCCCGGCTCGCTCGCACGCTGTGACCAGGGCCTTCGCCAGGCGGCGCGGGTCGATCTGGTGGTCGCCGTCGACGCGCAGACCGCCACGGACACCGGGCGCGAGCATCGGTTCCAGCCGACGGCACTCACGGCCGCTGAGCCACTCCGACGCGAGCCCCGAACGGTTCTGCAGGGCGTGCAGTTCCCGCAGGTGGGCGCGGTCGTCGGAGTCCAGGGCGACGGCCAGCGTGCCGCACCGGCGGTAGCCGAGATCCTGGCCCGTCGCCTCGGTGAGCTCGGCGACGAAGTCCGGATAGCGGCGCGCGGAGGCGAGGTTCAGGCCCAGCAGGGTCTGCTCGCCGTAGTGGAGCTCGGTGACGGCGGCGAGCATTCCGGCGGCGACCTGCGCGGCCCCGCCGCCGGGTTCCGGGTCCACGACCGTCGTGGTGAACCCGCGCTGGGCGGCCCGCCAGGCCGTGACCAGGCCGATGATCCCGCCGCCCACCACCAGGACGTCGGACGTGACGGACCTCTCCGCCGGTGTACGCGACATGGGCGTCCAGCCCCTCCCTTCGCCGGCATGACCCGGATCAGGTTCGTACGGTCGGAGGCCGCCAGCCTCCCTCTCAGCCCGGTGCGTCCGGGCTCCCGCGAGTGCTCTACGTCGACCACCCTAGCTCGCCGCCGCGTGCCTCAGTAAGGGAGCCTCCGCCCATGGCCCATGCGCGCGACGGCCCCGTCCGGCCGCGGCCGGCGGAGAGCGGGGAGGGGGGGTCGTGGACGGGCGGCGGGACGAACGTGGCGGTCCGGATCGAGCGGATCGACGACCCCGACCAACCCGCACGGACCGCGCGCGCCGGACGGACCCGCCGACACCGGGCCGCATTGTGGAGCAGGTCACTGAGCACGTCCGCTGACTGACGGATTGTCAGGTGTCTATGGTGATCAGGTGAGCGAGCAGACGCAGGGGCAGAAGCAAGGGCCTACGGCACGCCGGGTCGTCATCGCGGGCGCGGGCATGGCCGGCGTGCAGACCGCGGTCGCCCTGCGCGAACAGGGATTCACCGGCGGTGTGACACTGATCGGCGCCGAGCCGCACCAGCCGTACGACCGGCCGCCGTTGTCCAAGGCGGTGCTGCTCGGAAAGGCCGAGCACTCCGCCTTCGACATCGACTTCGAGGCACTGGGCATCGAACTGAGACTCGGCTGCGAAGCGCTGGGCCTGCGCCCCGGGGACCACGAGCTGGACACCGCCGCGGGACCGGTGCCCTACGACCTCCTGGTGCTGGCCACCGGCGCGGAACCGATCCAGCTCCCCGGCGCGGAGGGCATGCCCGGCGTCCATCTCCTGCGCACCCTGGACGACGCCGAACGGCTGCGCCCCGTGCTGGCCCGGCAGCACGACATCGTGGTGGTCGGGGCGGGCTGGATCGGAGCGGAGTTCGCCACGGCGGCGCGCGAGGCCGGGTGCGCGGTGACGGTCGTCGAGGCCGCCGACCGGCCACTGGCCGGGGCACTGCCCGCCGAGGTGGCCGCGCCGATGGCCGCCTGGTACGCGGACAGCGGGGCCTCGCTGCGCACCCACGCGCGCGTGGAGCGCGTCGAGCCCGGTGCCGTGGTGCTCGACGACGGGTCCCGGGTGCCCGCGGGCGCCGTGGTCGTCGGCATCGGCGCCCGGCCCGCCACCGCCTGGCTGGCCGACTCCGGCATCGAGCTCGGAGCCCACCGCGAGGTCGTCGCCGACAGTCACCTGCGCACCTCCCTGCCGGACGTCTACGCGGTCGGCGACTGCGCGTCCTTCCCCTCGGGCCGGTACGAGGAGCGCCTCCTCGTCCACCACTGGGACAACGCCCTGCAGGGACCGCGCACGGTGGCGGCGAACATCATCGGCGAGGCCCCGGTGGCGTACGACCCGGTTCCGTACTTCTGGTCCGAGCAGTTCGGCCGTTTCGTCCAGTACGTCGGCCACCACGCGCCCGCCGACACGACCGTCTGGCGCGGCGGCTCCTCGGGCGCCGCCTGGACGGTCTGCTGGCTGCGCGACTCCCGCCTCGTCGCGCTCCTGGCGGTGGGGCGCCCCCGCGATCTGGCCCAGGGCCGCCGTCTGATCGAGGCGGGCATGCCGCTGGACCCGGAGATCCTGTCGGATCCTTCACGTCCGCTGAAGGACGCCACGGCCTAGGCGGGCACCCAGGCCCCCGTTCGGGCGGCGACGCGAGGGGCCGGGCCTGCCCGGCCCGGTGGGCTCCCTCGCCGGGGGGGCGGCCGGGCGACCGGGGCCGACGAATCCCGCCGAGCCGCTCGCCCGAGGGCGGCCCTGCGGCCCTGCGGCCCTGCGGCCAGGCAACCGGGCAACCGGGCAACCGGGCGGCCGGGCGGCCGGGCGGCCAGACAACCGGGCGGCCGGGCGGCCGGGCGAGTGAACCCGCCGGATCCGCTCGCCGCGTGGCCCGCGCCCGCGCCACCGTGCCGGAATTCGGTGGAATTCCACGAGATTCACGCGCTTCTGACGCGGGACGGGCGGCGCTCGGGTACCGAGTGTCAGTCCGGGATGGCAGGCTTGTCCCGTGACCGAGATTGACGCAAAGATCGATGCTCTCGTCCCCGCCTGGCTCACCCTCCCCGACATCGCCGAACAGTTCGGCGTCGAGGTGACCCGCGTCCGGCAGCTGGTCAAGGAAGGCCAGCTGATCGCCGTACGCCGTGGTGAGAACCGCGCGCTGCACGTCCCCGCCGCTTTCATCGACGAGGACAAGGTCGTCAAGGGCCTCACCGGCACCCTGACGCTCCTGCGGGACGACGGCTTCACCGACGAAGAGATGCTCGAGTGGCTCTTCACCCCCGACTCGACCCTGCCCGGCACCCCCGCGCAGGCGCTGAGCGAGAATCGCGGCACGGAGGTGAAGCGTCGCGCCCAGGCGCTCGCCGTCTGATCCGACAACACGTCCGGCGTACGGACCACGGCCGGCCCCGGGCCACCCCGGCCGCCGTGGCCCGTACGCACCGCCGCACCACGGGGGATCCACGCATGCCCGAGAACGCCGCCCGCCTCGCCGACGCCCGCGTCTACCTCTGCACGGACGCGCGCACGCGCCAGGGCGACCTCGCCGAGTTCCTGGACGCCGTCCTGGCGAGTGGCGTCGACATCGTGCAACTGCGCGAGAAGGGCATGGAGGCCGCCGAGGAGCTGGAACACCTGCGGGTCTTCGCGGACGCCTGCGCCCGCCACGGCAAGCTCCTCGCGGTCAACGACCGGGCGGACGTCGCCCACGCGGCCGGCGCCGCCGTCCTCCATCTGGGCCAGGGCGACCTCCCGGTCCCCGCGGCCCGCGCCATCCTCGGCGACGAAGTCCTGATCGGCCGTTCCACGCACGCGGCGGCTGAGGCCGCGGCCGCCGCCGTCCAGGACGGCGTGGACTACTTCTGCACCGGCCCCTGCTGGCCCACTCCCACCAAGCCGGGCCGCCACGCACCGGGCCTCGACCTGGTCCGCCACACCGCCGCGCTCGACACCGACCGCCCCTGGTTCGCCATCGGCGGCATCGACCTGGGCAACCTCGACGAGGTGCTGGAGGCGGGCGCCCGCCGTGTCGTCGTGGTCCGCGCGATCACCGAGGCGGACGACCCCGCGGCGGCGGCCGCCGAGTTCGCGAAGCGGCTGCGGCAGGCCTGACCGCGCGGAGCCGGCCCGGCCCGTGGCGCGCGACCTGTGGCGTGCGGCCCGTGGCGCGCGGACCGTCCCGCCGCCCGTCGGGTCGTCCCGCGCTCTGTCCGAGGGGTGGACAAGAAGCCGACGAATCGGACAATTCTTTCCGGTTCGGTTGGGGGACCGGCGCCCCCTGGTTAACCTGCGAGTATGGCCCTCGGATCTGCCTCCACCAGGACTGACCGCGCACGCATCGTGAGCGACATGCTCGCGTCCGGCAAGAAGACGTACTCGTTCGAGTTCTCCGCGCCGAAGACCCCCAAGGGCGAGCGGAACCTGTGGAACGCGCTGCGCAGGGTCGAGGCCGTCGCCCCCGACTTCGTCTCCGTGACCTACGGAGCGGGCGGCTCCACCCGCGCCGGCACGGTCAGGGAGACCGAGCAGATCGTCGCCGACACCACGCTCACACCGGTGGCCCACCTCACCGCCGTCAACCACTCCGTGGCAGAGCTGCGCAACATCATCGGCCAGTACGCGGACGCGGGGATCCGGAACATGCTCGCGGTCCGCGGTGACCCGCCCGGAGACCCCATGGGCGACTGGGTCCCGCATCCCCAGGGCCTGACCTACGCGGCCGAACTCGTCCGTCTCATCAAGGAGTCCGGCGACTTCTGCGTGGGCGTCGCCGCCTTCCCCGAGATGCATCCGCGCTCCGCCGACCAGGACGCGGACGTCGCGCACTTCGTCGACAAGTGCCGGGCCGGCGCGGACTACGCGATCACGCAGATGTTCTTCCAGCCCGAGTCGTACCTGCGGTTGCGCGACCGGGTCGCGGCTGCGGGCTGCGGGACACCGGTGATCCCCGAGGTCATGCCGGTGACGAGTGTGAAGATGCTGGAACGGCTTCCGCAGCTCAGTAACGCTTCATTCCCGGACGTCCTGAAAGAGCGGATCCTCACAGCCAAAGAGGATCCGGCGGCTGTACGCTCCATTGGCATCGAGTTCGCGACGGAGTTCTGCGCGAAGCTGCTGGACGAGGGCGTCCCCGGACTGCACTTCATTACGCTGAACAACTCCACGGCGACGCTGGAAATCTACGAGAATCTGGGCCTGCACCATCCACAGCAGGCCTAGACCGGTCGCACCCGCGTACGACACACTGCGTAGCGGCCACTGGGAGAGGGGCGTACATGGGCTTGACGGTCCTCTATATCGCTTTCGGCATCGTCGCACTGTGGCTCCTCGGCGAGGTTCTGCTGCAGTACAAGGCGCGGCTGCGCTACCGGCTGCTCGCCTTCGTCGGCTTCGCCGGTGTGGTCCTCGGTGTGCTGATCCCGTCCGTGATCGTCGTCGGTCTGGGTGCGGCCGCCTTCGCGGTCGGCCAGACGTACGTCACGCTGTCGTTCCGGCGCGGTTTCGCGGCCGGCTGGGCGGTGGGCAACCGCCAGGGAGCCGACCAGGCCCCGGACAAGGTCTCGGGCAGGAGCAAGCGCCGCCGCGGCGAGCCGGACCGCCAGGACCCGGCGCTGGAGGTCTCCGACCTCGAGGCGGAGCAGGAGGCGGCCGAGGGCGCGCGGTATCCGCAGGGCGAGGACGACTACACCCGCGAGGACGACGTCTTCACGCCCGCGCACTCCGACCGGTTCATGCCGGCCGGCTCCGGCGACCTCACGGCGACCGGGAGCACGGCCGTGTACGAGCCCCAGCCCCTGCCCGACGACACCGGCTCCTACGGCGTCTACAGCGACGCGGCCTACGCGGCCGCCGCGGGGCAGTCCGGTCAGTCCTACGCCGCCGCCCCCTCGCAGGACCAGCAGGCATACGCCTACGACGGCTACTCCGGCTACGACCAGCAGCAGTACGGCTACGACAACAACGGCCAGCAGCAGTACGCCGCCTACTCCGACCCGTACATCGGCACACAGACCTACAACGGCGCCGCGTACGACATGACGTACGGCGGCGGCGATCAGCAGTACCCGCAGCAGCAGGGCTACGGCCAGGACCAGTACGCCGCCGGCGGCTACGGCGGCGAGACCCCGGCCGGCGGTGTCTGGGTCCCGCAGCAGCGCAGCACCGACGGCCAGTACGGCGGCGAGCTCCCGCCCGAGCAGCAGTATCCGTACCAGGACAACGGCCAGGGCAACGGCCAGGGCGGCAACGGGAACGGCGCCGGGTTCGACGAGCAGTACCGGTACTGACCGTCCTCGGGGGCGGGAGCGCCTCGGGGTCTGGCACTGGCCGTACGGGCCAAGAGCCTGGTGGTGGCCGTACGGGCCGCCTCCAGGGTGCTCCCGGGGTACCCACGGGCTCACTGCGAGCCGCGGAAGCCCGGTCCCTCCACGATCAGCCCGGACACCAGGGCGCCCGACATCCCCGCGTGCGGAAGGCCGCCGCCCGGATGCGTCCAGCCGCCGACCGTGTACAGCCCCGGCATGAGGGTGCCGTTCGACGGGTGCAGCAGCCGGCCCGCCGCCGCCGCGAGCGCCGGTGCGGGCACCGCGCCGCCCTCCGCACCCGTCGCCTCCGCGATGTCGGCCGGGGTGCGTACCTCGTGCCACAGCAGGCGCTCACGCACGTCCGGCACTGCGCGCCGGGTGGCGTCGAGCACCCGCTCCACGTCCGCCTCCGACACCCGCAGGCCCGAGGGCACCGTGACCGTCACGGTGACCGCTTCGTGCTCGGCGTCGGGCGCCAGACCGGGGTCGTCCGGGCGCGAGACCGTCACCGTGGGCGCGGCGGGGAATCCGGGACGCTCGCCGAAGAGCCGCTCCAGCTCCTCCCCACGGTCGGGCGTGTGCACCACCGTCCGGTGCGCCACCCCCGCCGGGCGCCCGCCGCGCAGCGCCAGCAGCACGGTCAGCCGGCTCGGCGCGCCCCGCTGCGGCGGGACCTCGTCACCGCCGCGCAGCGTCGTCCCGGCGACGAGACGGTCCAGGACCTCGGGCGCGACACCGGCGACCACGAGGTCGGCGTCCTCGACGGGCGCCGCCGCGGAGCCGAGGGCGAGGGAGGGGTCCGCGGCGAGCTCGACGCCCACCGCCCGTCCGTCCTTCTCCACGATCCGCCCGACCGGCGTCCCGAAGCGGAACTCCACCCTGCGGGCCAGGCACCGCTCGTACACCGCACGCGCCAGCTCCCGCATGCCTCCGCGCACGTACCAGGTGCCGAAGGCGTGCTCCATGTACGGAAGCACCGCCGCGCTCGCCGGTGCGACGCGCGGGTCGAGCCCGTACGCGAGGGCGTGGCTCTCCAGGAGGGCGGCGAGGCGCGGCTCGCGCAGCTCCCACGCGCCGACCTCGGCGAGCGTGCCGGCCCGGCGGGTGCGCAGCATCCTTCGGTGGGACACCGCCGGGTAGGGATCGCGGTCGGCGAGCACCTGCCAGTTCGGCCACAGCGGCTCCTCCAAGAGCGGCCGCCGCGTCCGGTCCCAGGCCTCCCGGGCCCGGACCAGGAAGTCGCCCCACCGCTCGCCCGCGCCCGCCCCGAGGGCCTGGTCGAGTGCGGTGACGACACCCGCGCGGGAGGCGTTGGGCAGGGAGACCTCCGTGCCGTCGGCGAAGACATGGCGTGCGGACGGGTCGACCTGGACCAGGTCGACACACGCCTCCAGCGGCTCCTTGCCCGTCTTGACGAACAGATCGCGCGGGACGGCGGGCACCCGCAGCAGGCCGGGGCCCGTGTCGAACGTGAAGCCGTCGCGCTCGAAGCGGCCCAGCGCTCCGCCGTACGTCGACGCGCGCTCGTACACCACCACCCGATGGCCCGCGACGGCCAGCCGGGCGGCGGCCGCCATCGCGCCCATTCCGGCGCCGATCACCGCGATCCGTCCCATGCCCGTGACCTTATCGGCCACCACTGACAGGCCGGGCCAGGGGCCTGTGGCGGTCAGCCGGGTGGTGGCCCGACCTGTGCGGCGAGCCGTCTCTCCTCCCGGCGCTGGGCCCTGCGGCGCAGGAACCGCCGGATCCGGGAGACCAGGAAGAAGAGCGTCAGCAGGCCCGCGAGCAGCAGCACGGCCGCGATGACCGCGGCGGCCACGGGGTGGAACATCGCGAACGTCAGGATCCCGGCGACCCCGAGGTCCTCGGCGATGCTCATGCCGACGTTGCTGAACGGCTCGGGTGAGGTGTTGATCGCCATCCGGGTCCCGGCCTTGACCGCGTGGCTCGCCAGCGCGGTCGAACCGCCGATCGCGCCGGCGGCCAGATCCGGGAGCGAACCGCTGTGCCCGGCGAGCAGCGCGCCGACCACCGCCCCCGCCACCGGCCGGATGACGGTGTGCACCGAGTCCCACACCGTGTCCACGTACGGGATCTTGTCGGCGACCGCCTCGCACAGGAAGAGGACGGCCGCGGCGATGAGGACGTCGGGGCGCTGCAGGGACTGGGGGACGTCGTCGCTCAGGCCGGTCGCGCCGAAGACGCCGAGCAGGAGCACCACCGCGTACGCGTTGATGCCGCTGGCCCAGCCGCTGGTGAAGACCAGGGGGAGTACGGACACGGCAGCGATCGTAACCAGTTGACGACGGTCCGTCCTGGGCATGAGCGCCCAGGACCAGGTATCCGTACCCAGTGACGGAGATGAGTACCCGGACGGATGGGGTCCGGCCCGTGTGGACGGGAGAGTGGAGGCACGGAAGGGGGCGCGGCTCCGGTACCGCCGGCACGGGGCGGCGGAACGGTTCTCGCGCCCTTGGCCGCTCCTTCCGCCGGCCCGGTCGGCGGGAGCGAGGCACGGGGGACCCGGGGGACGGCCGGACGGGGCCCGACGGGGGAAGCAGGGAACGGGGAACACGGGGGAACGCGGGGGAACGCGGGGAAGCAGGGCGAAGCGCCGGTTCGGGGTGGCCCGCGGGGGACGCGGCCACTTCGGACCGGCGCTTTCGCGTGGCGCCGGTCCGCCGCGGTCAGGGGCGGACCGGCGGCGGCCTAGCGGCTGCCGCTCACACGCCCCTGGAGCAGCCGTGAGAGCGCCGCGTGGACGTCGTCCAGGGAACGCTCGGGCTGGAAGGCCTGCCAGTCCAGGGCGGCCACCAGGACCATGCCGACCAGGGCGGCCGCGGTCAGCGGGATGTCGATCTCGTCGCTGAGCTCACCGCCCGCCACCCCCTCGCGCAGCACGTCCTCGACGACCGCGACCGCCTCCCGTCTGACCACCATGAGCGTGGACTGCCAGGCCCGGTTGGTGCGCCACAGCTCGGCCACGTACAGCTGGGTGAAGGCCGGGTACCGGTCCATGAAGACGAGCCCGGCCCGGATCATCGCGTCCAGGGCGTCGACTCTCGTCCCGCCCTCGCGCTCGGTGCGTTCCGCGGCCTCGCGCAGGGAGGCGGTGAGGAGCCCCACGCCGTGCCGCAGCAGCTCTTCGAAGAGGACGGCCTTGCTGGCGAAGTTGTAGTAGACGGTGCCTTTGGCGACCCCGGCCCGCTCCGCGATCTCGTCCACGGTGGTGGCGGAGAAACCCTGTTCCGCGATGAGGGTGACGGCCGCTTCGTAGAGCTTCTGCCGGGTGGCCTCGCGGCGACCGCCGCCTGCCGTGGTGTTGCTGCTTTCCATGGCCCTGATTGTCACAGGCTCAGCTCCGGGTGAAGGCGGTCCAGGGTCCACACCTGCCTGCCGCGTGCCGACAGCGCGGTGAGCGCGAGGGCGCCCGCGGTGAACGCCGTGAGGACGGCGCACGCCTGCCAGACGGGTCCGAGACCGCCGCCGGTGATGAGCCTGCGGAGTGCCTCGACGACATAGCTCATCGGCAGGAAGGGGTGGATCGCGTTGAAGAAGCGCGGACTCGTCTGGACGGGGTACGTGCCGCCCGCCGACGTCAGCTGGAGCATCAGGAGGGCGAGCACGAGGATCCGGCCGGCCGCTCCGAAGCGCGCGTTCAGCCATTGGACGACGGCCGCGAAGCACGCCGTCACCAGGAACAGGAAGCCGACCGTCCCGGCCGCCCGTACCATCTCCAGGCCGATCGCCCAGTGCAGCACGGACATCAGGGCCGCCGTCTGCAGCACCCCGAGGGCGGCCACCGGCAGCCAGCCCGCGAGCGCGATGCGCCAGGCCGGGGCGCCGACCGCGAGCGCGCGCCGGCTGAGCGGCGGGATCAGCATGTAGGCGACCATCGCGCCCACCCACAGCGACAACGGGATGAAGTACGGGGCGAAACCTGTGCCGTAGTTGGGTGCCTTGTGGAGGTCCCTGGAGGCGAGCTGGACCGGGTCGGCCATGACGTGGGTGCGCCGGTCGCGGTCCTGCCGGTCGTAGTCGGGGATCCGGCCGGCGCCGTCGCGCAGGCCGCCGGCCAGCTTCCCGGAGCCGCCGACGAGCTGGTAGATGCCCCCGTCGAGGTCGCTCGCACCCGTCGTCAGCCGCCCTACACCCGTGTCGAGGTCCGCCGCGCCGGTCCTGGCCGTGCCGAGCCCGGTGTGCAGTTTCTCGGCGCCCGTGGCCACCTTCGCGGCGCCCGCGTCCAGTTCATCGATCTTGGAGACGGCGTCGTCGAGGTCCTCGGAGAGGTGCGGCGAGCGGTTCGCGAGCGCACGGGCCTGCTTCTGGAGCGTGCCCAGGTTCCGGTCGAGCGTGTCGAGGTCGCCGCCCTGGTCGTCGATGAGCGTGTTGAGGTCGTCGGCGACCGCGGCCACGTCCGCGGCGGCCTGCCTGGCCTTCTTGAGATCGGGGCACGCGGGGTCGGGGACCGGCAGGGTCTCGCAGCGTGCCTTGTAGACGGTGTCCAGCACGGTGGAGGCCGTGTGCGCGCCCTTGGCGGCGGCCGGCGCCGCGTCCACCAGGGTGCGCAGGTTGTGGCGGACCGCCGAGGCGGAGTCGGCGACGAGACGGGCCGTGTCGCCGATCGACTTCTCGTTGGCCTTCAGGAAGGGGCCCACCTTGTCCGCGACGCCGTCGACCCTGGTGGCCAGTGTCCGGGTGCCGTCCGCGACCTGCCGTGAACCGTCCTCCAGGTCACCCGCGCCCCGGTCGAGCTTCGCGAGGCCCGTGGAGAGCTTCCCGCTGCCCTTCTGGGCCTCCTTCAGACCGTCCGCGAGGTCCTTGGAGCCCTTCTTGGCCTTGCCGATCCCTCCCTTGAGCCGGTCGGCCCCCTTGGCCGCCTTCTCGGTCTCCCCGTGGATGTCCGAGAACGAGATGAAGATCTTGTCGAGGAACGATCTCGACGCCTTGGTGGAGGCCGCGGTGCGCACCTCGCTGAAGACCGTGCGCGAGATCTGCCCGACGATGTAGTTGTTCGCGTCGTTCGTACGCACCTGGAGCGCGCCGGTCTCCGGCGCGTCCCCTGAACTGGACGCGACCCTGCTGCTGAAGTCGGACGGCATGGTCAGCGACAGGTAGTACGTGCCGTTCTCGACGCCCTCGCGGGCCTCGGCGGCACTCACCTCGTGCCACTCGAAGGTGTCGCTGTCGCGCAGCCCCTTGGTGATGTCGTCGCCGGCCCTGATCCTGGTGCCCCCGGCCGTCGCCCCCCGGTCGTCGTTCACGAGCGCGACGGGGATGCGGTCGAGGCGGCCGTACGGGTCCCAGAACGACCACAGGTAGAGGGCGCCGTAGAGCAGGGGCAGCAGGAGAAGCGCGGCGAGTGCGGCACGCGGGAGCCTGCCCCGGCCGAACCGCCTGAGCTCAAGAGCGGCCAGTTTCGGCGAGCGCATCGGCGGTCTCCTTCTCGTGGGTCGGGTGGGCGTCGGCCTTCGGGCGGAGGTCGCGGGCCGCGTGGGGCTCCGTGGTGCCGTCGGGTTCGCCGGCCGGGCGGGGACGGCCGGTCGCGTCGGGTTCGCCGGCCGGGCGGGGATCGCCGGTCGCGTCGGGTTCGTCGCCTGTTCCGGTGGGCTTCCCGGTGCGTCCGGTGGACACGGTGACCGCCCCTTCGGGGGCCTTGCTGCACACCGCGACGACGGTGGTTCCGGAGGCGGCGATCGACGTCAACAGGGCCCACACCTCGGTCCGTTCGTCGTCCGACAACTTGAGGTCGGTGTCGTCGACGCCGAGCAGCCCCGGGCGGCCGACGAGGGCCAGCGCGACGGACAGGCGCAGGCTTTCGAGCCGCTCCAGATCGCGTACGGCGGTCCGGGGCCCCTTGGGCAGCGCCTCCCGGTCCAGCCCCGCGGCGGTCAGCGCGTCGTCGATCCGCCGTTCCGTCTCGGCTCTGCGCTCGGCCCTCGGGCGCCACAGCCCCCGCAGTGATCCCCCGAACCGCCTTTGCAGCAGCGCCCGTTCGAGAAGGTGTTCCCCGACGGTCAGGGCCGGGTCCAGGTCGGTGACGCCCGGGACGTGGGCGAGCGCGCTCACGCGCCGCACCGCGCCCATGTGCTTCGGCAGGGCCGATCCCCCCACGAGGGCACTTCCCTCGGTGGGCCGCATCCGGCCGGTCAGGGCGAGCAGCAGGCATGTCCGGCCTGATCCGGACGGGCCTTCGACCGCGATCAGCGAACCGGGCTCCGCGCTCACCCCCACTCCGCGGAACGCCCAGCCGCGGGGTCCCTCCAGCCCGAAGTCCGTGGCCGTGACACCGAGTCCGCGCGGACCGTCCACAGCGCCCCCATCCCCTGAGCAATATTTAAACTGACTGGTCAGTGCAAAAACTAACGCGAACCTTCGATCGAAGCAAAGGCGCAGGTCAGAACGGATTGTCAGTGGCATACCTCACGATGGGCACATACGGCCACAGTGCCGTCACACAGACGACAGGAGGTTCGTCATGGCCACCTCTTCCGCAGCAGCCGCCCACCGGCGCCGCGCCGCCGGCCCTGCCCCCTCACCGACCGGCCCCGCCAGCGACGTGCACCCCGTGCTCCGCCGGGCCACGGCCCCGCCCGCCGCCCTCGACCTGCTGGCCCAGGCCCGCGCCGGTCTGGAGGAGGCGGCGGTCCTGGAAACGCCCAACGAGCGCTACGCGACGGCCCACTTGGCCGCCCTGCGCACCGCCGCCGCCGTCCTCGCCGCGCGGGGACGACCCGAACCCACCCCCCGACGCCGGGCCCGCATCCGCAGCGCCTGGGAGGTGCTCCCCGAGATAGCGCCCGAACTGACCGAGTGGAGCGCCCTGTTCGCTTCCGGAGCCGACCGCCGCGCCCGGGCCGAGGCGGGCATCCAGGGCGCGGCGGGCAACCGCGACGCCGACGACCTCATACGTGACGTGGCGATGTTCCTGCGCATCGTCGAGCGGATGCTCGTGCTGCAACCCGTCCTGCCCCAGCCACGGCGGGACGGGGGCCGGGAGGTCGCGGACGCCGGCTGATCGCCACGTGATCCGGTGCGTGATCCACCCAGTGCTTCAACGGGTGAATCACCACGTGATCCGGCGTGTGAGACGGAGGATCGGCTACGGCGGCGGAGGCAATAGGGTGGAGACGCCTGATGCCTCCCGCCGGGAGGCCCCCCGATCGCTCCGCCCTACCCGAGGCGGTGCCGCGCCGAGGAGTCAACTTCCGTGTCGGACCCGATGCGCCCCCGCGCTTCTCTCCGTACCGCCGTGGTCTGGGAGGTCCTCAAGGACGCCCTCGACCGCCGGGTCAAGGCGACCGGGCGGGAGTCCCTGGACGTTCTCGACACCGGGGGCGGCAGCGGCAACTTCGCGGTGCCCGTGGCCCGTCTCGGCCACCGTGTCACCGTGGTCGACCCCAGCCCGAACGCGCTGTTCGCGCTGGAGCGCCGGGCCGCCGAGGCCGGTGTCGCCGACCGCGTCAAGGGCGTGCAGGGCGATGCCCATGGTCTCTTCGACGTCGTCGGGCGGGGCGGCTACGACGCGGTGCTGTGCCACGGGGTCCTCGAGTACGTGGACAACCCGGCCGAGGGCGTGCGCAACGTGGTGGACGCGCTGCGCCCCGAGGGCGTCCTCAGCCTGCTCGCCGCCGGCCTGGGCGGAGCGGTGATCGCCCGCGCCCTCGCCGGACACTTCAAGGAGGCCAGGCACGCCCTCGCCGACCCGGACGGACGCTGGGGCGAGGGTGATCCCGTACCCCACCGCTTCACCGCCGAGCAGCTCACCGCGCTCGTCGAGGGCGCCGGCCTGCGCGTCGGCGCGGTGCACGGCGTACGGGTCTTCGCGGACCTGGTCCCCGGAGTTCTCGTGGACACCGAACCGGGAGCCCTCCAAGCCCTCCTGAAGCTGGAGGCGGCGGCCGCGGAACTCGCCTCGTTCCACTCCGTGGCCACGCAGCTTCATGTGCTCGGTGAGACGCAGGGGGCGGTCGGGGGCTGAGTCGTCCGCCGTGGTGCGCCCCTGATCAGGGGCTGGGCGGCAGATGGAGTACGCCACAGGCCACCCGATCGAGCCCTCGGCGCCGTATGATCGAGGGAGACCGTCCGGCATGACGGGCCGGTCGCTGGGGAATGCACGCCTCAGTGGATCGGGGTGCCATGGCGGGTTCCGGTTGGCGAATTGGCGCAGAGGGGCGGGTTTCACGGGGGCGATTCCCTGCCTATCCTGAAGGGGACCCCCGGTCGCCCCGGCGACTGCACGATGAGGAGGACACCGTGCCGCTCTCGGAGCACGAGCAGCGAATGCTCGAGCAGATGGAGCGAGCGCTGTACGCCGAAGATCCCAAGTTCGCGACAGCGCTTGAGGGAAGCGGGCTGCGTACGTACACCCGGCGACGGGTCTACCAGGCGGTCGCGGGCTTTCTGGTGGGTATCGCGCTCCTCATGGCCGGAATGGTCGCAGTACAGATCTGGCTGAGCGTGGTGGGTTTTCTTGTCATGCTGGGCTGTGCGGTGCTTGCCGTCACCGGTTGGCGCAAGGCTCCCAAGCCGGGAGAACAACCGGCGACGCCCGGCGCACCCGCCGCGCGTCGCCAGTCCAGACAGCGCCGCTCCATGATGGACCGCATCGAACAACGCTGGCAGCGACGCCGCGACGAGCAGGGCCAGTAGCAGGAGCAGCGGCGGCCACCGTGGCAGCGACGGGCCGGCCGCGGCCGTAAGCATCGTGAGGGGGTGTCCACCCGGTCCGGGTGGACACCCCCTCACGCGATGCCACCAGCACCCGCCTTCGGCCGAGTCCACCCACGCAGTCCACCCACGCAGTCCGACCGGGCCCAGTGCGGCCGGGCCCAGTGCGGCCGGGGCCGGACCGACCGGGGCACGGATGGACGGACCGGGGCGCCGGGACCGACCGGAGCACCGTCCGACGGGTGGCGCGGCTCGACCGGTGGCGCGGGTCGCCCCGGCGTGCTGTCCGGGCGCTGCCCGTCTCGTGGTGGGCCCGGCTCGCGAAACCCGTGTGGCCCGCACCCCCCGGCCGGGAGGTGCGGGCCACACGTGGTGTCCCGGCGTGGTGACCGACGTCAGCCGTTCTGCTCCGAGGGGCGTCGCAGCAGAGTCTCCTTACGGGCCGCCATCCGAGCCGTCACGGTCGCCCGGCGGGCCGACGCGGCCCAGGCCACTCTGATGGCTGAGCGGGGTGCGAATAGCGCCCGCAACCGGGCGATCCGGCTCGCCGGAGTGCGCAGGGCATCCGCGACCCGGCGGGCGTCCTCGGCGAGCCCCGCGGTCTGCCGGGGACGCGGAGCGTAGAGAACCTGCTCCAGCGCCGCCGCGACCCGGTGCACCGCCTCCGCGGCCTCGCCGTCGAGAGGCCCGAGCCGCACGATCCGCGCCGCCGCGTTGCGCGGCGTCAGGGACTCGTCCGGGACGATGCCGTAGTCCCACGCCGTGTCGGTCACCTCCAGCCAGGCCGCCAGCGTGTACGCCGCCGCGTCCTGCTCACCACGGCCGTGCGCACCGAGCCGCAGGGACCGCACCCGCGACCGCCACAGCATCGGCAGCAACGGCAACACCAGCACCAGGAGCGCCAACAGGGTCAGCCCCAGGATCTGGAACCACGGTGTGCCGTCGTCCTTGGAGCCCACCGCGGCCGCCGCGGACTCGCTCGCGCACGCCTCCCGCCTCTCCTGCCGGGTCGAGCAATTGTTGCCGGCCGACGGTGCGGTGGACGGCCCCGCGGACGTCGAGGTCGTCGGCTTCGGCAGTGCCGGCGTGTCCAGGCCGGGGGTTGCCGTCTGGGTGTAGTCCGGCACCGAACCCCGGTTGGGGGTCGGCTCGAAGCGGGTCCAGCCCACCCCCTCGAAGTACAGCTCGGGCCAGGCGTGCGCGTCCCGCAGCCCCACCGACATCGAACCGTCGGCCTGCGGGCTGCCGGGTGTGAAACCCACCGCGACCCTGGCCGGTATCCCCAGCGTGCGGGCCATCGAGGCCATCGCGAACGAGAAGTGGACGCAGAAACCCTGCTTGTCCCTCAGGAAGCGCGCGATCGCGGCCGAGCCACTGCCGACCTGTACCTGGGTGTCGTAGGTGAATCCGCCGTTCACCGCGAAGTAGTCCTGGAGCTTGACCGCCTGCTCGTAGTGGTTCGCCGAGCCCGCGGTGACGTCGCGCGCGGTGCGGGCCACCACCGCGGGCAGCGACTCTGGCACCTTGGTGAACTCGCGCTTCAGGGCCGTCGGCGGCTCCGGCGCGTCCGCGAGCTGTGCCGCGGTCGGCTGGACGACCAGGCTGGTGACGTCGTACTGCACACCACGCGTGTTCTGGCCGTGGTCGCCGACGAGCGTGCGGCCCACCGGTTCGTAGCGCCAACTGCCCTTGATGCTCACCCTGCTCGCGGGGTACGGCATCGGAAGCCAGTCCTGCGCGTACCAGTCGGCCGCCACGATGCGGGTGCGGATCTCGCTGCGGTGGACGTCCGACCCGAGGCCGACCGGTGTCGGGAACGTGTCGGGCACGTCCTGGATGTGCCGCTGGGCCGGTTTCCACGCCGTGCCGTCGAAGTCGTCCAGGGACACGATCCGCAGATACATGTCCTGGGTGTCTTCGGTGTTCGTGCGGTAGGACATGACCTGCCGGTCCTCGTCCACGTTCAGGCTGTCGCGGAGGGAGACCAGCGGGTTCACCGCGGAGATCGTGCCGCCGCCGCCCGAGCCAGGACCGACGCCCGCACCGGCGGCGTCCAGCAGACCGCCGTCGAGCGCGGGCAGGCCGAGCGGCACCACCAGCGCGACACCCAGCGCGACCGCGCCGATGCGCCGACCCGTGCGGACCGGTGCGGTCGCGCCCGACGAGACGTCCGGCCCCTGGGAGCGGGCCGCGCCGCCGAAGACACGCCCCCACTGCGAGAGCCGGTCACGGCCCTCCGCCAGAAGCAGCATCAGATAGCCCCCGGCCGCGAGCAGGAACCACAGCCAGGTGGCCCCGCCGCCCGAAAGCCCCGCGGCGACCGAGTACAGCGCGAGCAGCGGCAGTCCCGCGGGGGCCGCGCTGCGGAACGTCACCGCGAGCGCGTCCACCGCGAGCCCGATCACCAGGACACCGCCGACCAGCATCAGCCGGATGCCGTCGGACAGCGGTGCGGGTATCGCGTACCGCCCGACGTCGTCCGTGCCCGTCTGGAGGAGGTCGCCGAGGTGCTGGAACGCCTCCGGCCCGGGAACGAACCCGAGGAGTGCCTGCTGCCGGGCGAAGACCAGGGTCAGCAGCATCAGCGTCACCAGCGCCTGCGCCGCCACGGTCAGCGGCCGGGCCAGCGGCGCCCGCCGGGTCAGCGCGCCCACCCCGGTCTGCAGCGCCAGCAGGAACACCGCCTGGAACAGCCAGGTCACCGGATCGACCAGCGGCAGCAGGGCGCACGCCGCCATCAGCGTGGCCGCCGCCGAGCACAGTGTCAGTCGCGCCCGCCCGCTCATCGGAGTCCACCCCCTCCCGTACTTGCCGTACTCCCCGTGGACGCGGCGTCCGTGCGCTGCCGGTCCGCCAGCCGCCACAGGCCCGCGAGGTCCGCGCCGCGCGGCACCGTCACGGCGGTCCAGCCCGCCTCGCGCAGCATGCGCAGTCGATCCTCGCTCCTGTCCAACGGGCCGGGGACGTCGGTGGGTTCCCGGACCCATGCCTCGCTGTCCAGCAGGAAGGCGACGGCTCCACCGCTGCGCTGCCGCATCTTGGCGAGCACCGTCGCCTGCTCCTCGTCCAGGTCGCCGAGGAAGGCGATCAGCAGCCCCTCGTTGCCGCTGCGCAGCACGTCGTAGGCGCGGGACAGACCGGTGCCGTCCGAGTGGTCGATGACGGCGAGTGTGTCCATCATCAGCCCGGCGGCGTCCGCCGACTGCTGGTTCGCGCCCGCGAACCCGTCCGAGCCCTCACCGGGGACCGAACTGCCGTCGTCCGTCAGCAGCCTGACCGAGAAGCCCCGCTCCAGCATGTGCACCAGCGACGACGCCGTGCCCGAAACCGCCCACTCGAAGGCCGAGTCGGGGCCCGCACCCCGGTAGGCGATGCCCCGGGTGTCGAGCAGCACCGTGCAGCGGGAGCGCTGCGGCTGTTCCTCGCGACGGACCATCAGTTCGCCGTAGCGCGCGGTCAGACGCCAGTGCACCCGGCGCAGGTCGTCGCCGTAGCGGTAGCCGCGCGGGATGATGTCGTCCTCGCCGGCCAGGGCCAGTGAGCGCTGCCGTCCCTCGCCGTACCCCTTGGCCTCGCCGGTCAGCCGCACCGGCGGCAGCGGCTCCACGCGCGGGATGACGGTCAGGGTGTCGTACGTGGAGAAGGAGCGCGTCAGCTCGCACATGCCGAAGGGGTCCGTCAGCCGCAGTTGCAGCGGTCCCAGCGGATAGCGGCCACGCAGGTCGGAGCGCACCCGGTAGGACACCTCGCGGCGGCCGCCCGCCTCCACCCGGTCCAGGACGAATCGGGGGCGCGGCCCGAGGACGTACGGCACCCGGTCCTGGAGCATCAGCAGTCCGGTGGGCAGCCGGGAGACGTTGTCCATCCGCAGATGGACCCGGGCCTCGGAGCCGGCGGGTACGCGCCCGGGGGAGAGCCTGCGGCTGCCCGCGACGCGGTACCGGGTGCGGTACAGCACGGTCGCGCAGACCAGGGGAAGCGCGGCGAGCAGCAGGCCGACCCGGAGCAGATCGCTCTGCCCCAGGACGTACGCGCAGATCACGGCGGCGATTCCGGCGGCCAGGAAGGAGCGTCCGCGTGTGGTGAGACCGGCGAGCGCGGTACGCAGTCCGCCCTTCTCGTCCTCGGCGTCGCCCGGCCCCCCGGACATCACAGCCTCCGGGGCGGCTGCTGGCCGAACGCGGGCGCGCCGCGGCCCATGGTGAAGCCCGAGCCGGCCTGCTGCTGGGGTGCTGCCGGAACGGGGGTGCGCTGCAGGATCTCCTGGACGACCTGCTCGGCCGTACGACGGTTCAGCTGCGCCTGGGCGGTGGGGAGCAGACGGTGCGCCAGGACCGCCACGGCGAGTGCCTGGATGTCGTCCGGCAGCGCGTACTCCCGGCCGCTGAGGGCGGCGGACGCCTTCGCCGCGCGCAGCAGGTGCAGCGTGGCACGCGGCGAGGCGCCGAGTCTCAGATCGGGGTGGACGCGTGTGGCGGCGACCAGGTCGACCGCGTACCGCCGGACGCTGTCCGCGACGTGGACCGTGCGGACGGCGTCGATCAGCTTCACGATCTCGTGCGCGTGCGCCACGGGCTGGAGGTCGTCCAGCGGGTTCACGCCGCCGTGGATGTCCAGCATCTGCAGTTCGGCCTCCGCGCTGGGGTAGCCGATGGAGACACGGGCCATGAAACGGTCGCGCTGGGCCTCCGGCAGCGGGTAGGTGCCCTCCATCTCGACGGGGTTCTGCGTCGCGACCACCATGAAGGGGCTGGGCAATTCGTAGGTCGTCCCGTCGATGGTGACCTGGCGCTCCTCCATCGACTCCAGGAGCGCGGACTGCGTCTTGGGCGAGGCGCGGTTGATCTCGTCGCCGATCACGATCTGCGCGAAGATCGCGCCCGGCTTGAACTCGAAGTCCCGGCGCTGCTGGTCCCAGATGGACACACCGGTGATGTCCGAGGGCAGCAGGTCGGGTGTGAACTGGATACGCCGCACCGAACAGTCGATGGACCGGGCCAGCGCCTTGGCGAGCATGGTCTTGCCGACGCCCGGGACATCCTCGATCAGAAGATGCCCCTCGGCGAGCAGCACGGTCAGCGAAAGCCGTACGACCTCTGGCTTGCCCTCGATCACTCCTTCCACCGAACTGCGGACTCGCTCCACAGTGGCGGTCAGATCCGTGAGGCTCGCTCGATCGTCATAGGTCGTCACCCGGCCCTCCTCGGCCCTTTCTCGGGCCGACGCCCTGTGCGGACCGGCCCACCCCGAAAAACGGACACCACGCGCGAAGTTCCGCGTGACGCCACACCCGCATTCTTGTTGCCGTTACCGGTTCGTGTCACTCGCCTGTGGATAACTGGCCGCGATATGTCGGGTCTTACGGGCTTTTGGGCGCCGGAAGGTCGGGGTTGTTTCGTGAAGCGAGGGTCCCACGAAGGCCCCCTGCGGTTGTACGAGGGGGCCGGTGGGAGCGTTCAGGCGGGATCGATCTCGCGCAGCAGACCCGTCGTCACGTCGAAGACGAAGCCGCGCACGTCATCCGTGTGGAGCAGGAACGGGGAGGTGCGCACCCGTTGCATCGACTGCCGTACGTCCTGTTCGACGTCCCGGAAGGCCTCGACCGCCCAGGCGGGACGCTGGCCGACCTCCATCTCCAGGTCGTGCCGGAACTCCTCGGTGAGGGACTCCAGGCCGCAGCCGGTGTGGTGGATGAGCACGACGCTACGGGTGCCGAGCGCCCGCTGGCTGATCGTGAGGGAACGGATCACGTCGTCGGTGACCACGCCGCCCGCGTTGCGGATGGTGTGGCAGTCGCCGAGCTCCAGGCCGAGCGCCGCGTGCAGGTCGAGCCGGGCATCCATGCAGGCCACCACGGCCACGTGCAGCACGGGCCGGGCGTCCATCCCAGGGTCGGTGAACGCGGCGGCGTACAGCCGGTTCGCGTCGACGAGACGATCGGTCACGGTGCCGTCGTGGGCGGCGCCGCGGACCGATATGGCGTCTTCGGGCTCTGTGGGTACGGATGCAGAAGTCGTCATGGGTACGACGTTACTGGTCACGTATGAAGTAGTCCTGCTGTGAGGGTGGACAAAGAACGTCATCGTCTCTTGTTGTGAGGTAACCCACATGGGCTCCCGGTATCGTCTGTATGGGTGATCTTTGCCGATTCATGGCGTCGCCCGGGGCTTGATCGAGGAGCGGTCCGCGACGCGCAGGCCGGTTGATTGACCGCGAGACGGCGTGGACTAAAGTGGCGCGAAGCGGGAGTCGAGACTCCCTGCTGGACTGTTTTCCCCCGGAGACCCGGCGATTTTCCGGCGTCTTCCCCGCGTGCGCGGCGCGTACGTACGGCTCGGCCTCCTCCCGCTCCCGGTCGGCTGACGCCACTCACCCGGCGGCAGCGGGCCTCCCCTTCCCGAGCGGGCGGGGACCCGGCGGTGCGTGCGACCGTGCCGGATCTGAGAGGGCCCCTTGAGCCAGAGTCGACACGTCCCGGTGATGCTCCAGCGGTGCCTGGACATGCTGGCCCCGGCCCTCGCCGAGCCGGGAGCCGTCGTCGTCGACTGCACGCTCGGACTCGGCGGCCACAGCGAGGCGCTGCTCGCCCGCTTCCCCGAGGCCCGTCTGGTCGCCCTGGACCGTGACAAGGAAGCGCTGCGCCTCTCCGCGGAGCGGCTCGCGCCCTTCGGCGAGCGCGCCACCCTCGTGCACGCGGTCTACGACGAACTGCCGGACGTGCTCGCCCGCCTGGACGTCCCGCGTGTCCAGGGCGTCCTGTTCGACCTCGGCGTCTCCTCCATGCAACTCGACGAGGCCGACCGCGGGTTCGCGTACGCCCAGGACGCCCCGCTCGACATGCGCATGGACCAGACGACCGGGATCAGCGCGGCCGAGGTGCTCAACACCTACGCGCCGGGCGAACTGGTGCGGATCCTGCGCGCATACGGCGAGGAGAAGCAGGCCAAGCGGATCGTCTCCGCCGTGGTGCGCGAACGCGAGAAGGAGCCGTTCACCAACAGCGCGCGGCTCGTCGAGCTGATCCGCGACTCCCTGCCGCAGGCCGCCAAGCGCACCGGGGGCAACCCGGCCAAGCGGACCTTCCAGGCACTGCGCATCGAGGTCAACGGCGAACTGAGCGTCCTGGAGAGGGCGATCCCCGCCGCCGTGAAGGCGCTCGCCGTCGGCGGCCGGATCGCCGTGCTGTCGTACCACTCGCTGGAGGACCGGCTGGTCAAGCAGGTCTTCGCGGCGGGCGCGGCCACCACGGCGCCGCCCGGCCTGCCCGTGGTGCCCGAGCGCTACCAGCCCCGGCTCAAGCTGCTCACCCGTGGTGCCGAACTTCCCACCGAGGAAGAGGTCGCCGAGAACCGGCGAGCGGCTCCCGCGCGGCTGCGCGGGGCACAGCGCATCCGTGAGGACGCCGAGTGAGGCGCCGGGAGGGGGAGAGCGAGTGAGAGGGAAACCCGAACGCACGACGCGGCCCACGGCCGACGACGCACCCCCGCGACGCGACCGCGGGTCGGGAAGGCGAACCCGCCGGGAGGGCCTGTGAGCCGGAAACCCGAACTCAAGGGCCGGGCCGCCCGGCTCGCCCGGCTTCTCCCCGCCGGCGCGGCCCACGCCGCCCGCACCCCCTTCGTCCTGCTCGTCGTGCTCCTGCTCGGCGGCGGGCTGATCGGCCTGCTCGTGCTGAACTCCGCGCTGAGCGAGGGTTCCTTCCACCTCGACGACCTCCAGAAGGGCACCAAGACCCTCACCGACGAGGAGCAGGCGCTGCAGCGGGACGTGGACGCCTACTCGGCGCCCGACGCCCTCCAGCGCCGCGCCCGTGAGCTGGGCATGGTCCCGGGCGGCGACCCCGCCTTCCTCAACCCGGACGGCACCGTCAAGGGCGTCCCCGAAGCGGCCGCCCGGGATTCCTCCCTGCGGAACCAGGCGACGCGCCCGCCCGAGGTCCTCGCCTCCTCGCCGGCCGCGAGCCAGAGCCCGCGCGCCGGCACCCCGGCCACCGGCACCGCCACCCCGGCCACCGGCACCCCCGCCGCCACGCCCCTCGCCCCCGCCACCGGCATCCCGGCCGCCACCACCCCGGCCGCCATCCCCCGGGCCACCGGTACCCCCAGCACCCCCGTCACCTCCCGCGCACGTTCCCTCGTTTCCGTCACCGCCCCCACCCCCACGCTCACCCCGTCCACGCAGCGTTCCTCGACCCCCGGCAGGTGACGGAAGTGTCCGACAGGGAACCACCGCGTCGCCGTGTGCCCGGCCCCGCCCGGCCCGCACGCCCCGGCGGCCAGCGCCGCCCGGGCCCCGGCGCCCGCCCCGCACGCCGCCCCGGCACACCCAGGCCCGGCGGCTCGCGCCCCCTGCGGCTCGGCAGTCCCCGGCCCCGGCTGCGCATGGTCAGCCTCGCCCTGACGCTGGTGATGGCCGCCTTCGTCGTCCGGCTGCTCCAGGTGCAGGCCGTGGACGCGAGCGCGTACGCGGCCAAGGCCGAACAGAACCGCTACGTCGGCCGCACGCTCGCCGCCACCCGCGGCGGGATCACGGACCGCAACGGCGTCGAACTCGCCACGAGCGTGGACGCGTACGACATCACGGCCGACCCCACGATGTTCACCCGGGCGGCGACGAAGGTGTCGGACGCGCCCGAGCAGGCCGCGGCGCTGCTCGGGCCGATCCTCGATCAGAGCACGGACACCGTCGCGAGGAAGCTGCGGACGAGGAACACCCGCTACACGCTGCTCGCCCACCGCCGGACCCCGCAGGTCTGGAAGCAGATCAAGGACCTGAAGACCACGCTCGCGGCGAAGGCGGAGACCGACAAGAGCGCGGTCAACTTCCTCGCCGGCGTCCTCGCGGTCCCGGCGAGCAAGCGCGTGTATCCGAACGGGGATCTCGCCGCCGGGATACTGGGCTGGGTCAACGCCGACGGCAAGGGCGGCGGCGGTGTCGAGCAGCAGCTGAACAAGGAGCTCTCCGGCAAGGACGGCAAGCTCCGCTACGCCCAGTCGGGCGGCCGTCAGGTGCCGACCGTGGGCTCCACCGAGACGCCCGCCGTGGCCGGCTCCGACGTCGAACTGACCATCGACCGCGACATCCAGTGGGCCGCGCAGAACGCCATCTCCGAGCAGGTGAAGAAGTCCAAGGCGGACCGCGGGTACGTGATCGTGCAGGACACCCGCACCGGCGAGGTGCTGGCGATGGCCGACTCGCCCGGCTTCGACCCGAACGACCTCTCCCAGGCCAGTGCGGCGGCCCTGGGCAACACGGCCCTCCAGGACGCGTACGAGCCGGGCTCCACCGCCAAGGTCATGTCGATGGCCGCCGTGCTGGAGGAGAACGTCGCCACACCCGGGACGCACGTGGTCGTGCCGAACCGGCTGCACCGCGGCGACCGGCTCTTCCAGGACGACGTCGACCACGCGACCTGGAACCTGACGCTCAACGGCGTGCTCGCCAAGTCCAGCAACATCGGCACCATCCTGGCCGCCGGCCAGCTCGGCAAGACGCAGAAGGAGGCCAACAAGGTCCTCTACTCGTATCTGCGCAAGTTCGGCATCGGCGGCTACACCGGGCTCGACTTCCCCGGCGAGACGAGGGGCATCCTCGCGCCCGCGGACAAGTGGTCGACGTCGCAGCAGTACACGATTCCTTTCGGCCAGGGTGTCTCCATCAACGCGATGCAGGCGGCGTCCGTCTACTCGACGATCGCCAACGGCGGTGTGCGCGTGGAACCGACGCTGGTGCGCGGCACGAAGGGGCCCGACGGCCGCTTCGCCCCCGTCGTCCAGCCGAAGAAGACCAGGGTCGTGAGCGCGAAGACGGCGAAGACCCTCGCCCAGATGCTGGAGTCCGTCGTGGACGACGAGGAGGGCACCGGCGCCAAGGCGCGCATCCCCGGCTACCGGGTCGCGGGCAAGACGGGTACGGCCAACCGCGTGGATCCGGCCACCGGCAAGTACCACGGATACACCTCGTCGTTCGCCGGATTCGCCCCCGCCGACAAGCCCAGGATCACCGTCTACTGCGCGATCCAGAACGCCACCAGGGGCAGCTACTTCGGCGGCCAGATCTGCGGCCCCATCTACAAGCAGGTCATGGAGTTCGCGCTGAAGACCCTCCAGATCCCGCCCACCGGGGCCGGGGCCGCCAACCTCCCCGTCTCCTTCACCCCGTGAGCCGCCCCGCCCCGAGCCCGCCCCCGACCGCACGCCCTGATCAGCCCGTACGTACAACGGACCAGGAACCACCTCGTGACAACGATCACCCCGGATCCCCGCAACCAGGGCCCCGCGCGCCCCTCGCTTCGCTCCGGCGGGGGTGAGCCCGGTACGCTCACCGCCGTGCCACACGCTGATCAGTCCCAAATCACCCAGAAGGGCGTTCCTGTGACATATCCGGGGCCGCCGCGACCGGTCCAGAACTCCGCAACACCCCTCGCGGAGCTCGCCGATCAGCTGGGTGCCAACGCCCCGGCGTCGGCCGCGGAGGTCACGGGCATCACCCACGACTCCCGCGCCGTGCGCCCCGGCGACCTCTACGCCGCGCTGCCCGGCGCCCGCCTGCACGGTGCCGACTACGTCACCCAGGCGGCCGGTCTCGGCGCGGTCGCCGTGCTGACCGACCCGACCGGTGCCGAGCGCGCCGAGGCCACCGGCCTGCCGGTCCTCGTGGTCGACGACCCGCGCGGACGCATGGGCGAGCTCGCGGCCACGATCTACGGTCACCCCGGGCGCGACCTGCTCCAGATCGGCATCACCGGAACCTCCGGCAAGACCACCACGGCGTACCTCGTCGAGGGCGGCCTGAAGACGGTCCGCAACACCGGCCTGATCGGCACGGTGGAGATGCGCATCGGCGACGAGCGCATCAAGTCGGAGCGCACCACCCCCGAAGCGACCGATCTCCAGGCGCTGTTCGCGGTCATGCGCGAACGTGGTGTCGACGCGGTCGCGATGGAGGTTTCCAGCCACGCGCTGGTGCTCGGCCGGGTCGACGGCTGTGTCTTCGACATCGCCGTCTTCAACAACCTCAGCCCGGAACACATGGAGTTCCACTCCGACATGGAGGACTACTTCCGGGCCAAGGCGCGGCTGTTCACTCCGGAACGCAGCAAACTCGGCGTGATCAACCTCGACGACGCCTACGGGCGCCGACTGGCCGAGGAGACCGCCGTCCCCGTCGTCACCTTCTCCGCGGAGGGCCACCCGGACGCCGACTGGCGGGCCGAGGAGGTCGAGGTCGGTCCGATGGACTCGGTCTTCGTCGCGGTCGGGCCCAAGGGCGAGCGGATCACCGCCAGGTCGCCGCTCGCGGGCCCCTTCAACGTGGCGAACACCCTCGCCGCGATCGTCGCCCTCGCGGCAGCCGGACTCGACCCGCAGACCGCGGCCGACGGCATCGCCGCCGTCCCGGGCGTCCCGGGCCGCCTGGAGCGCGTGGACGCGGGCCAGCCCTACCTCGCGGTGGTCGACTACGCCCACAAGACGGACGCCGTCGAGTCGGTGCTGCGCGCACTGCGCAAGGTCACCGAGGGCCGGCTGCACGTCGTGCTCGGCTGCGGCGGCGACCGCGACATGACCAAGCGGATGCCGATGGGCGCCGCCGCGGCGCGGCTCGCCGACACCGCCGTACTGACATCGGACAACCCCCGCTCCGAGGACCCCCTCGCGATCCTCGCCACGATGCTCGCGGGCGCCGCCGAGGTACCGGCCCACGAGCGCGGCGAGGTCCAGGTCTTCGAGGACCGGGCCGCCGCCATCGCGGCCGCCGTCGCTCGGGCCCGGCCCGGCGACACCGTGCTGGTCGCGGGCAAGGGCCATGAGCAGGGCCAGGACATCGCCGGGGTGGTGCGTCCCTTCGACGACCGCCAGGTGCTTCGCGAAGCTATCCAGAAGACCCAGGGATGAACTTGTGATCGCCCTCTCTCTCGCCGAGATCGCAGCAGTCGTCGGCGGGCAGACGCACGACATACCGGATCCGGCGCTACAGGTCACCGGACCGGTCGTCAGAGACTCCCGTGAAGTGGAGCCAGGCAGCCTCTTCGTCGCCTTCGCCGGCGAGCGCGTGGACGGCCACGACTTCGCCCGCGCGGTCGTCGAGGCTGGCGCGGTCGCCGTACTGGCCTCCCGGCCCGTCGGCGTGCCCGCGATCGTCGTCGAGGACGTGCAGACGGCCCTCGGCGCCCTCGCCCGCCATGTCGTCGAACGGCTCGGCGCGACGCTCGTGGCCCTCACCGGCTCCGCGGGCAAGACCAGCACCAAGGACCTGATCGCCCAGGTACTGCGGAGCAAGGCGCCGACCGTCTTCACGCCCGGTTCGCTCAACAACGAGATCGGACTGCCGCTGACCGCCCTGACCGCCACCGAGGAGACGAAGTACCTCGTGCTGGAGATGGGCGCCCGCGGCATCGGCCACATCCGTTACCTCGCGGATCTCACCCCGCCGAAGATCGGTCTCGTCCTCAACGTCGGCACCGCCCACATCGGTGAGTTCGGCGGCCGCGAACAGATTGCACAGGCGAAGGGCGAGCTCGTCGAGGGCCTCCCCGAGGACGGCGCCGCGGTCCTCAACGCCGACGACCCCCTCGTCCGCGCCATGGCGTCCCGGACGAAGGCGCGGGTGGTGCTTTTCGGAGAGTCCGGCGAAGCGGACGTACGCGCCGAGAACGTCCGTCTCACGGACCTTGGACAGCCGGCGTTCAGGCTTCACACACCCTCCGGGTGCAGTGATGTGACCATGCGCCTGTACGGTGAGCACCACGTGTCGAACGCGCTCGCCGCGGCCGCCGTCGCCCATGAGCTGGGCATGTCCGCAGACGAGATCGCCCGCGCGCTCTCCGAGGCGGGCTCCCTCTCCCGCTGGCGGATGGAGGTCACCGAGCGCCCGGACGGCGTGACGGTCGTCAACGACGCCTACAACGCGAATCCCGAGTCCATGCGAGCCGCCCTGCGCGCGCTCGTGGCGATGGGACGGGGACGTCGTACGTGGGCGGTGCTCGGTCAGATGGCCGAGCTCGGGGACGAGGCTCTCGCCGAGCACGACGCGATCGGGCGGCTCGCCGTCCGACTCAACGTCAGCAAGCTCGTCGCGGTCGGGGGCAGGGAAGCGTCCTGGCTCCAACTGGGCGCATATAACGAGGGTTCGTGGGGTGAGGAGTCGGTGCACGTGTCCGACGCACAGGCGGCTGTCGACCTGCTGCGCAGCGAGTTGCGCCCGGGGGACGTCGTGCTCGTGAAGGCGTCCCGGTCGGTCGGGCTCGAACGGGTGGCGCAGGCGCTGCTCGCAGGCGGTGCCGAGGGTGAGGTTGCTGCCCGATGATGAAGCAGATCCTGTTCGCAGGAGTCATTGGTCTGTTCCTCACCCTGGTCGGCACGCCGCTGCTGATCAAACTGCTGGCCCGCAAGGGCTACGGGCAGTACATCCGCGACGACGGGCCGAAGGAGCACCACAGCAAGCGCGGTACGCCGACCATGGGTGGTATCGCCTTCATCCTGGCGACGATCGCGGCGTACTTCCTGTCCAAGATCATCACGGGTTACCCGCCCACCTTCTCGGGTCTGCTGGTGCTCGGCCTGATGGCGGGCATGGGCCTGGTCGGCTTCCTGGACGACTACATCAAGATCGTCAAGCGGCGTTCGCTCGGTCTGCGGGCCAAGGCGAAGATGGCCGGACAGCTGATCGTCGGCATCTCCTTCGCGGTGCTCGCGCTCCAGTTCTCCGACAACCGCGGCAACACCCCGGCCTCCACCAAGCTCTCCTTCGTCCAGGACTTCGGCTGGACCATCGGCCCGGTGCTGTTCGTGGTCTGGGCGCTGTTCATGATCCTGGCGATGTCGAACGGCGTGAACCTGACGGACGGTCTGGACGGCCTCGCCACCGGCGCCTCCGTCCTGGTCTTCGGCGCCTACACGTTCATCGGCGTCTGGCAGTTCCAGGAGTCCTGCGCCAACACGCAGACCCTGACCAACCCGGCCGCCTGCTACGAGGTACGAGATCCACTGGACCTCGCGATCGTCGCCTCCGCCCTGATGGGCGCCTGCCTCGGCTTCCTGTGGTGGAACACCTCGCCCGCCAAGATCTTCATGGGTGACACCGGTTCGCTGGCCCTGGGCGGCGCGCTGGCCGGTCTGGCGATCTGCTCCCGCACCGAGCTGCTGCTCGCGCTGCTCGGCGGCCTCTTCGTCCTGATCACCATGTCCGTGGTCATCCAGGTCGGCTCGTTCCGGCTCACCGGCAAACGTGTCTTCCGCATGGCACCGCTCCAGCACCACTTCGAACTCAAGGGCTGGTCCGAAGTCCTGGTCGTGGTCCGCTTCTGGATCATCCAGGGCATCTGCGTGATCGTCGGTCTCGGCATCTTCTACGCGGGATGGGCGGCCGAGAAGTGACCTCCCCGGAGTTCCAGGGCAAGCGCGTCACCGTCGCCGGGCTCGGGGTCTCCGGCATCCCGGCGGCGCGGGTCCTGCACGGGCTCGGCGCGGTCGTCACGGTCGTCAACGACGGCGCCGACGAGCGCTCCCGCGCGCAGGCCGCGGAGCTGGAGGCGCTCGGTGTCACCGTGCGCCTCGGCGACGGCGACACCCTGCCCGGGGGCACCGAACTCATCGTCACCGCGCCCGGCTGGAAGCCGGACAAGCCGCTGTTCGCCGCGGCCGCCGAGGCGGGCGTCCCGGTCTGGGGCGACGTCGAGCTGGCCTGGCGCCTGCGGGAGCTGGACGGCAGGAAGCCCGCACCCTGGCTCGCCGTCACGGGCACCAACGGCAAGACCACGACCGTGCAGATGCTCGCCTCGATCCTGAAGGCGGCGGGACTGCGTACGGCCGCCGTCGGCAACATCGGGGTCTCGCTGCTGGACGCGGTGCTGGGCGAGGAGACGTACGACGTCCTGGCGGTGGAGCTGTCCAGCTACCAACTGCACTGGGCGCCTTCGCTGCGCGCCGACTCCGCGGTCGTCCTGAACCTGGCACCCGACCATCTCGACTGGCACGGCTCCATGGAGGCGTACGCCGCCGACAAGGGCCGTGTCTACGAGGGCAATCGGGTCGCCTGCGTCTACAACGTCGCCGACAAGGCCACCGAGGACCTGGTGCGCGAGGCGGACGTCGAGGAGGGCTGCCGGGCCGTCGGCTTCACCCTCGGCACCCCCGGACCGTCCCAACTCGGCGTGGTGGACGGCATCCTGGTCGACCGCGCCTTCGTCGAGAACCGGCAGAAGAACGCCCAGGAACTCGCCGAGGTCTCCGACGTGCGCCCGTCGGCCCCGCACAACATCGCCAACGCCCTTGCGGCGGCGGCCCTCGCGCGCGCCTTCGGCGTCCCCGCCGGCGCCGTACGGGACGGCCTGCGGGCCTTCACCCCGGACGCCCACCGCATCGCGCACGTCGCCGATGTGGACGGGGTCGCGTACGTCGACGACTCCAAGGCGACCAACACCCACGCGGCGGAAGCCTCCTTGGCGGCCTACGACTCGATCGTGTGGATCGCCGGCGGCCTCGCCAAGGGCGCATCCTTCGACGAACTGGTCGCCAAGTCGGCCCAGCGGCTTCGGGGGGTCGTACTGATCGGCGCCGATCGCGCGCTGATCCGCGAAGCCCTCGCGCGACACGCCCCGGAAGTACCCGTCGTCGACCTCGCCCGCACCGACACTGGGGCGATGCTCGCGGCGGTCCAGGAGGCCGCCCGGCTCTCCGGACCAGGAGACACTGTCCTGCTGGCGCCGGCCTGTGCGTCCATGGACATGTTCACCAACTACAACAAGCGCGGTGACGCTTTCGCGGAGGCGGTCCGCGAACTCGGCACCGCGAGCGCCTGACGGCGGGACCCAGGCGCCCCGGGATCCTTGGGAGGGACGCGTGACGCCAGTGCGGTCGGGGCTTCGCAGGCGGCTTTCGGCAGGCGGAACGGCGCTGTGCCGGCCCGTCCCCGCCGCCGCCCCCCTGCAGGCCGGGAGAACCACCGCGGGGGCGTGCCTCCGCCCCCCGGCGGAGGGAGCCGGCGATGACCGGTAGCCGTACGGGCCGTCCCCCCGTCCAGCGCGCCCCCCGGCGCCCCGCCTCCGCACGCCCCGCCCGCGACAACCCCGTGGGCCGCCTCGTCACGCGCGCGCGCAAGGCATGGGACCGGCCGCTGACCGCCTACTACCTGATCCTCGGCAGCAGCCTGCTGATCACCGTGCTGGGCCTCGTGATGGTCTACTCGGCGTCGATGATCACGGCACTGCAGCTGTCGCTGCCCGGATCGTTCTTCTTCCGCAAACAGTTCCTCGCCGCCTCGATCGGCGCCGTGCTGCTCCTGGTGGCCATGCGGGTGCCGGTGAAGATGCATCGGGCGCTGGCCTATCCGATCCTGGCCGGCGCGGTCTTCATGATGGTTCTCGTGCAGGTGCCGGGGATAGGGATGTCGGTCAACGGCAACCAGAACTGGATCTCCCTGGGCGGCTCGTTCCAGATCCAGCCCAGCGAGTTCGGCAAGCTCGCACTCGTGCTGTGGGGCGCCGACCTGCTCGCGCGCAAACAGGACAAGGCGATGCTGGCGCAGTGGAAGCACATGCTGGTGCCACTGGTCCCGGTCGCCTTCATGCTGCTCGGGCTGATCATGCTCGGCGGCGACATGGGCACGGCGATCATCCTCACCGCCATCCTCTTCGGGCTGCTGTGGCTGGCCGGAGCGCCCACCCGGCTGTTCGCGGGCGTCCTGGCCGTCGCGCTGACGATCGGCTTCGTCCTCATCAAGACCAGCCCCAACCGCATGTCCAGGCTCGCCTGCATCGGAGCCACCGAGCCCGGCCCGAACGACACCTGCTGGCAGGCCGTGCACGGCATCTACGCCCTCGCCTCCGGCGGCCTGTTCGGATCCGGCCTCGGCGCCAGCGTGGAAAAATGGGGCCAACTGCCCGAAGCGCACACGGACTTCATCTTCGCCATCACCGGGGAGGAACTCGGCCTCGCGGGGACACTGTCGGTACTCGCCCTCTTCGCGGCCCTAGGCTATGCGGGTATCCGCGTGGCCGGACGCACGGAGGACCCCTTCGTGAGGTATGCCGCGGGAGGCGTGACCACCTGGATCACGGCCCAGGCCGTGATCAACATCGGTGCGGTGCTCGGTCTGCTGCCGATCGCCGGAGTCCCGCTCCCGCTGTTCTCCTACGGGGGTTCCGCCCTGCTGCCGACCATGTTCGCCGTCGGACTGCTGATCGCCTTCGCACGCGACGAGCCCGCCGCGCGGGCGGCGCTGGCCATGCGGCAACCCCGCTTTGGCAGAAAGCGTGCTGCGGTGAGAGGCTCCGCGGGGGCCGCGGGGCCTCGGAGATGGAACACGATGCGACGGCGCGCCGCGGCGCGTTCGTCCGGAGAGCGGTGAATTTCGGTGCATGTCGTACTCGCCGGCGGGGGGACCGCCGGCCACATCGAGCCCGCGCTCGCCCTCGCGGACGCCCTGCGCAGGCAGGACCCGACCGTGGGGATCACGGCCCTGGGCACGGAACGCGGACTCGAGACCCGGCTCGTACCGGAGCGGGGATACGAACTCGCGCTGATCCCCGCCGTCCCGCTGCCGCGCAAGCCCACCCCCGAGCTGATCACCGTCCCCGGACGGCTGCGCGGCACGATCAAGGCCGCCGAGCAGATCCTGGAGCGCACCAAGGCGGACGCGGTCGTCGGGTTCGGCGGCTACGTCGCGCTGCCCGCCTACCTCGCGGCCAAGCGCCTCGGCGTGCCGATCGTCATCCACGAGGCGAACGCCCGGCCGGGCCTCGCCAACAAGATCGGCTCGCGGTACGCCGCGCAGGTCGCCGTCTCGACCCCCGACAACAAGCTGCGCGGCGCCCGCTACATCGGCATCCCGCTGCGCCGCTCGATCGCCACCCTCGACCGGGCCGCCGTACGCCCCGAGGCCCGCGCCGCGTTCGGGCTCGACCCCAACCTGCCTACGCTGCTGGTCTCCGGCGGCTCGCAGGGCGCCCGGCGGCTCAACGAGGTCGTCCAGCAGGCCGCGCCGTACCTCCAGCAGGCCGGTATCCAGATCCTGCACGCGGTCGGCCCGAAGAACGAACTGCCGCAGGTGCACCAGATGCCCGGGATGCCCCCGTACATCCCGGTACCGTACGTGGACCGGATGGACCTCGCGTACGCCGCGGCCGACATGATGCTCTGCCGCGCGGGCGCGATGACCGTCGCCGAACTCTCCGCCGTCGGGCTCCCGGCCGCCTATGTCCCGCTGCCCATCGGCAACGGCGAACAGCGGCTCAACGCCCAGCCGGTGGTCAAGGCCGGCGGCGGACTGCTCGTCGACGACGCGGAGCTGACGCCCCAGTGGGTGCAGCAGAACGTGCTGCCCGTGCTCGCCGACCCGCACCGGCTGTACGAGATGTCCCGCGCCGCCAGCGAGTTCGGGCGCCGGGACGCCGACGACCTGCTCGTCGGCATGGTGTACGAGGCGATCGCCTCACGCCACCGCTAGGCACATGTGAGGGAAGGCAGGGAGCGTGGCCGGACCGACGACCGCCGAGCGCGGTGAACGGCAGAAGCTGAAGTCCGGCCCGCCCCGGCCGCCCCGTCCGGTGCGGCTTCGCCGCCTTCGTGTGCTCATCGTCCTTCTGGTCACGGCGGTGTTGGCCGGTGGCGGCGTGGTCTGGCTCCTGTACGGCTCGCAGTGGCTGCGGGTCGAGAGGCAGTCGGTCTCCGGGACCCGGGTGCTGACGGCGCGGCAGGTGCGCGAGGCGGCCGAGGTGCCGGACGGAACGCCGCTCATCTCGGTCGACACCGACGCCGTGGAAGCGCGGTTGCTGCGGAGACTGCCCCGGATCGACTCGGTCGACGTCGTTCGTTCCTGGCCGCACGGAATCGGGCTGAAAGTGACCGAACGCACCCCCGTCCTGGTGGTGAAGCAACCGGGAGAGGGGGGCAAGTACGTCGAAGTGGATGCCAAGGGCGTGCGGTTCGCGACGGTTTCGCGGGCCCCGAAGAACGTGGCCCTGCTCGAATTGACGCCGTCCCGCTCGGCCGTCCTGCGCCGCTTCCCCGCCGACCGGCTGGTGCGCGAGGCGGTTCGGGTCGCCGGGGACATTCCGGCCTCCGTGGCCCGTGACACGCGGACGGTCAAGGTCCGCTCGTACGACTCCATCTCGCTGGAACTGGGCGACGGCCGTGACGTCGAGTGGGGGAGCGGCGAGAAGGGCAGCGCGAAGGCGCGGACACTCACCGCTCTCATGAAAGCAGCTCCGAAGGCCCGGCACTTCGACGTGAGCGTCCCCACCGCCCCTTCGTCAGCCGGTAGTTGACGCACATCCGCGCAGGCCAGCACCCTGGTTGGGCAGCGCTACGGCTGATCACATAGGGTGAAAAGAAAAACGGGAGGTTCGGCGTGTTCGTTGAACGTGCGCCACTTGTCGACTTAGTGTCCTGTTCGGAAGAGTCCAAGGAACAGACACACTGGTAACCCTAAACTTCAGCGTTAGGGTTCGGGTCGGCGTTCGGACCGTCCCATTCGGCATCAGTCGTCGGATCGCGAGCGTGCGAGGCGACGACACGTAACTCGAGGCGAGAGGCCTTCGACGTGGCAGCACCGCAGAACTACCTCGCAGTCATCAAAGTCATCGGTGTCGGCGGCGGTGGTGTCAATGCCATCAACCGGATGATCGAGGTCGGTCTCAAGGGCGTCGAGTTCATCGCCATCAACACGGACGCGCAAGCTCTGTTGATGAGCGACGCCGACGTCAAACTCGACGTCGGCCGCGAACTCACCCGCGGACTCGGCGCCGGAGCCAACCCGGCCGTCGGCCGGAAGGCGGCCGAGGATCACCGCGAGGAGATCGAGGAGGTCCTCAAGGGGGCCGACATGGTCTTCGTGACGGCCGGCGAGGGCGGCGGCACCGGCACCGGCGGCGCCCCCGTCGTGGCCAACATCGCCCGCTCGCTGGGCGCCCTGACCATCGGCGTGGTCACCCGCCCGTTCACCTTCGAGGGGCGGCGCCGGGCCAACCAGGCGGAGGACGGCATCGCCGAACTCCGCGAAGAGGTCGACACCCTCATCGTCATCCCGAACGACCGGCTGCTGTCCATCTCGGACCGCCAGGTCTCGGTCCTCGACGCGTTCAAGTCGGCGGACCAGGTCCTGCTCTCCGGTGTCCAGGGCATCACCGACCTCATCACCACGCCCGGTCTGATCAACCTCGACTTCGCCGACGTCAAGTCCGTGATGTCCGAGGCGGGTTCCGCGCTCATGGGCATCGGCTCGGCCCGCGGCGACGACCGCGCGGTGGCGGCCGCGGAGATGGCGATCTCCTCGCCGCTCCTGGAGGCGTCCATCGACGGCGCCCGCGGCGTCCTGCTCTCCATCTCCGGTGGCTCCGACCTCGGCCTGTTCGAGATCAACGAAGCCGCCCAGCTGGTCAGCGAGGCCGCGCACCCCGAGGCCAACATCATCTTCGGCGCGGTCATCGACGACGCGCTCGGCGACGAGGTACGGGTCACCGTCATCGCCGCCGGCTTCGACGGCGGCCAGCCGCCGGCCAAGCGGGACAACGTCCTCGGCTCCACCGCGGCCAAGCAGCGCGAGGAGCCCGCGCCGGTGCGGGCCCCCGAGAGCCGTCCGTCCTTCGGCTCGCTCGGCAGCGTCACGCCGAAGGAGGCACCGGAGCCCGCTCCGGAGCCGGTCAGTGAGATCCAGGTGGCCCCGCCGGTCCCGCCGTCCCGCACCTACTCGGACAGCGCGGCCGAAGAGCTGGACGTGCCGGACTTCCTCAAGTGATAGGACAGCGCTCCGAGACGAGCACCGTGAGCGGCGCGCACTTCGCCTTCACCGACCGGTGGGGCGGGGTGAGCGCCGTTCCGTACGAGGAGCTCAACCTCGGCGGGGCGGTCGGCGACGACCCCGAGGACGTACGGACCAATCGTGAACTGGCGGCCCGGTCCCTCGGGCTGGACCCGGCCCTGGTCGTCTGGATGAACCAGGTGCACGGGGCGGACGTGGCGGTCGTCGACGCACCGTGGGGCTCCTCGGAGATCCCGTCCGTCGACGCCGTCGTCACCGCACGGCGTGGGCTCGCTCTCGCCGTCCTCACCGCGGACTGCACACCGGTCCTGCTCGCCGATCCCGTCGCCGGGATCGCGGCGGCCGCCCACGCGGGGCGGCCCGGCATGGTCGCGGGGGTCGTCCCCGCCGCCGTACGGGCCATGGTGGAACTCGGCGCCGAGCCCGCGAGGATCGTCGCCCGCACCGGACCCGCGGTCTGCGGACGGTGCTACGAAGTGCCGGACGGGATGCGCGCCGAAGTCGCCGCCGTCGAGCCGGCGGCGTACGCCGAGACCAGTTGGGGCACTCCCGCGGTCGACGTGACCGCCGGAGTGCACGCGCAACTGGAACGGCTCGGGGTGCGCGACCGGCAGCAGTCGCCGGCGTGCACGCTGGAGTCGAAGGATCATTTCTCGTACCGACGGGACCGCACCACCGGGCGGCTCGCGGGCTATGTCTGGCTGGACTGATGGGGCATGACGGACCGTAAGGCTCAACTCGCCGCGAACCTGGCGAAAGTGGAAGAGCGTATCGCGGCGGCGTGCACGGCCGCCGGGCGCAAGCGCGAAGAGGTGACCCTGATCGTGGTCACCAAGACCTACCCCGCGAGCGACGTGCGGATCCTGTCGGAGCTCGGCGTGCGCCATGTCGCCGAGAACCGGGACCAGGACGCGGCCCCCAAGGCCGCCGCCTGCTCCGATCTGCCCCTCTCCTGGCACTTCGTCGGTCAGTTGCAGACCAACAAGGTGCGGTCGGTGGTCGGTTACGCCGACGTGGTGCAGTCCGTCGACCGTGCCCGGCTCGTCGGGGCCCTGTCGAAGGAGGCGGTGCGGGTGGAGCGCGAGGTCGGGTGTCTCATCCAGGTCGCACTGGACGCGGAGGAGAGCGGCCGGGGCGAGCGAGGCGGCGTGGGAGTGGGCGGGGTCGAGGAGTTGGCCGGTCTCGTCGAGCGGGCTCCGGGGCTCCGGCTCGACGGTCTGATGACCGTCGCGCCGCTCACCGGGCCGTACGCGGGGCGTCCGGGGGACGCGTTCGCGCGACTGATGGATTTGTCGACTGCTATGCGCCGCACGCATCCGGCTGCGAACATGGTGTCCGCAGGGATGAGTGCGGACCTCGAACAGGCCGTGACGGCCGGAGCGACACATGTGCGCGTCGGTACGGCGGTACTCGGAGTCCGACCCGGGCTCGGGTAACGTCGCCAAGAAGTCGGACCACAGCAGAAAATATGGTCATTACCGCCACACAGGCGGGCATAACGACCTCGTGGATCGCGGGCACTTGGCTATTCGTCAGCCGATCCACCACAGAGCGGAGGACTCAGAGCATGGCCGGCGCGATGCGCAAGATGGCGGTCTACCTCGGCCTCGTGGAGGACGATGGGTACGACGGCAGGGGATTCGACCCCGACGACGAGTTCGAGCCCGAGCTTGATCCGGAGCCCGAGCGGGACCGCCGGCGGCATGAGCCGCCGCACCAGTCACATCAGGCGCACCAGTCCCAACGGGACGAATCGGTACGAGTGGTGCAGCCTCCCGCGCAACGCGACCCCGTGCCGCATTCCGCTTCGCTCTCTGCGGAATCAGGCCGTCCGGCGCGGATCGCGCCCGTGGCATCCATCACACAAGAACGCGCGAGCCTGGAGAAGAACGCACCGGTGATCATGCCCAAGGTCGTGTCGGAACGAGAGCCGTACCGGATCACCACCCTCCACCCGCGGACGTACAACGAGGCCCGTACCATCGGGGAACACTTCCGTGAGGGCACTCCGGTGATCATGAATCTGACCGAGATGGATGACACGGACGCGAAGCGACTTGTCGACTTTGCGGCCGGTTTGGTGTTTGGTCTCCACGGCAGCATCGAGCGGGTGACGCAGAAGGTGTTCCTGTTGTCGCCTGCTAACGTCGATGTCACGGCGGAGGACAAGGCCCGCATCGCAGAGGGCGGGTTCTTCAACCAGAGCTGAGACGCTGGACCGGACAACGCAGGGAAACAGGGGAGAGGGAAGCACGGATCATGAGCGTGGTTGGGCAGGTTCTCTACATCGCGCTGATGTGTTTCCTCATCGTGCTGATCTTCCGGTTGGTCATGGACTACGTCTTCCAGTTCGCCCGCTCATGGCAGCCCGGCAAGGCGATGGTGGTCGTTCTCGAGGCCACTTACACTGTCACCGATCCACCGCTCAAGCTTCTGCGGCGGTTCATTCCGCCGCTGCGTCTCGGGGGCGTGGCGCTCGACCTGTCCTTCTTCGTACTGATGATCATCGTCTACATCCTGATCTCCGTCGTGAGCCGGCTGTGAACGATACGGTCTTGCCGAATGCCGACGACTACGTTGAGGTGAAGAGATGCCGTTGACCCCCGAGGACGTGCGGAACAAGCAGTTCACGACCGTCCGCCTCCGAGAAGGCTATGACGAGGACGAGGTCGATGCCTTCCTCGACGAGGTCGAAGCCGAACTGACGCGACTGCTCCGCGAGAACGAGGACTTGCGCGCCAAGCTGGCCGCTGCCACGCGCGCGGCCGCGCAGAACCAGCAGCAGGGCATGCGCAAGCCGCCCGAGCAGCAGGACCAGCAGCAGGGGCCGCCGCAGGGCATGCGCGGTCCGGGCGCTCCCGTACCCGCCGGCATATCGGGTCCGCCGCAGCAGCAGATGGGTGGCCCCATGGGCGGTCCGCCCCAGCTGCCGAGCGGTGCGCCGCAGCTGCCCGCGGGCCCCAGCGCCCAGGGCGGCCAGCAGGGCCAGGGTCCGATGGGTCAAGGCCCCATGGGCCAGGGTCCGATGGGCCAGGGCCCCATGGGTCAGGGCCAGATGGGCCAGGGCCCCATGGGTCAGGGTCCGATGGGTCAGGGTCCGATGGGTCAGGGCCCCATGGGTCAGGGTCCGATGGGTCAGGGCCCCGGTCAGCAGATGCAGCAGCAGATGCCCGGCCAGATGCAGCAGCAGATGGGTGGCCCGATGGGCGGACCCATGGGTGGGCCCATGGGCGGTCACGGCCCGCAGATGGGACAGCCCGGTCAGGGTCCCGGTGGCGACAGCGCCGCCCGGGTGCTCTCGCTGGCCCAGCAGACCGCCGACCAGGCGATCGCCGAGGCCCGTTCCGAGGCCAACAAGATCGTCGGTGAGGCCCGCAGCCGCGCCGAGGGTCTGGAGCGCGACGCCCGTGCCAAGGCCGACGCGCTGGAGCGGGACGCGCAGGAGAAGCACCGCGTCGCGATGGGCTCCCTGGAGTCCGCCCGCGCCACGCTGGAGCGCAAGGTCGAGGACCTTCGCGGCTTCGAGCGCGAGTACCGCACGCGTCTGAAGTCCTACCTGGAGTCGCAGCTGCGCCAGCTGGAGACGCAGGCGGACGACTCGCTCGCCCCGCCGCGTTCCCCGGCCGCTCCCTCCCTGCCTTCGCCCTCGGCGCCCTCGATGGCTCCGGCCGGCGCGAGCGCGCCGTCGTACGGCGGTGGCCAGGGCATGGGCGGTGCTCCGGCACCGGCGGCGCCGTCCTACGGCGGGCAGCAGCAGATGTCCCCGGCGATGACCCAGCCGATGGCTCCGGTGCGGCCCCAGGGCCCGTCGCCGATGCAGCAGGCGCCCTCGCCGATGCGCGGCTTCCTGATCGACGAGGACGACAACTGACGGCCTCCCGTACGCCTTAGGCGTCGGCCGGCGTTCAGGGCGGGGCCCCCGGATCTTCCGGGGGCCCCGCCCTTTTGCCGTGCTGTTCCGGGCGGGTGTGCGGTTTCCCTGGGGCATCTGTACGGGATGCGCAACGCCGAAAGCCGGGGCCCGCCAAGATCTTTGGCGGGCCCCGGCCGGGTCGTTCTCGGGTTGCCGGGTGGCGGGGGCCGGTCGCGTGGCTCCTCGCGCCCCTGGGGACGTCGTGCCGTCCTCCAGGCCGTCCGGCGTTCGGGGGCGGGGCCGTTCAGGTCGACGGCCCCGCCGCCCGGTGCTACGCCTTGTGCAGACGGAAGGTCAGCGACAGGGACTCGTCGGTGAACGGGGCGCCATAGGTGTCCTCGGCCTGACCCTGGGCGAAGTCCGTGGCGAGGACCTCGTCGGCGATGAGGTCGGAGTGCTCGGACAGGGCCGCGATGACGGCCGGGTCGGTGGACGTCCAGCGCAGCGCGATCCGGTCGGCCACGTCGAGGCCGCTGTTCTTGCGGGCCTCCTGGATGAGGCGGATCGCGTCACGGGCGAGGCCGGCCTGGCGCAGTTCCTCGGTGATCTCCAGGTCGAGGGCGACCGTGGCGCCGGAGTCGGACGCCACCGACCAGCCCTCGCGCGGGGTTTCCGTGATGATGACCTCGTCCGGAGCCAGGGGGACCGTCTCGCCGTCGACCAGTACCGCGGCCGTGCCCTCGCGCAGGGCGAGGGAGAGGGCCGCCGCGTCCGTCTCGGCGATCGCCTTCGCGACGGCCTGGACGCCCTTGCCGAAGCGCTTGCCGAGCGCGCGGAAGTTGGCCTTGGCGGTGGTGTCGACCAGTGAGCCGCCCACCTCGGAGAGCGAGGCGAGACCGCTGACGTTCAGCTCCTCCGTGATCTGCGCGTGCAGTTCGGGGTCGAGGGAGTCGAAGCCGGTCGCCGCGATCAGCGCGCGGGACAGCGGCTGGCGGGTCTTGACGCCCGACTCCGCGCGGGTGGCGCGGCCGAGCTCGACGAGACGGCGGACCAGCACCATCTGCCGCGACAGCCCGGGGTCGATGGCGGACAGGTCCGGCTCCGGCCACGACGACAGGTGTACGGACTCGGGAGCGTCCGGCGTGACCGGCGCGATCAGGTCCTGCCAGACCCGCTCGGTGATGAACGGGGTCAGCGGGGCCATCAGGCGCGTCACGGTCTCGACGACCTCGTGCAGGGTACGCAGCGCGGCCTTGTCGCCCTGCCAGAAGCGGCGGCGCGAGCGGCGCACGTACCAGTTGGACAGGTCGTCGACGAACGCCGAGAGGAGCTTTCCGGCGCGCTGGGTGTCGTAGGTCTCCAGTGCCTGGGTCACCTGGTCGGTGAGGGCGTGCAGCTCGGAGAGGAGCCAGCGGTCGAGGACCGGGCGGTCGGCCGGCGCCGGGTCCGCCTCGCTGGGCGCCCAGCCGGAGGTGCGGGCGTACAGAGCCTGGAAGGCGACCGTGTTCCAGTAGGTCAGGAGGGTCTTGCGGACGACCTCCTGAATGGTGCCGTGGCCGACGCGGCGGGCCGCCCAGGGGGAGCCGCCGGCGGCCATGAACCAGCGCACCGCGTCCGCGCCGTGCTGGTCCATGAGCGGGATCGGCTGCAGGATGTTGCCCAGGTGCTTGGACATCTTGCGGCCGTCCTCGGCGAGGATGTGGCCCAGGCACACCACGTTCTCGTAGGACGACTGGTCGAAGACGAGGGTGCCGACCGCCATCATCGTGTAGAACCAGCCGCGCGTCTGGTCGATGGCCTCCGAGATGAACTGCGCCGGGTAGCGGCTCTCGAAGATCTCCTTGTTCTTGTACGGGTAGCCCCACTGCGCGAACGGCATCGAGCCCGAGTCGTACCAGGCGTCGATGACCTCGGGGACGCGGGTCGCCGTCGCCTCGCACTGGGGGCAGGCGAAGGTGACGGCGTCGATGTACGGGCGGTGCGGGTCCAGTTCCGACTGGTCGGTGCCGGTCAGCTCGGTCAGCTCCGCGCGGGAGCCGACGCAGGTGAGGTGGTCGTTCTCGCAGCGCCACAGCGGGAGCGGGGTGCCCCAGTAGCGGCTGCGGGACAGCGCCCAGTCGATGTTGTTGTTCAGCCAGTCGCCGAAGCGGCCGTGCTTGACCGACTCGGGGAACCAGTTGGTCTTCTCGTTCTCCTCGAGGAGACGGTCCTTGACGGCGGTGGTGCGGATGTACCAGGACGGCTGCGCGTAGTAGAGGAGCGCGGTGTGGCAGCGCCAGCAGTGCGGGTAGCTGTGCTCGTACGGGACGTGCTTGAAGAGCAGCCCGCGGGCCTGGAGGTCCTCGGTGAGCTTTTCGTCGGCCTTCTTGAAGAAGACGCCGCCGACGAGCGGGACGTCCTGTTCGAAGGTGCCGTTCGGGCGGACGGGGTTCACCACCGGCAGCCCGTAGGCGCGGCAGACCTTGAGGTCGTCCTCGCCGAAGGCGGGGGACTGGTGGACCAGACCCGTACCGTCCTCGGTCGTCACGTACTCCGCGTTCACCACGTAGTGGGCGGGCTCGGGGAACTCCACCAGCTCGAACGGACGCTGATACGTCCAGCGCTCCATCTCGGCGCCGGTGAAGGTCTCACCGGTGGTCTCCCAGCCCTCGCCGAGCGCCTTCCCGAGGAGCGGCTCGGCGACGACGAGCTTCTCCTCGCCGTTCGTGGCGACCACGTAGGTGACGGTGGGGTGCGCGGCGACCGCGGTGTTGGAGACCAGCGTCCACGGGGTCGTCGTCCACACCAGGAGGGCGGCCTCGCCGGCCAGCGGGCCGGAGGTGAGCGGGAAACGGACGTACACGGACGGGTCGACGATCGTCTCGTAGCCCTGCGCCAGCTCGTGGTCCGACAGGCCCGTCTCGTCGCGGGGGCACCAGGGGGCGACGCGGTAGTCCTGGACCAGTAGACCCTTGTTGAAGATCTCCTTCAGCGACCACCACACGGACTCCACGTACTCGGGGTCCATCGTGCGGTACGCGTCGTCCAGGTCGACCCAGTAGCCCATGCGGTTCGTGAGGTCGGTGAAGGCGTCGGTGTGACGGGTCACGGACTCGCGGCACCTGGCGTTGAACTCGGCGATGCCGTACGCCTCGATGTCCTGCTTGCCCGTGAAACCGAGCTCCTTCTCCACGGCGAGCTCCACCGGCAGGCCGTGGCAGTCCCAGCCGGCCTTGCGGGCCACGTGATACCCGCGCATGGTGCGGAAGCGCGGGAAGACGTCCTTGAAGACGCGCGCCTCGATGTGGTGCGCTCCCGGCATGCCGTTCGCGGTGGGCGGTCCTTCGTAGAAGACCCATTCAGGGCGTCCCTCGGACCGCTCGAGGCTCTTGGCGAAGATCTTCTGCTCGCGCCAGAAATCGAGCACGGCGTGCTCGAGGGCGGGCAGGTCGACCTGGGCGGGCACCTGGCGGTACGTCGGCGTTGTCATCAGCGAGCTTCCTCCGGCGGACTTTCTGCCTTCCGTCCGGAGGGACGAGAGCCCGTGCCGCTGCCCAGTAGCTGCTGCGGACGCCGTGTGCGGCGTGCTCCCGCGGTACCACCCTCCTTGGCCCCCCGGCACGCGCTGTGCGCCGGTGAACCCCCTCATTGGGGTCGCGATGCCGGGTCTACCGGCCGCCGCCTGTCGGCCACGGCTTTCTTCCGGCGGCTCCGGGGTGATCTTCGCGTCGCGCTCGCCCCCGGGCTTCCACCGTCCCCGGGTCGCTCCTGGCCGCGTACGCCGCTACTCGTCCCCATCCACGCTTCTCGCTGCGCCCAGTGTACGGCGCCGCGCGCACGGTGTCCGACCGGTTTTCCCGACGCCTCGGCCGGTGCGGGCCGGGGTGCCCCGGCGGCTCGCGGGCTGACCCGAATGGGCAGGCGCCGTGGTCCGTGTTGCGGGACGCCGGGCCTGGCGGATTACCCGGCGGGGAGCTGGGCACAACGCATGCAGGCTCGTCAGGCGGAACCTGTGGGGCGGCCGGAAGGTGGGCGTGCCCCGTTGCCGCGGGCCGGAAGTCGATTTATCGTCCCAGAGCGATTTGCGCGCAAGATCACAATATGTGAAGGGGCCGCGGCCATGGTGGCGAAAAAGACCGCCGTACAGCAGTCGGCGTCCGGAAGATCCACGGGTCCGGCGGCCAAGGACGTGGGTGGCAAGAAGAGCGCACAGGGGGCACCGGCGGAGCACGGGAGCGGGCACGGGAGCGGCAGCGCACCGGTGAGCACGGCCGCCGGAAAAACGGGTACCAAGAAGACCGTCGCCGAGAAGACGGCCACCAAGAGGGCGGTGGCCGAGAAGTCCGTCCCGGAGGAACCGGGACCGGCGGGCGCCACCGCGAAGGGCGGCGCCGTGAAGCGGGCCGTCCGGAGCGCGGCCGGGAAGAGCGCCGGGACGGCCAAGAAGGCCACCGGTGCGGCGAAGAAGAGCACGGGCACGACGAAGAAGAGCACGGGCGCGGCGAAGAAGAACGCGAGCAGGGCGAAGAAGACGGCCGCGTCCGCGGCCGAGGATGCGGCCCTGGCCGCGAAGACGACGGGAGCCCCGACGGTGGTTGCGAAGAAGACCCCTGGCACGGCCACGGCGGCCGGGAAGCCCACCGCGCTCCCCAAGGCGCGGATCTCCGCGGTGGAGCCCGGCGAGCTCGCGGTGCGCCCTGGCGAGGACCCCTGGACCCCCGCGGAGGTCGCGGAGGCGCGCGCGGAGCTGCAGTCCGAGGCGCTGCGGCTGAGCACGGAGATCACGTCGTCGGAGGAGTCGCTCGCGGGCCTGATGCGCGACTCCGGGGACGGCGCGGGTGACGACCAGGCGGACACCGGCACGAAGAACATCACCCGCGAGTCGGAGATGGCGCTGGCGGCCAACGCGCGCGAGATGCTCGTCCAGACGGAGCGCGCCCTGGAGAAGCTCGACGCGGGCACGTACGGGCTCTGCGAGAACTGCGGCGACCCCATCGGCAAGGCCCGGATGCAGGCCTTCCCGCGCGCCACGCTGTGCGTCGAATGCAAGCAGAAGCAGGAACGCCGGTACTGAACGGCGTGGGAGGGCTCCTGCGCACGTGAATGCCGGGGGGTGTGACGTACCCTCGTCCTCAGTCAGGCACCTAGGTCGAGGGACTCACTCACGTGGCAGAGGCGGAGCGCATCATCGGTACGCCGGATTCCCCAGGAGCGGCGGGATCCGAGCCGGAGCAGTCCGACGGGAACACGACGCCGGGCGACCGCTCCGGCTCCGGCCTGTCGTCCCCGGCCGAGCGGTCCGGGACGGACGACGGCGCGGCGGCACAGCCGCCGAAGGGCAAGCGCAGGATCGCCGTCCTGTTCACGGTCGCCGTGCTGGCGTACGCCCTCGACCTCGGCAGCAAGCTGCTCGTGGTCGCCAGGCTGGAGCACCACGCGCCGATCGAGATCGTCGGGGACTGGCTGAAGTTCGAGGCCATTCGCAACGCGGGCGCCGCCTTCGGCTTCGGCGAGGCGTTCACGATCATCTTCACGATGATCGCCGCGGCGGTGATCATCGTGATCGCCCGGCTCGCGCGCAAGCTCTACAGCCTGCCCTGGGCGATCGCGCTCGGTCTGCTGCTGGGCGGTGCGCTGGGCAACCTCACCGACCGGATCTTCCGCTCGCCCGGCATCTTCGAGGGCGCGGTCGTCGACTTCATCGCGCCCAAGCACTTCGCCGTCTTCAACCTGGCCGACTCGGCGATCGTGTGCGGCGGCATCCTCATCGTGCTGCTGTCCTTCCGCGGGCTGGACCCCGACGGGACCGTCCACAAGGACTGACGAGCCCTGACGGGTCCCGACAGGCCCCGACGAGGGATGACCCGCGCGAGAACCCGTGCGGACCGGCCGCCGGGGCCCTCTAGGGGGCACTGGCGTTCGGCCTCTGGTCAGGGGGTGTCCGGCCGGTCCGGCATACTCGACGGGTGAGCACCGTTCCCGAGATCCGTACCCTGCCCGTGCCCGACGGCCTGGAGGGCGAGCGCGTCGACGCCGTCATCTCCCGGATGTTCGGCTTCTCCCGCACGAAGGCCGCCGAGCTCGCCGCGGCGGGGAAGGTCACGGTCGACGGTTCGGTGGTCGGCAAGTCCGAGCGGCTGCACGGCGGCGCCTGGCTGGAAGTCGAGATGCCGCAGGCTGCCGCCCCCGTGCAGATCGTCGCCGAGCCCGTCGAGGGCATGGAGATCGTGCACGACGACGACGACGTGGTCGTGATCGTCAAGCCGGTCGGCGTCGCCGCGCACCCCAGCCCCGGCTGGTCGGGACCGACCGTGATCGGCGGGCTCGCGGCCGCCGGCTACCGCATCTCCACCTCGGGCGCCTCCGAGCGCCAGGGCATCGTGCACCGTCTCGACGTGGGCACGTCAGGCCTGATGGTCGTCGCCAAGTCCGAGTACGCGTACACGTCGCTCAAGCGCCAGTTCAAGGAGCGCACGGTCGACAAGCGCTACCACGCGCTCGTGCAGGGCCACCCGGACCCGACGAGCGGTACCATCGACGCGCCCATCGGCCGGCATCCGAACCACGACTACAAGTGGGCCGTCACGGCCGAGGGCAAGCCGTCGGTCACGCACTACGACCTGGTGGAGGCGTTCCGCGCGGCCTCCCTGCTCGACATCAAGCTGGAGACCGGGCGCACCCACCAGATCCGCGTCCACATGTCGGCCCACCGCCATCCCTGTGTCGGTGACCTGACCTACGGCGCCGACCCCACGCTCGCCAAGCGCCTCGGCCTCACCCGGCAGTGGCTGCACGCGGTCCGGCTCGGCTTCGAACACCCGGGGGACGGCCAGTGGGTCGAGTTCGGGTGCGACTACCCCGAGGACCTGCAGAACGCCCTCGACAAGGTGCGTGAGGAGAGCAACGCATGACCGTCCCGTACACGCTGCGGGTGGCCGAGGACACCGCCGACCGTGAGGCGTGCTTCGCGGTGCGCAAGGAGGTCTTCGTCGGCGAGCAGGGCGTCAGCGAGGACATCGAGTACGACGCCCACGACGCCGGGGCGCTGCATGTGCTGGCCGTCCGTGACGACGGTACGCCGCTGGGTACCGGGCGGCTCCTGTCCGGCGAGGACGCGGCAGCGAAGACCGGCGGCGACCCGCGCGTCGGTTCGCTGGGACGGCTCGCCGTGACCAAGGAGGCGCGCGGGCTCGGCGTGGGGGTCGCCCTCGTCGGAGCCATCGAGGACGCGGCACGCGCGCGTGGACTCACGTCGGTGGATCTGCACGCGCAGACGCATGCGCTGGGCTTCTACGAGCGGCTCGGATACGTGGCGTACGGCGAGGAGTTCCTCGACGCGGGGATCGACCACCGGGCGATGCGCAAGACCTTGTGAGAGGTGCGCCCGGCGGGGGCCTGCCGGGAGGGCATCGTCGTAGCGGCGTGGCAGGCTGGAGGTCCGGCCCCTCCTTGATCGCCTAGACCTCGCGGGAGCGCTGACCGTGGATCAGTTGGCCCTGTTGTTCGTGCTGTTGCTCGGGGCCGTGGTGAGCGTCCCGGTGGGGGACCGCTGGGGGTTGCCGGCGCCGGTGCTGATGACGCTTCTCGGGATCGTGCTGGCCGTACTGGACTTCGTGCCCAACGTGGACATCAGGCCGGACCTGATCCTGCCGCTGCTGTTGCCGCCGCTGCTGTACGCGTCGGTGCGGCGGACCTCGTGGAGACAGTTCACCGCCAACAAACGGCCGATCTTCCTGCTGGCCGTCGCGCTGGTGTTCCTCACCACCGCGGCGGTGGCGGTCGTCGCCAACACCATCGTGCCGGGGCTGCCGCTCGCCGCCGCCGTCGCGCTGGGCGCGCTCGTGGCGCCGCCCGACCCGGTCGCCGCGACCGCCGTCGCGGGACAGCTCGGACTGCCCCGCCGACTGGTGTCGATCCTGGAGGGCGAGGGGCTCTTCAACGACGTGACGGCCATCGTGCTCTACCACGTCGCGATCGCCGCCGCCGTGAGCGGGTCCTTCTCACCGTGGCGGGCCGGGCTCGATCTGGTGCTGTCCGCGGTCGTCGCGGTCGCCGCCGGGGTGGGACTCGGGTGGGCCGCGAACAAACTCATGGACATGCTCGGCGACGCCACGCTGCAGATCGGGCTGACGCTGCTGGTGCCCTACGCCGCTTACGTACTGGCGGAGGAGCTGCACGGCTCCGGGGTGCTCGCCGTGCTCACCACCGCCCTGTTCCTGGCGGAGTACGCCACCGACGCCGACGACGTCATGACACGGCTCGCCGGACACACGTTCTGGGACGTGGTGGACACGCTCGTCACCGGCGTCGCGTTCGGACTGATCGGGCTGGAGCTGCACAACGCGATCCGGACGGCGGCCGGACGGTGGGGCGAGATGCTCGGGTGGGCGGCCGCGATCGTCGCCGTCGTCGTGCTCGTACGGCTGGCATGGCTGCTGCCGGCGACCTGGCTGACGAAACGGCTGCACGCGAAGCGGGACTACGACGAGGAGATCCCCACGTCGTGGCGGGAGACCGTGGTGATGTGGTGGTCCGGGATGCGGGGGGTCGCCTCCGTGGCCCTCGCGCTGGCGATTCCGCTGAAGATGGACGACGGGTCGCCGTTCCCCGACCGGGACGAGATCGTGTTCATCGCCTTCGGTGTGATCATGGCGACGCTCGTGCTGCAGGGGCTCACGCTGCCGTGGCTCGTCAGACGGCTCGGGGTGCGGGCCGACGAGGATGTCGAGAAGGCCTTCGAGAAGGAGCTGGCGATCCGGGCGGCCAAGGCCGCGAAGCGGAGGCTGAAGGAGATCGAGGAGGTCGAGGAGCTGTCGGAGGAGGTGTCCGAGCAGTTGCTGCGGCGGGCCTTCGACATCGGGACGCGGATCAGTCCGGACCTGGGGGACGAGGAACGGCGCGAGGCGTACGAGCAGCGGGCGCGGCGGATCAAGCGGATCCGGCGCATCCAGGGGGAGATGATGAGCGCGGCCCGGCACGAGGTGCTGTCCGCACGCAGTGAGCCGGGGGCGGATCCGGAGATCGTGGACCGGGTGCTGCGGCATCTGGACGTGCGCAGCCTGCGCTGACGGTGCGCGGGCCCTGGGAGCGTGCCCGCCCGCCCGAGAGCCGTCGCGCGCCGTCCGCCTCCGGTCCACCGGGTGGTGCGGGTCGCCCGCGGGGATTCCCGGGGGCGACCCCGCGGGGAATCCCCCGCGCCCGCGGGATCTCGTGGTGGGCGGGTGGGGCGGTCGGTCGGTGAGGTCAGCCGCGGCCCGGACCCGTGCGTGGCGGGCCGGAGGTGTGGGCGTGATTGTGGCGGGTGGTCGCCGCGCTGTCGGGCTCGGTGCGGGTCGGGCCGGGGAGCTGCCCCGGCGGCGGCACCGCCTCCGCCGTGTTGACGCGGGGGAGGGCGTAGGGATGCTTCTCGGTCAGCCAGCGGATCATCCGCTCGCGCACCGTGACCCGCACCGTCCAGATGTCGTCCGCGTCCTTGGCCGTGACCAGGGCGCGCACCTGGATGGTGTTGGGCGTCGAGTCGGTGACCGCCAGACCGTAGTCACGGCCGTCCCAGGCCGGGCACTCGCGCAGGATGTCCCGCAGCTTCTCGCGCATGGCCTCCACCGGCGCGCTGTGGTCGAGGTGGAAGAAGACGATGCCGGTCATCTGCGGGGTGCCGCGCGACCAGTTCTCGAAGGGCTTCGAGGTGAAGTACGAGACCGGCATGGTGATCCGGCGCTCGTCCCAGGTCCGGACCGTCAGGAACGTCAGAGTGATCTCCTCGACCGTCCCCCACTCACCGTCCACCACGACCGTGTCACCGAGCCGCACCATGTCGCCGAAGGCGATCTGCAGCCCGGCGAAGAGGTTCGCCAGCGTGGACTGGGCGGCGACACCGGCGACGATGCCGAGGATTCCGGCCGAGGCCAGCAGTGAGGCACCGGCAGCGCGCATCGCCGGGAAGGTGAGCAGCATCGCGGCGATCGCCACGACGCCGACGACTGCGGTGACCACCCGCTGGATCAGCGCGACCTGGGTGCGCACCCGGCGCACCCGCGCCGGATCGCGGTGCGCGTTCGCGTAACGGGAGTACGAGGTGTCGACGATCGCCGTCGCGATGCTCACCACCAGCCACGCGGCGGCACCGATCAGGATCAGGGTCAGGGTCCTGCCGATACCGGTCCGGTGCTCCACCAGCAGCTTCGCCTCGTCGTACGAGCCTCTGAGCAGAGCCGCGAACAGGACCAGCTGGAAGGGGATGCGGCCCCGGCGGAGCAGACCCCACAGGGAGGTCTCGCCGTGACGGTCGTCCACCCGGCGCAACAGGCGGTCCACGGACCACCCGATGAGCAGCGCGAGCACGACCGAGCCGCCGACGACGATCATCGGGCGCAGTACGTTCTCCATGCCTGAGAACGTAACCGGCCACGGGCGGTCATGAACATGTGTTCTCGCGAGGGAACGGGGTACGCCCCGCGCCCGTCACTGTCGGTGCCGGCTGGCACCATGGGACTCATGAACATCATGCTCTTCCACTCGACGTACGGTCCCCGGCCCGCGGTGCGCGCGGCGGCCGACCGGCTGCGGGCCGCGGGACACGAGGTGTGGACGCCCGACCTCTTCGAGGGGCGCACCTTCGAGACCGTGGAGGAGGGCATGGCCTTCAACGAAGGCATCGGCAAGGTCGAGCTGCTCAAGCGCGCGGTCCTGGCCGCCGCGCCCTATTCGGACCGGGGTCTGGTCTACGCCGGGTTCTCCCTCGGCGCCTCCCTCGCGCAGACCCTGGCGCTCGGCGACGAGAAGGCCCGCGGCCTGCTCCTGCTGCACGGCACGTCGGACATCGCGGAGAACGCGTCGGTGGACGAACTGCCGGTCCAGCTCCATGTCGCCGAGCCCGACCAGTTCGAGACGGACGACTGGCTGGGCGCCTGGTATCTGCAGATGCGGAGAGCGGGGGCCGATGTGGAGATCTACCGGTACGCGGGCGCCGGCCACCTCTACACCGACCCCGGACTGCCCGACCACGACGCCGAGGCGGCCGAGGCCACCTGGAAGGTGGCGCTCGGCTTCCTCGACGGTCTCCAGCCGTAGCCGTAGCCGTAGCCGTAGACCGTTGCCGTTGCCGTTGCCGTTGCCGTTGCCGTTGCCGTTGCCGTTGCCGTTGCCGTTGCCGTGGTCCGGCATCCGGCGTCCGCGACCCGTCTACACCCGGTCGTAGGTCCGCTCCACCTTCTGCGATCCGTTCGGCGTGCGGTACGAACGGGTCCAGGACGAGGTGGCGTTCGGGTTCGTGCGGTCGGAGATCACGTAGTAGTCCATCTGCGCCCGGGTGGCGGTGATGTCCAGGACGCCGTATCCGTGGCGGTCGGTGTCGACCCAGTGGACGTGCCGGTTCGCCGCGCGGATGACGGGGGAGGCGATCGCCGAGACGACGCCCTCGGGGACCTTGACGATGTCGTCGAGGTTGTCGGAGGTCATCGAGGTGACCACGAACTCCGTGGCGGCGGAGGGGGACAGCGGGTAGGTGCCGGCGTCCACCGGCACGTCGTTGGCCCACGCCATGTGGATGTCACCGGTCAGGAAGACCGTGTTGCGGATGGCGTTGGAGCGCAGGTGCGCGAGGAGTTCGCGGCGGTCGTCGGTGTAGCCGTCCCACTGGTCGGTGTTGAGGGCGATGCCCTCCCCGGGCAGGCCGAGCAGCTTGGCGAGCGGCTTGAGCAGGTCCGCGGAGAGGGACCCCACCGCGAACGGCGAGATCATCACCGAGTTGCCGACCAGCCGCCAGGTGGTGTCCGATGCCTTGAGCCCGGACTTCAGCCAGTCGAGCTGGGCGCGGCCGGTGATCGTGCGGTCCGGGTCGTCGACCGAGCCGCTGGCCGTGGACGCCTGCTGGGACCGGAAGGAACGCAGGTCGAGCAGGGAGAGGTCGGCGAGCTTGCCGAAGCGCAGCCGGCGGTAGGTGGTGCCCTCGATCGCCGGGCGGACCGGCATCCACTCGAAGTAGGCCTGCTTCGCGGCGGCCTGACGGGCCGTCCAGGTGCCCTCGGCGCCCTCGGTGTGGTTGACCGCGCCGCCCGACCAGGCGTTGTCGGCGAACTCGTGGTCGTCCCAGATCGCCACGACCGGCGCCTTGTGGTGCAGGGCCTGGAGATCCGGGTCGGTCTTGTAACGGCCGTGCCGGGTGCGGTAGTCGGCGAGGGTGAGGATCTCGCCGGCGGGGGAGTGCGGCCGTACGACCGTGCCTCGGGTCCCGTACTCGCCGGACTTGTACTCGTAGATGTAGTCGCCGAGGTGCAGCCAGGCGTCCAGGTCGCCCCGGGCCGCTAGGTGGCGGTAGGCCGAGAAGTAGCCGGCCTCCCAGTTGGAGCAGGAGACCACGCCGAAGCGCAGGCCGGCCACGGAGGCGTCGGCGGCCGGTGTGGTGCGGGTGTGGGCGACGGGTGAGTCGGTGCCGCCCGCGGAGAAGCGGAACCAGTAGTCGGTGGCCGGTTCCAGGCCGCGGATGTCGGCCTTGACGGTGTGGTCGGAGGCGGCCGTCGCGGTGAGGGAGCCCTTGGCGACGATCGTGGTGAACGCCTTGTCCTTGGCGACGGTCCAGCCGACCTCGGTGTCCGGGCCGATGCCGGAGCCGGGTATCGCCGCGGAGGTGGGGGTCACCCGGGTCCACAGCAGGACACCGTCCGGGAGCGGGTCGCCGGAGGCGACGCCGTGCAGGAAGGCGGGAGCCTCGGCGGCGCGGGCCGGCAGGGCTGCCGCGAGCGGGGCGGCGAGTACGGCGCCGGCGGCCGCGGCCTTGACGACCGTACGGCGGCGTGGGGCGCGGGAGTTGACGGCGCCCGAGGGGTCGGATGAGCTCAAACGACTGGTCACGAGCGGTCAGGTTACCGACCGGTACGCACAAAGGGCGGGCGAACCGGGAAAGTTCGCCCGCTCTTCGGCTGTTGGACAATTTCGGCCCGGCGCTCCCGCCGCGGGCGGTGCTCCGGAACGGCCCGAGGGATCAGGCGCCGAGGGCCTTGCCGATCGCCGTCGTGAAGTCGGCGACGGTCATCGGCGCGTTCTTGCCGTCGGAGCCCGTCAGCGTCTTGCCGTCCATCTTCAGGGTGGGGGTGCCCTGCACGCCGCTCTTGTTGAACTTCTCGGACATGTCGAGCGCCCACTTGTCGTAGGTGCCGTCCTTCACGGCCTTCTGGAAGGCCGCGTTGCCCTTGAGGGCGGAGACCGTGTCCGCGACCTTGATCAGGTAGTCGTCGCTCTTGAACTTGTCGTCCGTCTCCTCGGGGTGGTACTTCGCCGAGTACAGCGCGGTCTTGTACTCGAGGAAGGCCTCGGGGCTCACGTTCAGCGCGGCGCCCATGGCGCTGAGGGCGTTCTTCGAGCCCTCGCCGGGGTTGCCGTTGTCGATGAACGTGGCCCCGACGTACTCGATCTTGAACTTGCCGTCGTCGTAGTCCTTCTTGACGGTGCTGCCGACGGTCTGCTCGAACTGGGCGCAGATCGGGCAGCGCGGGTCCTCGTACATCACCAGGGTCTTCTTGGCGGTGCTCTTGCCGAGCACGACGGTGGTGCCGTCGGCGCCGGTGGTGTTGGCCGGCTTGACGAGCTTGTCGTCCTTGGCGGCCTCCCAGTATCCGGGCTTGTTGTTCTGCACGACCGCGTAGCCGACGCCGCCCGCTATCGCGAGGACGGCGACGATGCCGCCGGCCACGATGACCTGGCGCTTGATCCTGTCCCGCTTGGCCTGGCGCTCGCGCTCGATACGCAGCCTCTCGCGCGCCGCCGACTTGGCCGTCTGGCTGTTCCGCTTGCTCATGTTGGTGATCTCCATGGGGGCGCGTACTCGTCGTACGCGGGATACGTAAGGGGGACCGCTGGTGCTCAGGGGTTCTCGCTCAGGCGAGAGCGGCCGAGCGGGGCGGGCCACGCCGTCCCAGTGAGTGCACGAACAGGCGCGTACGGGCAGGGGCGCTCCGGCGCGCGGGGCGCGGGAGCCGGCGTACCGGGGTCAGTCGTACGGTCACCGCGGCGACCGCGATCAACAGCGGCCGGAAGGTGGACGCGGCGACGGCGCGCAGCAGCTGGTCCAGGGCCCGTTCGCCGCGGCGCAACCAGGCGGCGGCGAGGAGCCCGACGACGACGTGCGCGGCGAGCAGCAGCCAGGCGGCGGCCGGGTCGGTGTGCACGAGCAGGGTGGCGGCGCGGTCGCCGCCGCCGGTCACACGGGCCAGTGGGGCGCCCACGTCGCCGCCGCACAGCACGTCGAGGCCGATGGCGCGCAGCGGGCCCGCGACCGGGCCGCCGGCCCTGCCGTAACAGACGTGCTGGCCCGTGGTGAACACCGTGTCGGCGGCCAGCTCCAGCGGGATGAGCAGGGCCGCGATCCGCCCGAAGCCGCGCTCGCGGCCCGCCAGCGCGTACGCGATGACGAAGACGGCGGCGGTGATGGCGGTCACGGTGCCCAGCGGCAGCGCCACCCGGGACAGCAGCACGTGCGACGCGGCGGAGAGCGTCACGACGACAGCCGTGAACAGTGCCGCGCGCACGGCTCTGAGCTGGGTCCCGGATATGTCCATAGCGGAGCCGAGTGTCGCACGCGCTCCCGTAAGAGCCCCCTAAAGGGTTCCTATGTGTTACGGGAGCGTTGTGAGTCCGTCGTCCGGCGTGCCTACAGGCCGGGGATCCGGCCGTTGCGGAACAGGTCCACGAAGATCTGGTGGTCTTCGCGCGCGCGGGCGCCGTAGCTGTGCGCGAAGTCGACGAGGAGGGCGGGGAAGCCCTCCTCGTCGGCCGCGATCGCCGCGTCGATGGCTCGCTCCGTGGAGAACGGCACCAGCTCCGAGTGGCCGCTCTCGTCGTCGGCCGCCGCGTGCATCGCGGCCGTGGCCCGGCCGAGGTCGGCGACGACCGAGGCGATCTCCTCCGGGTCGTCGATGTCGCTCCAGTCCAGGTCCACCGCGTACGGCGAGACCTCGGCGACGAGCTGGCCCGCGCCGTCCAGCTCGGTCCAGCCCAGCCACGGGTCGGCGTGTGCCTGCAGCGCGCGCTGGGAGATCACCGTGCGGTGGCCCTCGTGCTGGAAGTAGTCGCGGATCGAGGAGTCCGTGATGTGCCGGGAGACGGCCGGGGTCTGGGCCTGCTTGATGTAGATCACGACGTCGTTCTCCAGCGCGTCGCTGTTGCCCTCCAGCAGGATGTTGTACGAGGGCAGACCGGCCGAGCCGATGCCGATGCCGCGGCGGCCGACGACGTCCTTCACGCGGTACGAGTCCGGGCGGGCGAGCGAGGACTCGGGGAGCGTCTCCAGGTAGCCGTCGAAGGCGGCGAGCACCTTGTAGCGGGTGGCCGCGTCCAGCTCGATGGAGCCGCCGCCGGGGGCGAAGCGGCGCTCGAAGTCACGGATCTCGGTCATCGAGTCGAGCAGTCCGAAGCGGGTCAGCGAGCGGGCGTCCCGCAGCGCGTCCAGCAGCGGGCCCTCGGCGGTGTCCAGCGTGAAGGGCGGCACCTCGTCGCTCTTGGCGCCGGTGGCGAGGGAGTGGATGCGCTCGCGGTAGGCGGTCGCGTACACCGTGACCAGCTCGGTGATCTGGTCGTCACTGAGCGCCTTGGCGTAGCCGACGAGGGCCACGGAGGCGGCGAAGCGCTTGAGGTCCCAGGTGAAGGGGCCGACGTACGCCTCGTCGAAGTCGTTCACGTTGAAGATCAGGCGGCCCTGGGCGTCCATGTACGTGCCGAAGTTCTCCGCGTGCAGGTCGCCGTGGATCCACACCCGGGAGGTCCGCTCGTCCAGGTACGGTCCGCCCCGCCGGTCGGCCTCGAGGTCGTGGTAGAAGAGCCCCGCCGTGCCCCGGTAGAACGCGAAGGCGGAGGCCGCCATCTTGCGGAACTTCACACGGAACGCGGCCGGGTCGGCGGCCAGGAGCTCGCCGAAGGCGGTGTCGAAGACGGCGAGGATCTGCTCGCCGCGTTGCTCGGCGCTGAGCTGCGGGACCGACATCGCTGGGTGCCTCCTGGTGCAGGTGGTGCGTGACATGAGGGAAGGACGACAGGGCCGTCCACCCGGGACGGACGTCTTCGTCCTCCCAACGGACGAAGGTACGCGGGAGTGCCCGCGTTCCCCGCACGAAGGTACGGCCGATCCGGCCGCGCGTCACCCGGCCACCACCGCCTCGCGTCGCCTCGCGGCGCAGTGTTCATCCCGGCTGTCAGTCGCGCGTCATAGACTTCGACGCTGTCCCCCCAGACTGTCGCCGATCGTTCTTCTTGGAGGCCGAAACCGTGTCGAAGCCGCCGTTCACGCACCTGCACGTCCATACCCAGTACTCGCTGCTGGACGGTGCCGCGCGGCTCAAGGACATGTTCGATGCCTGCAATGAGATGGGCATGACACACATCGCCATGAGCGACCACGGCAACCTGCACGGGGCGTACGACTTCTTCCACACGGCCAAGAAGGCCGGCGTCACGCCGATCATCGGCATCGAGGCGTACGTCGCCCCGGAGTCCCGGCGCAACAAGCGCAAGATCCAGTGGGGCCAGCCGCACCAGAAGCGCGACGACGTGTCCGGTTCGGGTGGTTACACGCACAAGACGATCTGGGCGGCGAACCGGACGGGACTGCACAACCTCTTCAAGCTCTCCTCGGACGCGTACGCCGAGGGCTGGCTCCAGAAGTGGCCCCGGATGGACAAGGAGACCATCTCCCAGTGGTCCGAGGGGCTCATCGCCTCCACCGGCTGCCCCTCCGGCGAGCTCCAGACCCGGCTGCGCCTCGGCCAGTTCGACGAGGCACTGAAGGCGGCCTCCGAGTACCAGGACATCTTCGGCAAGGACCGCTACTTCCTGGAGCTGATGGACCACGGCATCGAGATCGAGCGCCGGGTCCGCGACGGCCTCCTGGAGATCGGCAAGAAGCTCGGCATCCCGCCCCTGGTGACGAACGACTCGCACTACACGTACGCGCACGAGGCGACCGCGCACGACGCCCTGCTCTGCATCCAGACCGGCAAGAACCTCTCCGACCCGGACCGCTTCCGCTTCGACGGCACCGGTTACTACCTGAAGTCGACGGACGAGATGTACGCGGTCGACTCCTCGGACGCCTGGCAGGAGGGCTGCGCCAACACCCTCCTGGTCGCCGAGCAGATCGACACGACCGGCATGTTCGAGGCGAAGAACCTCATGCCGAAGTTCGACATCCCCGACGGCTTCACCGAGGTCACCTGGTTCCAGGAGGAGGTCCGCCTCGGCATGGAGCGCCGCTTCCCCGGCGGCGTCCCCGACGACCGCCAGAAGCAGGCCGAGTACGAGATGGACGTCATCATCCAGATGGGGTTCCCCGGGTACTTCCTCGTCGTCGCGGACTTCATCATGTGGGCCAAGAAGCAGGGCATCGCGGTGGGCCCCGGCCGAGGTTCCGCGGCCGGCTCGATCGTGGCGTACGCGATGGGCATCACCGACCTCGACCCGATCCCGCACGGACTGATCTTCGAGCGGTTCCTCAACCCCGAGCGCGTCTCCATGCCCGACGTCGACATCGACTTCGACGAGCGCAGGCGCGTCGAGGTGATCAGGTACGTGACCGAGAAGTACGGCGCCGACAAGGTCGCCATGATCGGCACGTACGGCAAGATCAAGGCGAAGAACGCCATCAAGGACTCCGCGCGCGTGCTGGGCTACCCGTACGCCATGGGCGACCGGCTCACCAAGGCGATGCCCGCCGACGTCCTCGGCAAGGGCATCGACCTGAACGGCATCACCGACTCCTCGCACCCCCGTTACAGCGAGGCCGGCGAGATCCGGGCGATGTACGAGAACGAGCCGGACGTGAAGAAGGTCATCGACACCGCCAAGGGCGTCGAGGGCCTGGTCCGGCAGATGGGCGTGCACGCCGCCGGCGTCATCATGTCCAGCGAGCCCATCGTCGACCACGCCCCGGTGTGGGTGCGGCACACGGACGGCGTGACCATCACCCAGTGGGACTACCCGCAGTGCGAGTCGCTCGGCCTGCTGAAGATGGACTTCCTCGGCCTGCGCAACCTGACGATCATGGACGACGCCGTCAAGATGGTGAAGTCCAACAAGGGCATCGACCTCGACCTGCTGGCCCTGCCGCTCGACGATCCGACGACCTTCGAACTGCTCCAGCGCGGCGAGACCCTCGGCGTCTTCCAGTTCGACGGCGGCCCCATGCGCTCGCTGCTGCGCCTGATGAAGCCCGACAACTTCGAGGACATCTCCGCCGTCTCGGCGCTCTACCGTCCCGGCCCGATGGGCATGGACTCGCACACCAACTACGCGCTGCGCAAGAACAAGCTCCAGGAGATCACCCCGATCCACAAGGAGCTGGCGGAGCCTCTCGAAGAGGTCCTCGCGGTCACCTACGGCCTGATCGTCTACCAGGAGCAGGTGCAGAAGGCGGCCCAGATCATCGCCGGGTACTCGCTCGGCGAGGCCGACATCCTCCGCCGCGTGATGGGCAAGAAGAAGCCCGACGAGCTGGCGAAGAACTTCGTCCTCTTCCAGGAGGGCGCCCAGAAGAAGGGCTACAGCGCCGAGGCGATCCAGGCCCTGTGGGACGTGCTGGTGCCCTTCGCCGGCTACGCGTTCAACAAGGCGCACTCGGCCGCGTACGGCCTGGTCTCGTACTGGACCGCCTACCTGAAGGCGAACTTCCCGGCCGAGTACATGGCCGGTCTGCTCACCTCGGTCAAGGACGACAAGGACAAGTCCGCGATCTACCTCAACGAGTGCCGGCGCATGGGCATCAAGGTGCTCCCGCCCAACGTCAACGAGTCGGAGCAGAACTTCGCCGCCCAGGGCGACGACGTGATCCTCTTCGGCCTCTCCGCCGTCCGCAACGTCGGCACGAACGTCGTCGAGTCGATCATCAAGAGCCGCAAGGCCAAGGGGAAGTACGCCTCCTTCCCCGACTACCTCGACAAGGTCGAGGCCGTCGCCTGCAACAAGCGCACCACGGAATCGCTGATCAAGGCCGGCGCGTTCGACACCATGGGGCACACCCGCAAGGGCCTCACCGCGCAGTTCGAGCCGATGATCGACAACGTGGTGCAGGTCAAGCGCAAGGAGGCCGAGGGCCAGTTCGACCTCTTCGGCGGCATGGGCGAGGAGGACACCAGCGAGCCCGGCTTCGGACTCGACGTCGAGTTCACGACCGACGAGTGGGACAAGGCGTATCTCCTCGCCCAGGAGCGCGAGATGCTCGGTCTCTACGTCTCCGACCACCCGCTGTTCGGCCTGGAGCACGTGCTGTCCGACAAGGCCGACGCGGGCATCTCCCAGCTCACCGGCGGTGAGCACGCGGACGGCGCCGTCGTCACCATCGGCGGCATCATCTCCGGCCTGCAGCGCAAGATGACCAAGCAGGGCAACGCCTGGGCGATCGCCACCGTGGAGGACCTCGCGGGCTCCATCGAGTGCATGTTCTTCCCCGCGACGTACCAGCTGGTGTCCACCCAACTCGTCGAGGACGCGGTCGTCTTCGTCAAGGGACGCCTCGACAAGCGCGAGGACGTGCCGCGCCTCGTCGCGATGGAACTCCAGGTCCCGGACCTGTCCAACGCGGGCACCAACGCGCCCGTGATCCTCACCATCCCGGCACTGAAGGTCACTCCGCCGATGGTCAGCAGGCTCGGTGAGATCCTCAGCCACCACAAGGGCGAGAGCGAGGTGCGCATCAGGCTCCAGGGCCCGCGCAAGACCACCGTCCTGCGGCTCGACCGGCACCGGGTGAAGCCCGATCCGGCCCTCTTCGGCGACCTGAAGGTCCTGTTGGGCCCGGCCTGCCTGGCGGGCTGACGCCGGCGGGGACAGAGGTACGCGAGGGGCGCATCCAAGACCGGATGCGCCCCTCGGTGTGTGTCCGGGCTTCAACAGCCCTTACGCGTGGCCTCAGTTGTGGCCGAAGCGCTTCTGGTGCTTGCGGGCTACGTCCGCGGGGCTGCCCTGGGCCTGTGACATCGGCGTGTGCGCCTCCGTCGAGGACCGCTGCGCCTGCTCCTGCGCGCGTTCGGCCTGCGAGGAGCGGTCCTGCTGGCTGCCCTGCTTGCGGTTCTTGTTCTTGGCCATGGTGATTGCCTCCTGTGGGGCCCGAGGGGTCAGGGCCGGATCCAGATTCACATAGCCTGACAAGCAGTGCATTTCGGAGAATTACCGTGCGTAATAAGCCCTGTCGGAGCGTTATCCCCGGATACGCCACGCCGAAGATCGAGTTCGGGCCGTTAACCTCCGCGGCGTCGGGCAGACTCGAAGGAAGCCCGAAGCAAACATCCCGGAAACCGGAAAGAGGGTGGACCCCGTGGACCGCTGCATCGTCCTGGTGGACGCCGGGTATCTGCTCGGTGCCGCCGCCAGTCTCCTGGCCGGGGAGCCCTCGAGATCCCGGATCACCGTCGACCACGGCGCCCTCATCCAGGGGCTGCGCGACCGTGCCGAATCCGACACGGAGCGGCCCCTGCTGCGTATCTACTGGTTCGACGGCGCCCCCGACCGCGTACCGCAGCCCGAGCACCGCAGGCTCAGGGTGATGCCGCGGGTGACGGTCCGCCTGGGCGCGCTGACCCGCAGCGACGGGCGGTGGGCGCAGAAGGGCGTCGACGCCGCCATGCACGCCGAGCTCACCGAACTCGCCCGCAACCGCGCCTGCTCCGACGTGGTCCTGGTGACGGGTGACGGCGATCTGCTGCCGGGCATGATGGCCGCCAAGGAGCACGGTGTCGCCGTACACCTGTGGGCCGTACAGGCCGCCGACGGGGACTACAACCAGTCCGAGGACCTGGTCGCCGAGGCCGACGAGCGGCGAGTGCTGGACCGGGCCTGGATCACCAAGGCGGTACGGGCCAAGGAGATCGGCGGGATCTGCGCGCCACCGCCGGCGCCGCGTCCCGAGATCGCCGCGATCCTCTCCGCACCGCTGCCCGACTCCTCGCTCGCCGGCTCCGCGGAGCGCCCCGCCCAGGATGTGGAGCACGGCCCGGTCACCGAGTCGCACAACGGCGCCGAGGAGCGCGTTCCGGCCCCCAAGGGCGTCCCCACGCCCAAGGACCTCGCCGCACTGCGCGCGCCCGGCGTCCAGGCCGTCCAGCCCCCCACCAGTGCCACCCTGCGCTGGTCCTCCGACAAGGGGTGGGTCGAGCGCCCGGGGGGCACCACGGAGTCCGCCGAGGCCGCCGCACTGCCCACGCTCGCCCAGCTCACCTCCGCCGAGCAGCGCTGGGCCGACCGGGAGGAGGACATCACCACGGTCGGCGGCGACCCCTACGAGGTCGGACAGGTCTTCGCGCGCCGCTGGATGGGGCGGCTGACGGACCAGAGTCATCTGCAGAAGCTGTCCGCGATGTACCCGCGCGTCCCGCACCGCGTCGACGGCGAGCTGTTGCGCTACGCCGCGCGCTTCGGACTGCTCGCGCACAAGGACGACCAGATCGACGAGCACGACCGCTATGCCATCAGAGCCGGCTTCTGGCGCGAGATCGACGTGCGTACGGCCGCGGAGCACGCCCCTGCCGGGGAGTGAACCGGGGAGCCGTCGAACCCCCGCCGAAGCCCTTCGAGCCGCCGTCCGCTCCTCTTGCGCTTCCTCCGCCGCGGGTGGGCGGGAGCCGGTCACAGGGCCGTCCGAGCCCGTGAAGGAGCCCGCCGGGTCCGGGCCCGCGCAAGAGGCGGCCGAGCGCATGCCGGGCTCGAGACCCGGTCCAGCGCGGCTCGGGACCGGGCTGAGGCGAGGGCCCCGGGCGCATAACGGGGCATCGGACCCCGTAGGCTCGTCCTTCGTGAGTACGCGCACGGCACAGGCAGTCCGGAACGGACACGGGGGCGGTCTCGTGTGCGCGGTGCGCGCGCTGACCAAGACCTATCCGGCCGTCCGCGGACGCCGGGGCGCCCCCGGCACGCCCGAGGTGCGGGCCACCGACGGGGTACGGCTGGACATCCGGCGCGGCGAGATCTTCGGACTGCTCGGGCCGAACGGCGCCGGCAAGTCGACCCTCGTCCGCCAGCTCACCGGACTCATGCGACCCGACAGCGGCAGTGTCGAGATCCTCGGCCACGACATCGTGCGCCACCCCGAGCGGGCGGCGCGGATCCTCGCCTACCTCGGACAGGAGTCCACCGCCCTCGACGAGCTGACCGTGTCGCTGGCGGCGGAGACGACCGGGCGACTGCGCGGGCTGGAGCTCCGCGACGCACGGGCCGAGCGGGACGCCGTCCTCGACGAGCTGGGTCTGACGCCGCTGGCCTCCCGTCCCCTGAAGAAGCTGTCGGGCGGACAGCGGCGACTCGCCTGCGTCGCCGCCGCACTCGTCGGGGAGCGGCCGCTGTTGGTCCTCGACGAGCCGACCACCGGAATGGACCCCGTCGCCCGGCGGGCCGTCTGGGCCGCCGTCGACCGGCGCAGGGCCGAGCGCGGTACGACCGTGCTGCTGGTCACCCACAACGTCATCGAGGCCGAGACCGTCCTCGACCGGGTCGCGGTCCTCGACCGCGGCCGCGTCATCGCCTGCGACACCCCGGCCGGTCTCAAGGAGCGGGTCGCGGGCGAGGTCCGGGTCGAACTCGTCTGGCGCGAGAACGCCCCGCTGGACGTGCCCGAGGTCGCCGCGCTGCGCTCCCGGGCCGTCGAGTCGGGCCGCCGCTGGACCCTCCGGCTCGCGCCCGAGGAGGCCCGCGCGGCGGTCGCCACGGTCACCGGCGGCGCCGCCTTCGCCGCGCTCGACGACTTCACCCTGGCCACGCCGAGCCTGGAGGACGTGTACCTGGCGCTCGGCGGCGACACACAGGGGCTGGTGAAGGCGTGAGCGGGAGGGGCCTGGAATCCGTAGGGGAGTCTGTACGGACGGGGAGGGGCGTCATGGGTGTGCGCAACAGGGACAGGACGGCTGCCCGAGCGAAGAGGAGCAGCTCGACGTGAGTGTCGTACCCGCCGGTGTCGTACCCGCAGAGGTGCTGCCGGGCAGCGCGCTGGCCGTGGCCGAGGAGATCGGCGACGCCGTGGAACTCGGGCCGAGGGCACGGCTGTGGCCCTCCCTCGCCGCCGTGTACCGGGCGCAGCTCTCCCGGGCGCGCGTGGCGCGGATCCCGCTGCTGTTCGTGGCCACCTTCCAGTCCGTCGGGATCATGATCCTGATGCGGGGTGTGGTGGACGGCGGGGGCGAGGCGCGGGCCGTGGTGGCCGGGGCGTCGGTCCTCGTGGTCGCCTTCGTCGCGCTGAACCTCCTCGCGCAGTACTTCGGGCACCTGCGGTCCAGCGGCGGCCTCGACCACTACGCGACACTGCCCGTGCCGCCGGCGGCCGTCGTGCTCGGTGCCGCGGGCGCGTACGCGTCCTTCACCGTGCCCGGGACCGTCGCCACCGCCGTCTTCGGCTGTGTGCTCTTCGGGCTGCCGATGGCTCACCTGTGGGTGCTCGTGGCGGTGATCCCGCTCGCGGGCGCGGCGCTCGCCGGGCTGGGCGCGGCGCTCGGGCTGCTCGCGCCGCGGCCCGAGCTCGCGACGCTGCTGGGGCAGCTGGGCATGTCCGCGGCGCTGCTGCTGGGGGTGCTGCCGGCCGACCGGCTGCCGACGGTCGTGCAGTACGGGCGTGATCTGCTGCCTTCGACGTACGGCGTCGAAGCCTTCGCACGGACTTTCGGGGCGCATCCGGACTGGACCTTCGTCCTCGGTGACCTCGCCGTCTGCGCGGGCGTCGGGGTCGCCTCGCTGGCCGTGGCGACCTGGGCGTACCGCCGGGCGGCCGTCCGGTGACGCGGCCGACGGCCGGGCCTGGCACGATGTCAGGGTGACCGCACCGCTGACTCCGCCTCCGCCGCCGCATCATCAGCCCTCGGACAACGCCCACGGGTGGCAGGCTCCGCCCGCCGGTGGCGCCGCCGGGTACGCCGGGTACGAGAAGGACGGGCCCGGGATGAAGACGGAAGTGCGGGACGCCGCCGTCATCACCGTGGCGGTGGCGTTGGCGGGGGTGCTGCTCGGCGTGCTGTGGTCGTGGCTGGCGCCGCACGTGCCGCTGGTCGCGGACGACAGCGCCGTGTATCTGAAGGACACCGAGGGGGAGCAGGCCATCGGGGTGGACGGAACGTTCACGCTGCTGGCGCTCGGGTTCGGGGTGGTCAGCGCGGCCGTGGTGTTCCTGGTGCGGCGGCGCGGGGGTGTGCCGCTGGTCGTGGGGCTCGCCCTCGGCGGTCTGCTCGGGTCGCTGCTCGCGTGGCGGCTCGGCGTCTATCTGGGGCCCACGCAGAACGTGGTCGCCCATGCCAAGGCCGTGGGCAAGGGGGTGACCTTCTCCGCGCCGTTGAAGCTGGGGGCGAAGGGGGCGTTGCTGGCCTGGTCGTTGGGGGCGTTGGTGGTGCATCTGGGGTTGACCGCGTTGTTCGGGCCGCGGGATCCGGATCCCTATGAGAGTCCCTACTCGGCGTTTCCGCCGGGGCCTTCGGCGGGCTGAGGAGTCCACCGGCCTGGGTGTGTTTCGCCCCCGCCGCCCCTACCCGTCCCATCCGTTCCCGGGGGCTGCGCCCCCAGACCCCCGCCAGGGGCGCTGCGCCCCCTGGACCCCCGCCGTCGCCCGAAGGGCTCGTCCTCAAACGCCGGACGGGCTGGACGTGCGGGCCTGCGCCGGAGATCCGGGCCCGTGCCGGACATGCGGGCCCGCGCTGGGCGGTTCCGGACGAAGCGGGGTCCGGGGGCGGCCGTACCCGGGGTACGGGCGGGACCCCGGTTCAGCCCCGTGCGACAGGCGCGCGTACGGCCTCCGTGAGGGCCGCGAGGTCGTCGGGGGCGAGCTCGACCTCCAGGCCGCGCCGTCCCGCCGAGACACAGATCGTCTCGTGCAGCCGGGCGGACGCGTCCAGCACCGTACGGAGTTTCCTGCGCTGGCCGAGGGGTGAGATGCCGCCGCGGACGTAGCCCGTCGTGCGTTCGGCGGCCGCCGGGTCCGCCATCGCCGCCCGTTTGCCGCCCACCGCCGTGGCCAGGGCCTTCAGGTCCAGGGAGCCCGCGACCGGGACCACGGCGACGACGAGGGCGCCGTCCACGTCCGCGACCAGGGTCTTGAAGACCCGGTCGGGGGAGACGCCCATCGCCTCGGCCGCCTCCTCGCCGTAGGAGGGGTGGGCGGGGTCGTGCTCGTAGGCGTGCACCGTGTACGCGACGCCCGCCGCCGTCAGGGCGACGGTCGCGGGGGTGCCCCCGGACTGCTGCTGTTTCTTCGGTTTCTTCGCCATCGGCCTTCCCGGATGTGCGAGGGGTGTCAGTTCAGGCTCGTCGGACCGCGGGTCAGGTCCGATGCCGGCAAGGACGGCAGATTACGGATGATCGCGGTCTCGGCGCGCAGGAGTTTCAGCTCCTCGCGGAGGCGGGAGGCCGTGTCGGAGGCCTGGAGCAGCTTCTGCTTCGCCGGGACGTCCAGCATCGCGGCGGCCGCCACCAGGTAGGAGACCACGGCCGGTTCGTCCGGGAGGTCGGCGCCGGTGGACAGGGAGCGCTCGCGGGCGCCGGCGAGCCGCTTCTGGTACTGGCGGAAGGCGCGCAGTACGCCTTCGGCGAGCGCGCCCGCCTCCTCGCCCGGCTCCTCCGGCAGTTCTTCGAGCTCGGCGGTGAGGAAGGCGCCGGAGGCCTCCACGGACAGCAGCCGTACCCGCGTCGTTCCGGTGGCCAGTACCTCGAAGCTGCCGTCGGCACGTTCCCGGATGGTCGCCGCGTCCGCGATGCAGCCCACCTCGTGGAAGGCCAGGAAGGGGTTGTCGCCGAAGCCGGCGGCGGGCCCGCGAACGGGCACCGCGGTCTGGTCCGGCATACCGGGGCCGCTCGCCGCGACCTCGTGGCCGTCGCGGATGGCGACGACGGCGAACCGGCGCGGTTCGTCCTCGGGGGTCTTCAGCAGGTCGCGCATCATGGCGCGATAGCGCTCCTCGAAGATGTTCAGAGGCAGCACGAGCCCGGGGAACAATACCGAGTTCAGCGGGAAGAGGGGGAGCCGGACGGTGGTCACGACGGGCAAGCCTAATGGTCGCCGGAGGGAGCGCGTCCGCCGTGCTCACTCCGTGGATGTACGGGCATGCGGGACGCGACCTCCAGACGTACCCCGTCGCGCAGTTCCAGGAACCGGCCCAGGGGGTCGTCGGAGACCCGGTCCCAGGGGAACGACGTGGCGTAGGGACCGATCAGACGGAGCTGTTCCAGGGCGTCCGTCCAGCGCTCCAGCCTGATCAGGACGTAGGTGAGCAGGTTGCGGACCTCGGCGGGCCACGGGTCGGCGGGACCGTAGGCGGCCGAGACCGCGATGGCGAGGTCGGCCGCCGCGTCGAGCCGCTCGCGAGACACCACGGCCCCGCCGCCCTCGGTCAGGAACGCGAAGGCCGCGCGTACCGGGAGGGCCTGCACCAGGGAGCCGGGCAGCGCGTCCTGGGCGGCCCGCTCGGCGAAGTCGAAGCACTCACGGTGCGAGCCGTACCAGGCGGCCGAGAGGTACTTCAGGGCGGCGACGTGGCATCCGTAGTGGTGCGGGGAGCGGCGTACGGCCTCGCCCCACAGCTTCTCGAACTCGGTGTGCCCGGCGTTGGTCCCCCTGGCGTGGTCGAGCGCGATCCGCCACGGCACCGGGTCGTGCGGGTCCCCCTCGGCGGCGGCCGTGATCAGCGGGCCGACCTGGCGCAGCAGTTCGGCGCGGGCGGGCGAGTCCCACCAGCGGCGCACCGCGAGTTCGGCCTTGACCAGCAGCGCGTCCGGGTCGTGCGGGGAGTCGCTCTGCCAGGTGTCGAGCCATTCGCCGCGGCAGCGCGCGAAACCGGCGAGACGCATCGTGTAGCGGTCGCGGTTCTCCCACTCGGCTGCCTCACGCGTGGTGGCGAGCAGCTTGGCCGTGGTGCCGTACTCGCCGCGGCCCGCGCTGACCAGGGCCGGCCCGAGCCGGTCGTCGGGGGCGTCCAGCAGGACCTCGTCGTCGGCGGGCAGCCCGGCGGCGAGACGTGAGGAGTTCCGGGCCATCCGGGCCGTACGGATGAGCGCGCGCAGCAGTGCCATGGTGTCGACCATTGAAAGCCGCAGGTCGGGGCCGTGCCAGAGGGGGGCGGTGACGCTTTCGTAACCGTCGATTGGTTGTACGTCGAACAGTCAAGAATGGGCAAAAAGTGACCGTTTCTCAGCTATTGAACCTTGGTCAACAATAGTGGCCGCGCCCCGGCCCCACCGCCGTCAGCTGCGTCGCAGCAGCCGTGTCGCTCCCGCCGCCACCGTCGTCGCCAGGATCCAGCCGAGCAGGATCACCACCGCGGCCAGCCACTGCCAGCCGCCGCGCAGCTGCCAGACGCCCACCTGCCCCAGGTCGACCACGGGCAGCAGCAGGTCCAGCGCGAACAGCGCCGCGTTCCACGGCGGATGTCCGCCGTCGTCGACCGGCGGATGGCTCGCGTGCGAGAAGGCGATCGACGTCGCCGCCCAGAGCACCGCCATCCACAGGGCGGCACGGCCGGGCCGGTACCCGTAGGCGACCGTCCAGTCCTGCGCGTACCCCCACAGCTTGGCCGCGAGCGGCAGTGTCTCGCGGCGGCGGCGCTGCTTGGCGAGCAGCACCTCGCGCGCGTCCTCGTCCTCACCGGAGTCGCGCAGCACGGTGGCCAGCCGCTCGTACGGCTCCGGGCTGTACTCGGCGGTCGCCGCCGCCACCCACTCCAGGCGCCGCGTCAGCGGGAACGCGCCCTGGGGCACGAGGTTCTCGTAGCTGAAGCCGCCCATGTGCAGATTGCCCGGCGGGGGCCAGCTGTCCGCGCGGTCGACCAGGTTGACGATCCGCGCTCCGGACAGCACGACCTTGCCCCGCTCGGGCCGTTCCCCGAGAAAGCGAAGTTCCGGCGTCTGCACCCGCAGCAGCGACAGCTCCTGGTCGTCGTCGAAGGTGAAGCGGGCCCGCTCGAAGTCGACCGCGTCCCCGAACCGTCCGTCGTCCAGCCGTATCCCGCCCCGGCACTCGAACCGCTGCACCAGGGTGCCGCGCGCCGGGGTGGTGCCGCTCGTCAGCCAGGGCGCGCCGACGGCCGCGGGTGTCATGTAGAGCGTGCGGTTGACGGTGAGCTGGGGGGCGTTCAGGGCGAGCCGGGTGTACGGATTGCTCAGGCTGCTGCCGCGCAGACTGAGCGAGACGCCGACGGTCGCGCCGCGCAGGCTCAGCTCGCCGTGCGACTCCAGCATCTCCGCCTGCAGATCCTGCCCCACGGTCATGCCGTCGCCGGTGATCGAGCGGCCGCGCCGGTCCCGGTACACCACGGCCTGGTTGAGCATCAGGTCGGTGCCGATGTGCGCGTCGGTCAGCCGTACGCCGTTGTGGAAGCGGCAGCGCGGCAGATGCAGGTCGCCCTCCGTGTGCACCCGGGCGGCCTCCAGACGCGGCACCGAGCAGTCGACGAGGCGTACGGTCGTGAAGCGGGCCTCCGGCAGCAGGATCTCCTTCTCGAACCGGCACCCCTTCAGCTCGACGTACGGCACCACGGTGCCGCCCGCGAGGTCCAGGACGTCGGAGATCTGCACGCCGGTCAGCTTCAGGGAGGCGACCCGGCCCTGCAGGGCGGGCGGCCCGTCGAGCAGCAGCCACGCCACGATCCGAGCCCGCACACTGCGCTCGGGCCCCCAGGGGTGGCCGCCGTGCGGATCGTCCACGGCGGTGTCCCCGTCGCGCAGGTCGTACACGCTGCCGTTGCGGAAGGCCTGCCACATCCCGGCCTCGGCGGCGGTCAGTTCGTCCGGCAGGTCCCCGGCGCGGATGCCGGCACCCTCGGTCACGGTGCTTCCCTTCCTCCCCAACTACTCGCGGGTTCGTACAACCGTTCATGCCCGCTGTGTGACAGGCCGAACGCTACTGGTGACGGCGATGTCCCGGGGGAGACACGGGTGGCTTGTATCAGCCATTGATACAGGCGACCGGCGCCTTATCTCGGTCTGAGAGAATTGCCTACGTGATCTCCCGAATCGATCTGCGCGGCGACGCCCTCCCCGAAGGCACCGCCCTGCGCGACCTGCTGCCCCGAGCCGACTTCGACGTATCGGCCGCCCTGGAGAAGGTGCGCCCGATCTGCGAGGCCGTGCATCATCGGGGGGACGCGGCGCTGATCGACTACGCGGAGAAGTTCGACGGCGTTCGGCTGGAAGCCGTGCGGGTCCCGGCCGAGGCCCTCATGGACGCCCTGGAGCGGCTCGACCCGGCCGTCCGCGCGGCCCTGGAGGAGTCCATCCGCCGGGCCCGTCTGGTCCACCGCGCGCAGCGCCGCACCTCGCACACCACCCAGGTCGTGCAGGGCGGCTCGGTCACCGAGAAGTGGGTACCGGTCGACCGCGTCGGGCTGTACGCGCCCGGTGGCCGCTCCGTGTACCCGTCGTCCGTGATCATGAACGTGGTCCCGGCGCAGGAAGCCGGCGTCGGGTCCATCGCGCTCGCCTCCCCGGCCCAGTCCGCGTTCGGCGGCCTGCCGCACCCGACGATCCTCGCGGCCTGCGCCCTCCTCGGTGTCGACGAGGTGTACGCGGCCGGCGGCGCCACGGCCGTCGCGATGTTCGCGTACGGCACCGAGTCCTGCCCGTCCGTCGACATGGTGACCGGCCCCGGCAACATCTGGGTCGCCGCCGCCAAGCGCTACTTCACCGGCCGGATCGGCATCGACGCGGAGGCCGGACCGACCGAGATCGCCGTCCTCGCCGACGAGACCGCCGACCCGGCGCACGTCGCCGCCGACCTGATCAGCCAGGCCGAGCACGACCCCCTGGCCGCGGCCGTCCTGGTCACCGACTCGCCCGCCCTCGCGGACGCCGTGGAGAAGGAACTGGAACCGCAGGTCGCGGCCAGCAAGCACATCGACGACCGGATCGTCCCGGCCCTGAACGGCCGGCAGTCCGCGATCGTCCTCGTCGACGGCGTCGACGAAGGTCTGCGGGTCGTCGACGCCTACGGCGCCGAGCACCTGGAGATCCAGACGGCCGACGCGGCGGCGGTCGCCGACCGGGTCAGGAACGCCGGAGCGATCTTCGTCGGCCCCTGGGCCCCCGTCTCCCTCGGCGACTACGCGGCGGGCTCCAACCACGTGCTGCCCACCGGCGGCTGCGCCTGCCACTCCTCGGGCCTGTCCGTCCAGTCCTTCCTGCGCGGCATCCACATCGTCGACTACACGCGCGAAGCGCTCGCCGACGTGGCGCACCACGTGGTGACCCTCGCGGAGGCGGAGGACCTGCCCGCGCACGGCGCGGCGATCAAGGCCAGGTTCGGATGGAAGGTACCCGAGGGCAAGTGACCGGCATCGACGATCTCCCCGTACGGGACGAGCTGCGCGGCAAGTCCCCCTACGGCGCGCCCCAGCTCGACGTCGCCGTACGGCTGAACACCAACGAGAACCCCTACCCGCTGCCAGAACCCCTCGTCGAGCGGATCGCCGAGCGGGTGCGTGAGGCCGCCCGCGACCTCAACCGCTACCCCGACCGGGACGCCGTGCAGCTGCGCACCGAGCTGGCCAGGTATCTGACGAGGACCGGCGGACACCGGGTCGGCGTCGAGAACGTCTGGGCGGCCAACGGCTCGAACGAGGTCATCCAGCAGCTGCTGCAGACCTTCGGCGGACCCGGCCGTACGGCCATCGGCTTCGAGCCCTCGTACTCGATGCACGCGCTGATCGCGCGCGGCACCGGCACCGGCTGGATCCCCGGCCCGCGCGACGAGGACTTCACCATCGACCCCGCCGCCGCCGAGCGGGCCGTCGCGGAGCACCGCCCCGACGTCGTGTTCCTCACCACCCCCAACAACCCCACCGGCAACGCGCTGCCGCGCGAGACGGTCGTCGCGCTGTACGAGGCCGCACAGGCGGCCAGGCCGTCGATGGTCATCGTGGACGAGGCCTACGTCGAGTTCAGCCACGGCGACTCGCTGCTGCCGCTGCTCGAAGGACGGCCGAATCTCGTCGTCTCCCGCACGATGTCGAAGGCGTTCGGCGCGGCCGGGCTGCGCCTGGGCTATCTCGCCGCGCACCCGGCGGTCGTCGACGCCGTGCAGCTCGTACGGCTGCCCTACCACCTGTCGGCCGTCACCCAGGCCACGGCCCTGGCCGCCCTGGAGCACACCGACACCCTGCTGGCCTACGTGGAGCGCCTGAAGGGCGAGCGGGACCGGCTGGTCACCGAACTGCGCGCGATCGGGTACGAGGTGACCGAGTCGGACGCCAACTTCGTGCAGTTCGGGCGGTTCGCGGACTCGCACGAAGCGTGGCAGAAGATCCTCGACCGGGGCGTCCTGGTCCGGGACAACGGCGTACCGGGCCGGCTGCGGGTCTCCGCGGGCACCCCGGCCGAGAACGACGCGTTCCTGGACGCGGTCCGTGAGCTGAAGAAGGAGCAGAGCGCATGAGTCGCGTCGGAAGAGTGGAGCGGACGACCAAGGAGACGTCGGTCCTCGTCGAGATCGACCTCGACGGGTCCGGCCAGGTCGAGGTGTCGACGGGCGTCGGCTTCTACGACCACATGCTCGACCAGCTCGGGCGGCACGGTCTGTTCGACCTGACCGTGAAGACCGAGGGCGACCTCCACATCGACTCGCACCACACCATCGAGGACACCGCGCTCGCCCTGGGTGCGGCCTTCAAGCAGGCGCTCGGCGACAAGGTGGGCATCTACCGCTTCGGCAACTGCACGGTCCCGCTGGACGAGTCGCTCGCCGAGGTGACCGTCGACCTCTCGGGCCGCCCCTACCTCGTGCACACCGAGCCCGAGAACATGGCGCCGATGATCGGTGAGTACGACACGACGATGACCCGGCACATCCTGGAGTCCTTCGTCGCCCAGGCCCAGATCGCGCTGCACGTGCACGTGCCCTACGGGCGCAACGCGCACCACATCGTGGAGTGCCAGTTCAAGGCCCTGGCCCGGGCGCTGCGCTACGCCTCCGAGCGCGACCCGCGCGCCGCGGGCATCCTCCCCTCCACGAAGGGCGCGCTGTGAGCGCGGCCCGAGCGGCCACCGTGCCGCACACGACGACGACGCCCGCCGCGTTCTGCCACGCGGGCGCAGAAGCGAACGGAAAGACACTGTGACCGGCCTGTCGAGCATCCTGATCGTCGTCGGACTCTTCCTCCTCGGCGGCATCTACTCCTTCGTCAAGCAGGAGATGCCCAGGAGCCTCATCGTGCTGCTCTCCATCGGCGCCGCGATGTGCCTGGTCGCGGGGGTCATGAGGCTGGCGGTGTGGAGTTGAGCGGCTCCAGGAAGGTCGTCGTCTTCGACTACGGCTTCGGGAACGTGCGCTCCGCCGAGCGCGCCCTCGCCCGCGCCGGCGCCGACGTCGAGATCACCCGTGACTACGACACGGCCATGAACGCGGACGGGCTGCTGGTGCCGGGCGTCGGCGCCTTCGCCGCCTGCATGAAGGGCCTCAGGGACGCCCGCGGTGACTGGATCATCGGCCGCCGTCTGGCGGGCGGGCGCCCGGTGATGGGCATCTGCGTCGGCATGCAGATCCTCTTCGCACGGGGCATCGAGCACGGCGTGGAGACCGAGGGCCTGGACGAGTGGCCGGGCTCGGTCGAGCCGTTGCAGGCCGACATCGTGCCCCACATGGGCTGGAACACGGTCGAGGCACCGGCGGACTCGCGGCTCTTCGCGGGGCTCGGCGCCGACGCCCGCTTCTACTTCGTCCACTCGTACGCCGTCCACGACTGGTCCCTGGACGTCACGAACCCGGCGATCCGCGCGCCCCTGGTCACCTGGGCGACGCACGGCGAGCCCTTCGTGGCGGCCGTCGAGAACGGTGCGCTGTGGGCCACCCAGTTCCACCCCGAGAAGTCCGGCGACGCCGGAGCCCAGCTCCTCACCAACTGGATCGGAACACTGTGAGCAAGCTCGAACTCCTCCCCGCCGTCGACGTCCGCGACGGCCAGGCCGTCCGGCTCGTGCACGGCGAGTCGGGGACGGAAACTTCTTACGGCTCCCCCCTGGAAGCCGCCCTCGCCTGGCAGCGTTCGGGCGCCGAGTGGCTGCACCTGGTCGACCTGGACGCCGCCTTCGGAACCGGTGACAACCGCGAGCTGATCGCCGAGGTCGCCGGCGCCATGGACATCAAGGTCGAGCTGTCCGGTGGCATCCGCGACGACGACACGCTCGCCGCCGCCCTCGCCACCGGCTGCACCCGCGTCAACCTCGGCACCGCCGCCCTGGAGACCCCCGAATGGGTCGCCAAGGTCATCACCGAGCACGGCGACAGGATCGCGGTCGGCCTCGACGTACGCGGCACGACACTGCGCGGACGGGGCTGGACCCGCGACGGCGGCGACCTCTACGAGACGCTGGAGCGCCTCGACTCCGAGGGCTGCGCGCGCTACGTGGTCACGGACATCGCCAAGGACGGCACGCTGCAGGGCCCGAACCTGGAACTGCTCAGGAACGTCTGCGCCGCGACGGACCGCCCCGTGGTCGCCTCCGGCGGGGTCTCCTCCCTGGACGACCTGCGCGCCATCGCCGCGCTCGTGCCCCTCGGCGTCGAGGGCTCGATCGTCGGGAAGGCCCTGTACGCGAAGGCGTTCACGCTGGAAGAGGCCCTGGAGGCGGTGGCCCGGTGAGCGGCGTCCGACGCGTCACGAGCGGCGCGCCCTGGGAGGAGACCTTCGGGTACTCCCGCGCCGTGGAACTTCCCAACGGTTTGGTGCTGGTCTCCGGCTGCACCTCCGTGATCGACGGCTCGATCGTCGACGGCGGCCCCTACGAGCAGGCGATCACCTCCTTCGGTGTCGCGCTCGCCGCGCTGAAAGAGCTCGGACTCGGCCGCGACGACGTCGTACGGACCCGTATGCACCTCACCCATGCCCGGGACGTGGAAGAGGTCGGACGCGCCCACAAGGAGCTCTTCGACTCCGTCCGCCCCGCCGCATCCATGATCATCGTCTCCGGCCTCGTGGACCCGCGGCTGGTCGTCGAGGTCGAGGTCGAGGCGTACCGGGAGGCGTCGCAGTCATGACCCTGGCCGTACGAGTGATCCCCTGCCTGGACGTGGACGACGGCCGGGTCGTCAAGGGCGTCAACTTCCAGAACCTGCGCGACGCGGGCGACCCGGTCGAGATGGCCAAGGTGTACGACGCCGAGGGCGCCGACGAACTGACGTTCCTGGACATCACCGCGTCCTCCGGCAACCGCGGGACCACGTACGACGTGGTGCGGCGCACGGCCGAGCAGGTCTTCATCCCGCTGACCGTGGGCGGCGGGGTGCGCACCGCCGAGGACGTGGACAAGCTGCTGCGGGCGGGCGCGGACAAGGTCGGCGTCAACACGGCCGCGATCGCCCGGCCCGACCTCATCCGTGAGATCGCGGAGCGTTTCGGCCGTCAGGTCCTCGTGCTGTCGGTGGACGCCCGGCGCACGGAGAGCGGTTCCTTCGAGGTCACCACCCACGGGGGCCGCAAGGGCACCGGCATCGACGCCGTCGAATGGGCCCACCGGGCCGCCGAGCTGGGCGCGGGCGAGATCCTGCTCAACTCGATGGACGCGGACGGCACGAAGGACGGCTACGACATCGAGATGATCGAGGCCGTCCGCAAACACGTCACCGTGCCGCTGATCGCCAGCGGTGGCGCGGGCCGGCTCGCCGACTTCCCGCCCGCCGTCGGCGCGGGCGCCGACGCGGTCCTCGCCGCGTCCGTCTTCCACTTCGGGGACCTGCGGATCGGCGAGGTGAAGGAGACGCTGCGGGAGGCGGGACATCCGGTCCGCTGAACCGGCCGACCCCGCCGGACGTGCTGAACCGGCCGACCCCGCCGGACGTGCTGAACCCGCCGACCCCGCCGGACGCACTCGACCCGCCGACCGCGCCGGATCCGCGGGGCCCGACGCCGCGATCAGTGGCCACCTGGCCCTGATCGCCGTGTCCGGGTCCCTCGGGCGGCGGGGATTCCGCGGCGCCGCCGGGTGGCCGGGGCTTTGTGCCGTCGGGCGGCGATGACGGCCGGTGCGCGGACCGTGGGGGCGGGAGCGCCCGGGGTGCCATGCCCCGGAGCGCGCCCCGCGCTCAGATCCCGAGCCGGTTCGTCTCGTGCAGCTTCGCGATCGCGTCCTCGTCGCCCGCCAGCTCCACGTCGGCCGCCTTCTGCCGCCCGAACGCGAACATCAGCAGCTCCGAGGGTTCACCGGTCACGGTCACGACCGGCGTGCCCTTGTGCGCGACCGCCGTCTGCCCGTCCGGGCGGCGCAGCACCAGTCCGGTCGGCGCGCCCCGGCCGGCCAGCCGCGCAGTGCGCTCCAGCCGGGACCACAGGGCGTCCTGGAAGACCGGGTCCAGCTCGCGCGGCGTCCAGTCGGGCCGCGCCCGCCGTACGTCCTCGGTGTGGACGTAGAACTCCACCGTGTTCGACGCCTCGTCGATCTGCTTCAGCGAGAAGGGCGAGAGGCGCGGCGGTCCCGTTCGGATCAGCTGGATCAGCTCCTCGTACGGCTTCTCCGTGAACTCCGCCTGCACCCGCTCCAGGCGTGGCGCGAGCTGTTTGATCAGCAGCCCGCCCGCGGCGTCGGCGCGGCGCTCGCGCACCACCACGTGCGCGGCGAGGTCACGGGTGTTCCAGCCCTCGCACAGGGTGGGGGCGTTCGGACCCGCGGTCTCCAACAGGTCGGCGAGCAGAAGCCGTTCACGCTTGGCATGGGTCGACATGACGGCAAGCCTACGACCGCCCCGGCACTCCGCCCAGTGGAGGGAGGCGTACCGGGGACACAAGAGGGGCATCGGGGGGAGACGGGGTCCGGCCTGTGGACAACCGCCGGACGCGTCCCACCGGCGCGGCACAATGGTCCCCATGACCAGCACGCCCCCGCCCAGCGGGCCCAGCAGCCTCGACCCCGAGATCGCCGCGCGCCTCAAGCGCAGCGCCGACGGACTCGTCCCCGCCATCGCCCAGCAGTACGACACCGGTGAGGTGCTGATGCTCGGCTGGATGGATGACGAGGCACTGCACCGCACGCTCACCACGGGCCGCTGCACGTACTGGTCACGCAGCCGCGGGGAGTACTGGGTGAAGGGCGACACCTCCGGCCACTTCCAGTGGGTGAAGTCCGTGGCGCTCGACTGCGACGCCGACACCCTCCTCGTACGGGTCGACCAGGTCGGTGCCGCCTGCCACACCGGGGAGCGCACCTGCTTCGACGCCGACGTACTGCTCGAGGACGCCGTCACCGACGTGACGTCACCAGGTCAGTAAGGTCATCCGCCATGGACCTCGAGACCTTCCGCAAGCTGGCCACCGACCGCCGTGTCATCCCCGTCAGCCGCAAGCTCCTCGCGGACGGCGACACGCCGGTCGCGCTGTACCGCAAGCTGGCCGCGGAGCGTCCCGGCACCTTCCTCCTGGAGTCCGCGGAGAACGGCCGCGCCTCCTTCGCCTGGTCCCGCTACTCCTTCGTGGGCGTCCGCAGCCACGCCACCCTCACGGAGCGCGACGGGCAGGCCCACTGGCAGGGCACCCCGCCCGTCGGCGTCCCCGTCGAGGGCGATCCGCTCGCCGCCCTGCGCGCCACCATCGAGGCGCTCCACACCCCGCGCGGCGAGGGCCTGCCCCCGTTCACCGGCGGCATGGTCGGCTATCTGGGCTACGACATCGTCCGCCGCCTGGAGAAGATCGGCCCCGGCGAGCGCGACGACCTGAAACTCCCCGAGCTGACCATGCTGCTCACCAGCGACCTCGCGGTCATGGACCACTGGGACGGCTCGGTCCAGCTGATCGCCAACGCGATCAACCACAACGACCTCGACACGGGTGTCGACGAGGCCTACGCCGACGCGATCGCGCGCCTCGACGCCATGGAGGCCGACCTCTCGCGCGCCGTCTCGCAGCCCCCCGCCGCGCTGCCGCCCTCCGAGCTGCCCGAGTACACCGCGCTGTGGGGCGGCCCCGACTTCCGGCGCGCCGTCGAGGACGTCAAGGAACGCATCAGGGCGGGCGAGGCCTTCCAGGTCGTGCCGTCCCAGCGCTTCGAGACACCCTGCACGGCCAGCGCGCTGGACGTGTACCGGGTGCTGCGGGCGACCAATCCGTCCCCGTACATGTACCTCTTCCGCTTCGACGGGTTCGACGTCGTCGGGTCGTCCCCGGAGGCCCTCGTGAAGGTCGAGGACGGGCAGGCGATGGTGCACCCCATCGCGGGCACCCGGCCGCGCGGCGCCACCGTCCAGGAGGACCAGGCCCTCGCCGACGAGCTGATCGCCGACCCCAAGGAGCGCGCCGAGCACCTGATGCTCGTCGACCTCGGACGCAACGACCTGGGGCGGGTCTGCGAGCCCGGCTCGGTCGAGGTCGTCGACTTCATGTCCATCGAGCGGTACTCGCACGTCATGCACATCGTCTCCACCGTCACCGGCCGGGTCGCGGCGGGCCGCACGGCCTTCGACGTCCTCACCGCCTGCTTCCCCGCGGGCACCCTCTCCGGCGCCCCCAAGCCGCGCGCGATGCAGATCATCGACGAGCTGGAGCCCTCCCGGCGCGGGGTGTACGGCGGTTGCGTCGGCTACCTCGACTTCGCGGGCGACTCCGACACGGCCATCGCCATCCGTACGGCCCTGCTGCGCGACGGCACCGCGTACGTACAGGCGGGCGCCGGAATCGTCGCGGATTCGGACCCCGTCGCCGAGGACGACGAGTGCCGCAACAAGGCGGCCGCCGTCCTGCGCGCGGTGCACACGGCCAACCGCCTCGGCCAGTAGGACAAGGCTCACGTGAACCCCGGGTGACGGTTGGCCCGGGGTTCAGGCGATAGTGGGGTACGTGACTGCTGTACCTCCCCCCCGATCCGAAGCCGCCGGCCCCGCGCGGGCCGGCCGCCGCAGCCTTGGCATCGCCCTGCTCTGCGGCGCCCTCGGCGCGGCAGTGGCCCTGCTCTCCACCCGTCGGAACTGGTCGCTGGGCACGGCGACGGTCGCCGGCGGCGACTTCCCGCTGGCCGCCCGGGGCAGCGACGTCACGGGAGTGCCCGCGGCGCTCGCCGTGGTGGGCCTCGCCGCGCTCGTCGCCGTCTTCGCCGTCCGCCGTTCCGGACGCCTGCTGGTCTCCGCGCTGCTCGCGCTCTCCGGCGCGGGCACGGTCGTCGCGGCGCTGCTCGGCGCGAGCGACGACTCCGCGCTCGACGAGAAGGCCGCTGCCGCCTCCGGCGACACCGCCGCCACCGCGGACGCCCTCAGCCACACCGGCTGGCCGTACGTCGCGGCGGCGGGCGGTGCCCTCATCCTCCTCGCGGGGCTGCTCGCCCTGCGCTACGGTCGGCTGTGGCCCGCGATGTCGGGACGCTACGAACGCGACGGGACGCCCCGGCCGCGCAAGGCCAGACCTGTCGACCCCGACCGGCCCGAGGACCTCTGGAAGGCCCTCGACCGCGGCGAGGACCCCACGGGGCCGGATCCGGCCGGGACCTAGGTCCCCGGTCCTGCGGCCTCTCTCCCAGGGCCTTCAGCGGGCCCTCGGACCCGGACCCGGTCACGACGTGACGCATCAGACGTGTGACGAGCGACCCCCGCGCTCACGATGGACGTCCGAGTACGGGACAATGGACCGTGAGCGTCCGACTCACACACGCACACAGCAACGAGGAGCAAGTCATGGCGGGCAGCAGCCACGGTCACACCCCGGCCGCCTGGACCGGTGTCATCATCGCCTTCATCGGTTTCTGCGTCTCCGGTGCCTTCATGGTGATGGCCGACCCGCTGGGCTTCTGGGCCGGCATGGTCATCGTTCTGCTCGGCGGTGTCGTCGGCATGGCGATGCGGGCGGCGGGTCTGGGCCAGCCGAAGACCGGCACCGCGTCCGTCTCCACCCCGCCCGTCCGTGAGGCCGTCGGCGCCGAGAGCTGACCCGAGAAGCTTCTCCAGAGGCGGTCCCGGCGCCGGGGCCGCCTCTCGCGTGTCCGTGACGCGCGCCCCGCACGTGGGAGGGGCAGAATGCGTGACGTGAACGCCGAAACCCAGAGGGCACCGCGCACGCGCGTCCCGCTCGCACTGCGGCGTCTCGGCGTCCCGGCCGGTGTGCTCGGGGCCGTCGTGGCCGCCTTCGCGTACGTCGGGGCCGTGGACCCCAATCAGCCGGGGCACTACCCCGTCTGCCCGCTGCTGCGCTTCACGGGCGTGTACTGCCCCGGCTGCGGCGGTCTGCGCAGTGCGCACGCCTTCGTGCACGGGGACCTCGCCACGGCGCTCACGGACAACGCGCTCGCCGTCGTGGGCTATCTGGCCTTCGCGGTGGTGTGGACCGTCTGGGTGGTCCGTTCGGCACGTGGCCGACCGCCGCGGACCGACCTGGGACCCGTGCAGCTGTGGAGCGTCGGCGCTGTGGCGCTGATTTTCACGGTTGTCCGGAACCTGCCCTTCGGTGGCTGGCTGCACCCTTGATCAAATGACAAATGTCCAGGTAGTGGGACCGGCGTCAACCGGATGTGAGGCATGGCTCCTCCTGCGGATACCATCGGAGTGACCCATCGGTACCGCCGGGACGGCGGTACCGGGTCGACAAGCTCAACCGCTTCAACCGTTCACCGTCAGGGAAGGGGGCCGCTCGCGTGAGTGTGCTCGACGAGATCATCGACGGAGTCCGTGCCGACCTCGCGGAGCGGCAGGCGCGCGTCAGCCTCGACGAGCTCAAGGAGCGCGCGGCGAAGGCTCCTGCGGCCAAGGACGGCGTGGCAGCCCTGCGGGGTGACGGCGTCAAGGTCATCTGCGAAGTCAAGCGCTCCAGCCCGTCCAAGGGCGCGCTCGCCGCGATCGCCGACCCGGCCGGACTGGCCGGCGACTACGAGGCGGGCGGCGCGTCCGTCATCTCGGTCCTGACCGAGCAGCGCCGCTTCGGCGGCTCGCTGGCCGACCTGGAGGCCGTCCGCGCCAAGGTCGACATCCCCGTGCTGCGCAAGGACTTCATCGTCACGTCGTACCAGCTCTGGGAGGCCCGCGCGTACGGCGCCGACCTCGCCCTGCTGATCGTGGCCGCCCTCGACCAGCCGGCCCTGGAGTCCCTCATCGAGCGTGCCGAGTCCATCGGGCTCACGCCGCTCGTCGAGGTGCACGACGAGGACGAGGCCGAGCGGGCGGTGGACGCCGGCGCGAAGGTCATCGGCGTCAACGCGCGCAATCTGAAGACCCTCAAGGTGGACCGCTCCACCTTCGAGCGGGTCGCCCCCGAGATCCCGGCCGGCGTCGTCAAGGTCGCCGAGTCCGGCGTCCGCGGACCGCACGACCTCATCGCGTACGCCAACGCGGGCGCCGACGCGGTCCTGGTGGGCGAGTCCCTCGTCACCGGGCGCGACCCGAGGACGGCGGTCTCCGACCTCGTCGCGGCCGGGGCCCACCCCGCGCTGCGGCACGGACGGAACTGACGGACCTGTGGCCACCCCGACCCACGCCCTCGCCGTTCCCCGTCCGGGCCCGCGCCCGGACGGCGGTCCGGCGCGCGTGCGGTCGACCGCTCCCGGCTCGGTCCACGACGTGAACGCGGGCCGGCTCTGCGCGCGGTCCGCCGTGACGCTCCCGCCCGCCTCGGCGGCCCGGGACCCGTACGCCCGACTCGCCCGCGGCTGTCGTCCGCGCGGCTGCCGGGCGCCGGCCCGCCGCGTCCACGGACGCCGGGTCCGCTATGTCATCGGCGACGAACCTGGCCAGGTCAACGGCATGCGATGGCGTTCCGGCGCACGCGCACTCGCGTCGTCACCGACCGGCTCCGCCCCGCAGACGGGCTGAGCGGGGCCGGACCGCCGGTCCGCCCGGCGGCGGTCGACCGCCCCCGGGCGGCAACCGTTCCGGCCCGCCGGTTCCCGTCGGCGGCCGTGACCGTCCCGGCACCCGCGAGGACCGCTCAGGGAGCGTCCCGGCACCCGTGAGTCCCCCCGGGGTGCGCCACCTCGGGGTTTCCCCCGGATTCCCCCGGGCCCACCCGTGGCCGTGGCGGGGAGATCCGCCGGCCGGTCCCGAGGGTCCCGAGGGTTCGCCGGCCGTGTCGGTCCCAGGTCCGGCGGGCCTCGCGGTGACACGGTGTGTGTGCGTGCGTACATGGCTGATGTGATCCCATGTCCGACCTTCAACCGGGGCTTTCGCCCCTGCGAGGTAACCGCATGCCCAGCGAGTTCTTCATTCCCGACCCCGAGGGTCAGGTTCCCAGCGCCGAGGGGTACTTCGGCGCGTTCGGCGGCAAGTTCATCCCGGAGGCGCTGGTCGCCGCCGTGGACGAGGTCGCCGTCGAGTACGACAAGGCGAAGGCGGATCCCGAGTTCGCGCGTGAACTCGACGATCTCCTCGTCCACTACACGGGACGCCCGAGCGCACTGACCGAGGTGTCGCGCTTCGCCGAACACGCCGGTGGCGCCCGGGTGTTCCTCAAGCGCGAGGACCTCAACCACACCGGCTCCCACAAGATCAACAACGTTCTCGGCCAGGCCCTTCTCACCAGGCGGATGGGCAAGACGCGGGTCATCGCCGAGACCGGGGCGGGGCAGCACGGGGTGGCCACGGCCACCGCCTGCGCGCTGTTCGGCCTCGAGTGCACCATCTACATGGGTGAGATCGACACCCGGCGGCAGGCCCTCAACGTCGCCCGGATGCGGATGCTCGGCGCCGAGGTCATCGCCGTGAAGTCGGGCAGCCGCACCCTCAAGGACGCCATCAACGAGGCGTTCCGGGACTGGGTCGCCAACGTCGACCACACCCACTACCTCTTCGGGACCGTCGCGGGTCCGCACCCCTTCCCGGCCATGGTCCGCGACTTCCACCGGGTGATCGGGGTCGAGGCACGGCGGCAGATCCTGGAGCGCGCCGGCCGTCTTCCGGACGCCGCCGTCGCGTGCGTCGGCGGCGGCTCCAACGCCATCGGGCTCTTCCACGCCTTCATCCCGGACGCCGGTGTGCGCCTCATCGGCTGCGAGCCCGCGGGCCACGGCATCGAGACCGGTGAGCACGCCGCGACCCTGACCGCCGGCGAGCCCGGCATCCTGCACGGCTCGCGGTCCTACGTCCTCCAGGACGAGGAGGGACAGATCACCGAGCCCTACTCCATCTCGGCCGGTCTGGACTACCCGGGCATCGGCCCCGAGCACGCCTACCTCAAGGACAGCGGCCGCGGCGAGTACCGCGCGGTCACCGACGACGCGGCCATGCAGGCACTGCGCCTGCTCTCCCGCACCGAGGGCATCATCCCGGCGATCGAGAGCGCCCACGCGCTCGCCGGGGCCCTGGAGGTCGGAAGGGAACTGGGCGAGGGCGGGCTGATCATCATCAACCTGTCCGGCCGCGGCGACAAGGACATGGACACGGCGGCCCGGTACTTCGGCCTGTACGACGAAGGCGCCGACGCGGCCGTCCCCGCGGACGCGGACAACGAGAACGCCGAGATCGAGGGGGACGCGAAGTGAGCGGCAACATCCGGCTGTTGAGCGACACCCTCGCCGGTGCCAGGGCGGAGGGGCGGTCCGCCCTCATCGCGTACCTGCCCGCCGGCTTCCCGAGCGTCGACGGCGGCATCGCGGCGGTCAAGGCCGTCTTCGAGGGCGGTGCCGACGTCGTCGAGGTCGGCCTGCCGCACAGCGACCCGGTCCTCGACGGTCCCGTCATCCAGACCGCCGACGACATCGCCCTGCGTGGCGGAGTCAAGATCGCCGACGTCATGCGGACCGTCCGGGAGGCATTCGAGGCCACCGGCAAGCCCGTGCTCGTGATGACGTACTGGAATCCGATCGACCGCTACGGCGTCGAGCGCTTCACCGCCGAACTGGCGGACGCGGGCGGCGCGGGCTGCATCCTGCCCGACCTGCCCGTGCAGGAGTCGGCGCTGTGGCGCGAGCACGCCGAGAAGCACGGGCTCGCGACCGTCTTCGTCGTCGCGCCCAGCAGCAAGGACGCCCGGCTCGCCGAGATCACCGCGGCGGGTTCCGGTTTCGTCTACGCGGCCTCGCTGATGGGCGTCACCGGTACCCGGGAGTCGGTGGGGGCCCAGGCCCAGGACCTGGTGCGGCGCACCAAGGCCACCACCGGTCTGCCGGTCTGTGTCGGACTCGGTGTCTCCAACGCCGCCCAGGCGTCCGAGGTGGCCGGCTTCGCCGACGGAGTCATCGTCGGCTCGGCCTTCGTGAAGCGGATGCTGGACGCGCCCGACGAGGCGGCGGGCCTGGAGGCCGTACGGGTGCTCGCGGGCGACCTGGCGAAGGGCGTGCGCGGAACGCTGTGACGGCCGCGGTCCGGACACGTGGCGCGGGACAGCGGTCCAGGCACGTGACGGGCAGCCGTTCAGGCACGTAGAGGGACGATCCGCTCACTCGAACGGGTGGACCTGGGACCGGGGAGGCGCGCTGCGCCTCCCCGGTTCGTTCTGCCCGATGTGAGCGAGAAGAACCGTGAGGGAAAGAGCACCGCCCGTGAGCGGCTGGCGGTCGAGCGACAGAAGCAGAAGGGTGCGGAGAAGCGCCGCCGGGCGCTGATCGTGGGCGCGTCGGTGGTGTGCGTTCTCGCCCTCGCGACGGTGGTGGGCGTGCTGGCCGCCGGCGCGGGCAAGGACAAGAAGAACACCGCGGCGGGACCGGCCGTGGCGCCCTCGGGGGCGACCGGCAAGGACGGTCTCGCGATCCCCGTCGGCAAGGACGGCGCCAAGTCGACCCTCACGGTCTGGGAGGACTTCCGCTGCCCGGCGTGCGAGTCCTTCGAGACGGTGTACCGCCCGACGATCCGCCAGCTGGTGGACGCCGGTCAGCTGAAGGTCGAATACCACCTGGTCACGCTGATCGACGGGAACATGGGAGGCAGCGGCTCCCGGCACGCGGCCAACGCGGCGGCCTGCGCCCAGGACGCGGGCAAGTTCGCCGCGTACCACGACGTGCTGTACGCGAACCAGCCCAAGGAGACCGACGACACGTTCGCCGACAACGGCAAGCTCATCGAGCTGGCGGGCAAGGTCGACGGCCTCGACACCCCGGGCTTCCGGGCGTGCGTCAACGACGGCAGGCACGACAGCTGGGTGGCGAAGTCGAACGCGGCCTTCCGGAGCGGCAGCTTCAGCGGCACCCCGACCGTGCTGCTGGGCGGCAAGAACATCTACGCGGACCAGTCCATGACCCCCGCGAAGCTCAAGCAGCTGGTGCAGGCCGAGAACAAGGGCTGAGCCCCCCGATCCGCGACGCCCCCGACCAGCGGCGCCCCCGGCCTGCGAAGGGTCCGGGGGCGCTGCCCGTTATGGACCCGTTGCCGGGGCACCCGCCGCGGGTCCCGCCCGGCACGGTAGCGTCGACCCTGCCATGGAAATTGCCTACATTCCCAGCCCGTCGCACGGTGTGCTGCATCTCGGCCCCATTCCGCTGCGCGGCTACGCGTTCTGCATCATCATCGGCGTCTTCGTAGCCGTCTGGCTCGGCAACAAGCGCTGGATCGCCCGGGGAGGGCGGGCCGGCACGGTGGCCGACATCGCGGTGTGGGCCGTGCCGTTCGGTCTCGTCGGCGGCCGCCTCTACCACGTGATCACGGACTACGAGCTGTACTTCAGCGAGGGCCGCGACTGGGTGGACGCCTTCAAGGTGTGGCAGGGCGGCCTCGGCATCTGGGGCGCGATCGCGCTCGGTGCGGTGGGCGCGTGGATCGGCTGCCGCCGGCGCGGCATCCCGCTGCCCGCCTGGGCCGACGCGCTCGCGCCCGGCATCGTCTTCGCGCAGGCCATCGGGCGGTGGGGCAACTGGTTCAACCAGGAGCTGTACGGCAAGGCCACGGACGTGCCCTGGGCGCTGCACATCACGTCCGCCACGGACGGGCGGGTACCGGGGTACTACCACCCGACCTTCCTGTACGAGTCGCTGTGGTGCGTCGGTGTCGGCTTCCTGGTCATCTGGGCGGACCGTCGCTTCACCCTGGGCCACGGACGGGCGTTCGCGCTGTACGTCGCCGCGTACTGCGTCGGCCGCGGCTGGATCGAGTACATGCGCGTCGACGACGCCCACCATTTCCTGGGTCTGCGTCTCAACGACTGGACCGCGATGGTGGTCTTCGTGCTCGCGGTGACCTACATCGTGGTGTCGGCGCGGCTGCGGCCCGGTCGTGAGGAGATCGTCGAGCCGGGTGCGGACGCCTCCGGCGAGGACGAGGGCGACGGTGAGGCCCGGGCAGGGGCTTCGGTCGGCCTGGACAAGGAGTCGGGCGAGGAGTCGGGCGAGAAGTCCGGGACGAAGGCTGGGAAGACGACGGCTCAGAAGACGAAGGCTGCGAAGGCGACCGACGGCGAGTCGGGCGGGAAGAGCGGGAAGAACGCCGTCGACGAGCAGGCCGGGGCTTCCGGCGGCGAGAAGTCCGACGGGACCGGGGAGAAGGCCGCCGGCAAGGCTGTCGGCGACGACACGGACGTGGAGCCCGGTGCGGGTGCGGGTGCGGCGTCCGGGGGCGCGGCCGACGCCGGGGCCGAGGTGTCCGCGGATTCCGCCGGTGCCGTGAAGAGCGAGGCGGAGTCGGCCAAGAAGGGCTGACGACCGGGTACCCGGAGGGGGGGGGGCCGGGGCTTAATGGGGGCCCCCCCCCGCCGTAGGTGCGGGGGGGGCCGGATTGGCTGATGGGGGGGGGGGGGGGGCGGTGGAGAGGTGGTGGGTACGG